>JANNBM010000063.1:0-56485 GCA_031385445.1 Paracoccaceae bacterium | reverse complement strand
CTTTCGCATCGCCTCGCCCCCGACCGCCTGGCCCTGCTTTTACGGCGTCGACACGCCCGAACGCGCCAAACTTCTCGCCGCGACCATGAGCGAGGAAGAAATGCGTCAATGGATCGGCGTTGACAGCTTGAAGTTCATCTCGCTCGACGGGCTTTACCGCGCTGCGGGCGAGGCCAAGGGCCGCGACGCCAATGCCCCAAAATACTGCGATGCGTGCTTTTCGGGTGATTATCCCGTGGTCCCGTCCGACAAGATCGACGAGGGGTTCGAGATGAAGGCAGCGCAGTAGGGGGGAGCCATGAGCGCAGAGGTTGACGCCTATATCGCCGCTTGCCGCCCCGACCAACGCGCCGCCTTGCAGGATCTGCGCGATCGCTTAATGGCCCTCCTTCCCGGCCACCCAGAATGCCTGTCCTATGCCATGCCCGGTTTTCGCGCGCCGGGGCCAAAAGGCCGCATGGTGATCGGTTATGCCGCCTTTGCCAATCACCTCGGCATTTACCCTCATTCCGGTTCCGTGATCCCGATCTTGGACTGCCGCCCGTTCAAAACCTCCAAATCGGGGGTGCTTTTCACCCCGAGCACCCCGCTGCCACAATCCCTTCTGGAAGCGATCCTGACGGCCCGCCGCGCCGAAATTGCCGCAGGTTACGGCCTCAAACCCTGAACCGCCCCTTGCGCCTTCAATGTGGGTCAAATATCCCACGGGGGGCGATGGGCTGCCCCTTTGCAACCAACCGTTGGGGGGGGCGCCCTCCCGCTTTCTTGCCTTTGGAGCCGCCCGATGACCCAAAAAATTGCCCTTGTGACCGGAGCCTCGCGCGGTCTTGGTGCGGCGATGGCCGAAGCTTTGGCAATCCGCGGCTGGCATGTGGTGGCCGTCGCGCGCACGGTTGGGGGACTTGAAGAGCTGGATGATGGGGTCAAGGCGCTGAAACTTCCCGGGGCGGGCGGTCTGACCTTGGCCCCGATGGATGTCACGAACGACGATGCGATGCGGCACCTGTGCCTGTCGGTCCATCAGCGCTGGGGTGGGTTGCAACTGTGGGTTCACGCGGCGGTTCATGCCGCACCGCTTACCCCCGCGGGATCGCTTGACGTCAAAGACTGGGATAAATCCATTGCCACCAATGTTCGCGCGACGGGCACGCTGATCCCGATGGTTGAACCTTTGCTGCAAGCCGGGCAGGGCGCCGCGATGTTCTTTGATGATGCGCGCAGCGGGCAGAAGTTTTTCGGCGCTTACGGCGCAACCAAGGCCGCGCAGATGGCTCTGGTCCGGTCCTGGGCCGCCGAAGCGGTCAAAATTGGCCCTGAAATCATCATCGCCGCCCCGGCTGCGATGGCCACCGCAACGCGCGCGCGGTTTTTCCCCGGCGAAGATCGCGGCCAGCATGCCGCCCCGCGTGACGAAGCGGCCCGGCTTTTGGCCCTGCACCTTTAACTCGCGGCTTCAGACCTGGCTTGACGGGCCTTGTAGTCGGCCAAGGTGCGTCCGGCTTCGTCGGCAAACACTTCGTCTGTTGGCGTGACCGCAATGATCCGGTCCACTCTAAAATCCCGAAAGTCGCCCCGCGCCTCGCAGAAGGCGCCCAAAGTCCAGACTTTCCCCCAGAACGACAGCAGCAACGGGCGAATGTCGCGGTGCGATTCCGGGCCGCGCGGGTCGATATAGGTGATGGTCAGCCGCTCATGCCCCTTGATCGCCTTTCGGATCATCGGCAGGTGCGGCGAGGCGCGCGCGGACTCGCTGCCCTGTGGCAGGAAAAGATCATCCTCTTCGCCAAGCACCGGCGCCGGCGTGACGCTTGAAATCTTCGCGGCCAGTGCCCGGGCTGCGCGGGCAAGACCGGGATCTCCGCCTTCGGCCACCAATCGAATGCCAAGCCGCAGCGCTTCAATCTCTTGGGAGTTCAGCATCATAGGCGGCAAAGTGATCGGCGCGCGCAGGATATACCCAACGCCCCGCTCCCCCTCCAGCGGCATGCCCGACGACATCAGCGTCGCCATATCGCGCCAGATGGTGCGCACCGAAACGTCCAGCCGTGCCGCCATATCCGCGGCCCGGTGCAAGCGCCCATCGCGCAAAATCTGGATCAGGTCGAACAGCCTGTCGGTGCGGCGCATGCGGGGGATAGGGTCCTTAAAACGGGCTTGCGATTCGCGCCACGTTAACACGGGCCGAAAACTAACTGCCAATTAACTGTCAGTTACCGCGCAAAAATATGGGATATTGTGGGTTTTGGCCGCATCTGGGCTTCATAACGTCTACCCGAGGGCGCGGCAGTTGGTTAGGGTTCTGATCAAAGGCGCAGCCCGCATTGCGGGCAAATCAGGAAAGGATAAGACGATGCAGATGGGTCCATGGCAGCTGTTGGTGATCGCCGCAGTGGTGTTGGTTCTGTTCGGACGTGGCAAGGTTTCAAGCTTGATGGGCGAGGTGGGCAAGGGCATCACCGCGTTCAAAAAGGGTGTGAAGGACGGCTCGGAAGAAATTGAAAAAGAAGCAGTTTCTGCCGCCAAAGACGTGACTCCCGAGGAAAAAGACAAGGTCTGAACCCGAAACGGTTTGACCATGAAAAGGCACTTAGATGTTTGATGTTGGCTGGACGGAGCTTGTGGTTATCGGCGTGGTTGCGCTGATTGTCATCGGCCCCAAAGACTTACCCGATATGTTTCGCCAGCTTGGCCGTTTCACCGCCAAGCTGCGGGCGATGGCGCGCGAATTTCAGCGCGCGATGGATCAAGCCGCCAAGGAATCGGGGGCGGCGGATCTGGTCAAGGATGTCAAAAACCTCGCCGATCCCAAAAGCATGGGGCTGGACGCCGTACGCACGGCCGCAGACAAGTTTGAAAAGTGGGATCCGCTGAAAAACACGATCAAGCCGACGGTTGCCCAGACCTCAAGCACGATCAAACCTTTGACGCCCGCGCCGATGCCGGCCACTGCGGCCCCTGTGACAGCCGAAGCGCCGCCCGGCGTTGGTGCCGCCACACAGGCGCTTTATGACAAGAAGGCTGCCAAAGAAGCGGTTCTAAATGACGCCGCCGCGAAACTGAAAGCCATTGAAACAACCGAAGTTGTGCCTGCCAAAAAGCCCGCTCCGGCCAAAAGGCGGGCGGCCGCGAAGCCCGCAGCAGTGCCCGAAACCGCCGCCGCGAAATCCCCGCGCAATGCAGTCCAAAAGCCAACCTCCGCAGCAAAAACCGGTGAACGCACATGAGCAGGGCCGACACTGTGGACGATTCCGCAGCCCCATTGATCGAACACCTCAAAGAGCTGCGCACGCGGATCCTTTATTCGATTTCGGCGTTCTTTGTCTGTTTCATCATCGGCTATCTGTTCTGGCAACCGATCTTCAACTTCCTGTCGCATCCGATGTGCCAAGTGATGTCCGAACGCGGTCAGCAGTGCCAATTGGTTCTGATCAAAATGCAAGAAGGCTTCTTCGTCGCGATCAAAATCGCGATGTGGGGCGGCTTCGCAATGGCCTTTCCGATCATCGCCTATCAGATGTGGCGGTTTGTGGCGCCGGGGCTTTACCGGTCCGAAAAGGGCGCGTTTCTGCCGTTTCTGGTGGCCAGCCCGGTCATGTTCACCATCGGCGCGGCCTTCGCCTACTATGTCATTCTGCCCTTCGCTTTCAACTTCTTCCTCAGCTTTGCTGACAGCTTTCAGCAAAACGCTGAAGCCTCCGCAGGGCTGACTTCTGTTCCGTCCGGCGTGATTTATCAAGGCTCGATCGAGGCATATCTGTCGCTGACCATGACTTTCGTGATGGCATTCGGGCTGTGCTTCCAACTGCCGGTTCTGCTGACCTTGATGGGCCGTGCGGGCATCATTTCGGCGCGCGGGCTGCGGGCGACACGGAAATATGCAGTGGTCGCGATCCTTACCATCGCGGCGGTTGTGACCCCGCCCGATGTGATGAGCCAACTGATCCTGTTCGCCGCCATCTACCCGCTTTACGAGATTTCAATTTTCCTGATCGCCCGGTTTGAGCGGGACCGCGAAGCTGTCGCACGGGCCAATGGCACCTGGGTCGACGAGGAAGACGAGGCATGAGCGACACCGTTTCTGAGCCGATGTTGGCTCGGATCGCCGAAGCGCTGGAACGGCTTGCGCCAAAGCCGATGCCGGCCCCCGATTTCGCGGAAGGCGCCTATGTGTGGCACACCGCGCCGGACCGGCTGGAGCCTGTTGCCAAGGTCAGCCGCGTGGATCTTTCGCTTTTGGTCGGTATTGACCGCGCCCGCGATACGCTGGTCGCCAACACGCGCCAGTTTGCGGCCGGGCTTGCGGCCAACAATGCCCTTCTGTGGGGCGCGCGGGGGATGGGCAAATCCAGCCTGATCAAATCGGTCCATGCCGCCATTCGGGCCGAGGGGACGGACCTGAAAATCGTCGAACTCTCGCGCGAAGACTTGCCCTCGGTGCACCGGCTTTTGGGCCATCTGCGCATGGCGCCGCACCGTTTTATCCTGTTTTGCGATGATCTGTCCTTCAGCCACGATGATCAGCACTACAAATCCTTAAAGGCGGTTCTGGACGGCGGCATCGAAGGGCGGCCGGAAAACGTGCTGTTTTATGCCACATCGAACCGCCGCCACCTTATGCCGCGCGAGATGATCGAAAACGAGGCGCAGGCGGCGATCCATTCCACCGAAGCGGTACAGGAAAAGGTCTCGTTGTCGGACCGTTTCGGGCTGTGGCTTGGCTTTCATCCCTGCAGTCAGGATGAGTATCTGGACATGATCCGGGGCTATCTGAACGCCTATTATCTGCCGGTCGACCCGGACCGGCTGCGGGCCGAAGCCATCGAATGGCAGGCAACGCGCGGTGGGCGGTCGGGCCGGGTGGCATGGCAGTTCTTTTGCGATCTGGCTGGGCGCGCGGGGATGACGGTCTGATCGGCCCTTGCAACTCGGCGCGCCAGACCCGACAATAAATGACCATGATAATAGAGATCCTGATCGTCGCCGCGCTGATCGCGCTGAATGGCCTGTTGGCTTTGTCGGAACTTGCCATCGTCTCGGCGCGGCCCGCCCGGTTGAAACCAATGGAGGGAAAGAACCGCGGGGCGACGCAGGCGTTGCGGCTGGCCGAAAATCCCGGACGGTTCTTGTCGACGGTGCAGATCGGGATCACCTTGGTCGGCATCTTGTCGGGCGCGATTTCGGGCGCCACGCTTGGCCTGCGGCTCGCCAATTTTTTGATGCTGAACGGCGTTGATCCTGATTGGGCCCGCACGCTTGGCACCGGCGGGGTGGTGGTTCTGCTGACCTATTTCTCGCTGATCATCGGCGAGTTGGTGCCCAAACAACTGGCCCTGCGCGACCCCGAAGGCTTTGCCATCCGCATGGCGCCGGCGATGTCGATCCTGTCCCGCGTTGCCTCGCCGCTGGTCTGGCTGCTGGAACGGTCGGGCTTTCTCGTCTTGCGGCTGTTGGGGCAAAAGGGCGATCAGAGCTCGAAAGTCACCGAAGAAGAGGTGCATCTGATCCTGACCGAGGCGCATGAGGGCGGCGTTCTGGAGGAGGGCGAGCGCAGCATGATGGCGGGGGTTATGCGGCTGGGCGATCGTTCGGCACGGGCGCTGATGACGCCCCGGCAAGACGTGGATATGCTGGACCTTGAGGCGACATCCGCCGAAACCGTTGCCGCCATTCGCCGGATCGGCCGCCCCAGAATGCCGGTGAAAAGCCGGGTGAACGGCGATGTGCTGGGCATCGTGACCCTGACCGACGCCTTCAATGCCCTGTCCCGGCGCGAGCCTTTGGACGTCAAAGCGCTGCTGCGCGAGGTGCCGGTGATCTCCGATCAGGCGGACGCGCTTGATGTGATCGAGGTGCTGCAGAAATCGGCGGATAATCTGGCCCTGGTCTACGATGAATACGGCCATTTCGAAGGCATCGTGACCACCTCGGACGTTTTGCTTGCGATTACCGGGTCAGAGATGGCGATTGACGGCGACGAGCCTGCGGTGGTCGAGCGCTCCGATGGCAGCTTGCTGGTGTCGGGCTGGATGCCGGTTGATGAATTTTGCGACCGGATGGGATTGGCCCGTGCGCTTGCGGGCGAATACGACACGGTGGCGGGGCTGGTTTTGCATCAGATGCGCCGGATGCCGCAACTGGGCGAAGAGTTCATCGCCGACGGTTTTCGCTTTGAAGTTCTGGATATGGACGGCCTGCGGATCGACAAGGTTTTGGTCACAAAAATCCCTGTCGATGCTGATTAGGGCGGTTCAGGTTTTGACAGAGAGAAGAAACACCAGAATTCGAACGGTCTTGGTTTGAGGTCGTATGTCGAACAAACCTGAACCGCCTCAGGTGCGACGCGTTATTGCAAATAGGTGATGGGATCGACCGAATCGGCGCCCTTGCGCACTTCGAAATGCAAGAACGCCGGATCGCCGGCTTTGACCTTTGCAATCGTCTGACCGCGAGACACGGTATCGCCCTTCTTGACGGTCACACTGTCCACCCCGGCATAAACCGTCAAAAGCCCGCCCTCATGGCGCAGCACAATGATCGGCGTGCCCGAGGTATCGGTCGTGATGGCCGCAACCGATCCCGCCGCCGCCGCCTTGACCGAGGTTCCGGCAGGCGCGGCAATATCAATCCCGTCATTCGTGCCCTTTGCATAGGGGCGGATGATCTTTCCGTCCGTCGGCATGGCAAAATCTGCGGCACTGGCGGCAGTTCGGCTTGCCTCCAGATCGGGGGAGGCGGGTTCGGCTTCTTTCACCGCCTTCTCGGCTTGCGCTGCGGGCACGGTTTGCTCGTCTGGCAACGGTTCAGAGGCCGAAGGCGGTTCCGGCGTCGCGCTGCCCTCGCCGGGCGCCGTGACTTCCCCAAACGTTTGTATCGGTTCAGAGGTTGTCGGCGGCGCGGAGGCGCTTGTGGGAATGATCAGATATTGCCCTTCGCGCACCGCAAGATCGGGATCAAGCCCGTTCCAATCCGCCAATGCCTTTGCTGAAACGTTGTAGGTCCGCGCAATCGTAAACGCCGTCTCGCCGCGCTTCACTTGATGGCGCAACGGCTCATCGCCGGTTGGGCCGCTTGGCGCGGCGCCAATGGTTGATGCCGTGACCGTCCCAGCCCCGTCAACCCGGTCCAGCGCCGTTGCGGCGATCGAGGTAACATCGACGGCGGGCGCAAGGCTTGTGGCCAGGGCTGTGTCCGCGCTGACCCGGACCGGCAACGCCAAAACCTCGCCTTCTCTTAACGGATCGGTTGACGACAAGGCGTTGTAAGAGGCGACTTCGGTGGGCGACAATCCAACGCGCTGCGCGACCGTGGCGACCGTATCGCCCTTGCGCGCCACCGCCACCTGATAGGTCGGATAAGAAATCACACCGCGGCTGTCCGGTGCCGGCCGATTTGCCGTCGCCGCGGCCGCAGCCCCGGTTGTATCAATCTGATTGGAGCGCAGATCCCAGTCCAGACCCGAGTTATCGCAGGCGCTGGTCATCAAAACCGCGACAAGACCGAAAGCCGTTACCAAACGCTGCGATTTAACCTGCATCTTCGCCCCACATTTTATCCCGGGTTATTCCCGATTGTATTTCTATTCGTCGCCCAGTCCTTCAACCAATGGCACAAATCGCACCGCGCGCAACTCTTCATAATCATAACTCGTCTGCGTGCGCGTGACTTTGATCAGGCTTTGCACGGTATCGGACTGTCCGACCGGCAGCACCATGATACCGCCAATCTTCAATTGCGCCAAGAGCGGGCCGGGCGGATCTTCGGCGGCTGCCGTCACGATGATGCGATCAAAGGGCGCCTGATCGGCCAATCCAAAAGAGCCGTCCGCCACCATCGGCGTAATATTGACCAAGCCAAGGTCACGAAACAGATCCCCCGCCTCGCGCACCAGCCGTTTATAGCGGTCCACTGTATAGACGCGCCGCGCCAGCTGGCTCAGGATCGCGGCCTGATAACCCGAACCCGTGCCAACTTCGAGCACGGTATCGCGGGGCTGCACGTTCAGCGCCTGCGTCATCAGGCCCACGACCGACGGTTGGCTGATGGTTTGCCCGCAGGCGATGGGCAGCGGCATGTCCTCATACGCCCGCTCGGCAAAAAGGCCCTTTACGAACAGCCCACGGTCGAC
Organism: Paracoccaceae bacterium; assembly: GCA_031385445.1. Lineage (GTDB taxonomy): Bacteria > Pseudomonadota > Alphaproteobacteria > Rhodobacterales > Rhodobacteraceae > CAIYZT01. Next base: position 48,360 of record JANNBM010000063.1, on the reverse strand, counting down.
CAGCTCCATCGCCGTCAAAACCCGCGCATCCGTCACCCCGCGTGAGCGGAGGGCAAACAGGAACCGCATCTTGCGTTCCGCAGTTGACTGGGCATCCTCGGGCGGATCGCCGTCATTCATGCCAGCCGCGCCTCTAGGTCCGATAGAACCTCATGCGCGGTCAGATCGCAGCGCAGCGGCGTGACCGAGGTATAGCCTTCGACATTCGCCGTGACATCGGTGCCGGGCAGGGTGGGTTTGCCCTGCTCGCCGCCCTTGATCCACAAAAACTGCCGCCCGGTTGGGGAAGCCTGGGCTTCAAGCGAGAACGCGGTATAGCGGCGAAACCCTTGCGAGGTGACTTTGGTGCCTTTGACGCTTGATGCAGGAACCGGCGGGAAATTGACGTTGTAAAACAAACGGTAATCCACTTCGTCCCAAATGGCGCGCGTCAGCAACCGGCGGATGATATCGGCGCCGTGCTGCCGTGCCGCCTCAAACGGGTCTGCCAGATCAACGTTCAGTGGGCCATAAAACTGCGACAGGGCGATGGATTTTACGCCGTGCAGCACCCCCTCCATCGCGGCGCCGATCGTGCCGGAATACAGCACATTCTCGCCCGCGTTGTTGCCCCGGTTAACGCCCGACAGGATCAGATCGGGCGGCGCGTCTTTCATCACGTGGTAAAGCCCGGCAAGCACGCAATCGGCCGGACTGCCTTCGGCGGCGAACCGGAGCGGGGCCAGTTCGGCGATCATCGTGGGATGGGTGTAACTGATGCAATGCCCGACGCCCGATTGTTCAAAGGCTGGCGCCACAGTCCACACCTCGCCGTCCGGGCCGGCCAAATCGGCGGCAATGTGGTGCAAAACCTCCAGCCCCGGCGCGTTGATGCCATCGTCATTGGTGATTAAAATGCGCATCATGTCCCTGTGGTTCACCAATGACTAAAGCAAGCAGCCGGGGGCAGCAAGCGAAGGGATGCGCGGCTACTGCCCTTTGATTGGCACCGCAGCCAGGCGGTCGAGGGTTCCGCGCAGATCATCGTTCGTCGTCAGCGGGCTGAGCGTGCACAGCCGCAAAACCGAGCGCCCTTGAATCGAGGTTGATGACAGCGTGGCCCAGCCCTCATCGGTCAATTGCGCCACCAGTTTTGCATGATCAGTGCCGCCCGCACCCCGCCGCGCAAAGGTAACGATGCCAAGCTTGGCCGCCGTCACCAACTCCCATGTCGCGGGATCCGCTTCGATCATCGCTTGGGCGCGCACCGCGATATCCATCCCGGCCTGAATAGCGGCGGCAATCTTGTCACGGCCATGGGTTTTGAACGTCAACCACAGCTTCAGCGCCCGCGTTTTGCGCGACAACTCTAACGAGCGGTTGAACAGATCCACTTCGTCCTCGCCGCCCATCACATCCTTCAGATACTCCGGTGCCATGGCAAAAGCCCGCTCCAGCGCGCCCGGATGGCGCACCAGAACGACCCCGCAATCATAGGGCTGAAACAGCCATTTATGCGGGTCAATCACCAGAGAATCGGCCAGCTCCATCCCGGCAAGCTCCCTCGCCCCCTGCACCGTCATCGCCGCCGGGCCGCCATAAGCGCCGTCAATGTGCAGCCATATATCCTCGCGGCGGGCAAGCGCGGCGATCTGTGGAAGCGGGTCCACAGCGCCGGTGTTCGTGGTCCCGGCATTGGCGATGATCATGACCGGCGCGCGCCCCTCGGCCCGGTCCTTTGCAATCGCCTCCGACAGGTTTTGCAGATCAAATTCCTGCCGCGCGTTGGTTTTCAGAACGCGAATGTCCCCCGGCTCCAGCCCCGCCGCCGTCAGATTGCGCTTCAGCGATGAATGGGTCTGATCATTCATATAAACGATGCCGCGCCCCTTGGCCGCAAAAGCCGCGGCAAAAGCGGTGAAATTGGCCAGCGAGCCGCCCGAAACGATGATGCCTTGCGTACCTTCCGGCATCCGCAGGCATTGCCGCAGCCAGTCCAGAACGATCAACTCGGTCACCGCTGTGCCCGATCCGCCAACCCAGGAGGTCGCAATCGTGTTGAACCCGGTGCCAAGCCAGTCGCCAAGGATCCCGGTAAACGACGCGGGCGAGGGCACGCGCGCGAAATACCGCGGGTGATCGCCGTGCTGCTGCATCGGGATGACATGGGCGCGCAGCGCCGCCAGCGCCGCCGCCGCGTCCGATGGCCCGCTTGGAACTGCGCCGCCGATCAGCGCTTCAAGACTGGCGCGGTCCGTCACTTTTATCGCAGGCTCATCGCTGCGCCCGACAAGGTGATCGATGACCATATCCACCATCTGATGGCCCAAAGCGCGCATTTCGGCCTCGGCCATCCCCAGCGTATCGGACGCGCGCGCGTTGGTCATGGTCTACTCCACATCAAATTTCACACCCTGCGCCAGCGGCAGGGAGCGGCCATAGTTGATCGTATTGGTCGCCCGCCGCATATAGGCTTTCCACGCGTCCGAGCCAGATTCGCGCCCGCCGCCGGTTTCTTTTTCACCGCCAAACGCGCCACCGATTTCAGCGCCGGAGGGGCCGATATTCACATTGGCAATGCCGCAATCGGATCCGCGCGCCGAAAGAAAGGTTTCCGCCTCGCGCATATCCAGCGTGAAAATGGACGAAGACAGACCTTGAGGCACATCATTGTGCAGATCAAGAACGGCGTTGAAGTCACTGTATTTCATGACATAAAGGATCGGGGCAAAGGTTTCGTCAAGCACCGGGCCGCACTGGCTTGGCATTTCCACCAAAGCGGGCCGGGCGTAAAAGGCATCGGCCCCGCCAACCATAACACGCGCGCCGCCGGTAACGGTCCCGCCATTCGCCTTCGCGGCCTCCAAAGCCGCCTGCATTTTATCAAACGCTCCCTTGTCCACCAAGGGGCCGACCAAAGTTCCAGCCTCAACCGGATTGCCGACCTTGACCGATTGATAGGCATTCTTCAGCCGCGGCACGAGCGCATCATAGACACTTTCATGCACGAAAAGGCGGCGCAACGTGGTGCAGCGCTGGCCCGCCGTGCCCATCGCAGAAAAAGCAACGCCGCGCAGCGTCAGGTCCAGATCCGCCGATGGCGAGACGATGGCGGCGTTGTTGCCGCCAAGTTCCAGCAAGGACCGGCCAAACCGGGCCGCAACGCGCTGCCCGACCAGCCGCCCCATCGCCGTGGACCCCGTGGCCGAAATCAGCGCCACGCGGGGATCATCGACCAAAGCTTCTCCCACATCGCGCGCACCGCACAGCACCTGCGCGAGGCCCTCCGGCACCTCATTTCCCGCCGCTTTGAACCGCGCGATGGCAGCGTTCAGCGTCGACATCGCGCCCAAAGCGGACAGCAGCGCCTTTTCGGACGGCTTCCACACCACAGCATTGCCGCACACAAGCGCCAGCGCCGTATTCCACGCCCAAACGGCCACCGGAAAGTTGAATGCCGAAATAACGCCAATAACGCCAATGGGATGCCAGGTTTCCATCATCCGGTGCTCGGACCGTTCAGAGGCAATTGTCAGCCCGTAAATCTGCCGCGACAGGCCGACCGCGAAATCGCAGATGTCGATCATTTCCTGCACTTCGCCCGCGCCTTCCGAGGTGATCTTGCCAACCTCGATGGAAACGATGCGGCCCAAGCCCTCTTTGTGCTTGCGCAACTCTTCTGCCCAAAGCCGCACCAATTCACCGCGGTAAGGGGCGGGCTTGACGCGCCAAAGCTTGAACGCGGCATGCGCAGAGCCGATTGCCCCGGCGACCATTTCGGCAGATGCGGACGGGATTTGGGCCAATGTCTCACCGGTGATCGGAGACCGTGCAGAAATCGTACCGCCCGAGACGTCGGATTCGGAAACGCCCATTTCCGCCAAAATGGATTTTATTTCAGAAGCATAGGTCATTGATCTAATCCTTTACTTTAACTTTTTCAAAGCCGGTCCATCAACAGATGGGCAAGGGTCGCGCCTTGTTCATAATAGGCCTCGCGCAGCGCCCGCAAAGGTCGCGGCTCGGCGGGAATGGTGGGCAGCGGCATCTCGTCCGCGGGCCGCGTGCCCATCACATGTTCGGCCAAGCAGCGGCCAAAAACGGTTCCAGGGCCAATTCCGCGCCCGTTAAAGCCGGAAATGGCGACGATATTGCGGTCCAACTGATGAAATCCGGGCAGGCTGTTCTTTGTCATGCCGATTTGACCGAACCAATGCGCTTCAAATTCTACGTCTTTCAACGACGGGAACAGATGGGCAAGCGCGCGCCGCGACCAGCTTTCATGTACCGCGCCTCCAACACCTTTCAATGCGCCAACGGAGCCGAAAATCAGGCGGCCCGCAGCATCAAGGCGGTAGGACGACAGAATCTCGCGGGTGTCCCAGACGCCTTGACCTTGCGGCAGGATCGCGGCGCGCTGATCCGCACCAAGCGGTTTGGTGGCCAAATTGAAATAGGGCAGGTGCACTTGACGACCCCGCACTTCGGCGAACGGGCCATGCGCATATGCGTCGCCCGCCATGATCACCCAATGCGCCGTAACGCAGCCCGAAGGCGTTACCACGCGCCACCCCTCGCCGCTGCGCTCTACCGCGGTCACCGGGCTTTGCCCGTTCATCTGCGCCCCCGCCAATTGCGCGGCGAGCGCCAGACCCCGGGCATAGGCAAGCGGCTGGATCGTGCCGGAACGCAGGTCCAGCAGGGCGCCATGATAGGCAGCGGTGCCGACCATGGCCCGCGTTTCGGCCCTGTTCAGCAGCCGCACCGGCGCGCCGCGTGCCTGCCATTGCGCTTCGCGTTGCACAAGCTCGGCCAAACCTTTGGCATCATTGGCACAATGCAGCGTTCCGACCGGGTTCGCTTCACAAGGGATCGCGTGCTTTTTGACCCGCGCCCAAACCTCTGCCGGCGCCTTGCCCAAAATCTCGATCACGCGGTTGCCATAAGCCGGGCCAAGGCTTTGCACGACGGCATCGGGCATCACCCACATGCCCGCATTGACCAGTCCGACATTGCGGCCTGCGCCGCCAAAACCGGGTTCTACCGCGTCGATCAGGCGCACCGAAATCCCCGCCTCAGCCAGGGTCAGCGCCGCCGAAAGCCCGGTATAACCCGCACCAACGATCGCAACCTCGGCCTGCTGCGCGCCGGTCAAAGGCGGGCAGGGCGGCAGCGCGGGGGCGGTCATTTCCCACAATCCGTGGGTTTTTGGATCATTTTTCATCGGGTCAGGACCAAAGTTTGCTTCGGTGCAATTAGGCTCTTCACGGCCGGAAAGCCAAGAGCGGAATGCGATCTGGCCTTACACTATGATGCGCGTTGTCGGTTCAGATCGGCCAGAACCGAAGCCGCCATGCCGATTGCGACAAAAGCCATGGCAGCGGCAGGCAAGGAGGGCGAAAAATCCTCGCGCACCAGCGCCCCGCCGGTTTTTGCGCCCACTGCCTGCCCAAGATAGACGACCGAAGTGTTCATCGCGACGGTGGCCGAGGCGAGCGCGGGGGCAAGGGCCACAAGGCGGCCTTGCTGAAACGAGTTCACCGCAAAGCCGCCAATGTTCCAACTGCACACCGCGCCAAGCAAGACCCAGTAATTGCCCCAAAACGCCCAGATCAGCGTCATGCTGAACAGCACCAGCCCGGCACTGACCAAAACGCCGCGCTCTGGCCGGATGACCGATGCGAACCGGGCCACCGCGATATTGCCCATCACCCCGCAAATGCCGCCCGTCAGGAACGTCGCCGCGATTTGCGGCACCGTGGCGTGATACACTTCGGACAAAACAGGGGTCATATAGATGAACACCGTGGTTTGCCCCGAGCCGACCAGCAGCGTCACCGACAAGACCAAAAGCAAGCGCCAATCGGTCAAAACCTGAACCCAGGACGTCAGCAAAAGCGGCGTGACGCGCAAACCTTTTGGCACCGTCAGCCAGACAGCGGCGGCGCCCACCGCCGAAAAAGCGGCCATGCACAGATAGGTGCCGCGCCATCCCAGCCAATCGCCCAGCAGCGTTCCCAGCGGAATCCCCAGCACCGAGGCCAGCGACCAGCCGATAAAGATGAACGCGATGCCGGCAGCACGGCGCTCAGTCGGAAGCAGAAGGCCGATCGTGGCTGCGGCCTGCGGGGTGAAAATCGCGGCGCCCGCCACCGTTATGGCGCGAAAGGCCAGCACCAGATCAAAGCTTGGCGCCAACGCCGCGCCGATATGACCGACGACATAAAGCGTCAGCGCAAGCGTCAAAAGCCAGCGCCGGTCAATCGCCGAGGTGAAACCCGCAATCAAAGGCGCGCCGATCCCCACAACCAACCCGCCCACAAAGCTCAGCAGCCCGGCGGTGGGCGCATCAAGCCCGAAATCGGCCATGAACACGTTCAAAACCCCAGCCGGAAGCATGATGCCCGTGCCAATGATCAGATTGCCAAACAGAAAACTCCACAACGCAGGATGGGATTTGGACTGGGACATGAAACGCCTTTGGGAATTGCACGGGTTCGCGCGCGAAAAAGTTTTGCGAAAAATGCGACAGAAGCCGCCAAAGACCGGGGCTCACAATGGCAAGCGGTTGAAGGTGGTCAGCAGATAGTCGGGCTTGGGCGCATTGTCACCAGCTTCTGCACGTTTGAATGCAGTTTTACGGCGGATGAATGTTTGACGTGGCCCCAAAGCGGACGGGGTGCAAGGGCAGACTGGAAAGACAGCGAAAAAGCAGGTAGGGCAGCCGGATCATCCTTTGCACAAAGACCGACACTTGGATCAGCCTGCGACCATCACCGCCGCGCAAAATTCGGCCAATCGCCTGTCCGTCGCCCCGATGATGGACTGGACCGACCGGCATTGCCGGGTGTTTCACCGCATGATGTCGCGGCGTGCGATGCTGTATACCGAAATGGTCACATCGGCGGCGGTGATCCACGGCCCGCGCCACAGGCTGCTGGATTTCTCGCCGATTGAGCATCCGGTTGCCCTGCAGCTGGGCGGATCAGAGCCGGCCGAACTCGCCAAAGCGGTGGCGATTGCGCGGCCTTGGGGGTTTGACGAGATCAACCTGAACTGCGGCTGTCCGTCAGACAGGGTGCAATCGGGATGTTTCGGAGCGGTATTGATGGAGCGGCCCGAGCTGGTTGCCACTTGCGTTTCGGCGATGATGGCGCAAACGGATGCGCCGGTAACGGTGAAGTGCCGCATCGGCGTCGACGATCAGGATCCTGCAGCGGTTTTGCCCGATTTCATCGACCACATCGCGCGCGCGGGCGTGCGCCATGTGGTGATCCATGCCCGCAAGGCCTGGCTTAAAGGGCTAAGCCCAAAGGAAAACCGCGAAATCCCGCCGCTGGATTATGACCTGGTTTTGCGGATGAAGGCCCGGTTTCCCGACTTGACCATCAGCCTGAATGGCGGCGTGACAACGCTGCCTCAGGCAAGGGCGCTGCTGGAGCAGGGGCTTGACGGCGTGATGATCGGGCGCGCCGCCTATCATGATCCCGCCTCGGTTCTGATCGGGGCGGACGCGCTTTGGGGCGAGGCTTATGCGCCGGATGCGTTTCAGGTGGCCGATCTGATGCGCCCTTATATCACCGATCACCTTTTGGCGGGCGGGCGGATGCATCAGATCACCCGGCACATGTTGGGTCTGTTTGCCGGACGGCCGGGCGCGCGGGCATGGCGGCGGGTTCTGTCCGAAGGGGCGAACCGCCCCGGCGCGGGTCTGCCGCTTTACGATGCGGCCCTGGCCGAAGTTTCCGCCTCGCTCGCCGCCGCCTGACGGTTCGGCGCCAAAAGCGCCAGCGCCGCCCAGGCACAAACCGCCACCAGTGCAACCATCGGCAAGACCGTTCCGTCCAACCAGGGCCCAAGAAGTGCCACCAGCGCGCCGCCGACGACCATCTGCACCGTTCCGCCCAGCGAGGAGGCAAGCCCCGCAATCTCGCCCTGATCTTCCAAAGCCATGACCATGGACGTCGGAATGATCAGCCCCAGCCCCATATTGCCCAGCGCCAGCAGCCCGATCAGTACCCAAAGGCTCGCCATCCCGCCAAGAGCGAGCGCCGTGAGCAGGCTTGAGGCAACGACAAACAAAACCGCCGATCCGCGCATCACCGCCATCGCCCCAAAACGTGCGCCGAGCGGGCCGGCGAGTTGTCCCGCGCCGATGAAAGCCATGGCGTTCGCCGCAAAGGCAAGCGAAAATTGCGTCGGCGTCAAGCCATAGCTTTGGACATAGACAAAGGGCGCTGCGGCGAGAAACACGAAAAAGCTCGCCATCCCCGCCGTGCCCAGCAGCGTCAGCGTCACAAAGCCGCGGTCCCGGATCAGCGATTTCGCCCCGACCCATGCCTGCGCAAACGAGAATTTTTGCCGGTTTTGCGGCGCAAGGGTTTCGGGTTGGGCAAAGTGCAGCAGGATCAGGCTAAGCCCCGTGGTCAAAAACAGCGCCACGAACACCGACCGCCAGCCTGCCACGGCCATCAGGGCCGAGCCGGACAGTGGCGCCAGCATGGGCGAGACGGAAAAGACCAGCATGATCAGCGCCATAAGCCGCGTCGCATCGTTTCCGGTTGACATATCGCGGATGATCGCGCGCGGGATGACCATGACGGCCGCCGCGCCAAGGCCTTGGATCACCCGGCCAAGGGTCAGAACCTCGACACTCGGCGCAAAGATGCAGACGATGGACCCAAGTGCGAAAATCAAAAGCGCCGCATAGAGCGGTGGTTTGCGGCCCGCCTGATCGGCCCAAGGCCCATAGATCAGCTGCGCCGCCCCAAACGCCGCAAGATAGGCGGTGATCGTGCCCTGCATCACCTGCGGCGTGGTGCCCAGATCTGTTGCGATACCGGGCAGGGCGGGCAGATACATATCCATCGCAATCGGGCCGATGATCGACAAAAGGCCAAGAACGATCGCGGGTTTCAAAAATGAGTTCGACATGCCGGGCCCCCCCCCACTTGGTGTGCCGCAGGCATAGATGCAGGACCGCGCCCTGACAAGGCGCCTGTCCTCTTGCACGGTGCGGCCAAATCCTGCACCACAGGCCCCACAGGCCCATTTTCGCCGAGGATCCCGATGCCAGATATCGCAACCCTGCTTCCCCTCGCCGCGCTTTTGTTTGTCATTGGCGGCATCGCCGGGCTGGTCGCCGGACTTCTCGGGGTCGGCGGCGGCATTGTTCTGGTTCCGGCGTTCTTTTATGCCTTTGGCGCCTTGGGCTACAACGGCGCGCAGATCATGCAGGTTTGCGTGGCCACATCCCTTGCCACCATCATCGTCACCTCGCCCAGATCGGTGATGGCCCATGCCAAAAAGGGCACGGTGGATTGGGACTTTTTGCGCGGATGGGCGCCCTTTATCGTGATGGGGTCGATCGCGGGCACCTTTGCTGCCAGCCGCCTATATTCGGCGGCGCTGCAGCTGATCTTCGCCGCTTTGGCCGGATTGGCCGGGCTTTACATGGCTTTTGGCAAGCCCGAATGGCGGCTTGGCGCGGCTGTTCCGCCGCAGCCTGCAAGTGGGATCATGGCCAGCCTTCTGGCGTTTTTCTCGGCGATGATGGGCATTGGCGGCGGCACTTTTGGCGTGCCGCTGATGAGCCTTTATTCCGTGCCCATCCACCGTGCCGTTGGAACGGCTGCGGGCATCGGCGTTTTGATCGCGGTGCCTGCGGTCGTCGGGTTCCTGTTCTTGAATGTCGCAGACGCCCCGCCTCTGACCATCGGCGCGGTGAACCTTCCGGCGTTTGTGATCGTGATCGGCTCAACGATGCTGACCACGCCGATGGGTGCAAGGCTTGCCCATTCCATGAATCCAAAGCCGCTGAAACGCGCCTTTGCGGTGTTTCTGACGCTGGTGGCGCTGAACATGCTGCGCAAGGTGCTGGGGTGGTAGGGGGCAACGGTTGGCATCGCATCGGCGCTGATCCGTAGATTGCGGCCTGGGCGGCGGCGGCGCGGGGGCCGGCGCTGATGGCTTTGGCCGCGTCGAAAGAGGCGCTGCGCTGCGGCGGCACCTGGGCGGTGGGATTGGATCTGTTGCCCAATGCGCCGGATGGCAGCCTGGGCGCGGTGCCCCTGCCGTGGCAGCATTTCGGGCTGGCGCGCGTGCCGCTGCACCGGGCGCAGATTTCGGCGGTCTATCCGCACTATCCTCTGCCTTCGGCCGAGGAAACGCCCGCCGCCTTTGCCTTTCGGCGCGACCGGGACGCGGCGCATCTGGATGGTTTGTTGCCCGTCGGCCCGCAGCGGCGGCGCATGATCAAAGAGCCGCATCGCTGGATTTTGGGTCTGCCGCTGACCGACTGCGGGGCGCAAGCCTCGCCGCTGGTGGTGTGGGAGGGCAGTCACGAGATCTTGCGCCGTGCGCTTCTGGCGGCACTGTCGGCCCATTCGCCCGAAGTCTGGGACGCCGTGGATGTCAGCGATGTCTACGCCCGGGCGCGGCGCGATGTGTTTGAAACCTGCACACGCAGGGTGGTTGTGGCCGTGCCGGGCGAGGCGGTTTTGCTGCACCGTTTGTTGCTGCACGGGGTTGCGCCATGGGGCGCTGGGGCGAAAGCGGCGCCCGAAGGCCGGATCATCGCTTATTTCCGCCCGATGATGGCCGGGGTGCAAGACTGGATTGAGCTGCCCTAAGCGCCCGACAGCCGCGCCATCCGCCCACCGCGCCGCGTGGTGATTGTGCCCGCGCGGCCGGGCAGCGCCGCCATGATCTCTTGCCGCTCTTGCGCGGATAGTCTTGACCAACTGCTGATCTCGTCAATGGTGCGAAAACAGCCAACGCAGGTGCGACTTTGAGGATGGATGACGCAAAGCTTGACGCAAGGGCTGTCTGTCTCGGCCCGCTTCCAGATTTCATCCGTCACAACGTCTCTCCAAGATGGCCCATCCGGTCCAGCGCCCCTTGTAAGATATAGCTTGCCGCGACCTGATCAATGACCTCTTTGCGACGTTTCCGCGACGCATCCGCCTCCAGCAGTGCGCGGGTGGCCGCAACGGTCGACAAACGCTCGTCCCAGTAAAAGATCGGCAGCTCGGTCAGCCCGGTCAGATTGCGGGCAAAGGCGCGGGTGGATTGCACGCGCGGCCCTTCGGATCCGTCCATGTTCAGCGGCAAGCCGAGCAAGATGCCCGCCACATTGCGCGCGGTCAAAAGCGCCAAAAGCTGCGCGGCGTCTTCGGTGAATTTGACCCGGCGGATGATCGTCACCGGCGTGGCGACCGAACGGCGCAGATCGGAAATCGCAACGCCAATGGTCTTTTCGCCCAAATCGAGCCCGGCAATCCCGCGATTGGGGGGCAGGGCGGCATGAAAGCCCTGAATGTCGCCGCAGATCATGGCGCGGCCTCGGCGGCGGCGTTCAACGTCGCAAGGCCCTGCGCATCGGCGGCAAGCGCCTTTCGCCCGGCGCCCAGCGCTGCATCAAATCGCGCCTTGTCCCCCAAAACGCCAAACGAAGTGACCAGCTTGACCCATTCCTCAGCCGTTCCCCCTTCGCTCATCAGCCGCGCTTCAAGACCGCCGACCATGCTTTGGATCATATCCAGACGCTCCTGCGCGTTCATGTCGCCCGCTGCTGCGACCGCCGCCTCATCGGGCGCCTTTTCATCGGGCAACCGGTAATTGACCCCCGCCGCCGCCGCCAGATTTTCGATCTGGGCGCGGATCGGCGTGTACCACGCATCGGTGGGTCCGCTTTGGTCCAGCAAGGGTTTCCACATGGCAAAAGCCTGATCGGGGCGCCCGACCTGCGCCAGCAACAGGCCGGAATAATACCGCGCGACCCCGTTTTTCGGGTCGCCGTTCAGCGCCGCGACCAGCTGCGCCTCGGCCTCGGGGGTGACTTGTCCCCCCGCCGCCGCGATCATCAATTCGGCAAGGCTGGCGTGATCGCCCGCGCTCGCCTGTTCGCCCAAAAGCGCCACCACACGTTGAAACGCGGCCCGCGCGCCAGCAAGATTGCCAATCGCCGCCTCGCTTTTCGCCAAAAGCTGGTGGCCCTGCAAATCGTCCGGCCGCCCTGCAACCGCCGCTCGCAGTTGCCGCAGCAAATCGGCGTCGGCGGTATCGGCGGGCTCGGTGCCTTGGGGACCGATGGCGGCTTCTGCCTGCTCCTGGCTTGGCCGTGCGGCATAAAACTCGGCAGAGCGTGCAAGCCGTTCTGCGAGGGGCAAATCTGGGTAATCCGGCACGCCCAAATAGAAATAATACGTCCCGGCCCCTGCGCCCAACAAGGCGAGCGTCAGGGCGACGGGCAGAATTCCCAGCTTGGCGGGAACGCTGTTTTGCGATTTTTGCGCCCGGTCCGCCTCAATCAAACGCCGCGCGACCTCGGTGCGCAAACGCGCGCCTTCGTCCGCCGACACGGAACCCTTGGCGATATCGCGGGCGACCTCGTCCAGCTGATCCTTGTACACCCGCTGATCGGCGCCGTCTCCGGCGCTGCTGTCTGCCGGGGCATACAGCGCGCGCAGCAAGACCGCAGCCACCGCGGCCAGTAAGCCAACTGCGGGGATCCAGAACTCGATCAACATAAAAGCGATCCCCATGGGCAAATTCAGATTTGCATCCGTGTATCCTGCCTGTCCGCCACGAAAAAGGGGCCATAGGTCGGCACGATTGCGCCGCCACGCCCCGACTGTCGCAATTTTCCCTATTGCGGCGCAATCTTTAGGCCCTAAATCTGCGTTCCAAGGCACAAAGTGCCAAGTTGCAGCCCCGGAGGCCCATCATGAAGCGCTATTCCGTCTTTGCCATCGCACGCGAAGCACTGAATTATCATATGGGCTGGGAGCGGGCATGGAAATCGCCGGAACCGAAGGCCGAATACGACGCGATCATCGTGGGCGCAGGCGGGCACGGGCTGGCCACCGCCTATTATCTCGGCAAGAATCACGGCATCCGCAACGTCGCGATCATCGAAAAAGGCTGGCTTGGCGGCGGCAATACCGGGCGCAACACGACGATCATCCGCTCGAACTATCTGCAAGACCCGTCGGCGGCGATCTATGACAAGTCTTTGCAACTGTATGAAAACCTGTCGCAGGACCTGAACTATAACATCATGTTCAGCCCGCGCGGCCTGCTGATGCTGGCCCAGACCCATCACGAGGTGCGCGGCTATTTGCGCACGGCCCATGCGAACGCGCTGCAAGGCGTCAAGACCGAGTATATCGGGCCGGAGCGGGTCAAAGAGCTGGTGCCGATCATCAATATCGACGGTCCGCGCTATCCGGTTCTGGGCGCGCTTTATCAGGCGCGGGGGGGCACCGGGCGGCATGATGCGGTGGCCTGGGGCTATGCGCGAGCCTGCAGCGCGATGGGGATGGACATCATTCAACAGTGCGAGGTCAAGGGCATCCGGTCAGAGGCCGGGCGCATTGTGGGGGTGGACACCACCAAGGGCTATATCGGCGCGAAGAAGGTTGGCATGGTGGTGGCCGGGCATTCGGGGCAACTGGCCGAAATGGCGGGCTTTCGCCTGCCGATCGAAGCGGTGGCATTGCAGGCGCTTGTGTCCGAGCCGATCAAGCCCTGCATGGATGTGGTCGTGATGGCCAACACCGTGCACGGCTATATGTCGCAGTCCGACAAGGGCGAAATGGTGATCGGCGGCGGTACGGACGGTTTCAACAATTACACGCAGCGCGGATCGTTTCACCATATCGAAGAAACGCTTCGGGCGCTGATTGAAACGTTTCCGATGATCAGCCGCTTGAAAATGTTGCGGCAGTGGGGGGGGATTGTGGATATGACCGGCGACCGCTCTCCGCTGATCTCCAAGACTCCCTTGGCCGGGTGTTTCATCAACTGCGGCTGGGGCACGGGCGGGTTCAAGGCCATTCCGGGGTCTGGCTGGGCGATGGCCGAGCTGATGGCCAAGGGAGAGCCGGGGCCGCTGGCCGAGGCGTTCAACATGTGGCGGTTTCGCGAGGGGCAATTCATCGACGAAAGCGTCGCGGCGGGGGTGGCGCATTGATGGAATATCCAAGCAAACTCGAAATTCAACGACGATTGAAGCCGCACAAGATCATCATGTGGATGGGCTTCCTACTATTGATTTCAGTTGGAGTATTTCTTGAATTTTCGTTTCGCTTGTCGAACGGCATTTCTCGGGCCGGCTCCGTTTCAGTTGTCTTAGTGTTGTTTTACTACTTTCACCTAGAAAAGCGGGAATTCTTGACTGGGAATGTGGCTGAGCTGTTTGACTCAGCGGGACATATTCAACCCAAATCTACTGTTGGCCCGTCAGTTTCGTGGATCACAATCGAAGGTTCACTGGTCGGTATCTTCGGTGACCTGTGCAAGCCAATTGTAACATGCGGAGCATTGCAATGCTGATCCTCACCTGCCCCTATTGCGGCGTGGCCGCCGATGAAACCGAACTTTCCCCCGGCTACGAGGCGCATCTGAAACGCTTTGGCCCCGGCTCTTCGGATGCCGAGTTCGAGGCCTACATGTTCGCCCGCAAAAACCCCAAGGGCGTGCACTTTGAGCGTTGGCGCCACGCCTATGGCTGCGGCAAGTGGTTTCTGGCCGCCCGCGACACCGCGACGTTAGAGGTGTTCGGCACCTATCCCGCGCAGGTGTCCGAGCCGCCCGCTGATCTGATCGCCAAAATCAAGGCCAAACGGCGCTACTGGCAGGGGTTCAAATGAGCGCCCTTGGCCTATTTGCCCCCCTCCCATCCTCCCCCACGAGGGGGGGAGGGGCCGGTTGCGCCCGCTTCAACACCTTCTCCCTTCGCCAGTCCATCGCCGCTCTCCCCCCCTTTTGGGGCCGGGTTGGGGGAAGGGGCCGTACCGCCAACTTATCGACGAAAGTTCGTACATGAGCACCCGTTTGCAAAAAGGCGGCCGCCTGATCGACCGCAGCTGCGCCGTTGAGTTCACCTTTAACGGCAAGCGCATGCGCGGGTATCAGGGCGATACTTTGGCGGCGGCCCTGCTCGCCAATGATCAGATGCTGGTGGGCCGCTCGTTCAAATACCACCGTCCGCGCGGCATCATCGCGAGCGGGGCCGAAGAGCCGAACGCGCTGATGAACATGGGGGCAGGGGGCCGGTTTGAACCCAACCAGCGCGCCACCACAACCGAGATTTTCGCCGGCTTGCAAGCCGCCAGCCAGAACCACTGGCCGAGCCTCGAATTTGACATCGGTATCGTGAACAACGCCGTGGCGCGGTTTTTGCCCGCCGGGTTTTACTATAAAACCTTCATCCATCCCCGCGCGGCCTGGAAGCACGTTTTTGAGCCGATCATCCGCCAATCCGCCGGTCTTGGCCGCGCGCCCAAAGAGGGTGATGCGGACAGCTATGAGCATGCCTATGCCTTTTGCGATATCCTGATCGCGGGCGGCGGGGTTGCGGGGCTGCAGGCCGCGCTGATCGCGGCGGGGTCTGGCGCGCGCGTGATGGTGCTGGAACAAAACGCCCATTGGGGCGGGCGCGCGCCGGTGGACGGCGATGTAATTGACGGCAAACCAGCGGCGGAATGGATTAACCTCGCGCTGGAAACCCTTGGGAAGATGTCGAATGTCACGATGCGGGCGCGCTGCATGGTGGCGGGGTCTTATGACCACGGATATGTCCTTGCCGATGAAAAAGTGGCCGATCACACGCCCGGCGACGGGCGGCCAAAACACCGGCTGTGGCGCATCCGGGCCGGGCGGATCATCGCGGCCACGGGCGCGCTGGAGCGGCCATTGGCCTTTGCGGGAAATGATATTCCGGGTGTCATGCTCGCGTCTGCGGTGCGCGATTATGTGGTCAATCATGGCGTCTCGCCGGGGGATCGCACGGTGCTTGTGACCAACAATGACGACGGGTACCGCACCGCGATCGCGCTGCGCGACGTCGGGTTGGAAGTGCCGCTGATCGTCGATGCGCGGGCCAATGTGACCGGCGATTTGCCGGCGCAGGCGCGGGCGATGGGCATCCGCATCACGTCCGGGCGGGCCATTGTGCGCGTCAAGGGCGGCAAGCGCGTGACGGGCGTTTGCATCGGGCTGCAAGCGGGCGAGGGCGCTGTTCTGGAAGAGATCGCGTGCGATGCGGTCGCCATGTCGGGCGGCTGGTCGCCGGTGGTGCATTTGTTCAGCCATTGCGGTGGCAAGCTGATCTGGGACGAGGCGCAATCGCATTTCCGCCCCGACGTGGCCCGCCCGCCCACCGGGCAGGACGGCGAAGCGATGGTGCATGCGGCGGGCGCTGCCAACGGCGCTTTGATGTGCGATCTGGCGCTTGCCGATGCCGGCGGCACGGTGCGCGAGGTTTTGCGGGATATGGGCCTGATATCGCAGGCCAATCTGTCGCGCGGCGAACCTGCGCCCGAGGCCCCGATGGAGCCGGTCTGGATCATGCCGCAGGGCGCGAACGCCAAGCTGCGGGCCAAAATGTGGCTCGATTATCAGAACGACGTGAAAGTGTCTGATGTGCAGCTGGCCGCGCGCGAGGGCTATACTTCGGTTGAACATACCAAGCGCTATACCACGCTGGGCATGGCGACGGATCAGGGAAAGCTGTCCAATATCAACGGGTTGGCGGTCCTTGCCAATGCGCTGAACGACAAAATTCCGAATGTGGGCACCACCACCTTCCGCCCGCCCTATACGCCGGTGCCCTTTGGCGCGCTGGCGGGCGAATCGCGCGGGGATATCTTTCAACCGCTGCGCCGTACCCCAATGCACGGCTGGCACGAGGCGCAAAACGCCTATTTGGAGCCGGTCGCCCTGTGGCGCCGCGCCTATTGCTATCCGCGCGCTTCGGAAACGCACGCGCAGGCCGTTCACCGCGAGATTTTGAACACGCGGGCGAATGTCGGGCTGCTGGACGCCTCTACCCTTGGCAAGATCGTGGTCAAAGGGCCGGATGCGGGCCGGTTTCTGGACATGCTTTACACCAATGTCATGTCGAACCTTGGCATCGGCAAATGCCGCTATGGGCTGATGTGCAACGAATCTGGCTTTTTGTCCGATGACGGGGTGGTGATCCGCCTGTCCGAAGACAGCTGGCTTTGCCACACCACAACCGGCGGGGCCGAGCGTATTCATGGTCATATGGAAGACTGGCTGCAATGCGAATGGTGGGATTGGCAGGTTTATACCGCCAATGTGACCGAGCAATATGCGCAGATCGCCGTCGCTGGCCCCAAGGCGCGGATATTGCTGGAAAAACTGGGCGGGATGGATGTATCAAAAGACGCCATTGCGTTCATGACATTTGCCGATGGCACGCTTGGCGGCTTGCCGGTGCGGGTGCACCGGATCAGCTTTTCGGGCGAGCTGTCCTATGAAATTGCGGTTCCTGCAAGCCATGGTCTGGCCTTGTGGGAGATGCTGATCGCGGCAGGCGCCGATCTGGGCGTGCAACCTTACGGCACCGAAGCGATGCATGTGATGCGGGCCGAAAAGGGCTTTATCATGATGGGGGACGAGACGGACGGCACGGTGATCCCGCAGGATTTGAACCTTGGCTGGGCGATTTCCAAGAAAAAGGCCGACTATCTGGGCAAGCGCGGGCAGGAACGCAGCTTTCTCGCGCGGGCGGATCGCTGGAAGCTGGCGGGGTTTGAAACGCTGGATGGGTCGGTCATTCCGGACGGCGCCTATATCATCGCGGACGGGCTGAATGCCAACGGCCAGCGCAATACCCAAGGGCGGGTCACCTCGACCTATCATTCGCCAACGCTGGCGCGGGGCATTGCGATGGGGCTGATCCTTGGCGGGATGGACCGCCTGGGCGACGAGGTCGAGTTCAACACGGTGGCGGGCGGCACGGTGCGCGCCCGGGTGGTCGATCCGGTGTTTTACGACAAAGCAGGAGACATGCAGAATGTCTGATCCCATCGCCCCCCTCGGCAACGCCGTCTTCGACGGATTCGCCCGCATCCAGGAGGTCGGCCCGCTTGGCATGATCTCTTTGCGCGCAAAGCCCGATGCCAAAACGCTGGCCAAAGCCGTGAAGGGCGCAACCGGCTGCACCATGCCGGCTCAGCGCCGCATTGTTCTGAACGGTGATCGTGCGGCCGCTTGGATGAGCCCGGACGAATACCTTCTTGTGGTGCCCTATGGTGAAACGGGCGCCGCGCTGGCGGCCATTGCATCGGCAATGGGCGCTGAGCATCATCTGGCCGCTGTCGTCTCGGACGCCCGCGCGGTGTTTGAAGTGACGGGAAGCAAATCCGCTCAGGTGCTGCGCAAACTGATGCCGGTCGATTTTGAAACGCTCGCCCCTTCAGAAATGCGCCGCACCCGCGCAGCGCAGGTTGCAGCCGCGGTTTGGGCGGTCGAGGGCGGTTTTCGCGTCGTGTGTTTCCGCTCTGTCGCGGGCTATATGATGGGGCTGTTGACCCATTCTGCGCAGCCCGGATCGGAGCTGTTATAAGAACCTCCCGCCACCCTGAACACAGCTTAAAGTCGCGCCACCGGTGCGGCTTTTTCAATTCAAGGTGGTTTGCCGGTTGACTTTTAATCGCGACTTCGAAACCCTGATTGCCGTCATTCTCATGAGGTATGTTTTGAAATCAACGTTTTATGTTGCACTTTGCCTGTCGTTGCTGCCCTTTGCCGCAAACGCTATTGTCTATAAATGTGATGTCAATGTTGGCCCAAAAACCGGAAGCGCCATCACTGACCTTTACTTCCTAACCTACGATGCAGATGCCAAAACGCTGTTCGTAGAAGACGGATTGATCCAGTATTTCAACAAAGAGCAGCCGATGCAGGCGAACATCTTTAAGGACACCGAGGCGCAATTGGCGTTTTCATGGCGGGTAAATGCCAAGGACATCAAAAATCAGCGCACGCAGCTTGAATTTAACGCGGTCTTTTACCGCCAGACCAATGAATTCGCCCTCTCGGGGCAAGCGCACGGTTATGTAAACAAATACAACGCCCGCGGCACCTGCGCTCTCGCCCAGTAACGCGGAACTTGCCCGGGCCTGCCGGGTGACAAAAGGGTTCAGACAGGCGCGGTTTGAACCCCGTTTTCACCATGACTGAAGCCCTTTTGCACCCGTGGCCGGTCAAAGAAATCGGCGCGCCGGGGCCGCCAGCCCTTGACCTTCCGGCCCCCAGCCACCTTATTGACGCCAAGGACGAACCCCACGAACAGGAGCACCCCATGGCCTTCACCCTTGCAGACCTGCCCTATGCCCATGATGCGCTGGCATCCCTTGGCATGTCGAAAGAAACGCTCGAATACCATCACGACCTGCACCACAAAGCCTATGTTGATAATGGCAACAAGCTGATCGCGGGCACCGAGTGGGAGCATAAGTCGGTCGAAGAGATCGTCAAAGGCACCTATAACGCCGCGTCCGTTGCCCAGAACGGCATTTTCAACAACGCCTCACAGCACTGGAATCATGCGCTGTTCTGGGAAGTGATGGGGCCGGGCGAAGCCAAGAAGATGCCGGGCGCGCTGGAAGCGGCGCTGACCGAGGCGTTTGGATCCGTCGCCAAGTTCAAAGAAGATTTCGCAGCGGCAGGCGCGGGGCAGTTCGGCGCGGGCTGGGCCTGGCTTGTCAAGGATGGCAGCGGCGCGCTGAAGGTCACCAAGACTGAAAACGGCGTGAACCCCTTGTGCTTTGGCCAAACCGCGCTGCTGGGCTGCGATGTGTGGGAGCATTCCTATTACATCGACTTCCGCAACAAGCGTCCGGCTTATCTGTCTAACTTCCTGGAAAAGCTGGTGAATTGGGAGGCGGTTGCAGCCAGGCTGTAGTCGCACCCCTTGTGTTTCAAAGGCCCGCCGGTGATTTCCGGCGGGTTTTTTGTTGCAAAACCCGCATCAGCCCAAACACCCGTCCAGCGCCGTTTCCAGCGCGGACACATCGGGAACGACCGTGAATTTGGATTTCAGGTTGGCATCGGCAAAGCCTTGGGCGATCACATGATCGACCAAAGCGATCAGCGGCCGCCAATAGCCCGCGATGTCCACCAGAAAGATCGGCTTGGCATGCAGCCCGATCTGCGCCCAGGTCAGCACTTCGAAAAACTCATCAAGCGATCCCGCGCCGCCCGGCAGCACCACAATCGCATCTGAATTCATGAACATGACCTTCTTGCGCTCGTGCATGTCTTCGGTGATCACAAATTGGGTCAGGTCGGTCTTTCCAACCTCAAGCCGCAAAAGATGCACCGGGATGACGCCAAGACACGGCGCGCCCTCTGTTTGCGCCGCGCGCGCCACCTCGCCCATCAGCCCAACATCGCCCGCCCCATAAACCAGCCGCCAATCGCGGCGGCCCAGCATTTGCCCAACGCCCCGAGCCGCCTGCGCAAAGGCCGGATCCTTGCCAAAGCGTGATCCACAAAAGACACAGATCGACGCCTTGAAGGACATGGGGCAATATTCCTGAAAATAGGTTGCTTTCGGCGTTGATATCGGGGTTTCCTGCAAAGGGAAAGCGACGGCCAGAGATTTTAGAACAGGGCCGCGCGGGGACAGGGGACGTTTATGGCGGGCTGGAATGAGCAAAGCGGGGCTGTGAAGGCGGGGATTGGCGGGATTGCAGCGGCGGTTGTCGTTGCGATTTCGGCTTGGGCGGTGTTGCAAAGCCGCGCGCCGGAACCTGCGGTCGAGGTGGCTGCGAGCGCCGCGCAAACCCCCACCGAACCCGCGCTCGCCTCTGCCAGCCCTGCAGAAATTGCGCCCCAGACTGCGCCGTCCATTGATGTGCTGCGCGTGGCGCCCGATGGCACCGTCACGCTTGCCGGGCGCGCATCGCCCCTTGCGCTTGTCGGAGTTCTGATCGACGGCGCTGAGGTGACCAGCATTGCTGTCGATGGAAGCGGCCAGTTTGCCTCGGTTTTTTCCATCGAACCTTCTGATAAAGCGCGGCTTTTGACATTGCAGGCGACTTTGGCGGACGGGGCCAAACTGGCCAGCACCCAAAGCGTGGCCATCGCGCCGGTGGTCTTGCCAGAGGCGGCCGAAACCGATGTCGCGAGCGCCGAAGGGGAGGCGCCCGCCGCCCTTATCCTGACCGAAACGGGCGCGCAGGTTTTGCAGCCTGCAGAGCCAGTTCCAGAAGCGCTTGCTGCCGAGGTCAGCCTTGATGTGATCGCCTACACGGCGGAAGGCGGGGTTCAATTGGGCGGCAAAGGCACCGCCGATGCGCTATTGCAGATTTATCTGGACAATGCAGAGTTGGCGGCCGTCACCGTCGGGCCGGATGGCACTTGGTCGCAGACCGTTCAGTCGATTGCGCCGGGAATTTACACGCTGCGCATTGATCAAATGGACGATGCCGGTAAAGTCACCTCGCGATTGGAGACGCCGTTCAAACGCGAAACGCTGGAGGCGCTGGCCGCCGCCGCCGCCCCGATACCAGAGCCCGAAGCTGTGCAAACAGCGCAGGCGGCAGAGCCAGCGGTGCCTGCGGCGGAACCTTCCGTTGCACAGCCCGCCGCGGCAGAGCCCGCCGCACCCGCAGAACCTGCTGCGGCAGAACCCGTCATGGCGGCTGACGTTGAACAGCCGCAGGTCGCGACGTCTGAAACCGATGCTGCCACAACGGCTCCTGCGGGCACCGATGGTGCGGTAACCACCGCCGCCGCTGCAACCGAGGCCCCCGCCAGCGACACCGCGCCAGCAGCCTCTGCCGGGCCAATCACCATCACCGTGCAACCCGGCTTCACCCTTTGGGCGATTGCCAAAGAGTCTTTTGGGTCGGGCATCATGTATGTGCAGGTTTACGAGGCCAACAAAGACAAGATCAAAGATCCGAACCTGATCTATCCCGGTCAGGTCTTGTCGGTGCCCGCCTCTCCGTGACCAAGACAGCAGGCGAAAATGCGCGGATCGGCTGAACAGCAATCGTGCAAGAGATAGGATAACAGCCCGCCCAAAACCTCGGGGCGGGCGGCATAGATCACATTGCGGGCGGCTTTGCGCGACGAGATCAGCGCGGCGCCCTCCAGCGCGGCCAGATGAAACGACAGCCGCGACGCCGCAAGCCCGCCCAACGCCTGCCCGATCTGCCCCGCCGCCATTCCCTCTGGCCCTTGGCGCACAAGCAGTCTAATCAGGTCCAGCCGATCGGCATGGGCCAAAGCTGACAGAGCTTTCAGCGCTTGTTCACGGTCCATAATTCAACTACTCATGAAGTGTTGAAGTATTCATATCTGATTCCGATCCAAGGATCAACCAAGGCTTGCCCGAGAAAGTACGAACAGATGCGCCGCGTGACAAAAACCGCAAATTCCTCAGATCCGACCAAAACCCCGGCGAGTGGCTGGCAAACGATCCGGCGGGTCTTGCCCTATCTTTGGCCGCAGGGTGAGGCTTGGGTCAAACGCCGGGTGGTGGGCGCGCTTTTGATGTTGGTCGCGGCGAAGATCGTGTCGGTCACAACGCCGTTTTTGTACAAACAGGCCGTGGATGTTTTGGCCAAAGACTCCACGAACGCCGCCACGTTCTTGATGCTTGGGGCCATTGGTTTGACGGTCGCTTACGGGATGGCCCGCCTCGGCTCGGTGCTGTTTGGCGAACTGCGCGACATGATTTTCGTGCGGGTTGGCCAAAGGGCGCTGCGCCGCCTTGCCATTGAAACCTTCGAGCATATTCATGCCCTTTCCATGCGGTATCACATCACCCGCAAAACCGGCGCGCTGTCCCGGGTGATCGAGCGCGGGGTCAAGGGCGTCGATTTTCTGCTCCGCTTCATGTTGTTTTCCATCGGGCCGCTGATCTTGGAGCTGACCATGGTTTCCATCCTGTTTGCCACGCTCTTTGGCTGGCAATACATGGCCGTCGTTGTGGTCACGATTTCGATTTACGTCACCTATACATTCCGCGTCACCGAATGGCGGGTCAAGCTGCGTCGCGACATGAACGATCAGGACACGGATGCCAACCAAAAGGCGATCGACAGCCTGCTGAACTTTGAAACCGTCAAATATTTCAACGCCGAGGCGCGTGAGGCTGAACGGTACGACGGCGCGATGCGGCTTTATGAAACGGCATCGGTGAAGTCGGGCCAGTCCCTGTCATTTTTGAACGCAGGCCAGGCGTTTATCATCACGACCGGCCTGATCATCGTCATGGCGATGGCGGCGCAGGGGGTTCAGCAGGGGGTTCTGACCGTCGGCGATTTCGTCATGGTGAACGCTTATATGATTCAGATCACTTTGCCGCTGAACTTTCTGGGCACCGTTTACCGCGAGATCCGTCAGGCGCTGGTGGATATGGGCGAGATGTTTGCGCTTCTGGGCCATCCGGCTGAGGTTCTGGACAAGGATGGGGCGAAGCCTGTGGCAATTTCTGGCGCCGAGATCGTTTTTGAAAATGTCGAGTTTGCCTATGAACCGGCGCGGGAAATCCTTAAGGGCATCTCGTTTACCGTTAAACCGGGCCAGCGGATTGCCTTGGTCGGCACCTCCGGGTCTGGAAAATCGACCATCGGGCGGCTGTTGTTCCGGTTTTATGATGTAAACCGGGGCGCGATCCGCATTGACGGGCAGGATCTGCGCGATGTGACGCAGTCCAGCCTGCACGCCTCCATTGGCGTTGTGCCGCAGGATACCGTGCTTTTCAACGACACGGTCTATTATAACATCGCCTATGGCCGCCCCAGCGCAAGCAAGGCCGAGGTTGAAGGTGCGGCGCGGGCGGCGAAGATCCACGATTTCATCATCAGCCTGCCGGACGGCTATCAAACCCGCGTCGGCGAGCGCGGATTGAAACTGTCGGGCGGGGAAAAGCAAAGGGTGGGCATCGCTCGCACGCTCTTGAAAGACCCGCCGATCCTGATTCTGGACGAGGCGACCTCGGCCCTCGATACCCAAACCGAGCGCAGCATTCAGGATTCGCTTAAAGACATGGGGCGCGGCCGCAGCGTGATCACCATCGCGCATCGGCTTTCGACCATCGCCGACAGCGACCAGATTCTGGTGATGGAAGACGGCAAGGTGACTGAACGCGGCACCCATGATCAGCTTGTGGCGTCGGGCGGCAAATACACCGCCATGTGGCAGCGCCAGTTGGCCGAAGAAGACGAGCCTGCCGAAGTGAAAGTGGCCTGAAAAGCCCCGACCCGCCGCGCCAAAAATTGGGCGGGGCTTGTCCATGCGTCTGCTTTGCCTGTAAGAGAGGGCAAGAACCGGGAGGCGGCCTTGAGCGAGAGCGACAGCTTTATCAATGAAGTGACAGAAGAGGTCCGCCGTGACCGTCTGTTTGCGATGTTTCGCAAATATGGCTGGATTGGCGGGCTGGTGATCGTGGCCATCGTCGGCGGAACCGCCTGGACGCAGTGGCAGGCGGCATCAAGCGCAAGGCAGGCGCAGGCTTTCGGCGACAGCTTGCTGGATTCGCTGGACCTTGGCGCGCCCGAGGACCGCTTGGCCGCGCTGAAATCGGCCGCTGCGACCCCCGATCAGGCCGCCATCGTGCAGCTGCTTCTGGCCTCCGACCCCACCTCATCGCCCACCGAAACCGTCGCCGCGCTGAAAGCGCTTGGCGCGGACGCAAGCCAGCCCGACCTTTACCGCGATCTGGCCAACCTGCGGCTGATCCTGCTGTCCGGCGCGGACATGCCCGTGTCAGACCGCCGCGGTTTGCTGGAAGCGATGGCCGGGGCAGGGCGCCCGTTCCGGGTTCTGGCCGCCGAACAGCTGGCCTATTTGCAGATCGAAGAGGGCAAGACGGACGAGGCGATTGTCGCGCTTATCGCGCTTCTGACCGATCAGGATGCGGCCGCATCCATGAAGGACCGTTTGCGTCAGGTGATCACCGCGCTCGGCGGAACGCTGCCCGAGGCGGTCCAGGGCTAATCGAACGCGGGGCCAAGGGTTTGGCCGCGCATGATCAAGAAGAAGGGCAAAACGCCTATGGCACTGTTGCAGCGGCTTGTTGGAATCGGTTTCGGCCTTGGTCTGGTTGCGGCATTTTCGGCCTGCGCGCCTGATGTCATCCTGGAAGGCACGCGGTTCGATGTGCGAACCGATCTGGCCACCTCGCTTCCCACCGAAGAAAACCCCAACCCCGCTGCGCCGGATGCGGCGCTTGAAAACCGCACGCTCGCCATAGCGCTGCCCGGCGCGCAAAATCTGAGCGGCTGGCCGCAGCGCGGCGGAACGGTGCGCCACGACAGCCCGCATGGCGCGCTTTCAGCGGCGCCTGTGCTGCAATGGGCGGTCAATATCGGGCCCGGTAACAGCCGCCAGAACCGCATTGCCGCCGCGCCCGTTGTTGCAGATGGCCGCGTTTTTGTGCTGGATTCGAACGCGGGGCTCAGCGCGGTTTCGACCGCTGGCGCTTTGCTTTGGCAAACCAGCCTGACACCTGATTTCGATACCAACTCGGCTTTGTCCGGGGGGGGGCTGTCGGTTGATGGCGGCACCGTGTTTGCGACGTCCCCCTACGGCGAGGTGATCGCGCTCGATGCGGCGACGGGCGGCATTCGTTGGCGCCAAAAGCTGGACGCGGCGATCTCTGGCGCGCCGCTTGCAGCGGGCGGCGCGGTTTATGCCGCCGCGCGCGATGGCTCGGTCTGGGCGCTTGGTGCGAGCGACGGGCGCATCTTGTGGACCGAGGTTGGCAACAGATCACCAAACGCCTTGCTGGGTTCGGGCGCGCCGACCTTAGGCGAGGGAAAGGTGTTTTTTCCGCTCAGTTCCGGCGAAGTGCTGGCATTTGGAACGGACGGCACAACGCTGTGGTCCGCCGCCGTGACCGGTCAGATCGCAGGCCGCGCCTATTCGAACCTGTCCGATCTGACCGGCGATCCGGTCCTGTCGGGCGGCACTTTGTTCGTCGGCTCGGCGTCGGGCACGACGGCGGCGATTGACGCCGAAACCGGCGCGCGGATCTGGACTGCGCCGCAAGGGGCGCTGAATGCGCCGCTTGTTGTCGGCGGATCGGTGTTCGTCGTCACCAGCGAAGCGCGCCTTGTGCGCTTGGATTCCAGCACCGGCGCGCAGATCTGGGACGCCGGAATGCCCAATTTTGTGAACGAAGAGCCGAAGAAGCGTCAGGCCGTGTTCGCGCATTTCGGTCCGGTTCTGGCGGGGGGGCGTGTGGCCGTTGCCTCAGGCGATGGGGTCTTGCGGCTGTTCGATGCTGCGGGCGGCGCGCTTGTTGGCACCGCCGAAATTCCGGGCGGCGCCGCTGCCGCACCTGCCCTTGCGGGGGGGCAGATGTTCATTGTCACGGGCAAGGGGCAACTTCTGGCTTTCCGCTAGGCGATTTCCCCTGTAAGGGGAGCGCTTCTTTAGGATTGTAGACAGATCATGAGCTTTACCCTCGCCATCGTGGGCCGCCCCAATGTGGGCAAATCGACGCTTTTCAACCGCCTTGTCGGGCGCAAACTGGCCCTGGTCGATGACCAACCGGGCGTGACGCGCGATTTGCGCGAGGGCGATGCCAAGCTTTTCGATCTGCATTTCACCGTGATCGACACGGCGGGCCTTGAAGAGGTCACCGACGACAGCCTGCAGGGCCGCATGCGGCGTTTGACCGAGCGCGCCGTCGATATGGCCGATATCTGCCTGTTTCTGATCGACGGCCGCGTCGGCGTGACCCCTTCGGACGAGGTTTTTGCCGACATCCTGCGCAAACGCTCCTCCCGGGTGATCCTTGGTGTGAACAAAGCCGAAGGCCGCGCGGGCGACGGCGGCGCGATTGAGGCGTGGTCTTTGGGTCTGGGCGAGCCGGTGCGCATGTCGGCGGAGCATGGCGAGGGCATGGACGATCTGTACCACATGCTCAAACCGCTGGAGGGCGAATATGCCGAGCGGGAGGCGGAAAACACGCCGCTGACCGATATCGACGTGTCCGAGGAAGAGGGCGAGCAGGAAGCGGACGTGACCGCGCACCGCCCAACCGCGAAAAAGCCGCTGCAAATCGCGGTGATCGGGCGGCCGAATGCCGGAAAGTCGACGCTGATCAACAAGATCATCGGCGAAGATCGCCTTTTGACCGGGCCGGAACCGGGCATCACCCGTGACGCGATTTCGGTGCGCAGCGACTGGATGGGCACCCCGATCCGGATTTTTGACACCGCCGGAATGCGCAAAAAGGCGCGGATTTTTGAGAAGCTTGAAAAGTTGTCCGTGGCCGACGGATTGCGCGCCGTGCGCTTTGCCGAGGTTGTGGTCGTGCTGCTCGACGTCGAAATTCCGTTTGAACAGCAAGACCTGCGCATCGCCGATTATGCCGAAAGCGAAGGCCGCGCCGTGGTGATCGCGGTCAACAAATGGGATCTTGAGGAAGAAAAGCAGGTCAAACTTGCCGACCTGAAGGAAACCTTTGGCCGTCTGTTGCCGCAGCTGCGCGGCGCGCCTTTGATTACGGTTTCGGCCAAGACCGGCCGCGGTCTTGACCGGCTGCACGACGCCATCCGCAGCGCGCATGACATGTGGAACAAGCGCATTGCGACAGCGCGGCTGAACACCTGGCTCGGCGCGATGATCGAAGCGCATCCGCCGCCCGCTCCGGGCGGACACCGCATCAAGCTGCGGTACATCACGCAAGTCAAAGCGCGCCCGCCGGGGTTTGTCATCAAATGCTCGCGCCCCGAAGAGCTGCCAGAAAGCTATAAGCGCTATCTTGTCAATGGCTTGCGCGAACACTTTGATATGCCCGGCACGCCGATCCGACTGTTCTTCCGCTCTCAGGGCGATCAGAACCCGTGGAAGGAACGCAAGTTCCACACCCCAAGCCGGTTGCGCAAACATAAAGAAACCAACACTGGGCAGTGAGGCCCGTGGCCTAGAGCCTGTCTGGTTCACATGGATACAGAAGAATCAAAAAACGCGCTCACGCCTTGGCGAGAGGCCGCGTTTTTTTCGATTCTATGGGAACCAGACGCGCTTTAGCGGCGCGTCCAGATGAGCGCGCTGCCGATGCCAATCAGACCAGCGCCGATGGCCGCTGCCATCGCAACCGTTGGCAGGGCATCAGAATTGACCCGGTAGACCGCGACCAGCGCCCAGACCAAAGTTAGGCCATAAATTGGCATCGAAGGCTGCCGCGATTGCAGCACGAGGCCAAGGACAACCGCCACAGCTAGCATCGCGAAGGCCGAGGCCGGGTTGCTGAGCAGGCCGTAGCCGGCCAGGATCACGCCAACAGACACCAGCGTAGCGGCGGTGAGCCAGCCTGCAAAAATGGACAGGGGCGCGATCAACAGCCAGCGGTCCCGAGCCGGATCGGCGCGCAAAAAGGCGGTGATCGCGAAGACGGCCATCACGGCAATGGCCACGGTGGCCAACAGCGGCCAGTTGGTCGCAATCCCAAGCCAGACCGTGCCAAGCGCAACCGCGCCCATCAGCGGCAGGCGTGTGCGTGCCCAAGCCGCATCCTCGCGGCGTTTGATCAGCCCGAACAGCGCATGGGCGATCAGCCACAGATAGATCACGCCCCAAATCGCAAAGGCATAGCCTGCGGGCTGAATGGCGGGGCGGCCGACATCGACGGGCAACTGGCCGGGCAGATAGCCCATGAAGGGCGGGGTTACAGCAGGGGCGAGCATGAAGGTCAGCGTCAGCAGCAAAAGGAGGGCGGGGGGGAGGAATTGATTTTTCATGGACGTGATACGCAAGAGCGCTCCTTTTGGATGTTTGCGTGACGCAGGGTTAGGTCGATTTTGGTCATCCAAGGGCCGCCATGACAGCGTGCATATCCTCTTTGCTGCGCCAAATCGGGTTGGTCACAGGTCCTGCCAAGCGGTGAAGCCGTGCCGCTTGCTCTTTCGGCGGTTCAATGCGGCGATGCCAAGGCCAAAGGCGAGGCCCGCGCCGGCGTCGATAGCGCTTGCAAGCCACAGGTCCATGCCTTGGGCGCGCCACAGGAAGAGATACATGAATAAACCCCAGAAAACGCCGAAAAATCCGCCGCAGAACACCACCTGCACGGCAAAGGGTTGATAGATCGGCGGGCGGATCCGCAGGCCAAGCGAGGCGGTGAGCCAATTGAACGGCGGATTGGCATTCATGGGCGATATCCCCGCCGCCGCCATTTCCTTTTGAGCGGCGGCAAATCGGCGATCGAAATCGTCGGTCATCACGGTCTTCAACTATTCGAGCGTGCCGCTGGCACTGATACGGGTCTTGCCGCCCAGATAAGGGTGCAAAACCGCCGGAAGATCGACCGACCCATCGGCCTGCTGGCCGTTCTCCAGCACCGCGATCATGCAGCGCCCCACCGCCAGCCCCGAGCCGTTCAGCGTCGCCACAAATTCCGGCTTGCCGCCCGCCGGGCGATAGCGCGCGTTCATCCGGCGGGCCTGAAACTGCCCGCAGGTCGACACCGACGAGATTTCGCGATACTTGTTTTGCCCCGGCAGCCACGCCTCGATGTCATGGGTTTTCTGGCTGCCAAAGCCCATATCGCCGGTGCACAGCACGATCGTGCGGTACGCAATGCCCAGCTTTTGCAGGATCGCCTCGGCACAAGCTGTCATCCGCTCATGCTCGTCAAGCGCAGTTTGCGGCGTGCAGATTGTCACCATTTCGACCTTTTCGAACTGGTGCTGGCGCAGCATCCCCGACGTGTCTTTGCCCGCCGACCCCGCTTCGGATCGGAAACACTGGCTCAGCGCGGTCATGCGGATCGGCAACTCGGCCTCGTCCCGGATCTCGGCCGCGACAAGATTGGTCAACGTCACTTCTGCCGTCGGGATAAGCCACCAGCCGTTCGTGGTCTGATAGCTGTCTTCGGCGAATTTGGGCAGGTTTCCCGTGCCATACATGGTTTCTGATTTCACCAGAACCGGCGTCCAGGTTTCTTGCAAGTGGTGCTCGGTCACATGCGTGTCCAGCATGAATTGCCCAAGGGCGCGGTGCAGGCGCACGGCGGCGCCTTGCAAGACCACAAAGCGGCTGCCCGACAGTTTCGCGGCGCGGGCGAAATCCAACTGCGCGGCGACGCCGGCAATATCGAAATGCTCTTTGGGCGCAAAATCAAAATTGCGCGGGTTGCCCCAGCGGCGGATCTCGACATTGCCGGTCTCGTCCGCGCCGTCCGGCACCTGCACAAGCGGCAGGTTCGGCAAAACCTCCAGCGCTTCGGTCAGCTTGGAATCCTGCGCTGCGGCCTGCGCGGTCAGGCGGGCGATCTCGTCTTTCGTCTCGCCAACCAAAGCGCGAAGCCGCTGAAATTCCGCCTCGTCGCCCCGCCCCTTGGCCGCGCCCGCTTCTTTGGAGGCTTGATTTTGCGCAGCTTGCGCCGTTTCGGCCGCAAGGATGCTGCCGCGGCGGGCCTCGTCAAGGCCGAGAAGCGCCGCTGAAAGTCCGGCAATCCCGCGCCGAGACAGCGCCATGTCAAAGGCGGCTGGATTATCGCGGATGGCGCGGATGTCGTGCATGAAACGGCTCCTGAATGGCGGGATTTGGCGGGTTATGCCTGAATTTCTGCCAAGGATAAAGAGCGATGATCGCCCTTTTGCGGATGGCTAAGGGGCCGCGAAAACAGGGATTACGCGTTAGGTTCGCGCCGGGTTGCCCCGTCTTTGGCGACAGGGCAAGCGCCAAGAGGCACCCAAGATCGGGATGTTTGGCCGGGCCATGACCTTGATCTTGCCTATCCCGGACCCCGGATATAGGGTGCCCGCCGAAATGACCGGGCAAATTGTCGCCCGGGGATGAAACGAGGTTCGCAATGTTCGCCACTCCCGCCTATGCCCAAGCCGCCGCTGGCGTCTCTGGCACCGCTTCGATGTTCGCCAATATCATGCCGCTCGTGCTGGTTTTCGGGATCATGTATTTCTTGTTGATCCGCCCCCAGCAGCGCAAAATGAAAGAGCACAAAGCGCTGGTTGCGGCACTGCGCCGCGGCGATCAGGTGATCACCTCGGGCGGCATCCTTGGCAAAGTGGTCAAGGACGTGGACGGCAACATCGTCGAGATTGAAATTGCCGAGGGCGTCAAGGTTAAAGTGATCAAATCAACCATCACTTCGGTCGTGTCCAAAACCGAACCGGCTGCGGCCTAAGAGTTTATAAAAAATGCTGGAAATGCCGCTGTGGAAGCGCTTGTTCATCCTGATGGTTGTGGCGTTTGGCATGATTTATGCCACGCCGAACATGTTTTATGCCAAGGTCGAAGCGCACAATGACGCCATCGCCGAGGCTTTGCTGACCGGGGTGACAACGCCCGAAGGTGCAGCGGCGCAGGCCCTTTGGCCGGATTTCCTGCCGTCCGGTCTGGTCAATCTTGGCCTCGATCTGCGCGGCGGCGCGTCGATTTTGGCCGAGGTACAGGTTGCAGATGTCTACAAGCAGCGGCTTGACGGCTTTTGGCCGCTGGCCCGCGACGCGCTGAAAGAGGTCCGCGATCAGGTCGGTCCTGTGCGGCGCGAAGCCTCACCCGCGGGAACGTTGCAGATTTCGGTATCAAAGCCCGAGGGTTTGCAGGCAGCTGTGGACGCGGTCAAGGCGCTTGCCACGCCAGTTGCATCGCTCACGGGCGCCGGTTCGGTGGATTACGACGTCACGGGCGCCGGAAATGTGATCACC
The DNA here is from genome assembly GCA_031385445.1 of Paracoccaceae bacterium. Classification (GTDB taxonomy): domain Bacteria; phylum Pseudomonadota; class Alphaproteobacteria; order Rhodobacterales; family Rhodobacteraceae; genus CAIYZT01. The sequence goes on along the minus strand of JANNBM010000063.1, from coordinate 16,927 downwards.
GTTGTCCTGTCAGATGCAGAAAAGCTGGCGACCGACAGCCGCACGATCCAGCAATCTCTGGAAATCATCCGCCGCCGCGTGGACGAGGCGGGCACGCGCGAGCCGACGATCCTGCGTCAGGGATCGGACCGGATCTTGATCGAAGTGCCGGGTCTTGGCTCGGCGCAGGAGCTCAAAGATATCATCGGCACCACGGCGAAGCTGACCTTCAATCCGGTGATCAAGGTCGCCTCCAGATCGGATGATCTGGTGGGACCGGGCCAGATGATCGTGCCGGACGCTACGGACGAGGGCGTTTTTTACGTGCTCGAAGAAACGCCGGTTGTGTCGGGCGAGGATTTGACGGACGCCCAGCCGTCGTTCGATCAGAACAACCGCCCGGCGGTCAGTTTCCGCTTCGGCCCCTCGGGCGCGCGCGCTTTTGGCGATTTCACCGCCGCCCATATCGGTGAACCTTTTGCCATTGTACTGGATAACGAGGTTATCTCGGCCCCGGTCATTCAATCGCATATCGCGGGCGGCTCGGGCATCATCACCGGCAATTTCGGGTTGGAAGAATCGACCAAACTGGCGGTTTTGCTGCGGGCAGGGGCCCTGCCTGCGAAGATGAACTTTCTGGAAGAGCGCACCGTTGGCCCGGAACTGGGTCAGGATTCGATTGACGCCGGCAAAGTCGCCGCCGTCATTGCAATGATCGCGGTATCGCTGTTCATGATCGCCAGCTATGGCCTTTTCGGCACCTTCGCCGTGATTGCACTTGCGGCGAACATGACGGTGATCTTTGGCGTTTTGTCGATGATCGGCGGCACGCTGACCTTGCCGGGCATCGCCGGTCTGGTGCTGACGATCGGCATGGCGGTGGACGCGAACGTGCTGATCTTCGAGCGAATCCGCGAAGAGCTTCGCATCGCCAAGACCCCGGCCCGCGCCATTGAGCTTGGCTTTGAACGCGCTTTGTCGGCGATCATTGACGCCAATCTGACAACCCTGATCACCGCCGTCGTGCTGTTCCTGCTCGGCTCCGGCCCGGTCAAGGGCTTTGGCGTGATCCTGTTCATCGGGGTTGTGTCGTCGGTCTTTACCGCCGTCTTCGTCACCCGCATCATCATCATGGCCTGGTTCAATATCGCCCGGCCCAAAACCATCGCCGTTTAGGAAAACCCCCATGGCATTTCGTCTGCGGCTCGCTCCGGAAAAAACAAGCATCGACTTCTTTCGCTGGCAATGGGGCACGTTTGGCGGCTCCATGGCGCTTATGGTGGCGGCTTTCGTGGTCTGGGGCGCACTAGGGTTGAATTTTGGCATCGACTTTCAGGGCGGCACAACGCTGCGCACGGAAAGCACTGTTGCGGTCAACGTCGGCGCTTACCGCGGATCGTTGGACAGGCTGAAGGTCGGGGATGTTTCGGTGACCGAGGTTTTCGATCCCTCGTTCCGCGATGACCAATTCGTCGCCTCGATCCGAATTGCGGCCCAGGACGGGACCGAAGCGGTGACGCCCGAAACTTTGGCCAAGGTCACAGCGGCGCTGAAGGGGGTTGATCCTGCGCTGAAGATTACCTCGGTGGAATCGGTCGGCCCAAAGGTGTCCAACGAATTGATCTGGTCCTCGGTGATCGCGGTTGCTGTGACCAGCCTGTGCATCATGGGCTACATCTGGCTGCGCTTTGAATGGCAGTTCGCGCTTGGCGGCGTTCTGGCTTTGCTGCACGATGTGTTCATCACGGTCGGCATTTTCGCGCTGTTCCAGATCAAGTTTGATCTGTCGATCATCGCGGCGCTGCTGACAATCCTGGGCTATTCCATCAACGATACGGTGGTGGTTTTTGACCGTCTGCGTGAGAATTTGGTGAAATACAAAACCATGCCGCTGCGCGATGTGATGAACCTGTCGGTCAACGAAACCTTGTCGCGCACGCTGATGACCTCGGTGACCACCTTGATCGCGGTCGGGGCGATGCTGATTTTCGGCGGTGATGTGATCCGCGGTTTTACTTTTGCGATCTTTGTCGGGATTGTTTTGGGCACCTACTCGTCGGTCTATGTTGCCAAGAATATCGTCCTGATCATCGGGCTTGATCGCAGCGACAAGCCCAAAGCCAACAAGGGGGCGGAGCATGAATTCGCCAATATTGACGCCTGAACCCGGCTTCGCGCCACTCGTCTTCGAAGCGGCGCAGTTGATCGACGGGGTGGGTCCGGGCTTTTTGCGGCTCGGGGGCCATGTGCTGCGCGGGCCGCTGCTGCTGTCGCCTTGGGGCGCGCAGCCTTGGGGCGGATTTGCCGACAGCGTTGCGCCCTTGTCTTTGTCTGGGCGGATCGATGTGCTTCTGCTGGGCGGTGGCCCGGACATCACCGTTCCGCCGCGCGCCTTTCGCGAAGCCATCGAGTCGGCAGAGATCGGGCTGGACCCGATGTCAACCGCCTCCGCCGCCCGCGCCTTCAATCTGCTGGTGTCCGAGGGGCGCCGGGTGGCTTTGCTCGCCTTCCCCTTGCCGACAGCACCGTGAACGCCCGGCGCGCCGATTGGGTGGGGCTGACCCTTGAGGCAAACGCGCTCGCGGTCACTCGGGGCGGGATCGCCATCTTGCAGGGCATAGATTTTCGGCTGACCTGTGGGCAGGCGCTTGTTCTGCGCGGACCGAACGGTATGGGCAAAACAACCCTGCTGCGCACCCTCGCGGGGCTTCAGCCGCCTTTGTCGGGGGCGATCAGCGTTCTGGCTGAACACTTCACCTATGCCGCCCATGCGGATGGGCTGAAATCCGTGCTGACCGCGCGGGAAAATCTGGAATTCTGGGCTTCGGTCTATGATCAAACCGGCGTGCAAGACGCGCTTGTTGCGATGGACCTGACCCATCTTGCAAACCGCCGCGCGGCGGAGCTGTCCGCCGGCCAAAAGCGCCGCCTCGGCCTTGCGCGGCTTCTTGTGACCGGGCGTTGGCTTTGGCTGCTGGACGAGCCGACCGTCAGCCTAGATGCCGCCTCAAGCGCGCTGTTTGTGGCCGCCCTGCGTGCCCATCTTTCCATCGGCGGCGCGGCCATCATTGCCACCCACATCGACCTTGGCCTGCCAGAAGCGCAAATCCTGGACCTGACCCCGTTTCGCGCCGGGCCAGACGCGCGCAGCACCCACGGCTTTGATGAGGCGTTCTTGTGACAGCGCTTTTGCTCCGCGACCTGCGCCTTGCGCTGCGCTCTGGTGGCGGGTTCGGGCTTGCCTTGGCCTTCTTCTTGCTGGTCGTCGTTCTGGTCCCCTTGGGCGTTGGCCCGCAGGCGCAAACCCTTGGCCTGATCGCGCCCGGCATCCTGTGGGTCGGCGCGCTTTTGGCTTGCCTTTTGTCGCTCGACCGGATGTTCGCGCTGGACTTTGAGGACGGCTCGCTCGACCTTCTGGCCTGCGCGCCGATGCCGATGGAGGGGGTGGTTTTTGTCAAAGCGCTGGCGCATTGGCTGGTGACGGGCCTGCCGCTGACGGCGATATCGCCCTTGCTGGCGCTGATGCTGAACCTGCCTGCGCCCGGCTATGGTTGGCTGATGCTGACCCTCCTTATCGGCACACCCGCGCTGTCTTTCATCGGCGCATTCGGCGCCGCCTTGGTGATTGGCGTCAAAAGGGGGGGGCTATTGCTGTCGCTGCTCGTCCTGCCGCTGTATGTGCCGACCCTGATCTTCGGCGCCGAGGTGGTGCGGCGCGCTGCTTTGGGAATGCAGACCGGAGCGCCCGTGCTGTTTTTGGCCGCCATCACCTTGGGCTCCATCGCCATTCTGCCCTATGCCGCCGCCGCCGCAATTCGCATCTGCCTGCGCTGAATTTGTTGTGATAAGGCGGTTCAGGGTCCGGCGATGACTGGAAGAGACCGGACTTCAATTCTAGATATTCAGTAAACCGTGACCGCCTCGCTGCAAGCCGTAAGGAACCCCAATGTCGATCTGGGAATATGCCAACCCCGCGCGTTTCATGCGCTTTACGGCCAAACTGCTGCCGTGGGTGACCGCATTGGCGGCCCTATGCCTGCTGATTGGTCTGGTCTGGGGGTTCTTTTTTACCCCGGACGATTACAAACAAGGATCCACCGTCAAAATCCTGTACGTCCATGTGCCCGCCGCCACGATGGCGGTGTCGGCGTGGTTCATGATGCTGGTGGCCTCTCTCATCTGGTTGATCCGCCGCCACCACGTTTCTGCCTTGGCCGCCAGATCCGCTGCGCCCGTGGGCATGGTTCTGACGCTGATCGGCCTGATCACCGGCGCAATCTGGGGACAGCCGATGTGGGGCACATGGTGGGCCTGGGATCCGCGCCTGACGTCCTTTTTGATCCTTTTTCTGTTCTATCTTGGCTATATGGCTCTGTGGGAAGCAATCGAAGACCCTGACACCGCCGCCGATCTGACCTCGGTTCTGTGCATGGTCGGCTCGGTTTTTGCGGTTCTGTCGCGCTATGCGGTGAACTTCTGGAACCAGGGCCTGCATCAGGGCGCAAGCCTGTCGCTCGACAAAGAGGAGCATGTCAGCGATGTGTTCTGGCAGCCCTTGGTGATTTCGATGGCCGGATTCGGGCTGCTGTTCGTGGCGCTGGTTTTGATGCGTACCCGCACGGCCATCCGCCTGCGCCGCGCGAGCGCGCTGCTGCTGCGCGAAAGGAATGCCGCATGATGCCAGATCTTGGGAAATACGCCGCCACCGTGCTCGCCGCTTATGGCGCAACGCTGGTGTTGCTTGCAGGGGTCGTGGTTCTAAGCGTGGTTCAATCGCGCCGCGCCAAGGCCCGTCTTGCCGAGATTGAAGGCCGCAAGGGGACCGCCGATGTTTAAGCCCCTTATGCTGCTGCCGCCCCTGGCCTTCGCGGCCCTCGCGCTTGTGTTTTATGTCGGCCTTGGTACCAAAGACGAGGGCCTGCCGTCGGTTTTCATCGGCAAGACTGCGCCTGCCGTTTTGGAACTCGCCTTGCCCGGTACCCCGCAATTGACGCCGCAAATGCTGCGCACCGGCGGGGTGAAAATCGTGAATTTCTGGGCCTCGTGGTGCCCGCCCTGCCGGGCCGAACACCCGACGCTCAAGGCTTTGGCCGCCGAAGGCATTCCGGTTTACGGGGTGAACATGATGGACCGCGAGGCCGATGCGCTGGCGTTTCTGGCCGAAGCGGGCAACCCCTTTGCCGCGATTGCCGCCGATCCCAAGGGCAAGATGCGGATTGATTGGGGCGTCACGGCACCGCCAGAGACGTTTATCCTTGGCGCGGATGGCACGGTTTTGTTCAAATTCATCGGCCCGCTCGTCGGCTCGGACTATGAACAGCGGTTCCGGCCCGAACTTGAAAAGGCGCTTTCGGGCGGCTGACTACGCGTCCAGCGTAATCCAGACCGGGACGTGATCCGACGGCCGCTCGCGCCCGCGCACCTCTTTGTCGATCCCGGCATCCAGCAGCAGATCGGCGGCTTGCGGCGACAAAAGGTGATGGTCGATGCGGATGCCGTTGTTGCGCTCCCAAGCGCCGGCCTGAAAATCCCAAAAGGAATATTGGCCGGACTTTTGGTTCACGGCGCGGAAGGCTTCGGTCAGACCAAGCGCCGTGAGCCGCCGAAATGCCGCGCGTGAGGCAGGCAGGAAAAGCGCGTCGGTCTGCCAGTTTTCCGGCTTTGCGGCATCTTCGGGTTGCGGGATGATGTTGTAATCGCCGCAAAACACCAAGGGCATCTCGGTTTTCAGCAAGTCCATCACCCGAAGGCGCATGCGGTCCATCCACGCCAGTTTGAAATCGTATTTCGGGCCCGGCGCAGGGTTGCCATTCGGCAGATACAGCGAGGTGACGCGCACCGGACGGCGGCCCATGACCGTGGCCTCGATCCAGCGGGTATGCTCATCCGCATCGTCGCCAGGCAGACGGCGGGTGACATCCGCCAAAGGCAGCTTTGACAGAATAGCCACGCCGTTAAAGCTTTTCATCCCGTGCAGTTCAACCGCATACCCCAGCGCCTCGAACGCCGCGCGGGGGAACTCGGCGTCGATCTTTTTGGTTTCCTGCAGGCAAACGACGTCCGGTTTCGCCTCGTTCAGCCAAGCCAGCAGCGCGTCGTGGCGGGCGATGATGCCGTTGATGTTGAACGTTGCAATCTTCATCGGCGCGGCCCTTTGGTGGATCTACAGCGCCCGTTCTAAGGGGTTTGGCGGTCCTTGGGAAGCGCGCAGCCACAGCGCATCCAGCGCGTCGATCTGGGCGGTGTCGAACCGCTCCGCCTCTTCCCAATAGCGCCCTGAGGGGCTGATGTAGGACAGAAAAGCCTCACGCGCGATGGCAGTATCGGCGAGGGCGGTGTCAAAGGCTGCGGGCTGCGCGGTGGCCAGCCTGAGCAAGGTCGCGCGCGGCAGGACCAGCCGCGAGGGGCCATCCGACAGGTTCACCGCCGCGCAGCCTGCCTTTGCGGCGAGGATCATCATCCGGGCTGACTTTGCCTCAAGGCTGCGCAGCGTGATATCGGCGCGCAGGGGGTCGGGAGTGCCTTGCCCGTAAAAATGGGTGGGGCCAGTGGCAGGATAATGCATATCGCAGCCCATAAAGGCCAAAACGCGCGGCCGCAGGGCGTGCAGCGCCCAATACCCGGCAGTGAACGCCATGGTGCCCCCGGCATAGACAAAGCCGCCAAAAGCGTTCTGCGCGGGCACAAACTGATCCTGCTCGATCCGGCGTTGGCCCCTGCGCAGCGGCGGCAAATCGCCCGCCGGAAAATCCCATGGAAAGATGTGATCATCCCAATCGGGGCGCACAAGATGGGCGTTGTTGATCGCCACGATGCGCGCAAAAGACGCACGCGGCCAATCCCGCGCCTGAACGGTGTTCGGGCCGGAACCAAGGATGAGAACAATCGACATATCAGGCCCCTTTTGTCAGCAGGGGTTTAACGCAGAACGGCCCGGCGGAAAGGGCGTCAGATCGAAAACGACGTGCCGCAGCCGCAAGACGCGGTTGCGTTGGGATTTTCAATCACAAAACGCGCGCCAATCAGCTCTTCGGTGAAATCAATCACGGCGTTTTGCAGGAACGGCAGCGAGATGGCATCGACCAGAACCCGGTGCCCATCCTTTTCGATCACCAGATCGTCCGGCGCCGCCTCGTCCAGCTTGATGTCATACTGAAACCCCGAACAGCCGCCGCCATCGACCGCAACCCGCAGCGCGCGGGTTTGCCCGGTCAGCGCGGCAATCTCGGCCAGGCGGGCAAAGGCGCGGTCGGTCACGCGCGGGGGCAGGGTAAAGGTCATGGGCGGCGTCCTGAACGGCCTGTTCCTTTGGGCCTGCCTTTCATATAGGTCTATCCAAGGACATAAACAAGAACGGTCACCGTCATGCTTGCCCCCTACGCCTGCCAGCCCGAGGCGTCTCGGGGTCGGCTTCACCCCGAAGATCTGTCTTCGTTCCGCTCTGCTTTTCAGCGCGACCGGGACCGGATCATCCATTCCTCGGCCTTCCGTCGGCTGAAACACAAAACGCAGGTCTTTGTGGAACATGAGGGCGATTATTACCGCACCCGTCTGACCCATACGATCGAGGTCGCGCAGGTGGCGCGCACCATTGCAGGGGTGCTGGGGCTGAACACTGATCTGGCTGAAGCTGTCGCTTTGGCGCATGATCTGGGTCACACGCCCTTTGGTCATACAGGCGAGGATGCGCTTGCCGCGTTGATGGCGCCCTACGGCGGGTTTGACCATAATGCGCAGGCCTTGCGGATCGTGACGCGGCTGGAACGGCATTATGCCGAGTTTGACGGGCTGAACCTGACATGGGAAACGCTTGAGGGCATCGCCAAGCACAACGGCCCTGTGACCGGGCCGAACGCCGATGAAAAACATGCCGGGCCCTTGCCCTATGCGCTGGCCGAGGTGAACGCCGCTTGGGATCTGGACCTGCACACCCATGCCAGCACCGAGGCGCAGGTCGCGGCGATTGCCGATGACGTTGCCTATTCGCACCATGATCTGCATGACGGGCTGCGCTCGGGTCTGTTTTCCGAGGATGATCTGATGGAATTGCCGGTGACTGGCCCCGCCTTTGCCGAGGTGGACCGCCTTTACCCCGGCCTGGAAAAGATGCGCCGCCGCCATGAGGCTTTGCGCCGGGTGTTTGGGCGGATGGTCGAAGACGTGATCGCGGTGGCGCAGGGGCGCCTGAAAGCCGCCAACCCCAAATCTGTTGATGAAATCCGGGCTTTGGGCACCACCGTGATCCGGTTTTCAAAACCGCTTTATCAAGACCTGAAATCGGTCCGCTCTTTCCTTTTCCATCGCATGTACCGCGCGCCTTCGGTCATGATCGAGCGGGCAAGGGTAAGCGAGGTGGTCAACGGTCTTTTCCCGCTGTTCCTGCAAAGGCCGGATCAGTTGCCTGCCGAATGGGCCGCTGACGTGCGTGCGGCGCGCAGTGACGTGGAACTGGCGCGCGTGGTGGCCGATTATGTGTCGGGCATGACCGACCGCTTTGCCCTGCAAGAGGGCAAGCGCCTTTTGGGTTAAGCGCGCGCTCCTTTGACCCATATTCCGGCAAAGCACAACGATAACAACACGTTGTAACCCGCCATTGATATGCCAAGCAGGCTCCATGCGGCTTTATCGCAGCGCACTGGCGCGCCAACCGTGGTGTCAGTGCTGAGCAGATCGGTGGCCGACACCCCCGAAAGCGCGTTTGCGGTGCAGGACGCCAGCCCCTCCCACCACTGCTGTTCAACGCCGACATGAAACACCCCGATCGCCGCCGTGGTCAGCGCCGCAAGCGCGCCGATCCACCCGATCCACCCCCTGCCCGAGGCAATCGCAATCCCGCCCAGAAGCACCGCCGCGCCATGCGGCCAGCGCTGCCAAAGGCACAACTGGCACGGGGCGTACCCCAGGGCCTGAAAGGCATAAGCGCCCAGCAAAAGCGCCAGTGATCCCGCTGCAGCTGCCAGAAAATAGGAATTTCGCGTCATCATATCCTCAGGTTCAGGAAAGCCAAAGCCAAAGTGCCGCCGCGAGGCCCACAAAGAGCGCCGAGACAAGGATGAAACGGCGCTCGATAAAGCTGACCATGGTTTCCCCGTACCGGTTCAGCGCCCAAGCCAACAGAAAAAACCGCCCGCCGCGCGCTGCGATAGCCGCAACAATAAACCAAGGCAGCGAGAATGACACCACCCCTGACAGGATCGTGACCACCTTCATCGGCGGCAAATGCGAAAATCCGGATGTGACCAGCAGCAACAGAATCGTCCATGTCCCTGTGGCGGACTTCAACTGATCAAAGGCGTCCATCTTGCCATAAAGTTGCAAAAGCGGCTCGGCCAGAAGCGCAAAGGCGTAATGCCCGATCAACCAGCCAAAAACCCCGCCCAGAACCGAGGCCAGGGTTGCCACCAGCGCAAGGCGATAGGCACGCCCCGGCTGCGCCAGCACCATCGGCACGAACAAAACGTCGGCCGGAATGGGAAAGACCGAACTTTCGGTAAAGGATATCACCGCCAGCGCCTTGCTGGCGTGGCGCGACGCCGACCAGCGCAGGGTCCAATCATAAAGTTTGCGAAACATGGTCCATCCCAACCAAACTGCTGTCATCCGCTGCCAAAGCAAGGCGCTGCCACTTATGCCAGCGGCAGGTCTTAATCCATTGCATGCAGGCCGGATGCAAGTATTCTGTCGTCTGCAAGGCATGCAATCGAAGGGACGATGCGGATGGAATGGCGCGGTCGGCGGCAAAGCAGCAACATCGAAGACCGCCGCAGCGCGCCGGTTTCAGGCCGTGTTGGCGGTGTTGGCGGTGTTGGAATTCTGGCCGTGCTGATCATCGGTTATTTTCTGGGCATCGACGTCACCCCGCTTTTGAACGGTGCGGGGATGCAAGGGGATGCCGGGCCAGCCGCTGAAATGACCCAGCAAGATGTCGCGGCCGGCGAATTTGTCTCTGTCGTGCTTGCCGATACCGAAGACGTCTGGGCGCGGCTTTTCAAGCAGCAGGTGCGCGCGCCATATCATCCGGTCACTCTGGTGCTGTTCAAAGGCGTGACGAATTCACCTTGCGGCGACGCTTCGGGTGCCACGGGGCCGTTTTATTGCCCCGGCGACAAGAAGGTGTATCTGGACACCGAATTTTTCACCACAATGGAACGTCAACTTGGCGCGGGCGGTGATTTCGCCATGGCTTATGTGGTGGCGCATGAGGTTGCGCACCATGTTCAGGATGAACTTGGGATTCTCGGGCAAGCCAACGAGGTGCGCGGACAGGTCAGCGAGGACGAAAGCAACTCCATTTCCGTGCGCATCGAACTGCAGGCCGATTGCCTGTCCGGCATCTGGGCGCGCGAGGTGCAGCAGACCATCGGCGCGATCGAGCCGGGCGACTTCGAAGAGGCGCTGAATGCGGCCAAGCAAATCGGCGATGACACGCTGCAGCGCAATGCCGGGCAAGTGCCGATGCCGCACACTTTTACCCACGGCACTTCGGCGCAGCGCCAGCGCTGGTTTGCCACGGGGCTGAAATCGGGCCTCTTGTCGGCCTGCGATACCTTTGCCGCCGGAAAACTTTAACCGCAAGCGACGGAAATTGCGCCGCAACAGGCGTTGACGCCGCCGGGCTTGCGGGCTAAACCGCGCTCCGGGCGGCAACGCCGAAAAGGTCGAACCTGTATCCTCAGCCGACAGCGGCTGCTACCTGGGATGCAGACACGTGCGGGTGTGGCGGAATGGTAGACGCGACAGACTCAAAATCTGTTTTCGCAAGAAGTGTCGGTTCGAGTCCGACCACCCGTACCAGACCTTGAGGCCATGGTGATGGTTTTGCAAAAGGTGTTGGAAGCCAGATGTTTAACCCTTTGGGCCGCTCTGACAGGGCTTGGGGGCTTTGTTGCACAAACTAGCGGCCTTGATGGCGAGCGCAGAAGGGCCAACGACATCATTCCGGCGGGCAATGCACCGCAATGTGACCGCGTGCGGGCTGTTAACGAGAATGGCACGATCATCGGCGGGCAGGGCATTGGCACCTTGCCGGGCGGCGATATCTGTCGGGCATTGGCCCGCTGAACATCATTTGCGATCCCAACACTGCAGAGAATCGCACGGTCCACTGCATGTTTGATCGTCACGAGGTTGTGCTGTCAAACGGCGCCTGGACTGAAAGCGACCAGCCGGGAGACGGCACGCTTGAGGGGACGGGCAAGGCGCAACGGATCGAAATTCTCGCGCTGTTTCCAGAGCTGAAAACCACCGAAAGTTTGAACAGTGACGAGCCCCGCGCGCCGCATTTTGAATGCGTCATGAAGCGGCTTTGTTGATCAAATGGGTTTTGCAGCTGTCTTCGTCCGCAAGATCGATGACATGGGAATGGGGAGGGGCACCGCGGTCCTCCTTTCTCGATCTGAAATGATCCGGCGAGGCGCGCTTTTCCGCCCCCGATGGGCAGGCACTTTCCAAAAACCCCGACCGGACCGCGCGCAAAACTTTTGCTGAACGGCGAAAAATGCACCTAAAAGGCACACACATCCGCCCGATTGGCCGTGTTTGCACAGTCATCCCGTCCAAGTTTCGCCACAATCTGCCCTCCAAGTTCACATAAAACCCGCAAACCAAACATATTGTCGCGACTTTTGGCGACTATCCGTGACCCTAACTGGTTTTGGGTGGGGCTAAATGGCTACTTACGTCGGCACAACAGGCGCAGACACCTATGTTGGCACCAAAAATGCCGACTCGATCACGGGTGACGCAGGCAATGATACCCTGAGCGGTGCCAACGGTTCCGATACGATTTTCGGGGGCGACGGCAGCGATCTTTTGTATGGCGGCTCGGGCAACGACACCGTTGACGGCGGCAACGACAACGACACCATCGACGGCGGCACCAACGCGGATTCGCTGACGGGGGGTAGCGGCGACGACACCTTCAATCTGACAGGCACCTTTGGAGCCGACACGATTGTCGGCGGCGAGACCGGTGAAACCACTGGCGACACGATCAATGCCAGCACCCTGACCACCGGCGTGACGGTAACCTATTCAGGTGCAGAAGCTGGTACGATCACCGATGGCACCAGCACGGCCACCTTTTCGCAGATCGAAAATCTGGTCCTGACGACGTTGGCGGATACGGTCAATGCCTCCGCCTCGACGGGTTCTGTGAATGTGGATGCCGGGGCCGGCATGGACACGCTGACCGGCGGGTCGGCAAGCGACAGTCTGACCGGCGGTTCGGGCAGCGATTCCATTTTCGGTGGCGCGGGCAATGACATCCTGACCGGCAGCGAAGCAAGCGCCGGGACGGGAACCGGAACGCTCAGCTGGTCGTCGCTGGGCGATGGAACCAGTGTCGCAGGCGGCGCGTCCGTTTCATCCGGCGGTCTGACGGTCGGCGTTGTCTATACCGATACCGGCGCCGGCACCTCTGCCACTGTTGATACCGGCTCAACCCTTTACACGGCGCCGACCGAAACCTTCAGCACGACCTCATCTTTGTGGCTGCAAGGCACCGGCGCTGGTCCGACCTCAAACGTCACCTTGAATTTTTCGGCCACCGCAGGCGGTGGAACCACGGGCACCGCCACCAACGTCTCCTTTCGTATTGACGACATCGATGCGGGCAACTTTCAGGATATCGTCTCGGTCTTTGCCTATGATGCGCTTGGCAATCTGGTGCCGGTCACGATCACGGTGTCTGGCTCGGGCGCCTTTGTTGACACGGTTTCGGGCAACACCGTTACCGCAGGCAATGAAGCCAACTCGCCCTCGGATGCAAATGGTTCGGCGCTCGTTACGATTGCGGGCCCGGTCAGCCAGATTGTCATCGTCTACTCGAACGGTTTGACCAACACCCAATACCTCTACGTCTCGGACGTCCAGTACACGACAACCTTTCTGGACGATGACAGCTTGGCCGGGGGCATCGGCGATGACACTGTCTATGGCGGCATCGGGAACGATTCCATCACCGGCGATGCGGGCAACGATCTGCTTTATGGCGGCGCGGACAACGACACGGTGTCGGGCGGCACCGACAATGATACGGTCAACGGTGATGCCGGTAACGACCTGCTGACGGGCGATGCGGGCAACGATCTGCTCTTTGGCGGCAATGGCAACGACACCGTGTCGGGTGGCACGGATGCAGACACGGTCAACGGAGACGCCGGTAACGACCAAGTGGCGGGCGATGCGGGCAATGACCTGCTGTACGGCGGCACCGGCAACGACACGGTGTCGGGCGGCGCAGATAACGACACGTTTGATGGCGGCACTGGCAATGACGTTCTGACGGGGGATGGCGGCGATGACAGCTTTACCCTGACCGGCACCTTCGGCAATGACACGATCACCGGCGGCGAGACCAGCGAGACTTCGGGCGATGTGATCAACGCCTCGGGCCTGACCGCGAACACCACCGTCACCTTTTCGGGCGCTGAGGCGGGCACGATCACCGACGGCACCTCGACCGCAAGCTTCAGCCAGATCGAAGCGCTGCAACTGGGCGCGGGCAATGACACGGTCAACGGCGGCGCGGGCAATGACAGCGTGGACGCCGGGGCGGGCAACGATCTGCTGTTTGGCGGCGCGGGCAACGACAGCTTTGCCGGCGGCGCGGGCAATGACACGTTTGATGGCGGCACTGGCGCGGACACCCTGGTTGGCGGGGACGGCGAGGATCTGTTTTATGGCGGTGTCTCCGACCAAATTCTGGGCGGCGACGGCACCGACATTCTGGACCTGACCGCCTATGGCCATTCAGGCACGAACATCCTTTACGGCGGCGGTAACAACCAAAGCGGCACCGTTCAGTTTCTTGATGCCAACGGCGCGATCATCGGGTCGTTGACCTTTTCGGGGATTGAACAGGTCATTGCCTGTTTTGCGTCGGGCACGCTTATTTCCACCGACCGCGGCGAAATGGCGATTGAAACCATCGTGCCGGGGGACCGAGTTTTGACCCGGGACAGCCACTTTGCCAAAGTTATCTGGGCGGGAAATCGCCATTTGACGCAGCACGACCTGCTGCAAGAGCCGAGCCTGCGCCCGGTGCTGATCGCAAAAGGCGCGCTGGGGCAGGGGCTGCCGATGCGTGAGCTGCTGGTCAGCCCCCAGCACCGCATTCTGTGGACCGGCGCACCGGCGGAACTTTTGTTCGGCGAGGCGGAAGTTCTGATCGCGGCGGTGCATCTGACCGGGCAGCCCGGCATCTCGCAGATCTGCCCCAAAGCCGGCGTGACCTATCATCATGTGATGTTCGATCGACACGAAATCCTGTGCAGCGAAGGGACCTGGTCGGAAAGTTTTCAACCAGGCGCGGCCACGCTTGGCGGCCTTGACGACGATCAGCGCGGCGAGATTCTGGCGCTTTTTCCGGAACTCGGCAGCAATCCGGCGGCCTATCCCGCAGCCCGGCCCAGTTTGAAGCGTCAGGAAACACATCTGCTTTTGGCCGGCTGAACCGCACCAAAGTGCCGCCAATTGTGCCTTGCCGGACACATCCGCCAATATATTGTAAACGATAGCGCAGAAAATATATCGCTATTTCCGTTATTTGGCCATTAAATGGCCTTAATAATAACGGGCGCGAGCAGCAATGGCGACCTTCTACGGCGGCAGTGGTAACAACAGCTATACAGGCACAAGCAGCGACGACACGATCTTTGGCAATGACGGCAACGACTCGCTTTTTGGCGGTGCCGGCAATGATCTGGTCGATGGCGGGCTTGGAAACGATTCGCTGTCTGGTGGCAGCGGGAACGACAGCCTTTATGGCGGCGATGGCATAGACACGCTTGACGGCGGGACGGGCAATGACCTGCTGTATGCGGGCCTTGGCAGCGATACGGTGCTGGGCGGCACCGGCGATGACACTGTTTTTGGCGATGCAGGCAACGATACGATTGATGCCGGTGATGGCAACGATTACGTCGATGGCGGCGCTGATACGGACAGTTTGACCGGCGGCATCGGCAATGACACCTTGCTGGGCAGCGCAGGCAATGACCGGCTTTTTGGCGGCGATGACAGCGATCTTCTGGATGGCGGCGACGACAGCGACAGCCTGGAAGGCGGAGCGGGCACTGACACGCTGATCGGCGGGCTGGGCAATGACCGGCTGTATGGCGGGACGGAAAACGACTTTTTGTCCGGCGGGGCTGGAAACGATCTTATCGACGGCGGCAGTGGCACGGACACCGCCGATTACGCCGGTTCGGCGGCTGGGGTAACGGTCAATCTGACCACCAACGTCAACACGGGCGGTGATGCGCAGGGCGATACCCTGAGCAATATCGAAAATCTCATAGGCTCGGCGTTCAATGATGTTCTGACCGGTGACGGCAATGCCAACACGCTTTGGGGCGGCGACGGCAACGATTCCCTTGTGGGCCTTGCCGGGACCGACCTGCTGTTCGGCGGCAGCGGCAATGACACGCTGGACGGCGGCAATGACGCTGACAGTCTGGACGGCGGGATTGGAAATGATGGTCTTTTCGGCGGCACGGGCGTTGATACGCTGCTGGGCGGCGCTGGCAACGACAGCCTTTATGGCGGCGATTCGGGCGACAGTCTGGACGGCGGCGACAATGACGACTTTGTCGATGGCGGCGCGGGCGCTGACACGATCATCGCCGGACTTGGCAACGATACAGTCGACGGCGGCACGGAGTCCGATCAGATTTTTGGCGGTGACGGCGCCGATTCCCTGTTGGGCAGCGCGGGCGTAGACAGCCTGTTCGGCGGCATTGGCGACGACAGGTTAGACGGGGGAACCGAGGGCGACAGTCTGGACGGCGCAGCCGGCAACGACACTTTGCTGGGCAGCGCGGGCAACGACAGCCTGTTTGGCGGCGCGGACAATGACGTTTTGGACGGCGGAACCGAGAACGATTCGCTGGACGGCGGCGCTGGCAACGACAGCTTGCTGGGCGGAGCGGGCAATGACAGCCTTTATGGTGGGACCGAGAATGACACGCTGGATGGCGGCGCAGACAGCGATCAGCTTTATGGCGGCGATGGCGGCGACAGCCTGCTGGGCAGCGCGGGCAACGACAGCCTGTTTGGCGGTCTTGGCAATGACACGATGGACGGCGGAACCGAGAACGACTCCGTCGACGGCGGCGCTGGCAACGACAGCTTGCTGGGCGGTGCGGGCAATGACAGCCTGTATGGCGGGACCGAGGATGACACGCTGGATGGCGGGGCTGGCAATGACCAGATTTATGGCGGCGATGGCGCGGACAGCCTGATTGGCAATGCCGGCGTCGACAGTCTGTTTGGCGGCACTGGCAACGACATGCTGGACGGCGGGGCGGATTCGGACTCCTTGGACGGCGGCACAGGCAATGACAGCCTGATCGGCGCGGATGGCAACGATTCGCTTTACGCCGGAACGGGCGAGGACGTGCTGTATGGCGGCACCGGGAACGACATCCTGGACGCGGGCGACGGCAACGACAGCCTGTTCGGCGGCACAGGCAACGATTCGCTGTATGGGGGCGAGCAGAACGACACATTGATGGGCGGCGAGGGGGCGGATATCCTCTATGGCGGCTCGGATATGGACTATGTCGACTATTCCGATTCCAACGCTGCCGTTATCATCAACCTCAAGGACTGGACCGTTTCGGGCGGTTACGCGACCGGCGACCAACTGGCCGGCGTTGACGGGATCTATGGGTCGGCCTTTAGCGATACGTTGATCGGCTTTGATGATTTCGGGACGGATCCGTCGGATATCTATACCAACGTTTTATACGGCAACGCTGGCAATGACTCCATTTTGGGCAATGCGGGCAACGACAGCCTGTTCGGCGGCGCGGATAATGACACGGTCGACGGCGGTATTGGCGACGATTCCAGCTATGGCGGGCTTGGCAACGATTCCGTTTTGGGCGGCGACGGCAATGACATTGTGGCCGGCGACGAAGGCAACGACAGCGTTTACGGCGGC
>JANNBM010000060.1:0-54634 GCA_031385445.1 Paracoccaceae bacterium | reverse complement strand
GCGGGCTGGCCGGGCGTGTTCGGGTTTCATGACCTGAAGACCCGCACGGCGGGCAGCCGGATTTTCGTGAACATTCACATCGAGCTGGACGGCACGCAGACCCTGCGTGAGGCGCATGATATTGGGGCGGGATTGCGCCGGGCCATTCTGGCCGCCTATCCACAGGCGGATGTGATCGTGCATAAGGATGTGTTCCGGGGGTGAGGCGGTGGCAGCGCCTTGTTCGGCTTACGCTTTTCGCGGCTGCCGCGGCGATGGCCCCTTGCCTGACTGCAATCAGATCCGGCACGAGAAACCGGCGGGGTTTGGGGGGCGAACTTGTAGCGGGCACTTGTCGATCGGCGGGATTGGTGCATTTCAATGCAACTGTGGCAAGCTGTGCCTTGCATATCAGCCGGGCTGGAATTAGACCGTTGAATTACTCAATTGTATAAGAAGAGCGTGACGTGGCACCACCGGACCGGCGACCTTACCGGCGTGAAACGGAAGAAGCGCGGCGCGACGCGTTGATTTCGGCTGCGCTGGAGTTGGTGGCGGAGGGTGGCGCGAAGGCGGCGACGGTGCGGGCGATTGCCCAGCGCGCCGGGGTGACGCCGGGGTTGATCCGGCACTATTTTGCTTCGAAGGACGAGTTGACGCGGGCGGCCTATAGTGCCCTGATGAGCCGGATGACCAAGAAGAGCGTCGATGCTCTGGACGTGGCGCAAGCCTCGCCGCTGTATCGTTTGGGGTTGTTCATGTCGGTGTCGTTGCGGCCACCGGTGATGGATCCGGCGGGGGTGGGGTTATGGGCGGGGTTTCTGCACGGGATGCGCAGTGACGACGCGATGCGCGCGGTGCATAAGCAAAACTATTACGAATACCGCGATCTGCTGCAATCGCTGATTGCGGCCCTGCCGCGTGATCTGGGGCCCCGCGATGTGAGCGCCGCGCGCCTGCGCGCCGATGCGATTGCCTGCAACGGGGTGATCGACGGGCTGTGGCTTGAAGGATCGGTTCTGCCGGAGGGCTTTGCGCCCGGCGAGTTGGAGCGGATCGGGCTTGAGGCGGTTGGCGCGATATTGGGTGTTGATCTGGCGGGCGCGATGGCGCTGAGTGCCACCCCTGAAAATGAAACGACAAAGGACGGAGAGACGATATGAGATACGCGCCGATTACCGAACGTCTTGCGGGGCTCGGCTCGGCCAAGTGGCTGATGCATGAGCGGGCGCGCAGGATGAAGCAGGCGGGCGAGCCGGTGCTGGCGCTGACCATCGGCGAGCCGGATGTGGCGACGCCTTTGGCCTATATCGAGGCGGCGGCGGCGGCGATGCATGCCGGGCGCACCGGCTATTCCAACGGCCGGGGCGAGCCTGCGCTGTTGCGGGCGCTTGCCGCGAAATACACCCGCCGGTCGGGCCGCGAGATTGGCACCGACCGGGTGCTGTGCCTGCCGGGCACCCAGACCGTGCTTTATGCCATCAT
The DNA here is from genome assembly GCA_031385445.1 of Paracoccaceae bacterium. Taxonomy (GTDB): domain Bacteria; phylum Pseudomonadota; class Alphaproteobacteria; order Rhodobacterales; family Rhodobacteraceae; genus CAIYZT01. The sequence goes on along the minus strand of JANNBM010000060.1, from coordinate 53,170 downwards.
GCGCACGCTGGTAGGCCCCGGTGACGAGGTGCTGACCGGCGATCCGCTTTATGCCACTTACGAGGGGGTGGTGGCCTCGGCCGGGGGCAATATGGTGACGGTGCCGTTGCGGCCCGAGCATGGGTTTCGCATGCAAGCAGCCGATCTTGCAGCAAAGATCACGCCACGCTCTCGCGTTTTGCTGATCAATTCGCCGCATAACCCCACCGGGGCGGTGTTGAGTGCGGCGGAGATTGCCGCATTGGCGGCGGTGGCGGTGGCGCATGATCTGTGGATCGTGGCGGATGAGGTTTATGAGGAGCTGGTTTATGCGGGGGTGAGGTTCGCCTCGCCGCTGGATGATCAGGGCCTGGAGGGGCGGGTGATCGTGGCGTCTTCCATCTCGAAATCGCACGCGGCACCTGGGTTCCGGTCGGGGTGGTGCGTGGGGCCTGCGGAGTTTTGCCAGCGGATGTTGCCGATTTCCGAGACCATGCTGTTTGGCAGCCAGCCGTTCATCGCCGATATGACGGCGCTGGCGGTATCTGCGCCGTCGCCGGTGGCGGCCGGGATGGCGGCGCGCTATGCGGCGCGGGCGAAGGCGATGGCGGCGGCGCTGGACGGGGTGGCGGGCCTCAGGGTGCATCTGCCGCAGGCGGGGATGTTCGCGTTGATTGATGTGCGGGCGACCGGGCTTTCGGGCGATGCCTTTGCCTGCGCCTTGCTGGACGCGACTTACGTGGCGGTGATGCCGGGAGAAAGCTTTGGCGCATCCCTGGCCGGGTGGTTGCGGATCAGCCTGACCCAAAGCGATGCGGTGACGGCAGAGGCTTGCGCGCGGATCGCGGGCTTTGCCACCACGCGGATGGGGGCTGCGGCATGAAAACCGTGGGTGAGCGGCTGGTGGAGGGGCTGGCTGCGCGCGGGGTTGAGGTGATCTTTGGCATTCCGGGCGTGCATACGGTGGAGATGTACCGGGGGCTTTCTGGCAGCCCGGTCCGCCATGTGACGGCGCGGCACGAGCAGGGTTGCGCCTTCATGGCGGACGGCTATGCGCGGGTGTCGGGCAAGCCGGGGGTGGCGCTGGTCATCACCGGGCCGGGGATCACCAATGCGCTGACGGCGATGGCGCAGTCGCGCGCGGATTCGGTGCCGGTGCTGGTGATCTCGGGGGTGAACCGGCGCGATACGCTGGGGTTGGGGATGGGGTATCTGCACGAGTTGCCGGATCAGGCGGCAATGGTGCGCGCGCTTTGCCCGACGCGGCAGATTGGTGGGCCGGAGGAGGTGGGCGAGGTGCTGGACTGGGCCTTTGCCACCATGGCCACCGGGCGGCCGGGGCCGGTGCATATTGAAGTGCCTACCGATGTGATGCCGATGGCATGCGCAGCTTTGGCAGCCCCTGCCGGGGCTGCAAAGGCTGCGGTGCCCGACGTGGCGGGCGCGGTGAGTTTGCTGGATGCGGCGAAGCGGGTGGTGATTTTGACGGGGGGCGGCGCGCGGCGGGCGGAGGCTTTGCTGCGGGCGCTGGCCGAGCGGCTTGATGCGCCGGTGGTGCAGACGGTGAACGCGCGGGGGATGCTGCATGGGCATCCGCTTGTGGTGCCCGCGTCGCCAAGCATGCCGGGGGTGCGGGCGCTGATTGCCGGGGCGGATCAGGTTCTGGCCTTGGGCACCGAATTTGGCCCGACCGACTATGACATGTATGCGACCGGCACGATGCCGGATTGCGGCGGCATGATCCGGGTGGATATCGGCGCGGATCAGTTGGCGCGGCATCAGGCGGCGCTGGCCTTGCAGGGCGATGCGGCCGCGGTGATGGCGGCGCTGTTGGCGCAGGTGACGGTGAAGCGGGGGGATGGGGCAGCGCGGGCGGCGGGCGCGCGGGCGGTGGCGCGGGCGGAGTTGGCGGAGTTGGATGCGCTGATGCCGGGACGGTTGGCGATGGTGGAAGCGGTGCGGGCGGCGATTCCGGGGGCGATCATCGTGGGCGACAGCACCCAGCCGGTTTATGCCGGGAATTTGTTTTACGACCATGACCGTCCGGGCGGCTGGTTCAATGCCGCCACCGGCTACGGCGCTTTGGGGTTTGGCCCCGGTGCGGCGGTAGGGGCGGCATTGGCGGCCCCCTGCGTACCGGTGGTCTGTCTGATCGGCGATGGCGGTTTGCAGTTCAGCCCCGGCGAGTTGCGCACGGCGGTGGACGAGCATTTGCCGATCACCTTTGTGGTCTGGAACAATGGCGCCTTTAACGAGATCGCCGACGCGATGCGCGGAGCGAACACCGAAGTGATCGGCTGTGCGCCTTCGCCCTTGAAGATGGAACCTTTCGCCGCCGCCTGTGATCTGCCCTTCACTTCGGTGCCGGAGGAGCCCGAGGCACTGCAATGGGCGCTGAGCCAACCTTCGGTGGGGCCGCGCATGGTGGAAGTGCGGGTGGTGTTGTGACGGCTTTCATTTGATCAAATTCCGCGCCATAAGGGGCGGGATTTTGACGGGAGGCCGCAGATGGCTGAGATGATCGCAGGGATTGCCGTGGAACGGCTGGAAAAGTTGGCGGCGCGCGAGGCGGCGCGTTTTGCCAAGGGGCGGCCAAAGGCCAGGGCCGCGCTGGCGGTGGGGGCGGATGCGTTCCTGGACGGCGTGCCGATGCACTGGATGAAAGACTGGCCAATGCCGCATCTGCCGGTGATTGCCTCTGCGCGCGGCGCGCGGATCAGCGATATTGATGGCTATGAGATCGACGATTTCTGTCTGGGCGATACAGGGTCGATGTTTGGCCACGCACCGGAGCCGGTGGTGAAGGCTGTCCGGGCACAAGCGCGGCGGGGGTTGACCTATATGTTGCCAAGCGTGGATGCGCTGGAGGCGGGGCGGCTGTTGTGCGCGGTGTTCGGCGATTATCGCTGGCAGATTGCCACCACCGCGACCGATGCCAACCGCTTTGCCCTGCGGGTGGCGCGGGCGGTGACGGGGCGGCCGAAGGTGCTGGTGTTCAACGGCTGTTATCACGGCACGGTGGACGAGACGATGGTGACGTTGGACGGCAGTGCCACGGTGAACCGGCCGGGGCTGCTGGGGCAGTTTGCCGATCTGTCTGCACAGGCGGTGTGTTGCGAGTTCAACGATCTGGCGGGGGTGGCGGCGGCTTTGGCCAAGGGCGATGTGGCCTGCATTCTGACCGAGCCGGTGATGACCAATTCCTGCATGGTGCTGGCCGAGGACGGCTTTCACGATGGCTTGCGCGCACTCGCCACCGAATATGGCGCGTTGCTGATCATCGACGAGACGCATACGATTTCTACCGGGCTTGGCGGCTATACCCGTGTCCACGGGTTGGATCCCGATATCTTTGTGGTTGGCAAATGCGTGGCGGGTGGGATGCCTGCGGCGGCATGGGGCCTGCGTGAGGCGGTGGCGCTGCGCTATCAGGCGGTGAATGCCGGGCGCGCTTCGGGGCATTCGGGGATGGGCACCACGCTGTCGGGCAATCCGATGCAGTTTGCCTGCCTGTGTGCGACTTTGGCCGGGGTGATGACGGCGAAAAACTATGCCCATATGGACAAGCTGGCCGAGCGGCTGGCGCTGGGGCTGGCGGCGGCGATTGCGGCGCATGATCTGGATTGGCATGTGGTGCGGGCGGGGGCGCGGGTGGAGTTCATCTGTGCAGCCGGACCGTTGCAGAACGGGCGCGAGGCGGCGCTGGCGCATCAGCCACGGGTGGAGGCGGCGCTGCATGTGGCGCTGTTGAACCGGGGCTGTCTGATCGCGCCATTTCACAACATGATGCTGGTCAGCCCCGCCACCAAAAAGCGGCAGGTGGACCGGCTGATTGCCGCCTTTGATGAAGTTCTGCGCGATCTGGTAGTTTGAGAACAGACATGACCCACAGCCCATCCGGTTCGACCATCGCCGAGGCCGAAGCCTTCCTCGACGCCCACCCCGAGATCGAAGCCTTTGATATCGTGCTGCATGATGCCAATGGCATCGGGCGCGGCAAGATCATCCGGCGGCACGAATTGCTGCCGTTCTACAAGGGCGGGCGGCATTTGCCGATCTCGATCCTTGGTCTGGATATCTGCGGCGAGGATGTGCATGAAACCGGGCTGATCTGGGATCAGGGCGATGGCGACAGGCTGGCCTGGCCGGTGCCGGGCACGCTGACCGCGCTGCATGGCACCAGCCCCGCGCGCGGTGAAGTGCTGATGACGGTGTATGATCTGGACGGCGTTCCGATGAGTTCGGACCCGCGCCACGCCTTGCAGCGGCAGGCGGACGCGCTGGCGGCAGAAGGGCTTTTTGCGGCAGCGGCGTTCGAGCTGGAGTTTTTCCTGCTCGCGAACGAGCGCGACGCGCGCGGCAAAATGGTGCCCGCGCGCGATGTTCTGGACGGGCGGGCCAATTCGAAAACGGATGTCTATTCGGTGGATCAGCTTCACGGCATGCTGCCCCTGTTCAACGACATTTATGCAGGGGCCCGCGCGGCCGGCATCAAGGCCGAAACCCTGATTTCCGAATTCGCGCCCGGCCAGTATGAGATGACGCTGCACTACCGCGAAAACGTGATGCAGGCCGCAGATGATCTGATGCGGCTGAAGCGGCTGGTGCGGATGCACGCGCGGCTGCACGGGGTGACCGCCTGTTTCATGGCCAAACCGAACGAGGATTACGCCGGATCGGGCATGCACTTCCACGTCTCGCTTCTGGACGGTTCAGGGAAGAATGTTTTCGTCGAGGCGGTCGAGGGCCAATACAACGACACCATCCGCCATGCCATGGGCGGGCTGATTGAAACCATGGGCGAAAGCATGCTGGTCTTTGCGCCCCATGCCAATTCGTGGCGCCGTTTTGCCAGCCAAAGCTATGCCCCCGTCTCGCCGACTTGGGGGGTCAACAACCGCTCCGTCGCGCTGCGCATTCCGGCGGGCGATATCGCTGCGCGCCGGATCGAGCATCGCCCTGCAGGCGTGGACGCCAACCCCTATCTTGTGGCGGCTACGGTTCTGGCCGGCATCCGGCATGGTCTGTCCCATAAGATCGACCCCGGCCCCGAGGTCACGGGAAACGGCTATGACGTTGTTTCTACGGTTGAAATTCCGGTGGATTGGCGCTCGGCCATTCAGGCGGCCAAGGGCTCGGACTTTGTGAAAGACGCCTTGGGCGAGGATATGCACCGCACCTTTACCGCGGTGAAATCTGCCGAATATGCCCGTGTCAACCGCACCGTCAGCGAGGTCGACTTCGACCTGTATCTGCACACGGTCTGATCCGTTCAGACTGCTTTGCGCCAGCGGCATTCGCCGTCGCAAACCGCCCGGCCCGCGCGGGCGGCGGCGGCGATGATCTTGGGCAGGCGCGCGTCCATCCCCAAGGCGGGCAACAGCCGCCCCGCAAACCCCGCCTGTTTCAGGGCGGCCGGAATATCGCCCGTCACATGCCCGCCCGAAGCCGCAAAGAACGGCAGGCATACCGATTGCGCAGCGTGACCGCGCAGATCGGCAAGGCGCGGGCTTTGGTCGATAAACGCCGCCTGCGCCGCCACCCCCAGCCGCGCTGCAATCAGCTCTGCCACATGAGCTGCGATATCGGCCGGCACCGCGCTTTGTCCCGATCCATGCGCCGCAAGCACAACGGATCGCAAGGGGCCAAAATCCGCGGCCGCCTCGGCCACGATCTGCACCGCCAGATCATGAACGGCAGGATCGCAGCCCATCGGTTCCAGCACGCGCCAGCCTTGCGCGCCCGCCTCAACCAGACGTTTGGGCAGATGCACGCGGGTGAACCAGCCGCCCGCCATGAACAAAGGATAAACCCGCCCACCCGGCCCCAGCTGCGCCAATGCCTGCGCCAAAGCGCCGGGCGCCGAAAGGGTGGCAGTGCTCACGGCCACCTCGGGCAAATGCCAAGCGGCGGCTTTTCCCAGCAGCGCCAACTCCGCCTCGGCCCGCTCCGGGTCCGAAGGTTGGCCATGCGACACGATCAAAAGAGGCTGGTTTACCATAACGCAAAGGTAAAGCGCCGCGCCCGAAGTACAAGGCGCATTCTGGCGGCCTTTGCCATTAATTGCGGCTTAAATATCCGCCTGAAACGGTGCAAGCCGCGCACCGTCGCAGGGCGGCGCGCGCGCAGCAGTCAAACCCGCGCGCGGCCAACGCGCCGCTTTTTTTCAGGTCCCCTGCGGCATCATCCGGCTGATATACTGCGCAAATTCGAAATTCGGCCGCTCCAGATGGCTCAGCGGCCCCGGCTCCGACAGTCCCGCCAACAACCCGCGATACACCCTCTCGGTGCAGCCCTTGTCTTCGACGTTGACATCATCCAGCAGCGCCTTGACCGCCGCCAGATTGTCCAAAGCCGCCGGATCGGCCATCCAATCCGCCGACATGCCACCGCCAAACAGCACTTTCACATGCCCCGGCCCGTCAGCCGTCAGGCTGAGATACCAGAAATATCCCGGCGTCAGGGTGATCAGCAGTGAGGGATAGATCGCCAACAACCAGGTCATGCGGCGTTGATCGCCGGTCAGTTGGGTATTGGACGGATGCGCAAGGGCCAGCGGCACAGAATTGTTTTTCAAAATCCAGTGATAGTTAAACGCGTCGAACCCCGGCGGGCAGATCATCTCTTCCAGCTTGGACGCGCCGCCGATGGTGCCGGCATGGCAGGCGGGCAAATGATAGCTCTCCATGAAATTCTCGGCCAGCACCTTCCAATTGGTGGCCCAGCGGAACTCTTCGCGAAAGGTTTCGGTGTAACGGGCCATGTCCAGCGGCGTGATCAGCGCCTCTACCTCGGCCAAAGCCTCGGCGGGCGGGGGAGCATCTTGGTTCAGCGTCACCAAAATCCAGCCCAGCCAGTTTTCCACCCTGATCTGCGGCAGGCCGATCGCCTCTTTGCAGAAACTCTCGTTCAGGCTCATCGCGGGGGCGCCGCGCAAGGAGCCGTCGAGGTTATAGGTCCAGGCGTGATAGGGACACACGATGGCGCGCACGTGCCCGCGCCCGGCCAAAAGCGTGCTCATCCGGTGGCGGCAGACATTCGACAATCCGCGCAGCGCGCCGTCCTTGCCGCGCAGGATGATCACGGGTTCGCCCGATATTTCCAGCGTCATATAGTCACCGGGGTCTTTCAGCGCCTCCGCCCGCCCCGCGCAGATCCACGCCTTGCCAAAAATATGCGCCTGTTCCAGCGCCGCAAAACGCGCGCTGGTATAGACCGATTTCGGCATGGCATGGGCGCGTTCAAAGGGCACGGCCACGTTGCTGCGCAGGTCTTGCAAAGCGGGATCATGCTGGGTCATCAAGGGCCTTGCCTGTTTGTCCGCGTGCAGCTTCGCCCGGAACGCCGGGCGATGCAAAGCACAAATCGTCTAAGCCCTGCCAAGCCTGGTCCAAAGTAAAAAGCCTATTGCGGATAGGGCCAGTTGGCCTGCGAAAATGCGCCGCCGTCGACCCACAGGGTTTGCCCGGTGACAAAAGCCGCCGCATCGGACACCAGAAACAGCAGCGGCCCCACCAGATCGGCGGGCGTGCCAACCCGGCGCAGCGGGGTGACAGGGGCCCATGTGGCGGCATAATCGGGGGCCTCGGCCGCAGTGCGCTCGGTCGCGATGGCCCCGGGGGCAAGGCAGTTGACCCGGATACCGAAGGGGCCAAGTTCCACCGCCGCGACCTTGGTGAACTGTTCGATCCCGCCTTTTGACGCGGTGTAATCGACCAGCCGGGGAAAGGCGGCCTTGTTGCATCCCGACCCGAGTGTAACAATCGCCCCGCCCTGCCCCGCCGCCTTCATCGCGCGGCCTGCGGCGCGGGTGTTCAGGAAGGTGCCGCGCAGGTTGGTGCCCATCACCCGGTCCCAGTCCTGCACCGACAGGTCCAACAAGGGCGACCATGTTTGCACCCCGGCATTGTTGACCAGAACGCGCGGGCAACCGCCAAATTCGGCGGCTTTGGCGTGAAACGCCTCCACCTGCGCTTCGTCCCCGGCGTCACATTCGGCAAAAATCGCGCGGCGGCCCAGCGCCTGAACCTCCGCGCTAAGTCGCCGCGCCGCCTCTTCGGCCCCCAGATGCGTAAAGGCCAGATCATACCCCGTCCCCGCAAGCGCCAGAACGAAATCGCGGCCAAGCGCCGAAACCCCGGCGGTGACGATGGCAAGTGGGGCGGGCATGGACGGGCCTTTCAGCAGGGAGCGTGGCCCCTTGGTTACATCCCCCAGGTCCGTTCGAGAAGGGCAAACCAGTTCTCATGCGCGAGCTTTTTCATCAGCGCGGGGCCGTACCCATGCCGCGCCATCGCGTCCGTCAGCACCGGCAGGCCCGCCACATCCTTGATTTCGCGGGGAACCGTCGCGCCGTCGAAATCCGACCCCAGCCCGACGTGATCTTCGCCCAGATGAGCGATCAGATGGTCAAGGTGGCGCAGCATCGGGTCCAGCGTCATATCGTCACCCTCGCGGCCATCGCTTCGCAGAAAACAGGTGGCAAAGTTCAACCCGACCATGCCGCCCGTATCGCGGATGGCGTGCAGCTGCCGGTCGGTCAGATTGCGGCTGGTTTGGCACAGGGCATGGGCGTTGGAATGGGTGGCGACCAAGGGGGCGTCGGACAGTTTGGCCACGTCCCAAAAGCCGTTTTCGTTGATATGGCTCAGGTCCACCATCACGCGCAACGCGTTGCACGCCCGGATCAGATCGCGGCCGGCGGCGGTCAGCCCCAGCCCGGTATCAGGGCTGGACGGAAAGGCAAAGGGCACGCCGTGGCCAAAGATCGTCGGGCGCGACCACACCGGGCCAAGCGAGCGCAGGCCCATCGCGTGAAACTGGTACAAGGTGTCCAGATTTTCGCCGATGGCCTCGGCACCCTCAAAATGCAGGATCGCGGAAATCACCCCCTGCGCCAGACAGTCCCGCAGCTCGCGCGCCGTGCGGCAGATCTTGAATGCGCCTTGCGCCGCGCGCTCCATCCACATCAGATGACCGATCAGCGCCATCGCGCGGGGCAAGGCCACATCCGCACCGATCAGCGCGGGCAGCGGCAGATCATAGGGCGGATTGTTCATCGCGGCCAGCGCGGCGGGGGCATCAAATTCGGTGGGCGAGGCGATGTAGACCGCAAAAAACCCGCCCGAAAAGCCGCCCCTCTGCATGCGCGGCAGGTCCATTTGCCATGCGCCTTCACCGCGCAGCCACAGCGCCTCGCGCGCGCCTGAATGGGCCTCGATGCGGTATAAAATATCGTTATGGCCGTCAAATACGGGAATCATGGGGGGGCCTTTTCAGGGTTCAAGCATCCGGTCGGCCGAGGCCGCAAACAAAGCGCGTGCATAGTCGGTTTTCATCTGCGCGCTTGCAAGCGCCTGCCGCGACAACTCCTCCACCGCGCGGCCGTTTTGCATGACCAGAACCCGGTCGCACATATGGTCAATCACCGCCAGATCATGGCTGACCATCAAAAACGTGAGCCCGCGTTCGGTGCGAAGCCGGTTCAAAAGGTTCAAGGTTTCCGCCTGCACCGAGGCATCGAGCGCGCTTGTCGGCTCGTCCAGCAGCAAAATCGCAGGCGACAGCATCAGCGCGCGGGCGATGGCAACGCGCTGGCGCTGGCCGCCCGAAAGCTGATGGGGATAGCGAAAGCGGAACGATTGCGGCAGGCCAACATCGCTGAGCGCCTGCATGACACGCTTGTCGGTATCGCCGATGCCGTGGATCGACAGCGGTTCAGACAAAGTTCGGTCCAGCGTGTGGCGGGGGTGCAGGCTGGCATAGGGGTCTTGAAACACCATCTGCACGCGGGCCGAAAACGCGCGCCCGCGCGGGTTTGGCACCAGATCACCGCCGATGCGGATGGCACCGCCCGTCATCGGCGCCAGCCCGCAGATCGCGCGCAGGATGGTCGATTTGCCCGACCCGCTTTCGCCGACAAGGCCAAAACTTTGCTGCGCGTCCACCGATATCGACACGCCCTCCACCGCCTTTACAAGACGGCCCTTGGCGTTGAACGTCACCGACAGGTTTTCGATCTCGATCAAGGCCATGCTATTCCGCCCACCCCGCATCCCGGTCCAGCCCCGGCAAGGGCACGCGCGCACCGCCAATGCGCGGCAGGCAGTTCAGCAGCCCCTTGGTATAGGGGTGGCGCGCGTTCAAAAGATCACCCGCCGCCAGCTCTTCCACAATCTTGCCCTTGTACATCACCAAAACCCGGTCACAAAACCGCGCCACCAGCCGCAGATCGTGGCTGATAAAGATCAGCCCCATGCCCCGGTCGCGCACCAGACCGTCAAGGATCGACAGGACCTCGGCCTGCACCGTGACATCGAGCGCACTCGTCGGCTCGTCAGCGATCAAAAGGTCAGGGTTCGGGATCAGCATCATCGCGATCATCACCCGCTGACCCATTCCGCCTGACAACTCGTGCGGATAGGCTTGCATCACGCGTTCGGGGTCCCGGATCTGCACCGCGTCCAGCGCCTCCACCGCTTTGACATGCGCCGCCGCCCGGCTCATGCCGTCGCGCTGGCGCAGCCCCTCCATCAACTGCGCACCAACCTTCATCACCGGGTTCAGCGAATACTTCGGGTCTTGCATCACCATGGCAATGCGCCGCCCGCGCAGGGCGCGCATCTGCGGCTCGCTCGCGGTGATCAGATCGACCCCGTCAAAACGCATCTCGTCCGCCGCGATCCGGCCCGGCGGCCGGATCAACCGCAAAACCGAGCGTCCGGTCATGGTTTTGCCCGACCCGCTTTCCCCGACAATCCCCAGCCGCTCGCGCCCAAGATCGAACGAGACACCGCGCACCGCCTCGACCACGCCGGTTTCGGTATCAAACGACACCCGCAGATTGCGCACCGACAAAAGGCTCATTTGCCGCTGCTCCGCGGGTCCAGCACATCGCGCAAACCGTCGCCCAGCAGGTTAAAACCAAGGGATACGATAAAAATCGCAAGGCCCGGCATGGTCGCGACCCACCATTGTTCAAACAGATACTTGCGCCCAGACGAAATCATCGCGCCCCATTCGGGCAAAGGCGGCTGAACCCCAAGACCAAGAAAGCCAAGACCGGCGGCGGTCAGGATCACCCCCGCCATATCCAAGGTCACCCGGATGATCACCGAAGGCAGGCACATCGGCATGATATGGCCCCAGATCACCCGCCCCCCGCCTGCCCCCTGCAGGCGCACCGCCGCGATATAATCGGAACTGCGAACGGTCAGCGTTTCGGCCCGCGCCACCCGCGCATAGGGCGGCCACGAGGTCAGCGCGATGGCAAGCACCGCATTCACCATCCCCGGCCCCAGAACGGCGACCAGCGCCAGCGCAAGGATAAGCTTCGGAAAGGCCAGGAAAATATCGGTGATCCGCATCAGGACAGCATCCACCCAGCCGCCGAAATAGCCCGCTACCGTGCCAATGAAAAGGCCCGCCACCGGCGCGGTCAGCACCACCAGAAGCACGATGTAAAGCGTGATGCGGCTGCCATAAAGGATCCGGCTCAGGATATCGCGGCCAAATTCATCGGTGCCCATCGGGTGCCCGGAGGTCAGCGGCGGCAAAAGCCGCTGCGACAGGTCCTGCGCGATCGGGTCATGCGGCGCCAGCATGGGCGCGAACAGCGCCACAAACAGCAGGATCGAGGTGATCAAAAGCCCCGCCATCGCCAGCGGATTGCGCTTCAGACGCAGCCAGTTCAGATAGGTTTGCCCCGCCCGCGCCTGCCAACGGCTCGCCGGGTTTTGCTCGCGCAGCCATTCCATCGTTGTCATGCGCTCGCCCTCGGGTCCACCAGCCGATAGAGCAGATCCGACAGCATGTTCAGCCCGATAAACACCGCGCCCACCACCACCGTACCGCCCAGCACCGCCGGCATGTCCGCCACCAAAAGCGCATCGGTGATATAGCTGCCAAGCCCCGGCCACGCGAAAATCGTCTCGGTCAGAACCGCGCCTTCCAGAAGGCTGGCATAGGACAGCGCCACCACGGTGATCAACGGCACAAGCACATTGCGCATCGCATGCACCCAAACCACCCGCCCCTCGCCCATGCCCTTCACCCGCGCCGTGGTGATGTATTCCTGCCCCAATTCGTTCATCATGAAACTGCGGGTCATCCGGCTGATATAGGCCATGGAAATATAGCCAAGCAGGCTGGCCGGCAGGATGATATGGCTGAACGCATTGGCAAACATGTCCCAGCGCCCGGCCAGCGCGGTATCCACAAGGATCATGCCGCTCACCGGTGTCACCTCAAATTCAAACATCATCTGAAAACTGGCATCCAGCCGCCCCGGCCCCGAAACCCAGCCCAGTTGGCCGTAAAACACCAAAAGCCCGATCAGCCCCAGCCAGAATACCGGCATGGAATAGCCCATCAGCCCGATCAAACGCACGATCTGATCATACAGACTGCCGGGCTTGGTCGCGGCCAGAACCCCTGCAGGCACGCCCACCAAAACCCCCAGAATGGTCGCAAGCGTTGACAGCTCCAGAGTCGCGGGGAAATACCGCGCAATCTCTTCGGACACAGGCTCGCGCGTGCGCACCGAAAGGCCCAGATCGCCCTGTAAAGCCTGGCCCACATAAAGCCCGAACTGCGTCCACATCGGCTCGTCCAGCCCCAGCCGCTCCCGCGCTTCGGCGATCTGGGCCTCGCTGGCCCGCTCACCCAAAATCGACATCACCGGATCGATTGGCACCACGCGGCTGATGATGAAGGTCACCGCCAACAGCCCGACAAAGGTGATCAGCAGCGTCACCGCCGTGCCCCCCACCTGCCGCAAAATGCCGGACCACCGCTTAGACGTCACGCATCCGCCCTCTTTTGATCATCTGTCCAAAAATATCCCACGAGGGGGTCCGGGGGAGTGTGAAACTCCCCCGGGTCGCTGTCATTCAGAACCAAAGGCTCGTCTTACTTCGTGACCAGCCAATAAGCCGCCGAATCGGTCGAGCCGCCGGTATGGAAATTCCCGACATTGCTCCGCAGCGCAGTTTGATAGATTACCTGGCTCAGGATGATGAACGGCGATGTCTCGCGGTGCTTTTTCTGAATCTCGGCATACATCGCAACCCGCTTGTCCGGGTCCATCTCTTCGACAGCAGCCTGCGTTGCAGCGGTCATATCGCCCGGATCATAGGCATTGCGCCATGCCAGATAGCCGGTCGCCTTGGCCTCGTCCGAATTGTCCGGGTTCTGCGCAAAGGTCGAGGCGTTGGTGTGCGGATCGGGATAATCCGGTCCCCAGGATTGCAGCGTGGCATCATGCAGGCGGCCGCGGTATTCCTCCAACTGCTCGGCGCCCTCGCCCACTTTCAGCGTGACGGTAATCCCCGCCTGCCCAAAGGTGTTCTGGATCGACTGCGCCATGTCCATCCGGTCCGACGCATTGCGCACCGAAAGCGTGACCTGCGGATTGGCAATGCCCGATTCCGCCACCAGCGCCTTGGCCTTTTCGATATCGAGCGCATAGGGCACATCATCCAGCGCGCCCAGATACCCCGACGGCAGGAACGACTGGTGCACGACGTTGGTGCCCTTCAGGAACGTGTCCACCATGCCTTGATAATCAATGGCATAGCGCATCGCGTCCAGCAGCTTGGGGTTCTTGTACTGCTCAACCTTCTGGTTGAACGCGAGATAGAAGATCTGCCCGCCGACGTTTTGTTCAACCCGCACATCGGCATTGCCGGTCAGCCCTTCGATATCGGTCGGCGTCAATTCGCGCGCGATGTCGATATCACCCTTTTCGATCATCAAGCGCTGCGTGGCCGCTTCGGGCACGTGCTGCATGAAAATCTTCGGGATCACCGCATCCCCGCGCCAATGGCCAATGCGCGCCTCAAGGATATAGCCCTCGTTCGGCTTGAAGGATTTCAGGATATAGGCACCCGTGCCTGCCGAATGATTTTTCAGATATTCATAGCCCATATCGCCCGCGACTTCGTTCGCCATCACATCGGCCTTGTCCACGATCGAGGCCACGCCCGAGGTCAGACAATTGTACAAGAACGTTGGCGCATAGGCCTTGTCGGTTTTCACCGTCAGCGTGTCACCCGAGGCGGTGACCATCATATCGACATTGTCAGCCGTCCAGCCGAATTGGCCCAGAATGAAGGACGGCGTCTTGTTCAACTTGATCGCGCGTTGCAGCGAATAGGCGGCGTCATCGGCGGTCAGGGGATTGCCCGAACCAAAGGTGATGCCCGCCTTCATCTTGAACGTATAGGTCACCCCGTCATCGGCCACCGACCAGCTTTCCGCCAGACCCGGCATCATCGCGCCGGTTTTTGGGTCCAGCTCGACCAGTCCGTCATAGGTGTTGTTGTTCAGATCCAGACCGGAAAATTCATAGGCTTCCGCCGGATCGAGCGATACGATGTCATCGATCGCATCGGCAATCACCAGCGTATCGGCCGGAGTTTCGGCCATCAAGGCGATCGGCGAGGCACCGAGCATCAGGGTTGCAAAAGCCAAATTGCCAATGCCCCTAAGGGTTGGATGCAAAATCATGGTCAACTCCTTGTTTAATTGTGATTTTTCATTATTTTCGAAACGGCACGGCTGAGTCTCCGCGTCATTTCTTGACCAATTGGGCAACTTTACCTCTGGCTTGTCAATGGAGGAGACAGCAGGTGTAATGCAAAATGTGGGCCGGGTTGGCCAAGGGGGCGGAAGAATGGCAAAGTATCTGGCATTTGACGGGCATAATGATCTTTTGTCTTGCCTTTTGGCCGAAGCCGACCCCTGCGCACGCAGCTTTTTCGAAGGGCGCGGGCGGGGGCATATTGACTTGGCCCGCATGAAGGCGGGGGGGCTTGGCGGCGGGCTTTTCGCCGTTTGGGCGGCCAATGCGCCGGGCAGCGCGCCCGATCCAATGGCGATGGCGCGGCACTTTGCGCAGATCGATCCGGACAGCGCGCGCCGGGACACCGTGGCGCAAATCGCGCTCTTTTCGCGCCTGACCCGGTCCGGGCCCGATGTGATCCGCGCCTGCCGGTCCGTCGAACAGATCCGCACGGCCCGGTTGGACGGCGCAATTGCGGCCGTTCTGCATCTGGAAGGCGCCGAGGCGATCAGCCCGGATCTGGAAGAGCTGCATCTGTTTCACGCCGCCGGCCTGCGCTCGCTAGGTCCGGTGTGGAGCCGCCCGAACATTTTCGGCCACGGCGTGCCCTTCGTCTTCCCCGCCAGCCCGGACACCGGGCCAGGGCTGACGGATGCGGGCAAGCGGTTGGTGGGGGAATGTGACGCTTTGGGCGTTCTGGTGGATCTGGCGCATCTGAATGAGGCGGGGTTTTGGGATGTGGCAAAGATCTCCTCGCGCCCGCTGATTTCCACCCATTCGGCGGCCCACGCCCTGACCCCCGCCACGCGCAATCTGACCGACAAGCAGCTGAAAGCAATGGCTGAACGGGGCGGGCTGGTGGGGCTGAACTTTGGTGTGGCTTTTCTGCGCGCGGATGGCATCAAGAATCCCGATACCGGGATCGAGGTCATGGTAAGGCATCTGGATCACCTGATGTCGATCATGGGCGAGGGCGGGGTTGCGCTGGGGTCTGATTTTGACGGCACGATGATTCCAAAATCCATGGGCGATGCAAGCGGTCTGCCGCGTCTGACCGAAGCGATGGAAGCTGCGGGGTACGGCGAGGCGCTGATCCGGCGCATTTTTTGGAACAATTGGATCGACGCGCTGGAACGGGTAATTGGGTAGGACCTGATTTTTCGCAGAAAAATCGTTGCCCGGAAGAATACGATTTTTCTGCGAAAAATCAGGCGAAACGGCTGGCGGCGCGGCGCATGGCGTCCATGATACCCGGCTCTGATCCGGTGTGGCCCGCATCGTGAATGACCACAAATTCCGCCTCTGGCCAGGCCTGATGCAGGTCCCAGGCGGTGCGAAACGGCGTGCAGATGTCATAGCGGCCCTGCACGATCACGCCGGGGATATCTTTCAGCCGCCGGGCCTGTTGCAAGATCCAGCCGTCTTCAGCCAAAAAGCCGCCGTTTTGAAAGTAATGGCACTCGATGGCGGCAAAGGCGGCGGCAAAGGTGGGGTCTGAAAAATCTTCCTCGCGGTCGGGGTTTGGCAAAAGTGAGATGGTGCTGCCCTCCCATCTGCTCCACGCCCGGGCGCAGGCAGTTTTTTCGGCGCCGTCCGGCCCGATCAGGCGCCGATGATAGGCGGCCAGAAGATCACCGCGCTCCGCTTGCGGGATCGGCGCCACAAAGCCAGTCCACGCGTCGGGGAAAAACGCATCGGCGCCTTTTTGGTAAAACCAGTCAATTTCGGATTTGCGCAGGGTGAAGATGCCGCGCAGGATCATCTCGGTGACCCGCGCGGGATGGGTCAGCGCATAGCACAGGGCGAGGGTGGACCCCCACGAGCCGCCGACGACTTGCCAGCGGTCAATGTTCAGATGTCCGCGCAGCGCCTCCATATCGGCCACAAGATCCCATGTGGTGTTCTGGATAACGCTGGCGTGCGGCGCCGATTGGCCGCAGCCGCGCTGATCGAACAGGATGATGCGGTAGAGGCCCGGGTCATGCGACTGCGACAGATAGGGCGATATCCCGCCCCCCGGACCGCCGTGCAGAATGACCACGGGCTTACCCACCGCGCTGCCATGCTCTTCGAAGTAAATCTCGTGCAGGTCCGACACAGCCAGGCGGCCCGTCAAGCGCGGTTTGGATTGGGGGTAAGGCGGCAAGCGGTCAGGCACGCGTGAGATCCGCCGTCATGTCCCAGATCAATCGGCCCAGCGCGGAAAATGCGCCGGGGTTTTCGTCCGCGAGGGATTTTCCTTGGGTCATCAGCACCACCGTCAAGGGCGCGCGGCCCGGTGCGGCCATACGGATCATGTCATGTTTGAACCAACTGGCGCGCGCGTCCCCGGTCCACAGGTTATGGCCCGCCTTGGACCAGATCTGCACCCCGTCCGGCAGATTGGCGCCAAGATATTCGCTCAGCTGATAATGTGGATTGCCCGCGTCGGCCCCCTTGGGATCGCGCGACAGGATCGCCTGCGCGCGGCCCAGCGCCGGGCGCGACAGGGGCAATGTGCCGTCAAACATCTCCCACATCAGCCGGGCTGCGGACAACGGGGTCAGCACGTTCAGGTTCTCCCCCGCTTCGCCCGCGAACTGCGCCTCGCGGCCATAGCGGGTGTCGTCCATCAGCTTTTGCACAATGTTGGAGCCGTCCCACTCGTCCCAGCCCAGCTTTTCGTAAAAGCCGTTCAGCCGGTCCCTTTTGGCGCACCAATCCATGTAATCGGCGCCGTAAAGCAGGGTGTCGCCGGTGGTGCCGGTCAACAGGTCGATCACATAATTGGTGGCGGTGTTGGACGACCAGACGATCATGTCGCGCAGGGCGCGGTCCAGTTCGGAATGCGCATGCACGCGGCCGCCTTCCAGCGCATGCAGGGCGTGAATCAGGTGAAACGTCTTGACCAGCGAGCAGGGATAACAGCGCCAGTCGCCACGATGGACAAAGCCTTCGGGCCCGGCCGCCGCCCCGCCCCGCCCCGGCCGCAGCATCACAAGGCCCATCGCATCGGCATGCAGCCCGGCGGCCCCTGCAGTCACGATCATGGCAGAGATCAGCTCGCGGCCAAGGTCAGTCCATTGAGGGGTCTGTCGAATGAACATCGGAGCTCCGGGGTGGGTGATGGCGGTAAGCTAATCGACAAGCCCCTTGCCGGGCAAGCCATAAGCTGCGCCCAAAGATGGGGGCCTTCTGCCCCCCCGAAGCGCGCAGAGCGCCTTTGCCCCCCGTGGTATTTTTGCCAACAGGAAAGGGGACCGGGCGGCACTTTAGGCCGGGATGGGGCGCGTGCAGACCGGGGCGGGCTGGCGCGCCGTTCAGGGCCGAAACACGCTCATCCCGGAAAGATGTTCGCGCACCGAGGTCCAGCCGATGCCGGGGTATCGTTCTACGTCCAGCGGCATAAGCCGAACATCGCCGCCAAATTGGTCGCGCATGTATTGCATCCCCTGCCAAGCCGGAAACGGCGCATCGGCCTGCGGGGCGATGCGCTTGGCCAGCCCGATCATGGCGCCCAGCATGCCCAAACTGCCAACCCACAAGGGGCGATAGCGCTGAGCGGAAACCTCGGTCAACGTGGCCGCGATGCTGCGCACGCTCATGCTGTCGCCCGCAATCCGCAGAAGGCGCGGCGCGGCGGGGTCAAGCGCGGCGGCGGCTGTGTAATCCGCGACATTGTTCTTGGTGGTGAAATCAAGCACTTGATCGGCGTCGTGCCAATAGAGCACCCGGTGGATGCCCGGCTGAATGATCGGCATTTCTGCACCCAGCATATCCATGAACGCCCCGTTCAGGATCGAGGTCACCTTGATCGGGGCCTGATCGGCGCGGGCCATAAAGGTGCGGCGCAGATCGAAATTCCGGTTCAACCCGGGTTTGGTTTTGGTGAAATCCGCCGCGAAATCTGACGGGATAAAGCGCGCAGCCCCGGCGGCAACAGCCGCATCCAGCAGCACGCCTTGACGGCCGATCATCACGTCGCCCAGCCCGTTCAGCGCCGATACCACACAAGCGGACCCGGCCAACGCGGTCGCCATTGCTTTGCCATCAGCCGGATCGGCGGCCACAATCTGGACCCCAAGCGCCGCAAGCACTGCCCCGTCCGCAGCCGTCATATCAGGCCGCACGACCGCCCGCACCCGCGCCCCGCGCCGCAGGAGCGCCTTGACAATCCGCCCCCCCAGATCCCCGCCTGCGCCCGCGATAGAAATGATTTGCGGCTCGTGCACGACCATGGCGAAAACTCCGGATATTGGTTCCTGACCCCGCAATAACAGGTGAGGGCCCCGCGCGGAACCCCGCACAAATCTGGCAGGCCGCCACAGCTCGCGCATCCCCCGTAGGGTGCGTGATCTCACGCACCGCTCTCCCAACCGTTTTGCACCGCGCTGCCCAAGGCTCCGCCCACACCATCCCCTCCGGGCACCCGTCATCCGCGACCTTGGCGACACCCCGTAGGGTGCGTGATCTCACGCACCGCCGCCCCCCCGACCATTTTGCACTACCCTGCCCAAGCCGTCCCCTCCGGGCACCCGATAGGCGCGACCTTGGTGACACCCCCCGTAGGGTGCGTGATCCCCTGCACCGCCCCCCCCCAACCGTTTTGCACCCCCATGCCCAAGGCTCCGCCCACGCCGTCCCCTCCGGGCACCCGTCAGCCGCGACCTTGGCGGGCACATCCGTAGGGTGCGTGATCTCACGCACCGCCCCCCCAACCGTTTTGCACCACCACGCCCAAGGCTCCGCCCACGCCGTCCCCTCCGGGCACCCGTCAGCCGCGACCTTGGTGACACCCCTCGTAGGGTGCGTGATCCCCCGCACCGCCCCCCCGCAGCGCAGCAAAAAGGGGGCCGCATTGCCCCCCTGTCTTCACCGCAAAAGCCACCCGGTCCTCGCGCCCCATCTTAAGCCGCTTAATCAGCCACTAAACAGGAAATGCAGGACATCGCCGTCTTTGACCTCGTAAGTCTTGCCCTCGACCCGGAACTTGCCGGCTTCCTTGGCCCCTGCCTCGCCGTTTCCGGCGATATAATCCTCATAGGCCACTGTTTCGGACCGGATGAAGCCCTTCTCGAAATCGCCATGAATAACCCCCGCCGCGCGCGGCGCCAGCCAGCCCGCTTCGATCGTCCAGGCCCGCGCTTCCTTGGGCCCCACGGTGAAATAGGTCCGCAGCCCGAGCAGCGCATAGCCCGCCTTGATCAACCGGTCGAGCCCGGCCTCGTGCAGCCCCATCTCCTCCAGAAACATCGCGGCTTCCTCGGGGGCAAGCTGGCTGATCTCTTCCTCGATCCGGGCCGAAATGATGACCGAAGCCGCCCCCTGCGCCGCCGCCATCTCTGCCACCCGCGCCGATTGGCTGTTGCCCGAGGCGGCGCAGGCTTCTTCGACGTTGCACACGAACAGCACCGGCTTTGATGTCAGAAGCTGCAGCATCCGCCACTGCTTGTCGTCATCCGCGCTCACCTTCACCGTCCGCGCGGGCCGCCCCTCGGCCAGCGCCGCATGCGCCGCTTTCAGCAGCCGGTCCTGATCCTGAATATCCTGATCCCCGCCGCGCAGCTTTTTCGCAAGGCTCGCGAGCCGCCGTTCGACCGAGTCCAGATCGGCCAGCATCAGCTCGGTTTCAATCGTCTCCGCGTCCGCGACCGGGTCGATCCGCCCCTCGACATGGGTGATGTCGCCGTCTTCAAAACAGCGCAGAACGTGCGCGACCGCGTCACATTCGCGGATATTGGCCAGAAACTGGTTGCCCAAGCCTTCGCCTTTGGACGCACCCCGCACGAGGCCCGCGATATCAACAAAGGTCATACGGGTCGGGATGATTTGCCTGGACCCGGCAATCGCCGCCAGCTTGTCCAGCCGCGCATCGGGCAGCGCCACCTCGCCCACATTCGGTTCAATGGTGCAGAACGGAAAATTGGCCGCCTGCGCCGCCGCCGTGCGGGTCAGGGCGTTGAACAGCGTCGATTTCCCCACATTGGGAAGCCCGACAATCCCCATCTTAAAGCCCATGATCGCCTCCGTTTACGGTGGACCGGGGCATAGGGGGGAAGGCGGGCGCGGTCAAGCGGCTAGGGCGGTTCCGGTATTGGCGGAAACGGACACCGCAGGTCAAGCAGACTTCGCTTGACGTCCGATGCCGCAGAAACCTGAACGGAATTAGGGGGCAAAGGCCAGCGCGGCTATGGGCGGCAGGTGCGCGCTCAGGTGCTGCCAACCGGCCCCGCCGTCCCCCGACACCCACAAGCTTCCCGAAGTTGACCCCATGGCAAGCCGCTCGCCGCTGCTGTCGATCACAAAGGCGTGCCGGTAAATCAGATCCCACGCCGGGCCCGTCGGCAGCCCATGGTCATGGACGGCAAAGCTGCGCCCGCCGTCGCGGGTTTCAGTGACAACGAACTTGCCGGCCACCGGCACGCGGCATTCGTCCTTTTGCGCCGGGGCGAACCACGCGCGGTCCGGATCGCGCGGATGCACCGCCACGCCGAACCCGAAGCTTGACGGTTTCACATCGCGGCTTTCGCGGAACGTCCGCCCGCCATCATCAGACACATAGATGCCGCAGTGATGCTGGCACCAGATCCGGTCCGGGTGGGACGGCGACATGACCATCAGATGCGGGTCCTGCATCACCAGATCTTCGGCCTGCGCAGGCGGAATGTAGTCGGCCACAAACCCGCGCCCACCCAGATCCCATGTCTGGCCGCCGTCATGGGTGATCCAGACCCCGCCCACCGAAACGCCCAGCACCAGATGCCGGCTGTCGCGCGGATCGACAAGGATCGAGTGGATCCCGTCATGATCATAACCCGCGCCAAACCAGCGCGCACGTTCGGGGCGGTCATACAGCGGCTGATTGATCGCCCATGTCTGCCCCCGGTCGGCAGAGCGGAACAGCGCCCCCGGCAGTGTTCCGGCATAAATCACCCCCGGCTCGTCCGCCCCGCCCGCCGCAAGGCACCACAGCATTTCAACCGTGGGCGCGTCCGTGGTGGCCAAAGCCGCAAAGGCGGGCGGTTTCAACTCCTCCCAGCTTGCCCCCCGGTCCAAGGATCGGTGCAATTTGCAGCCGAAATGACCATGGGCAAGGGCCACGTAAAGCGCCCCATCACGCGGATCATCCAGCAGCACCGTCACCGGCGCGGCCAGAAAGGCGGGCGGCCCTGCGACCTGCCAGCCGCCCGGCCCATCGTCAAAGCGAAACAGCCCCTTGCGCGAGCCGACCCAAAGCGTGGCCATCCCTTATCCCCCTGACAATGCTTGCAGAACATAGATTTCCGACTGCGGCCCCACCGGATCGGTCAACCGCAAACGGTCGGCGATCAGCGCGCCGTCGAGATAGATGTTGACGTGTTTGCGCACCCGGCCCTGATCATCCAGCACATAGCCGCGCAGCAGATCATCGCCCGCAAACACCGCCGCAAGCACCTCGGCCACCGTACCGCCGATGGCCACAGCCCCCGGCAAAGGCCGATGGCGCACCAGATGCGAGGTGAAGCGGACGGTTGCCATCAGCGTCTCAAAGTGACTTTGCAAGCTTAGAATTGCGGCTTAGTGTCGGGTTGTCAAAAGGAGATTGCTGTGCCGACGATGCCCTATCTTCATTTTCAGGGCCAATGCGCCGAAGCGCTGGCCTTTTACCTCCAGGTCTTTCAGGGCACGGACTTGCAGACCATGCGATACGCCGACGGCCCCGAGGCGCCGGAGCCATGGAAAGCGTCCGAGCGGATCATGCATGGGCAGGTCAAACTGTTCGATGGCACATTGATGGCGTCTGACTATCCCCCCGGCAGCGAGGGCGATGCACAAATGGGCTTTTCGGTGATGCAGACGGTGCCCGACGTGCCGAATGCGCAGGCGATCTTTGACCAATTGGCGCTGGGGGGGACGATTGTTGATTCGTTCCGGCAAACTTTCTTTTCGCCCGGTTTCGGCATGGTGCGCGACAAATTTGGCACCCATTGGATCATCTCGGCCCTACCGACCCCGCAACTCGAGTAGCCCGCTTGTCCTTTGCCCCCTATGTCGCCTTTACCGGCAACGCTCGTGAAGCCATGACTTTTTACGCCGCCATTTTCGGCGCAACGGATCTGCAGATCATGTCCTTTACCGATGCGCCGCCCGAACAGCGACCGGCGGGCGAGGAGCACCTGGTGATGCATGCCCAGTTCAGCGCCGGACCGGGCGCGCCGTTCATGGGCTGCGATGTGCCGTCCGCTTATGGCACGGGCGGCATGGGATCGTTTTTCCGTGTTTCACGCCGCCGCTGATGCTGCCGCCGCGGCAACCGTCTTTGCCGCTTTGTCCGACGGGGCCACGATTTTGATGCCGCTGGCCGCGACCTTCTGGTCGCCAGCCTTCGGCTTGCTAACCGACCGATTTGGCACGCGCTGGATGGTTTCTGTGGCACCCGGCGCCTGACCTGTTGCGCCCCCATTGATTTTCCCGGCCCACCCGTGCAAACCCCTGTTAAGACAGTTTGCAGGGCGGCCAGACATGAGCAGAATCGACGACACTTTCGCGCGGCTGAAGCGGGACGGCAAAAAGGCCTTTGTGTCTTATATCATGGCAGGCGATCCCGATGTGGCAACGGCTTTGGCGGTGATGAAGGGTCTGCCGGGCGCCGGCGTGGACATCATCGAACTGGGATTGCCTTTTACCGATCCGATGGCCGATGGCCCGACAATCCAACTTGCGGGCCAGCGCGCGCTGGAAGGCGGCATGACGCTGGACGCGACCCTGCAGATGGTCCGCGATTTCCGGTCCGGGGATGCGGCGACGCCGATCGTTCTGATGGGCTATTACAACCCGATCTATTCGCGCGGCGTCGATCTGTTTCTGACGCAGGCCAAAGCGGCGGGGATTGACGGGCTGATCGTGGTCGATCTGCCGCCCGAAGAAGACGCCGAGTTGTGTATTCCGGCGCAGGCGGCGGGGCTGAACTTTATCCGGCTGGCAACCCCCACGACCGACGCAAAGCGCCTGCCAAAGGTGCTGCAAAACACCTCGGGGTTTGTCTATTACGTCTCGGTCACCGGCATCACCGGCGCGGCGGCGGCGCAGGCCGCCGATGTCGGGCCAGAGGTCGCGCGCATCAAACGCTCCACCGATTTGCCGGTCATCGTCGGCTTTGGCATCAACACCCCGGACAGCGCGCGGGCGATTGCCTCGGTGGCCGATGGCTGCGTGGTTGGTTCGGCGATTGTAAAAGAAATCGGCGCGGGCAAAACGCCGGCGCAGGTGCTGGAATTTGTCGCGACCTTAGCCAAGGGCGCGCATTCCGCCTAAAGCCGCCGCCGCGCCAAATGCGAACCACAGCATCAGCGCGGCGGTGGCGGCGTTCATCAAAATCGCGGCCCAGCGCCCTGCGCCCGCGCTGATCCGCCCGCGCATCAGCGTTGCCGACAGCGTCAGGATCAACCCCCAGCTGGACGCCCCCAGAACCACGCCCAGAACCAGCACCAAAAGCCCCGCCGTTCCCGTCTCGGCCACCCCCGGCCGCCCCAGTGCCGCCAGCCAGAAGGTCACGTTCCAGGGGCTCGCAAGCGCCAGCGACAGGCCAAGCGCGAACCCGGCCTTCGCCCCATCAAACTGAACCTGCGGCGCGGCCTTGCCTGCCCAAGATTGATAGGCGCGCCGGGCAAAGCTGATCACCAGCATGACGAGCAGGCCAAGACTGACCACCCCCAGCGCCAGTTGCGCGCCGGGTGTGGTGAACAAAAGCCCGATCCCCAAAGCCACCAGAACCGCCCAGACCGCATCGCCCGTGCAAGCCCCAAAGTTCAGCGAAAACCCGGCCCAGAACCCGCCTGCAAGGCAGCGCCGCACCATCTCGGCGCTGATCGGCCCCGGCGGCCAGGCCACCGACCAGCCCAGCACAAACCCAGACCCCAAAATCGGCCAGATCGCATTCATCCGCTGCCTCCCAACACCATTTCCCGGCACAATTGACAGATTGCCGCGCCAAGACAAGCGCCTTCGCCGCCCCCGTCTACCTGCTTGCCAAGCCCGATTTGCCTGTTAGGCTGGCCCAAACAATGGCGGGGTGTTTCATGCAAAAGGGCCGGATCGAAGCGTTCTCGGATGGCGTGATCGCGATCATCATCACCATCATGGTTCTGGAACTGAAGGTTCCTCACGGCACTGATCTTGAGGCGCTGCGCCCGCTGCTTCCGATCTTTTTGTGCTATGTGCTGTCTTTCGCCAACGTCGGCATTTATTGGAACAACCACCATCACACCTTTCAAGCGGTCAAACATGTCGGCGGCTGGGTTTTGTGGGCCAACCTGCACCTGCTGTTCTGGCTTTCGCTGCTGCCGTTTTCCACCGCGTTCATGGGCGAAAACGGCTTTGCCCCGGTGACAGTCGTGATTTATGCCCTGGACCTTTTGATGTGCGCCGTGGCCTACACGATGCTGGTCCGTTCGTTGGTCAGCCAGCATGGCAAGGACTCGGCCTTTGCCAAAGCGCTTGGGTCTGATTTCAAGGGCAAACTGTCGGTAGCAAGCTACATTATGTCGATCCCCTTGGCCTTTTGGATGCCCGCGGTGTCGCTGATCGTGATTGCTGCGGTGGCCGCATTGTGGATCGTTCCGGACCGCCGCTTTGCCGCCGCGCAATAGCTGGCCCATGCCCATCATCACCTGCATCGACGATCTGAAACGCCTGCACCAGCGCCGCGTGCCAAAGATGTTCTGGGACTATTGCGAAAGCGGATCGTACACCGAGCAGACCTTTCGCGACAACGTGGATGATTTCGCCAAAATCCGCCTGCGCCAACGGGTTGCGCGCGATCTGACCGGGCGCAGCACGGCAAGCATGATGATCGGCCAATCTGTGGCCATGCCCGTCGCGCTCGCCCCTGTTGGGTCCACCGGCATGCAGTCGGCGGACGGCGAGATCAAGGCAGCGCGGGCGGCGGAGGCCTTTGGCGTGCCCTTTACCCTGTCCACCTTTTCGATCTGCTCGATCGAAGATGTGGCGGCCCACACCAGGGCCCCGTTCTGGTTTCAGCTTTACGTCATGAAGGATCATGATTTCGTTGATGGCATGATCGAGCGCGCCAAAAAGGCCGGCTGCTCGGCGCTGGTGCTGACGCTGGATTTGCAAATTCTGGGGCAGCGGCACAAGGATATCAAAAACGGGCTGACCGCGCCGCCAAAGATGACCCCGCGCAACATCATGGACATGGCGCTGCATCCGCGCTGGGCGTTTGGCATGGCGCGCACCCACCGGCGCAGTTTCGGCAATATCGTCGGCCACGCCAGCAACGTGGAAAACCTGCAACAGGTGACCCGCTGGGCGAATGAAAACTACGACCCGCAGTTGGACTGGGCCAAGGTCGCGCGCATTCGCGACCAATGGGGCGGCAAGCTGATCCTGAAGGGGATTTTGGACCCCGAAGACGCCCGAATGGCGGCGGATGCCGGGGCCGACGCGCTGATCGTGTCCAACCACGGCGGGCGGCAGCTTGATGGCGCGCTGTCCACGATCCGCGCGCTGCCCGCGATTGTGCGCGCGGTGGGCGAGCGGACGGAGGTGTTTGTCGATGGCGGCATCAGATCGGGTCAGGATGTGCTCAAAGCGCTGGCTTTGGGGGCCAAAGGCACTTTTGTCGGGCGCAGTTATGTCTATGGGCTTGGGGCGATGGGACAGGCGGGCGTGACGGCGGCGCTGGAGGTGATCGCCAAGGAAATGGACGTGACCATGGCCCTGTGCGGCGTGCAAAAAGCGCGGGAATTTGGGCCGGGGAATGTTCTGGTGCCCGAGGATTTCGAGGGGCGCTGGGCCTAGCCGCTGACGCCCGCCGCCCCCGCGCCCCGGAACCATTCCACAATCGCCGCCCGCTCTGCCGGTTCCATATAGCTGACATTGGCCGGCGGCATCGCATGGGTCAGCCCCGATTGCACATAAATGCGCCGGGCCATCGCGGCGATCTGCGCCGGGGTTTCCAGCACAACCCCCTTCGGCGGCCAGTGGATGCCCTCATACCCCGGCTCCGCCGCGTGGCACATCGCGCAGCGCCCTTGCACGATGCTGACAACATCGTCAAACCCCTCCGCGCGCGCCAGAACCAGCGCCCCCCCCTGCAACCGCGCCTCTTGCGGCAGGGTCCGCATCGGCGCGGTGGACAGCCACGCCGCCAAAAGGATAAGCAGCGCGGTGACAAACCATGTCCAATACGGGCTGCCCTTGCGCGCGTGTCTGGTGTTGAACCAATGGCGGATCGTCACCCCCATCAAGAACACCAAACTGGCGATGACCCAATTATACTGGGTCGCGAACACCAAGGGATAGTGGTTCGATAGCATCAAGAACACCACCGGCAGCGTCAGATAGTTGTTATGCGTGCTGCGCTGTTTGGCGATCTTGCCGTATTTCGGATCGGGCTTTCGCCCCGCCATCAGATCGGCCACCACCACGCGCTGATTGGGCATGATGATGAAAAACACGTTCGCGCTCATGATCGTGGCGGTGAACGCGCCCAGATGCAGCAGCGCCGCGCGCCCGGTGAAAACCTGCGTGTAGCCCCAAGCCATGCCCACAAGGATCACATAAAGCCCGATCATCAGCCGCGTGCTGTCATCGCCAAACCGGCTTTTGCAGATCAGATCATATACGATCCAGCCAAAGGCAAGCGAGCCGAGCGAGATCGCGATGGCCTGCGCTTGGGACAGATCGGCGATGTCGGGGTCGATCAGATACAGGTCGGACCCGAGGTAATAGACCAGCACCAGCATGGCAAACCCCGAAAGCCATGTGGCATAACTTTCCCATTTGAACCAGACCAGCCCGTCCGGCATTTCGGACGGCGCAACCAGATACTTCTGCACATGGTAAAAACCGCCGCCATGCACTTGCCATTCCTCGCCGTCCGCCCCCGTTGCCAGCGCCCGGTCGCGGTGCAGGCCAAGGTCCAGCGCGATGAAATAGAACGACGATCCGATCCACGCGATGCCGGTGATCACATGCAGCCAGCGCACGGACAGCTCCGCCCATTCCCACAGCACAACCCAATCATACATCGCCCGTCATTCCCCCTTGCAAACCGCTTCCAGATGATGCCCGTCGCCGTCCAGCACGAAACAGGCATAATACCCCGGCCCATACTGCGGGCGCAGACCCGGCGCGCCGTTTTCCTGCGCGCCATGCGCCAATGCCGCCGCGTGAAACGCATCCACCGCGCGGCGCGACGGCGCGGCAAAGGCCAGATGAAACCCCGCGCTTGCCGCTTTGGCCAAAGGGCGCGCCACGAGGGCAAAGATATCCTCGCCGCTGCGCAGCCCGTAACCGGCAAAGCCCTCGTCCTTCGCCACCAGTTGATAGCCCAACGCGCCCAAGGCCGCAGAATACAGCGCCGTGGCGGCCCGCAAATCAGACACCGGCAAGGAGACATGGTGCAACACTTTTCCCGCTCCTTTCGCGCGCTTTGCAAAACCTATACGGACGCCGATAATTCTGATAATTCATTAAATCTCGCATCACTTTCAGCCATGATGCGAAAATCAAGGCGGCCATGTCCTACGTCAACAACATTCGCATGTTTGTCCGGGTTTATGAACTGGGGTCGATGTCCGCCGCCGCCCGCGATCAGCGCGCTTCGCCCGCCGTTGCCTCATCGCGCATTTCCGAGTTGGAAAAGCACCTTGGCGTGCGGCTGTTCTCGCGCACGACGCGCAGCCTGCAACCCACGGAAAATGGGCGCATCTTTTATGACGGCGCAAAAAAGGTCCTCGATTCGATCGACGAGGCAGAAGCGGCGGTGATGGATGTCACGCAAAACCCGCGCGGCACGATTTTTGTCTCGGCGCCGCTTGGCATCGGGCGGCGGTTCGTTGCGCCGCATGTGCCCGCGTTCAAAGATCTTTACCCTCAGATCGACGTGCGCCTGCGCCTGTCAGACCGCACCATTGATGTGACCGCCGAGGGGCTGGATGTGGCGTTTCATCTGGGGCTGTTGGACGATTCAACGCTGAAAGTTCGCCTGATCGCCGATTGCCCCCGGCTTTTATGCGCCGCCCCCGCCTATATCGCGCGGCGCGGCATGCCTTTGGACGGCGACGCGTTGATTGCGGACCGGCACGATTGCCTGAACCTGCGCTTTCCCGGCGCAAAGGAATTTCAATGGACCCTGATCACCCCAGATGGCCCGCGCCGGTTTGAAATTGGCGGGCCGTTTGAGTCGGATGATGGCGATGTGTTGACCGGGTGGGCGCTGGATGGACGCGGGATTGTGATGAAACCGATCTTTGAGGTGGCCGATCACCTTCGTTCGGGCGCTTTGGTGCCGGTGGCGGCGGATACCCCGCCGGTGCCAACGCAGTTGTCCAGCCTGTCGCAGCACCGCCGGTTGAAAGACCCCAAGGTGCGGCTTTTCACTGATTACATGGCCCAGATCATCCGCGACGCCGTGCGCAGCGCGGTGAAGGGGCTTTCAGTTCCGGGCCGTTAACCGGGCGCAACATCAGGACCCGCGATAGGTTGAATAGGCGAAGGGGCTGATCAGCAGGGGCACGTGATAGTGCCCGCCGGCATCGGCAACGCCAAACCGGATCGGGATTTCGTCCAGAAAAAGCGTGCCCTCCCCCGCCTGCCCGCTGGCGCGCAGATAGTCCCCGGCGCAAAACACGATCTCATACTGCCCCGTCTTCAGCTCTGCCCCCACCAGCAGCGGCGCGTCCGTGCGCCCGTCGGCGTTGGTCATCACCTCTTTCAGCTTTGTGTGGCTGTTGCCGCGGATCCGGAAGAGCAGGATCTTCACCCCCGCCGCCGGTTTGCCGAGGCTTGTATCCAAAACATGCGTGCTCAGCCGCCCATTCGCCATTCTCGTCTCTCCCATCCCCGTCAGCCCTATCGCAGGTGCGCGCGCGCGGCACGGGTCTGAAATTCATAGGTCTTTCTGCGATAATTTGATAAACCGTTTTCAAATTCGCCCCTAATGTTTTGTTGCCCCAGCGGAGAAAGCCCATGCCCCGTTACCCCCGCGATTTTCGCGGCTATGGCCCCGATGCCCCCGATGCCGGCTGGCCGGGCGGTGCCAAGATCGCCATCTCGATCGTGCTGAACTATGAAGAGGGCGGCGAGAATAACATATTGCACGGCGATGCCGGGTCAGAGGCGTTTTTGTCTGACATCGCGGGCGCTGCGCCCTGGATGGGCGAGCGGCATTGGAACATGGAATCGCTTTACGATTACGGCGCGCGCGCGGGGTTCTGGCGCCTGCACCGCCTGTTCACCGGCCTGCAGATACCGCTTACGATTTACGGCGTCACCTCGGCCCTTGCGCGCAATCCCGAACAGGTGGCGGCGATGAAGGACGCCGGTTGGGAAATCGCCTCGCATGGGCTCAAATGGACCGATCACCGCGCGCTGCCCGAGGCCGAAGAGGCTGCCCAGATCGCCGAAAGCTTCCGGCTGCACACCGAGGTTGTCGGCACCCCGCCGACCGGCTGGTACTCCGGGCGCTGCAGCATGAACACCCTGCGCCTGACCGCCGAAACCCACCGTCTTGACTGGATTTCCGATGCCTATGACGACGATCTGCCCTATTGGCTTGAGGTTGGCGATCATGACCAACTGGTCATCCCCTACACGCTTGAAGCCAACGATATGCGTTTTGCCACCGCCCCCGGCTATGTCACCGGCGCGCAGTTTTATCAGTACCTCAAAGACAGCTTTGACACCCTTTACGCCGAAGGCAGCGATGGCCGCGCCAAGATGTTTTCCATCGGTCTGCACAACCGGCTGATCGGGCGGCCGGGCAAATTTGCCGGGCTGAAAAAATTCCTCGACTATGCAAATTCGCACAAAGACGTGTGGTTCCCCCGCCGCATCGACATCGCCCGGCATTGGCAAAAAACCCATCCGCACAAGCGGTTCGAGCGTCCTTCGCAGATGGTGCGCGAACGGTTCGTAGCGTGCTTTGGGTCCATTTTCGAACATTCGCCCTGGATCGCGGACCGCGCCTTTGACCTTGAACTTGGCCCCGCGCATGACAGCGCCGTCGGCCTGCACAGCGCCCTCGCCCGCGTGTTTCGCAGCGCGTCCGGGGCCGAGCATCTCGGCGTTCTGCGCGCCCATCCGGACCTTGCGGGCAAACTGGCCGCCGCCAAACGCCTGACGGCCGAAAGCACGTCCGAGCAGGCCTCTGCCGCGCTCGACGCGCTGAGCGACGAGGACCGCGCGACCTTTCAGCGGCTCAATACCGATTATGTTGCCAAACACGGCTTTCCCTTTATCATCGCGGTGCGCGATCACACCCGCCCCTCGATCCTTGCCGCCTTTACCGCGCGCCTGCATAATGACAGCCAGACCGAAAGCGCCGCCGCCTGCGCGCAGGTCGAACGCATCGCCCTTTTGCGCCTTAAGGATATCCTGCCATGACCCCGTCCTACTTTGCCCCGCAAGGCGGCCTGCCGCCGCAAACCGCCCTGATGACCGGACGCGCGGTGTTTACCAATTCCTATGCCGTCATCCCCCGCGGCTGCTTTTCCGATATCGTGATCAGCTATCTGCCCGGCTGGCGCGGCACCCGCCTGTGGTTGATCGCGCGGCCGATGTCGGGCTTTTCCGAAACCTTCAGCCAATATGTGATGGAGGTGGCGCCGGGCGGCGGATCGGACGCGCCTGACTCCGAAAAGGGGGCGGAACACTGGCTGTTTTTCACCGGAGGTCTGGCCACGCTAACGATCAACGGCACCGGATACGAGATGGATGCGGGCGCTTATGCGTATCTGCCCCCCGGCGCGGTCTGGACGCTGCTGGCCGTGGGCGCGGCCGCGGCGCAGTTTCACTGGATCCGCAAGCTTTATGAGCCTGCGCCAAACACCCCCCTGCCGCCGCCCATCATCACCAACGAACGCGACCATCCCCTGCATGCGATGCCGGGGACAAACGGCGTCTGGGGCACGACCCGCTTTGCCGACCCCACCGATCTGCGCCATGATGCCCATGTCAACATCGTGACGTTTCAGCCCGGCGGTGTGATCCCGTTTGAAGAAACCCATGTGATGGAACACGGGCTTTACGTGCTTGAGGGCAAGGCGGTCTACAAGCTGAACCAAGACTGGGTCGAGGTTGAGGCGGGCGATTTCATGTGGCTGCGCGCCTATTGCCCGCAGGCATGTTATGCCGCCGGGCCGGGCCCGTTCCGATACTTGCTGTACAAGGATGTCAACCGCCACGCGCGCCTGCGCGGCCCCGGCGCGTTTGGGGCAAGCCTTTGACAACAGACGCTTTTGCAGACCCTGCCGCCGTCGCCCGCTATGCCGAGGGGCCGCCACGGCTGGTGCCCGGCTTTGCCGATATGCAGCGCATGGCGGGGGTGCTTTTGGCCGAAACCGTACCGCCGCAGGGTGCGGTTCTGGTTCTGGGCGCGGGCGGCGGGCTGGAAATCGCAGCCTTGGCCGCCGCTTATCCCGGCTGGCGTTTCACCGGGGTGGATCCAAGCGCGGCCATGCTGGACATCGCGCGCCAGACTTTGGCCGAACGCCTACCCCGCGCCGATTTGGTGCTGGGCACCATCACGCAGGCGCCCATGAGGCCGTTCGACGGCGCGACCTGCATCCTGACCATGCCCTTTATCGGGCCGGATGACCGCCTTCCGACGCTGAAAGCCATCCGCGCGCGCCTGAAACCCGGCGCGGCTTTTGTCATGGTGCATCACAGTTTTCCGCGCGGCGCGGCAGAAGATGCGCTGCACATGGGCCGCTTTGCCGCCTTCGCTGGTCTGTCCGGCATCGCCTTTGATGCCGCCCGCCAAAGCGATATGCTTTCCCGCCTGACCATCCTGCCGCCGGATGTCGAAGAGGCTTTGCTGCACGAGGCCGGTTTCACCAACATCACGCCGTTTTACACCGCCCTCGCTTTTCGCGGCTGGTGCGCTGCCGCTTAACCCCCGAAAGCCCCCATGAACCTGATCAAACCCGCCCCCCTGACCGCCGCCGCCTTCGCCCCCTTCGGCGAGGTGCTGGACGCGTCAGGTGAGTTTCGCCTGATCAACGAGGGCCTGTGCCACCGCCACCACGACCGCGCCCAGATCGACACCGGGGATGCGCGTCCCGGCCTTTCGATCTTTAACGCACAGGCCCGCGCCCTGCCTTATAAGTTCACGCTGGTTGAACGCCACCCTGAAGGATCACAAGCCTTTGTTCCGATGACGCAAAATCCGTTTCTGGTGATCGTCGCGCCGGATATGGGCGGCTTCCCCGGCACCCCGCTGGCCTTTGTGACCAACGGCGCGCAGGGCATCAATCTGCGCCGGGGCACATGGCACGGCGTTCTGACGCCGCTTGTCGCCCCCGGCCTTTTCGCGGTGATCGACCGGATCGGCACCACGCCTAACCTGCAGGAATACCGCTATGCCGAGCCGTTTCACGTCAGGGCGTGACACCCCGCGCCTCCAGCCGCAAACCCGGCGCGATGCCATCGGCGAACCCTTTCCAACCGGCGTCGAAATAGGGCGCGCGGGCAGCATCGCCCTTCAAATGCCAGTCCAGAAACGCCAGCGCGAAATGCTGCGCGATGTTGTTCATCCGCACGTTGTCCCAAACCGGATCGGCGTAATGGACATAGGGCAAGCCTTCCAGATGCTCGGATCGCTCCCACGACTCCATCGGGGCCGGGATCGGCGCGGCGGCATTGTGCCCCGCGCCTTCAAACGTCAAAAGCCAGGTCGGCGCGCCCGTCTCCTCGAATATCCGCTGCATCCCTCCGGCATAATCTGACACCTCATCCCCCGAGCCTGCCATGATCAGACAGGGCCGCGAAACCCCCGCCAGCCCCTGCGCATCCCAAAGCCCAAGATGCCGCCCCCAAGGCCCGATCGCGATCACCGCCTTCAGCCGCGCAGGCACCTCTGGCGTGCGGTGCAGGGCCAAAAGCCCAGCCACAGGCGCGCCCGCCATCGTGACCGCCGCATCCGCCACCCCGCCGCCCGCCGCGACCAGCGCCCCGTATCCGCCCATCGAATAGCCGATGATCGCGTAATCCCCGCCCAGTTCCGCCGCCACAAACGCCGTATCCAAGGGCCGGTTCACCAAAGTGGAGCCAAAGCTTTCCCCGTCCTGATAGGCCGGATCGTCATAGGTGCTGTCGCGGTGGTCAATCGCCGCCACGCGGTAGCCATGCGAGGCCAGATGTTCGGCGAAATGCGCCAGCAGCATCCGGTTGCCGGGAAAGCCGTGGCTGATGATCACCAATGGCCCGCCCTCGTGCCCCGGCGCCGCATCCCGCGCCGCCATCCCGTGCAGCGCCACAGCGCGGCGGCCATCGCGCAGCACCGTGTCATAGCGCCCGCCGGCCGCACTGCCTGCCTTGGCCGGATACCAATACTCCACCACCAGCGCCCGGTCATATCGCGGCTGGGCGCCCGCGCTGGACGACATCACGTCAATCTGTTCGCGGTTGGTCATGTGCCGGGTCTGCACCCCCACGGCATGGGGGCCAAATCCTGCCAGTTCCGGCGCATCGGGGCGCTTGATATCAATACGGTTCTGCATGGAGCCTCGCTTTCGGCCCCGACCCTATCCACCCCAGCGGAAAAGAAAAAGGGGCGGCCAATGGCCACCCCTTGTCCGTTCAACCCGTAAGGGCCGAATTATGCGAGGGCGAGGTTGATCGCCGATTCGCGGCCATCGCGGCCGCTTTCAATGTCAAAGGTCACCGCTTGACCGTCATCAAGCTGACGGATGCCTGCACGCTCGACTGCCGAGACGTGAACGAACACGTCCTTGCCGCCCGACGCAGGCGCGATGAACCCGAAACCCTTGGTGGTGTTGAACCATTTCACTGTGCCGTTGGCCATGTGATGTCTCCATTTTCAGTTTGCCACCCACAAAACGCGATGGCCCGGCTTGGTCACTTGGATCGAGTGTCTGAAGCCGTGATGGAGACAGTGCAGTTCGATAGTAAGCGTTTTCGCACGCCGCATATGCGCGCTATCGGTTAAAATTGCAAGACGCACCGCGAAACTTTGTTGCGTCAGATCTTCAGGTCGTAAGTCACCCAAGCCGTCGCCTGCGCCATTTGGTCATAAAGCCCGCGCGCAGAGGTGTTGTCGGCGGCGGTGATCCAGCGGATGACCGACCAGCCCTGCGCCTGTCCTGCCGCCTTCACCCCCTCAATCAGCCCCCGCGCCGCGCCCGATCCGCGCGCGGCGGGATCGACGAAAAGATCGTCCAGATAGCCGCCCGTCGTCGCCGACAGGGGCCGCGAAAAGGCCCGGTAATGCGCCAGCCCGAGCAGCCCATCGGCCCCCCGCGCCACCAGCGCGTTGACCGGGTGGCTGGAATCCTGCGTCCATCCCCAGACCCGCGCGCGCATGGCGTCCGTTTGAGCGACCCCATAAAACGCCGCATACCCGGCATAAAGCCGCGCCCATTCGGCAAAATCATCCGCCTTCGGTGCCTCAATAATCATGTCGCCCCCCCGATGCCCGCAAAGGCCAAAGACCAAACAAACGCCCCTCCGTCCAGACCATTTCATCTGTCCAAAAATATCCCCGGGGGGACGAGGACGGATTTTCTGCGAAAATCCAGACGAGGGGGGGGCTGGCCCCCCCCCTCTTCCCCCCCCTCCTTCAAACCGCCCTTACAGATCCACCGCCCGCCCGGTCCGAATGCTTTCATCCGCGCCAAGGCAGATCCGCAGCGACTGCACCGCGTCCTGCATATGCCGGCCAAGGTCGATATCCTCGCGGATCGCGCGCAGCACAAAGGCCTGCTCGGCATCGCAAAGCGCCTGATGACCCGGCTCATCCGGCGTCTCGATCCGCCTGTCACCCCCAGGGCGGTGCACCAAAATTGCGCCCACCCGGGTGTGCCCGGCGATATCCGACGAGGCCGCCGCCTCCGCGTCCACAATCGAAACCGATCCCTTCGGGCTGATCACATCCTTCACGAAATACGCCGTCTGCGACATCATCGGCCCCCAGCCCGCCTCGTACCAACCGACCGAGCCATCCGCAAAAAACACCTGCAATTGCCCATAGTTATACATATCCGCCGCTAATTCGTCCGACAGGCGAAGCCCCATCCCCTGCACCCGGACCGGGGCGGCATCGGTAATCTGGCACATCACATCGACATAATGCACGCCGCAGTCCACCAAGGGCGAGGTGGCCTGCATCAGCGCCTTGTGCACGGCCCATTCGGCGCCTTGCGACTGCTGGTTCAAATTCATGCGAAACACGAAAGGCCCACCCAGCGCCCGCGCCTCGGCGATCAGGCGTTGCCAGCTGGGATGATGGCGCAGGATATACCCCACGATCAGTTTTCTCCCCGTCGCCCGTGCGGTCGCCACCACCCGCTCTGCCGCCTCAACCTCCCCCGCCAGCGGCTTTTCGACAAAGACATGTGCCCCGCCCTGCATCGCGCGGATCGCCAGATCGGCGTGGCTGTCGGTATAAGTTGCGATCACCACCAGATCGGGTTTTAGCGCCATACCGGCCTCGAAATCCGGCAAAACCGGACAGCCGCGCAAGGCTTCGGGCAGCGCCCGCGCCGAGCGGTTCACCAGCCCCACGATCTGCACCCCCGCCATGCCCTGCAGCGCCAGCGCGTGGCTTTGCCCCATCGTCCCCAGCCCGACCACCAAAACCCGCAAGCTCATAACGTGATCCTCCTGACCGATCCGACATCCACTTCGCGGCCCGTCCGGCGCGACTGGATGGCGGCGAAACACAGGGCCAGACTGGCCAGATTTTCCTCTGCTCCGTTCTGCGGCTCCTCCCCGGTTTCAATGGCGAGCGCAAGCGCGCCCATCGCGCCCGCAAACCCGTCATTGAACCATGTACCGTGCAGCTTTGGCACTGCGCGGCCCGCCGCCGTGGTCAAAGCCACGCTTTGCTGGCCAAGGTCCGGCCCGGTGCTTTCCAGACTGCCCGCCGTGCCGCCGATGAAACTGCGGTCGGACGGCCCAAACCCCGCCGCACCGCCAAAGATCAGCGAGGCTTGCCCACCCTCCATCGCCACCAATGCCTGCGCCATCAGCGGCACTTTGGCCTGTTGGTCCGTGCCCATCGCCGCCGTGGCAAACACGCTGCGCGCGCGGGTGCCGATCACGCTGGTCACAAAGTCAAACCAATGAATGCCGAAGTCGCCCAGGATCAGATCGGGCAGCGTGTCAAACGGCGTGCCCGCAATCCAGCCGTGGTTCCAATGCACCGCCGCATGCACCGTTTGAACCTGTCCGATATGCCCCGCCCGAACCGCCGCCCGCATCCATGCCATATGCGGCGCCCAGCGCCCGTTCTGGTTCACCGCCAACTTGACCCCCTTGCCCCGCGCCAAAGCCACAAGATCGGCACCCACGTCCAGATCCAGCACAAACGGCTTTTGCGACAGCACATGCTTGCCTGCCCGCAGCCCGGCCTCGATCAGCGGCAGTCGGTCGGCGGGGTGGGGGGTAAGGTCCAGAACGTCGATATCGCCGTTGGCCAGTAGCGCGGAAAAATCGTTTGTCACCCGCGCCTTGGGGGCAAACGCGGCGGCAAGCGCCTCGGCCTTGCCGGGGCTGCGCCCGCAGATCGCCGCCACCTCGAACCCCGCATCGCGGTAGGCCGCCAGATGCGCGCCCGCGATCCCGCCCGTGCCGATCAGCGCAATGCGCGGGCGATAGGTTTGCGGCATGGGCGGCAGATACGGCAGATCGGGGGCCGGAACCTGCGGCACTGCCCCGGATTTCAGGGCATAGGTGTCCGGGTCCGGCGCCCCGCTCATGGCAGCAGCGCCAGCGTGCGTTTTTCGCGGGCCGAAGCTGCGGCGGTGTCAACGATCCGCTGCCCGATCAGACACAGCACGGGATCAAGCGGGCCTTCAATCGGACGCCCTTGCGTGATGCAGCCGACAACATAGTCGATGGCATTGGCGCGGCTGGGCGGCAACGGCTGGGCCGGAATGGCATGCGGCACCGGGTTTGCGCGGGTCTGAACGGTGACATGGGGCGCATAATCTTCGGAGGCGATTGTGCCATCCGTCCCCACAAAAACGAAGCCGCACTTGGGCTGCGGCTGGATCATCCATGGATCGGTAAAGGTGCCCCAGCGCGTTTCCATCCGCGACAGGCCGCGCGCATAACGGCACACGGTGATCGAATGCTGATCCACCTCAATTCCCGGCGAAGCGTCCGTGGTGCAGGTCACCTCCAGCGGCGCCTCGCCGTTCATGTACCAGGTGCCCAGCGTCGCGCCGTAGCCAAGATAGTCGAGCAAACTGCCCCCGCCCGCCGCGCGTTTGTACCACCAAGCGGTCGGCTTTTGCCGCTCCACCTCCTCAGGGGTGACCTCAATCTTGTCGGCCAGATGGAACAGCGGGCCGCGGTTTCCATCGTAAAAATGCACCTCGTTCAGCTGTCCGATCATGCCTTGGTCGATCAGCCGCTTGGCGGTGACATGCGAGGGCACCCAAGCGAGCGGCCAGTTTATCGCCAAAAGCTTGCCAGTTTTGCGCAGCGCCGTGACCATGCGCCGCGCATCCGTGACGCTGGCGGCAAAGGGTTTTTCCACAAAGACATGCACGCCATATTCGGCCAGCCGTTCGGTGTAATCGGCATGATCGGCGGTGGCGGCGCACAGAATGGCAAGATCGGGCTTTGTGGCCATGCAGGCATCGAAATCGGTAAACACCCGCGCTGCGGGGATGCCAAAGCTGCCCATCGCCGCCGCCATCTTGGCGCGGGAGGGATCGAAGATGCCCACAATCTCGGCCCCCGGATGGGCCTGCACCAGCCGCAAAAGATCGCCCATGTGCATATGATCGAACGAAATGCCCACCACCCGCAAAACAGCCATTCGCGCCCCCCTTCAGGTCTGATTGGTCAGCCGCACATAAATCGCCGTCACCGCCAGAATGATCGCGCCAAAAAACACTCCGCGCGCGCCTTCGGGGATTTGAACCAGTGTCAGCAAAGTGCCCAGAACCGTCAGGATCAGGGCGCCAAGGATCGTACCGCCATAACCGCCGCGCCCGCCAAAAATCGACGTGCCGCCGACAACCGCCGCCGCAACGGACGGCAGCAACACCGGATTCATCAAAGACAGCGAGGGCGCCTTGATCAGCCCCACATAAAGCAGCCCGGTGATCCCCGCGATCACCCCGGACAGCGCGTAAAGCGTGAAATAAACCTGCCACGCCCGCACGCCCGACAGGCGCGCCGCCGCCTCGTTGGAGCCAAGCGCATAAAGCAGGCGGCCAAAGCCGGTGCGTCTTTGTCCGTACAATATCAACGCGGCGAAGGGCACGAACAGCAGCAAGGAATTGGGCAAGCCCAGCGTCCGCCCGGTGCCAAGCCAGGCAAGGCTGTCTGGCACGACAGAGCCGCTTGCGATGACAAAGCGTTGATAAACCTGCAGAAATCCTGTGGCGATCAGGCCGGTGCCAAGGGTCATGATCAAGGGATGTACCCGGCAGATCGCGATGCCAAAGCCGTTCAAAAGCCCCATCAGGATGGCGGGGATCAGTGCGGCGGCGATCGCGCCCGGCACGCCAAGGATCGGCACTTGCGTGGCCATCACAAAGGCCACGACCGTCGCCGCCACCCCCGCCGACAGGTCAATCCCCCCCGTCAGCATGGTCAGCGTCTGACACGCGGCCAGCATCGCCAGCGGGATGGCGAATTTGATCGTGTTGGCAATCCAACGTTCGTTGACAATGCCGGGACGCAGCAGCTCCAGCGCGACGATCAGCACCAAGAGCAGCGCCGCCAGCGGGATCAGCGGATGGTCCGACATCAGCCGTGACAGGCGGGACGGCTCCTTGCTCATCGCCCGCGCTCCCTTGCCGCCAAAAGCCCGCCCATCATCACCACGATAACCATGATCGTCCCCTCGATGATCGTCGTGACATTGGGATCAACCGACAGAAGCGTCAGGTCCATCCGCACCAACCGCAGCACGAAAACCGCAAGGATCGGCCCCAAAAGCCCGCCCTTGCCCCCGGTCAGCGCGACGCCCCCCAGCACCACAGCCGCGACCGCCGCCATCAGGTAGGGGCCGGGGATAGGCGCGCCGATGCCCGTAGCCATCGTCAAACTTAGCCCGCCAAACGCCGCCAGCAGCCCCGCGATGGCATAGGCCGCGATCCGCGTACGGCCAAGCGAGACGCCCGAACGAAACGCCGCGAGCGGATCAGAGCCGACGGCATAGATCGAGAGCCCCAGCTTTGAGCGCGCCACAGGCACCCAGACGACCGCCAGAACAACCGCCACCAGAACCGCCGCTTTGGGCAGCCATTCGGTCAGCGCGCCGGGCACAAACGGCAGGGACAGCCCGCCAAGGATCAGATCGCGCAACCAGATCGCGCAGCCGCCTTCGGGCCCTTGCAGGATCAAAAGCGCCGTGCCTTCCCAGACGAACAACATCGACAGCGTCACCACGATATCGGGCACCCGCGTCAGCACGATCAGCGCGCCGTTGATCGCCCCCATGGCCAGACCGACCAAAAGCACCAGGCCGACGATCCCGGCCGCTTCGGCCTCGCTCGCCCCCTCCATCAGCCGCGCCCCGCTGACCGAAGCCACCGCCATCATCGAGGCGACGGACAGATCAATGCCCCCCGCAAGCACCACAACGGTCATCGCGGCGGTGGCAAAGGCAAAGGGCAGGGCGGCGCGGGCGAGGCTGTCAAGGCCGCTGAGGCCAAAGCCGGGCTGGATCAGCTTTGTCGCGATCAAAAGCCCGGCAAAAAGCGCGGCAAGGCCGAGGGTCCAGCCGTTTTTCTGTGCGAAACGGCTCATCGCGCGGCCCCTTCGGCTTCGGTCAAGCCGTAAGCCGCACGCATCAGGCGGGCGTCGTCCGCATCTGCGGCTTCGATCTTGTCGACCACCCGCCCGCCAAAAATGACGATGGCACGGTCACAGGCCATGCGGATTTCGGCGAGCTCGGAGGTGTAATACAGCACCGCCGCGCCCTGATCGGCCAGATCGCGCACCAGATCATAGATCTGCCGCTTGGTGCGCACATCAATGCCGCGCGTCGGGTCCAGCAGCAGCAGCGTTTCTGCCCCCTTGGCCACCCAGCGCGCGATGGTCACCTTTTGCTGGTTGCCGCCCGACAGACGCTGCACCTCGCCCATGGCGCGGGTGTCGATCTGCAAGCGCGCGATAGCCGCGCTCACCTGCACGGCCTCTGCCGCCATGTTGATCGGCCCCCAATTGCGCGGCGCGGCGATCAGCGGCAGGGCGATGTTTTCGCGCACCGAGCGCTGCATCAGCAGCGCATGCGCGCGCTCGCCCGGCACAAAGCTTAGGCCCATCGCGATGGCATCTGCGGGATGGGCAAACTGCACCGCTGCGCCGTTTACCTGCACCGCGCCGCGCAGCGCCTTTCGCGCGCCCGCAAGCACGGCGAAAAGCTCGTCCTGCCCCTGCCCTTCCAGCGCAACCACGCCCAGAACCTCTCCGGCATGCAGATCAAATGAAACATCGGTCAGCTTGGTGCCCGCCGCCAGTGCGCGCACACAAAGGCGTGGGCGCGCGCCTGTGGGCGCTGGCGTTTGGGTGCGCGCGGCGCTGGCGCTGGCGCTGATCGCCCCCTCGCCCAGCATCAGATCCACAATCCGCTCTTCCACCCCCGGCTTGATCGGCAGATCGCCCACCGTCACCCCGTCACGCAGCACCGTGGCCCTGTCGCACAAAGCAGAGATTTCGGTGAACCGGTGCGAGATGTAAATCACCGCGCGCCCCGCATCCGCCTGCGCGCGCACCACAGACAGCACCCGGTGCACCAGATCGGCCGGCAGGGCGGCCGTCATCTCGTCCAGCAGCAGAACGTCCGGTTCGGCCGCCAAGGCGCGGGCGAGGTCCACAATGCGCAGGCTCGCCAGCGGCAGGCGGTTGATCATCGTATCAAGCGTCAGATCCGGCAGCCCAAGCTGCGCGGCCCAGTGGCGGAACGCGCCCACCGGCGTAGCGCCCAGCGCCAGATTTTGCGCGAGATCAAGGTCGGGGATCAACGAGGGTTCCTGATAAACCGGCACCAGCCCCGCCCGCCGCGCGGCCCTTGGCGAGCCGATCGGCTGCGCCCGCCCGTGGATCAGGATCTGCCCGCCATCATGGCCGAGCGCCCCGGTCAGAATTTTCACCAGCGTCGATTTGCCCGCCCCGTTCGCCCCCATCAGGGCGACCACCTCGCCTTTGCCAACCTGCAAGGACGCGTCCTTCAGCGCCGCCACCGCGCCAAACCGCTTTGACACGCCGCGCGCGTCCAGAAGGGGAGTTTTGGGCAAAGGCGGGATCATCAGCGGGTCTTTTCTTCAAGTCCAAGTGCATCATGGCCCCCGAAAACGTCGGGGGCCATTAATTTTATGCGTTTTATATCAATGATTTATTCGCCCGGACCTTTGCAAGCGATGATCTCGTCCATCGAATAGGTGGTCCAGCCGGGGATCGACACCGATACGGGCCATTCTGGATCAAGGTTCGGGTTCTGGGCGGCGGCGATCTGTGCCTTGCCGTCGTCCATGTTGTTGGCCCAAAGCGACGGGTCGACCAGAACGGTTTTCTCGGCCGGCATCTGCCCGTCAAGGATCTGGATCGCCAGCGCCACACCTGCGCCGCCGACCGAGCCGGGGTTTGTCACCGCCGCGCCGACCAGGCCCTCGACGTTGGCCAGCTGGCCAACAAAGCCCGCATTATCCGCGCCGACAACCGGCACCATCGCCGCGCCGGATTCGACCAGCGCATCCACGATCACAATGTCGATGCCCGAGGTCCAGATGCCGTCAAACGGCACGCCGGTCGCGATGTAATCCAGGATCTGCTGCTTGCCCTGATCCTGCTGCCAGCCGGTAAAGGTTTCCTGCGCAATGGTCACATCGGGGAATTCCGCAAGCGCCCGCTTGAAACCCACATCGCGGTCATTGTCCGCGCCGGCGCCCGCCGCGCCGCGCATGTACACCACCGCGCCCTTGCCGCCCATCGTTTCAAACAGCCATTTCGCGCCCAGATAGGCATATTGTTCCTGATTGTTCGACAGGATGTAGGCCGAAGGCTCGGTCACGGCCTGATCGACCGCCACCACAACGATGCCCGCATCCGTGGCCTCTTTGATCGCGGCGTTGATGCCGTCGGCATTCGCGGGGTTAACCACGATCGCGTTGACGCCCGCCTGAATAAGGTTGCGAATGTCTTCCAACTGGCCCGCCGCATCGGTGTTGCGGTGCGCGATGTTCAGGCTTGCCACCTTGCCCGAAACCAGCGCCTGCGCCTTCATCGCGCAGACCATTTCCTCGCGCCAGCCATTGCCCTGCACGGTGTTGGAAATGCCGATCTTGTAACCCTCGGCCTGCGCCATTCCCGCTAGACCAAACGCCAGTCCCAGCGCCGCACTTGTGTTCAAAAGACTTTTCATTTCTCGTCCTCCCAGACGGTTTGGTTGCTGCAAAATCCCAGTTACTTGACAAAAGCCTGCAAAACGTCGCGCGCGAGCAAAAAGCCCCGCGCGACCTTTTCGTCCGTTCCTTCGAACACCCGGTCTTCGTGTTCGATCACAATCGGGCCGTCATAACCCGCCCGGTAAAGCCCCGCAAAAAACGCGGGCCAATTCACATCGCCAAGCCCCGGCATGCGCGGCACTTGCCAGCCCATGCCCAGCGACATCACGCCGTTTTCGTACAGCCCATCGCGGTCGATCATCAGATCCTTGGCATGGACATGCACCATCCGGGGGCCAAATTCGGCGATGAAACGGGGCATGTCGATCATTTGCCAGATCAGATGCGAGGGGTCGAAATTCATCCCCACGCCCTCCCATTCCGCAAAAATCCGCCGCCAGATCTTTGGCGCATAGGCGATGTTGTGCCCGCCCGGCCATTCGTCGGCGGAAAAGATCATCGGGCAGTTTTCAAACGCCAGCGTCACACCGCTGGCGTTGGCATGGGCGATGATATCGGGGAAAATCGCCTGCGCGCGGGCCCAGTTCTGATCCAGCGTCAGGGTGCGGTCGCCACCGACAAAGGTGTTGACCACCTTCACGCCGAGCAGCGCCGCCGCCGTGATCACCAACCGCAGATGGGCGATCACCGCCTTTTGGTGATCGGGGTCCGCGTGCAGGGGGTTGGGGTAATAGCCAAGCCCGGAAATCGTCAGCCCTTTGGCCGCCATCATCGCCGTGATCTGCGCCGCCCTGGCCGCCGTCAGCCCCGCCGCATCAATATGACAAGTCCCCGCATAACGCCGCGCCGCACCGCCTGAGGCGGGCCAGCAGGCGATCTCCAGCGTTTGAAAACCGTTCGTGGCGGCCCAGTCGGCCACAGCTTCCAGCGGTCTATCGGCGAAAGGGGCGGTCAGGATGCCAAGTTTCATCGGGCGACTTTCATCTGGCAGGCACCTCGGCCCAGGTGCCGGAACGGGCGCTGGCGAGGACAGCATCGCACAGCTGCATCAAAGCATGGCCGTCGGCAAACGAGGCATAGCGCGCCGCCGCGCTGCGCCCTTCCGCCGCGATATCGGCGTAAACGGCGCGGAAAAAGCTGAAAAAGCTGTCGGCGAAGCCTTCGACATGGCCGCCCGGCAGGCTGGCCGCCGCCGCGCCCGCCGCGTTCATCAGGCCGGGATCCCGTTGCAGAATTTGGTTCGGCGCGCCTTGATGGCCCAGCCACAACTGAT
The DNA here is from genome assembly GCA_031385445.1 of Paracoccaceae bacterium. Classification (GTDB taxonomy): domain Bacteria; phylum Pseudomonadota; class Alphaproteobacteria; order Rhodobacterales; family Rhodobacteraceae; genus CAIYZT01. The sequence goes on along the minus strand of JANNBM010000060.1, from coordinate 9,042 downwards.
CCGGCGTCTCGGACGCCCAAGCGGCGGAACCATGCTCGCCCGCGATTTCCCAAGCCAGCGCGTTCTTGCGGCCGTGGTTGATCTGCGAGGTGCTCATCACCCCCCGCGCGCCATTTTCAAACCGCAACAGGATGCTCGCCGCATCGTCGGTGGTGATGCGCCGCGCCTCGGTCTGCCCCGCGCTCGCCGCAAAGGTTTGCGGCAGGCTCAGCGGTTTTTGCCGCGACGGGATAAAGGTGGCCAGATCGGCCAGCACCGCCGTCACCCGCTGCCCGGTGACAAACTGCATCAGGTCCAGCCAATGCGTGCCGATATCGCCAACCGACCGCAGCGCGCCGCCCTGATCCGTCTCAAGCCGCCAGTTCCAATCGGACGGTTTGGCCAACCAGTCCTGATGGTAGTGCCCGGTGACAAACCGCACCGCCCCCAGATCGCCGCTGTGCACCATCTGCCCGGCGTGCTGGTTCAAGGGATAGTGCCGGATATTATAGCAAACGGCGGCCACCTTGCCGGACCGGGCCGCGCAGGCCGTCATGTCCCCCGATTGGGCCGAGGTCAGGGCCAGCGGTTTTTCGCAAATCACATGCCGCCCGGCGTCAAGGATCTGCATCACTTGCCCAAAATGCGCATGGTTTGGCGAGGTGACATGCACCACCTGCACCGCCGGATCGTTCAACAGCGAAGGCAGATTGTCATAGGCGAGCAGCCCGCCCAAAGCTGCCGCACGTTCGGCCCCGCGCTGCGGCGAGGACCCCAGAACCCCGGTCAGCCGCACACCGAGCCGCCGCAAAGCGTTGATATGCACCGCGCCGATGAACCCGGTGCCGATCACCGCCGCGCCGATCTGATGCAGCTCAGACAACCGAATACCCCCCGTCGATGGCAAGGCAAGTGCCGGTCATGAACCCCGCGCCTTTGGAGCATAAAAACAGAACCGGTGCCGCGATATCCTCGGGCTTGCCCCAGCGGCCCATCGGGGTGCGGGCCGACACCGCCGCCACATGCGCAGGATCGGTGCGGCTGCGCGCCGATTGCTGGGTAACGATGAAACCGGGCGCAACCGCGTTCACGCGAATACCGTCCGGCGCCCAGGCAATGGCCAGCGATTTGGTCAGCTGCGCCACCGCCGCCTTTGACGCGCCGTAAGCCGGATTTTTCGGACTGCCAAAGCTGGCATACATCGAGGCGACGTTGATCAGCACACCCTTGGCCGCCTTCAGTTGCGGATAAAACGCCGCAGCGGTGCGAAAGGTGCCATGCAGGTTCACGTTCACCACATGCTCGAAAAGCGCCGGGTCCATTTCCTCGCCGCGGGACGTGATTGCGGCACAGTTGATCAAGATATCCAACGCGGGCAGACGCGCGGCCATGGATGTGATGGCGGCAGGGTCCGTCACATCCAGCTGCGAATAGGAAAAGCGGCCCTGATCCTCGCTCACAGCGCCCTCTTCGGCGCCGGTGATCTGCACCTGCGCGCCTGCGTCCTGAAAGGCCCGTGCGATCGCCGCCCCGATCCCTGCGCGACTGGCCCCGATGACCAGCACGCGGGTTTCCTGAAACTTGAAGTCGCAAGCGCCGGACACTTCATCCCCCCAAAGGCGAACACCGTCCAATGACGTTCTGCGGTCAAGCGATTCTATGCAATCATTTTTTCATATTTTCATTTATGATTATTTCATTTCATTTTCGCTGGCCCCCAGCGCCAATTGCCGCCCCAGGCAGACAATGACCGACTGGCAGACCACCATCGCCGGCACCTGACTGCGAAAATGACCCAAACGGGCTTCGGTCACAAAAAGCGCCCGGCGCGCCATCGCCGCAACCGGGCTTAGCGCATTGTCCGTAATCGCCAGAACAGGCACGCCGCGCGCATGGGCGATTTGGGCGATCTCGACCGTTTCGGGGGTATAATCATCAAAGGTAATCACCAAAAGCAGATCGTTTGGCCCAATGGAGCCGACCTGCGCCACGCGCATTGCCCCCAAATTGTCGATCAGATGCGCGCGTTTTCCGATGCTCGCCAACCCGTAAACCACATAGGCCCCGATCCCAAAAGCGCCGCGCGCCGCTGCGACATGCACGACATCGCATTCAACCATCGCTTTGACAAAACTTGGCAGCGCGTCGACATCCAGAGTCTGCTCGATCCGCAAAAGCGAGCTGACGGCAGCCTGAGCAAAGCCGTGAAACACCCGCGCGGGGTCGGATAAATCGCCGTCCGCAATCGCTCCGGGGTCCGTTTGATCAGCCATCCGCTGGGCATAGGGAATGCGGGGCCCTAAAAGACGCTCGCGGAACACGGCTTGAAAGTCGGCAAACCCGGCAAAGCCAAGCTCTTTTGCAAAGCGCGTGATGGTGGCGGGGGGCACATCGGCCAGATGGGCCAGCCGCACCAGCGTGTTGATCGCCACCTCCTCGGGATGGGTCAGGCAAAAACGCGCGACCTGCGCCAAGCGGCGGCTCAGCTGGCTTTGGCGTGCCACAAGCGCCGCCCGAAGCGCTTCGTAATCCCCAATCGAGCCGGGCGGGATCTTGGTCTTTTCCATCGCTTTGCCGCCCTTCTTCACCCGGTCGCACCCGCCACAAACTGTTCCAGATCCACAATTGATCCGCTCATCGGAACCGACGCTTGCCCCAAAAGGTAAATCGACAGCCGTGCCGCCTCCACCGCGCTGACCATCCGGCCCAGCGGCAGGCGGGCGGCCGCTTCGTCGTGCCAACCGGGGCCGCGGCCCAGAATATGGGTCTGCATGCGATCTTCGGCCTCGGTCCGTACCCAGCCAAGGTTGATGCCGTTCACCCTGATATGGTCGGCCATATGGGCCCTCGCCGCATTGCGCGTCAACGTGGTCAGCGCGCCTTTGGTGGCGGCATAAATGGCCAGATCGGGCGCGCCGCAATAGCCGTTCATCGACAGGATGTTGACGATTGAGCCGCCCGATCCGCGCGCCAGCATCGCCAAGATCGCCGCCTGCATCAGCAAAAACGGCGCGCGGGCGTTGACAGCAAACAGGTGGTCCCAAACCTCGGGCGAACCCGTGGCGACCGATCCGCGCGTGGTCAGCCCGGCGGCGTTGATCACCCCGTCGATGCGGCCAAACCGGGCCATCGCGGCCGCCACGATGCCCCGCGCCGCGGCGGGATCGGCCAAATCGGCAACCACGGCCTCGGCCTGAAGCGCACGCGCGACCAAGGCCAACTCTGTCGCATTCACATCGGTTAAAACCAGATGATCGGCGCCCTCGGCCTGCGCCATCTCAGCGCAGGCGCGGCCAATCCCGCTGGCGGCGCCGGTGATCACGATGACCTTGCCGCGCAAACCCATGTCCATCCCGCCGCGCCCCCTTTTGACCCTTGCACTATGCCCTGCAAACCACCCCACCTGTCAAATCTTGACAATGCGCGCGGCGTTGCCCCTTGTTGGGCCAAAGGAAACTGCCCCCCATGACCGCCGCCTCCCCGCTTGGTGCCAGCCTGTCCTGCGCGCCGCCCGATTTTCCGCCGGGCGCCGCCACGCGCGCTTTGCACGCGCATTTCGGGATGACGGGCGCGCTCACACGTCTCAGTTCCGAGCGCGACGTGAATTACCGCGTGCTCACGGATCGCGGCACCTACGTGCTGAAACTCGCCAACCCCGCCGAGGCCGCCGAGGTGACGCATTTTCAAACCGCCGCTCTGTTGCACCTTGAACCGGCAGGTCTGCCCGTGCCGCGCGTGATCCGCAGCCTGTCTGGCCAAACCGAGGTGCAACTGCCCGGCGGCATCCTGCGCCTTTTGACCTATCTTGACGGCGAAATGATGCACGCCGCCGCGCCGTCTTTCGCGCTGCGCCAATCCATGGGCCAGATGGCGGCGCGCCTTTCCACCGGATTGCAAGGTTTCAGCCACCCCGCCGCCGATCATGTGCTGCAATGGGACATCAAACAGGCAAGCGCCCTGCGCCCGCTGCTCGCCGATCTGGCCCCCGATCTGCGCGCCATCGCGGCCCAAACGCTGGACCGCTTCGATGCCGCCGTGGCCCCCACGCTCGGCGCGCTGCGCTGGCAAGTGGTGCATAACGATCTGAACCCGCACAATATTCTAACCTCTCCGGGCGGCAAAACCGTCACTGGAGTGCTCGATTTCGGCGATATGGTTCGCACGCCCTTGGTCTGCGATATGGCCGTCGCCGCCAGCTATCAGCTCGATACAGCCGATCCCCTGCAAAGCCTGATCGACTTCGCCGCCGCCTACCACACCGTCCTGCCCCTGACGCTGAACGAAGCGAAGCTGATCTTGCCGCTCACCGAAACGCGCTGGCTGACGACGCTGTGCATCGCCGCGCACCGCGCCGCGCGCTACCCCGAAAACGCCGCTTATATCCTGCGCAACACGCCCCTTGCCCGCGCCGGGCTTCTGTCCTTTGCCGCGCTGGACCGCAGCCGCGCCGCGCAAACTCTTTTGACCGCATTAAGGTTTCAGTGACATGACCAACGCCCTTCCCGGCCAAATGCCGAACGCCTATCAGCCCGGTAAAGGCGCGCTGGGCCCAGACGAGCTTGCCCTCGTCGCGCGGCGGCAAAAGCTTCTGGGACCGGCCTACCGGCTGTTTTACGAAACCCCCGCTCATCTGGTGCGCGGCGCGGGGGTCTGGCTTTTCGACCCGCAAGGCAATGCCTATCTCGACGCCTATAACAACGTGGCTTCGCTGGGCCATTGCCACCCGCATGTCGTGGCCGCAACCGCCCGCCAATCCGCGATTTTTGCCAGCCATACCCGATACTTGCATGATGGCGTTCTGGCCTATGCCGAGAAACTTCTGGCGCTTTTCCCGCCCGCTTTGTCGCATGTGATGTTCACCTGCACCGGGTCCGAGGCCAATGATCTGGCGTTTCGGATAGCGCAGGCGCACACGGGCGGCACCGGGATTATCGTCACCGAAAACGCCTATCACGGGGTCACATCCGCCATCGCGGCGATGTCGCCGAGCATGGGGGCGGGCGTGCCCCTTGGCCCGCATGTGCGCTGTGTGCCCGCGCCCGATCCTTTGCGCTTGGCGGGCGATCTTGGCACGGCTTTCGCGCGCCATGTGCAAGCCGCCATCGATGATCTGGTCCGTCACGGCATCAAACCCGCCGCCCTGATCGTTGATACGGTGTTCTCGTCCGACGGGCTGTTCGTGGACCCGCCCGGTTTTCTGACCGCCGCCGTGGCCGCGATCCGCGCGGTGGGTGGGCTTTTCATTGCGGACGAGGTGCAACCGGGGTTTGGGCGCACAGGACAGGCAATGTGGGGCTTTCAGCGGCACGGACTGGTGCCCGATATGGTGTCTTTGGGCAAGCCGATGGGCAACGGATATCCCTTGGCCGGGCTGGTGATGCAGCCGCGCGTCGTTGAAAGCTTTGGCGCAAAGTCGCGGTATTTCAACACCTTCGGCGGCAATGCTGTGGCGGCTGCCACCGGAATGGCTGTGCTGGAGGTGATCGAAAACGAAGGCTTGCTGCAAAACGCCGCGCGTGTCGGCGCCTATTTCAAAGAGGGTCTGACCGACCTTGCTGCGCGCAATCCTGCCATTGGCCCGATCCGCGCGGCGGGTCTTTTTCTGGCCGCCGAAATCGTAGAAGGCGGTGATCCGTTGCACCCGGACGCCGCCCGCTGCCTGCGCGTGATCAACCACCTGCGCGCCGCGCGCGTGCTGGTGTCCGCCACCGGGCCGCGTGCCAATGCCCTGAAAATCCGCCCGCCATTGGTGTTTTCCACGGCCAATGTCGATCTGTTCCTGACCCGGCTCGAAGAGGCGCTCAACGCATCCTAAGCGCGATGTCCAGCATCCGGTTGGAAAACCCCCATTCGTTGTCATACCAGCCGAACACCCGCAGCATCCCCTGCGGCGTCACCCGCGTTTCCGGGCAGGCCATGATGATGCTTTCCGCCCGCGCCCGCAAATCGGTGGACACCAGCGCGTGGTCGGTCGCCCCGATCACCCCGCCCGCCGCGCGAAACAACGCGTTCACCGCCTCTGCCTGCGCAGGCTTTTGCGTCATCACCGTCAAATCGACACAGGACACCGAAGCAACCGGCACGCGGACCGCCGACCCCATGATCCGCCCGGCAATTTGCGGCAGAACCAGATCCAAAAGCCGCTGCGCCGATGTCGTCGTCGGCACCATCGACAGCGCCGCCGCCCGCGAGCGGGCAAAATCCGCCGCCGGGGCGTCGGTCGTCGGCTGGCTGCCGGTATAGCAGTGCACCGTGGTCATGCTGCCGGTCTGAATACCCCATTCACCGTCAATCAGACGCACCAAAGGCGCCAGCGCGTTGGTCGTGCATGAGGCGTTTGAGACGATCTTTTGCCCCACCAGCCCCGCCTCATTCGCGCCAAGCACCACCGTATAGTCAGCCGCTTGTGAGGGGCCAGAGATCAGGATGCGCCCCGCCCCCGCCTGCAAGCCCCGTCCCGCGATTTGCGGGGTATCGGCGCGGCCCGTGCATTCCAGCACCAGATCAATGTCGGACAGATCCAAGCCCGACAAATCGGCGGCGTGGCTTAACCTCAGCGCCCGGCCATCAATCGTGATTGCGGTGTCGTCAAGGCTGACCTTGCCCGTCCATGGGCCGAAAACACTGTCGAATTCAAACAGATAGGCGCACATTTTTCCCGGCGCGATGTCGTTGATCGCCACGATCTGCAGACCGGGCCAAAGGTCCGGGCTTTGCAACCAAGCGCGCAAAACCGAACGTCCGATGCGTCCAAATCCGTTGATCAGCACTTTCATCGCGGGCCCTCCTCTTCGTGGCCACATGATTTGATCAAATTTGGATCGGACGCAATGGCCTTGTCTTGCGGGCGGCTCGGCCACACCTCAAACCGGCTGTTAAAACCCTATTCGTCCCGAACGTCGGCCAAAATCTGACGGATCAGCGGCGGCGCATCGGCGAACTTTATGAATTCAGGATGCCGAGCAGCGGACAGCAGGCCCCCGGCATCGCCCGAAAGACGCTGCAACACACAAGCGGTGCGCGAAAAGTGGCGTTTGGGGTGATAGCTGATCCCTGACAGTTTATAGCCGGGGAAAACACCGTTGGCCGCGCCATAACCCACCCTGAACGCGGTGAATGCGTGAAAACTTTCGTTCGCGACCCGGTCAATCGACGCAAAACCGTCGCGCTGCATGAAATACTGCGCCACGCATTTCACCATCGGATAACGATACCGCCTCATCCCCGGTGTTGCCGAAACGATTGACACCCGGACCTTGCCCAACTTCCGGCCATTTTCGCTAAACACACGAATAAGGTGCATTTCAACCAGACCCGGTTCGGTCGTCGACACCATCCACTCTGCATAGATCCCGTCCGGCAGGACCGAATTTGGCACCGGTTCCAAACCTTCCATCAAGTCCAGAAGCAAGGAATTGACCGGCAGCACCGGTTTTGGCTGCGTCAACTCAGAAAGCGGGGTGGTCAGAATCCGGGCATCCGTTCCAAAATGCTGACAGATTCGGTGCAGGATGTCCGGTCTGGGATAGGTCTCTCCACCCAAGAATCGGTTCAATTGTGACCGGCTTATGCGCAGATTTCGCGCACATTCGGAAACAGACCGTTCCTTTTCCACCAAAATGATCAGATTCCGGGCGAACGCCATCCGCAAATCAGAAAGGTTTTGGGGCTTTTGGGTGGCGTCGGCGGCAGACATTTCGGCTTCCTTGGTATCGTTACCACCATTAGACGCCTGAACCCACGGCTTGCAAGTAAAATTGACCGGAAAATGATCATTTCTGTCCGAATTCCGGTCAGGCATGATCGGCATACCTATCTTTCATCTGCACCCTCGTGAACTATTGTAATCATTACAGATTTAACTTGATCAGCCTAAGAACAAGTGGGTACGGAAATGCTCGGGATTATAGCATGGATCAGACCGGATGGACGCAAGGCGCTCGTTGTGGTCGCTGGTTCGGACCAAATGGCCTCCGGGGATCCGGGATCGCAAATTGAGGAAAGCCTCAAGGTTGGCGATCTGGTCTATATGCCTGGCATTTCGCCCGACAAATGCGATTTCAGCCCGGGCTTGACCCTGGTGCACTCGGAATTCTGGCCGCAGATCGTTCAAGACATTGGGGCAATGTCGCGCGCGCCGTCCAAGTCCAAAGCTGGGTCAAATGTGATTGATCTGTGCGCAGCGCGCGCAAAGGTGGTTGCTGCGGCGACAGATTTTCAACCCCTGAAAATCGCCGCTGAATAACGTCAGGTTCCGGCGGCAAAGCTTTCCACGAAAGACACCATTTTCGGCAGACACACCCGGCGCAGATCATAGCGGCTTACAGCGGTTTCTCGCGCGGCAAGGCGCAGCGGTTCAAACCGCTCCGGCTCGGCCAAGGCCGTCGTCAAGGCGCGCGACCAGCCCGCCACATCAAAGAAATCGACCAAAGTGCCGTTGACGCCGTGCTCAATCGCTTCGGCAACGGGCGGCACATCGCTGCCCACCACATGCGCGCCTGCGGCCATCGCCTCGATCATCGACCATGACAGAACGAACGGATAGGTCAGATAGGCATGCGCGCGGCTGACCTGCAGGATCGACAGAAACTGCGGATAGGGCACCTTGCCCATGAAATGCACCCGCGACAGATCCAAACGGTCGCGCACCTCGGCCAGAAAGGTTTCTTTCCACCCCTTGGCATCCTTCGGCGCCGCCCCATAACTGACCTCGTCACCGCCGACGATCACCACCTGCGCCTTGGGCCGCGCCGCCATAACCTCGGGCAGAGCGCGCATGAAAGTGTGATAGCCGCGATAGGGTTCCAGATTGCGGTTCACAAAGGTCAAAACCTCGTCGCCCGCGCGCAGAATCTGGCCATTTGGCAGGGTCAACGTGGCATTGGGATCGGGGCGCACGACATCGGTATCGGCGCCGTCAAAGATCACCTCGATCATGCGGCGCAGCGGCGGCGGAAAGGTGGACGCCTGCCAGTTGGTCGGCGCAAGGCCAGCGTCCGCATGCACCAATGACTGGCCCAGATGCCCCGCGCGCCCTTGGGCGATCAGCACCTGATCAAAGGA
>JANNBM010000012.1:0-18716 GCA_031385445.1 Paracoccaceae bacterium | reverse complement strand
AAGGCCCATCTGCACCGGCTGGAGGAGGCCGCCAAACGCGACCACCGCAAACTGGGCCGCGAAATGGACCTGTTTCACATGCAGGAGGAAGCCCCCGGTCAGGTGTTCTGGCACCCCAATGGCTGGACCATCTACACGACCTTGCAGGACTACATGCGCCGCCAGCAAAAGCGCGGCGGCTATGTCGAGGTCAACACGCCGCAGGTGGTATCGCGCAAGCTGTGGGAACAATCCGGCCATTGGGAGGCCTATCAGGAAAACATGTTCATCGTTGAGGTTGACGAGGAACACGCCCGCGAAAAGACCATCAATGCCTTGAAACCTATGAATTGCCCCTGCCATGTGCAGATTTATAACGTCGGGCTGAAATCCTATCGCGACTTGCCGTTACGTATGGCCGAGTTCGGGTCTTGCAACCGCTATGAACCCTCTGGCGCGTTGCACGGCATCATGCGGGTGCGCGGGTTCACGCAGGACGACGCACATATTTTCTGCACCGAGGATCAGATCGAAGCGGAGAGCAAACGCTTTATCGAATTTCTGGCAGCAATCTACAAAGACCTTGGGTTCGAGACGTTCAAGATCAAGTTCTCCGACCGGCCCGATGTGCGGGTCGGCACCGACGAAAGCTGGGATCTGATGGAGGCGGCGCTGACCAATGCGACACGCGCGGCAGGCTATGATTATATCCTGAACAAAGGCGAAGGCGCGTTTTATGCACCGAAACTGGAATTCGTGTTGACCGACGCCATCGGCCGCGACTGGCAATGCGGCACCTTGCAACTGGATCAGAACATCCCCGCCCGTCTGGGGGCCGCGTATATTGGCGCGGATGGGGCCAAGCACACGCCCTATATGCTGCACCGTGCGACTTTGGGGTCGTTCGAGCGGTTCATTGGCATATTGATCGAAGAGCATGCGGGAAAGTTGCCGTTCTGGCTCGCGCCGCGTCAGGTGGTCGTTGCGTCCATCGTATCTGACGCGGATGGCTTCGTGAACGACGTGGTGGCCGAACTGGTCAAAGCGGGCGTTCGGGCCGAGGCCGATACGCGGAATGAAAAGATCAACTACAAGGTGCGCGAGCATTCCGTGGGTAAAGTGCCCGTGATCCTGGCCATCGGGATGAAAGAGGTGGAGCAGAAAACTGTTTCAGTCCGCCGTCTGGGCCAGACACATGTTGAAACAATGACGCTGGATCAGGCCATCATGACTTTCGGGCCAGAAGCCCTGCCGCCGCGCAATTGATCAGCTTAAAGCATTGAAATGTAAGGAAAGTCGCGGTGAAAAAACCGCGCTTTCCCACCAACCTCCCCCGATCACGCAGCGCGCGCGGTGGTCACAAAGCGGTGGGATAACGGATGCGTGATTGGCCTCTGACCGGGGCTATCTCGTAAACCTCAACGCACTGAATAATCTTAAAACCCTACTTGGAGAACACGATGTCCTTTCAATTCAAAGCCCTCGCAGCCTTTGGCGCGCTCACCGCTGCTCTTTCCGCCACGGCGCAGGTCGCTCATGCCGAAGAAATGGAAAAGTGCTTTGGCGTGGCGATGGCGGGCCAGAACGATTGCGCGGCTGGTGAAGGCACCACTTGCGCGGGCACCTCGAAGGTCGATTATCAGGGCAGCGCGTGGTCACTTGTTCCCACGGGCACCTGCCTGACGATGGAACTGCCCGCCGCTGCCGACGGCTCGGCCCGCATGGGCGCGCTTGAGGCTTTGCCGCGCGATCTGCCGACCGCTGGCTAAGGCGAAAACCGGGGGCAATTTGCGCCCCCGCACGCTCCCACTGGCCTTGCGGGCCGGTGGGGCATCCCAAAACGCGAACAAGGGGCTTTGGCGTTCGATGTTGGATCAGACCCGAAAATCCCTGCCCGCCCTGCCCGGCGTCGGCTACAAGCCCCAGCATTTGAACGGTATTCTGAATCAGCCGGGCGCGGTGTCCTGGCTGGAAATTCACGCCGAAAACTATATGGGCGACGGCGGGCGGCCCTTGGCCCAGCTGCGCCATCTGTCCGAAAAATTCCCGATTTCATTGCACGGCGTTGGCCTGTCCATCGGCGGCGAGGGCCGCCTTGACGCAGACCATCTGGCGCGGCTGAAGCATCTGAATGGCTGGCTGAATCCGGCGAGTTTTTCCGAACATCTCGCTTGGTCCACCCATGACGGCGCCTATCTGAACGATCTTTTGCCCCTGCCCTATACCGAGGCGACGCTTGCCCGCGTGGCCGATCACATCGACGAGGTGCAGGCGGTGCTTGGGCGGCGCATGCTGCTGGAAAATCCGTCCAGCTATCTGGCCTTTACCGAAACCACGATGCCCGAGGTCGACTTTCTACGCGAAATCGGGCGGCGCACCGGGTGCGGGCTTCTGCTTGATGTCAACAACATCCATATCTCGGCGGTCAATCAGGCCACCAGCGCAGTGGCGTATCTGCGCAGCTTTCCCATTGATCTGATTGGAGAAATTCACCTTGGCGGCCATGAGGCGGATCACGATGATCACGGCGCGCCCCTTTTGATCGACAGCCACAGCCGCCCGGTCGCAGACCCGGTTTGGGCGCTTTATGCCGAGCTGATTGCACTTGGCGGCCCCCGTCCGACCCTGATTGAATGGGACAATGACGTGCCTGAATGGCCCGTCCTTGCCGCCGAGGCCGCGCTTGCCGCCGCAATTCTGGCACCCGTGCGATGAGCCAATCGCGCTTTTCCGCCGCGCTTTTGTCCCCGGACGCGCCGATGCCCGAAGGTCTGGTTGACCCGCAAGGCCGCCCCGCCCCTGCCCGCTTTGACGTTTACCGAAACAACGTCACCGCATCCTTGCTGCGCGTGCTGCAAGCCGCCTTTCCCGTGGTGGAAAAACTGGTCGGCCCCGCGTTTTTCGCCGCCATGGCCGTCGATTTCCTGCGCGCGCATCCGCCAAAAACACGGATGATGATGTTGTACGGCGCTGATTTTCCAGGATTTTTGACCAAATTCGCGCCCGCCGCATCTCTGCCCTATCTGCCCGATATAGCGCGGCTGGAACAGGCGATCCGCGAAAGCTATCACGCGGCGGACGCTGCCCCCGTCGCGCGCGACCGCCTGAGCGCGCTTGCCCCCGAGGCCCTGCTGGCTGCTCGGCTGGTGCTTGCGCCAAGCCTGCGGCTGATCCGTTCGCACTGGCCCATCCTGTCCATCTGGCGCGCCAATCGGGGCGGCGCTGCGGTGGGCACCTTTGCCCCAGAGGCTGCCGTTATCCTGCGCACGGATTACGATCCCGCCCCCTTTTCCCTTTCCCCCGGCTCAGCCGCTATCTTGTCAAACCTTCTCGCGGGTCAGCCCATCGGCGCCGCGCTTGACGCAGCCGAAACCCAATCCGATTTGACCGATCTGTTAACCCTCCTCCTCGCCCATGGCGCCGTAAAGGACATCACATGACCAGACTTCTGACCCAAGCCTTCGGCCTTCTGTCCCGGCTCGACCCCCTGCTGCCGCTTTTGGCGCGGTTGGTGTTCGCGGCGGTTCTGGCGGGATATTTCTGGGCCTCGGCCCTGACGAAATTCGACGGCCCCTTTGCCCTTTCGACCGGCGCCTTCGCCCAAATCTTCCCCAGGGCGATCGACGCTGTCAGCTATGACGCCGGACAGTTGCCGCTTTGGATGCATCTGTTCGCTTATGCGGGCGCGGTTGCCGAAATCGTGCTGCCGCTGCTGATCGTTGTCGGTCTGGCGACCCGCCTTGCCGCCTTGGGCATGATCGGCTTTGTCGCGTTGCAAAGCCTGACCGACATCTTTGGTCACGGCGCAAGCGCGGACACCATCGGAGCCCTGTTTGACCGCCATTCGGACGCGCTGATCCTCGATCAACGCGCCTTCTGGATGCTGCTTTTCGCGACTTTGGTGATCAAAGGCGCGGGCGCTTTGTCGGTGGACCGGATCATCGGCTCAATGGGTATCGGGCTGCCGGGCCGCTAGGGCCAGAACCCCGCCAAGCCCCAGCATGGCGATCGGGAACATGGTGAACGCGTTGAAGCGGAAGGCGTAAAGGATCAACGCCGCCGCTGCGATCTCCAAAATCCCGGCCGCCATATTGCGCGAGCGCGCCATCGCGGCGCCCGCAATCGCCAGAACCGGCGCCGCGAACGAGGCGAATTTGATCAAGCCGGGGTGATCCACTTGGCCGAACCATGTCTGCACCTCGGCGTTATCCGCGATGATCTGGGTATAGCCATAGCCGAAAAACCCCACAAACATCGCCCAGACTCCGCCGATGATGCCAAGAACCAATGCCGCGTTTCGCATGTTTACCCTTCTTTTCCATAGGCTTAGTGGCCCGAATCACCCCGCAAATTCCGGGGCTTGATTTTCGGTTAAGCTTTGGCATGATTTAAGCAGTGACAACAGTGTTTCAAGCCCGCCTTGAACGCAGGTCTTCAGGGCCGTTGCACGGCTTTCGGCAATTCCGCCGGGGGCGATTGTGAAGGGGAGAAGCGGCATGCCGACAGGCACCGTGAAGTGGTTCAACTCGACCAAGGGTTATGGTTTCATTGCGCCGGACAATGGCGGCAAGGACGTATTTGTGCATGTCTCGGCGGTCGAACGCGCCGGGCTGAAGGGATTACAGGACAATCAAAAGATTGGCTATGAATTGCAGACCGGCCGCGATGGCAAGGAATCTGCGGGCGATCTCAGGCCGCTCTAAGCTCCTGTCAGGCGGGCAAGGATGGCGTCGTCCCATCCAATAAGCCAGCCCTTGTCCGACTGGATCACCGGCCGTTTCATCACGGCCGGTTGCGCCGCGATTTGCGCCTCCGGCTCGGACTCCCGCAGAAAATCGGAAAAGCCGCGATAGGTGGTCGACTGTTTGTTGATCGCCCTGTCGCCAAATTCGGTGACAATCTGGTCAATCTCCGCCGCACTCAGCGGCTGGCTGCGGATATCGCGAAAGGTCGGGGATTGCCCCGCCTGCTCCAACGCTTTCAGCGCCTTTTTGCAGGTGTCGCAGGTGGAAATTCCGTAAACGATCATAACTGCCCCTTGAAAAGCATCCGGGTAACGGTCACGCCGATCCAGACGGCGGCGGGGGTGACAAACGTGCCCCAGATCAGATCGGTCGCCACCATCCGGTACGTCCAATCCTTCATGATCGCAAGGCTGGTGAATTCATAGGTGCCGTAGGAAAGGAACCCGATGATCGCGGCGGGGATCAGAATGGCGGCGCCGGTGCGCAGGGAGGGCATCGAGACGAGGTACAAGAGACCTGCGATATAAAGCAGGTAAAACGCGGCGACAGGGGCGACGCGCAGGTCGGTCATCAAGTAGCCGATATGCTGATCGAACAGAGGTTTGGTGACGTAAGTGATCATCAAAAGATCGAGGATCAGGAAGGGAATCAGGGTGGCGAAGTAAAGGACGATGATGAGGGGCATGAAGTGTCTCCTTTGGAAGGGGAGTATAGGGCGCGGACGGGATTAAGGAAGCGTCCGCAACAGGACAAAATAGGTTTGTGTTTGGCATCAGCGGGTTAAATGGTCGCCCCACCCTGATTTTAACCCAGACTTTCGGCAAGAGTTTGTTAACCATGGCGGTTTAGGGTTGGGGGATGTCCAGATACATCCGCCCCAAACGACCCGGCGCTGCCGTATTCTTCACCCTCGCGCTTGCAGAGCGGGGCTCGGATCTGTTGGTGCGGCAAGTCGATCTGCTGCGCGACGTCGCCCGCCGCACGCGGGCGGACAAACCCTTTGCGATCAACGCCTGGGTGGTTCTGCCCGATCACATGCATTTCGTCTGGACCTTGCCCGAAGGCGACGCGGATTATTCAAACCGCGTGGGGATGTTGAAAGCACGCTTCACGCGGGCGTTGACCGGCGGGATTTGGGCACCGCGTAGGGTGGGGTTTCACCCCACCGGCGATGAGGGTCATGATGGCAGTGGGGTGGAACCCCACCCTACGGGGCTTTCGCATTCCAAAATGGCAAAACAGGACGGCCGGGTTTGGCAACGTCGGTTTTGAGAGCATCATATTCGGGACGAGGCGGATATGCAGGCGCATGTGCGGTATTGTTGGATCAACCCGGTGAAGCATGGGTTGGTGAAGCGGCCAGGGGATTGGCCGTATTCAAGCTGGCACCGGGATGGGGGTGGGGATGTGTTGTAGGGTGGGCGAGAGCGCGAAGTTTTGGGCGTGGGCGAGATTGGTTGCGTAGGTCGGGCGAAAGCCCGACATTGCCGGAGATATGGGGTGTGGGGCAGAAAGGCCGACGTTGGGAGAAGAGTCGGGCTCTCGCCCGACCTACGGGGTGAAGTCGCTGTCGTCAGGTTTCTCATAAGGAAATAGTCGTCTTGCGAGTTTATATATTTCCACGAGATCGACCTCCCCAATAAATATATTGTCGTGCGAACGAACAAAAACGCTTGGTTGACTCATGAACACATATGCCCCATCAGAAAAAATTTTCCGTTGGTTTTTAGGGAAAGATTTGCGCCCAACTGAGCCGGGATCTTCACGGTGCTCCAGAAAATCTCGATATGGAACCAATTTTCTCGCGCACTTTTTAAAACTTCGTTCTATTTCAATGTCGACGTCTTTCATTTCGACATTCCTTCCAATCACGCGGTAGAGTCTTACAATTTCAAAAATGAAAGCATCTAAGAGCAAAAAAACCACGGCATTTTGAGCGGCTGTTGCGGCTAAGATCGGTTCAGAATGGCTTGTCGCGACTACGTTAAATTGATTGAGGATGAAGCTGTTTGCGAGATCGAAATGACTAACCGCCAAATTCCTTAGGTACTTAGCATCTGGTTCGGGGTTCAAAATCCGGGCAGGAAACAAGTCATCGAGAATTCTCGTTGGGTGACTCACCCCCAAACCCCCTCAAACTCCCGCCACTCCCCCTTGCTCATGCCCGAGGTCTCTTGCCCCACAACTTCCCCCTTCAACCGCCGTTTCAACACCTCAATCGCCTTGCCGCTCAACGTCACCCCCCCCATCCGGTAATCCTCGAACGCCGCGAAGGCCAAGGGCACCCAATCCTTCACACAAGCCGCAATCGCATCCGCATAAACCCTGATCTCATATTGCGCATGGGGGTCGGCACGCAGTCTTAAAAAGTGAAAGAGGTTGTGCAGGTCGATCTTCCAATACCACTGGGTGTAAATATTGGCGGGCAGGTTCATGCGGGCCAGCTCGCGCGCGAGGCCGTCCTGACCCTCCTGCGACAGCATCGCCTCGTAATGATCATAGGCGCGGTTGGCGTCGGATTTCAGCAGCTCCAGCACGCGGGCCGATTCAGCGCCGGTTAACACATTGCCCCTACCCTGGTTGTTGACGACCGATTGCGCGGCCAGATGTTCGGGGGCAGGAATGTAGAACTCACGATCGAGGATCGAATAACGGGCGGAATATTCGTTGACGTTGGCGGTGCGGTGGCGGATCCACTGGCGCGCGACGAAGACCGGCAGTTTGACGTGCAGTTTGATCTCGCACATCTCGAACGGGGTGGAATGCCAGTGCCGCATCAAATAGCGGATCAGGCCGTCGTCGTTCTGTACATGCTTGGTGCCCGCGCCATAACTAACCCGCGCCGCCTGCACGATGGCGGCATCATCGCCCATATAGTCGATGACGCGGATGAAACCGTGATCGAGCACGGGATGGGCGCGGTACAGATGCGCCTCCATCCCCGGCGAGGTGGCGCGCAGGGTCAGGGTCGGCACAGCCCGGGCGGCCTCGATTTCGGCGATCTGTTCTGGGGTCAACGGCATCGGGGCGATCCTTTGGCAGGAGTGAGTCGCAAACACTATATCTGGTGGGGGCCGCAGTCACAAACCGCCAGATGATCATTGAATTTGGGCACCGGGCAACACTTCTCTTTTGACTTGATCATATTTTTGGCGCATTATTTCGGTAAAACTAAGAAAATAATGATTGGGCAGCAGCATGAAAACTTATCAGCTTTTGGTCTTGGCGCCATTTGTTCTGGCGGCCTGTGATGGAAATCCCTTCGGCAATGTGCCGGTGGATCCGGTCGATCCGAACGCACCGGTGCCGGGCGTGCCCGTTGCAGTGTCGCGCGACATGACGGCGGTATCCTACGAGAACGGGGTGCTGAAGATTGACATGCAGGGCATCAGCAGCAGTTCAGAATTTGCAACCTTTGACCGGGTCAGTGCGCTGGACATCGTCAATGTGACAGGTGGGCCGGACTATGAGGCCTATGTTTTTCAGGAAACCGATCTGACGCGGTCCTATCTTGCCTATGTCGCCACGAACGAGCGCGGCAATCTGGTGGCGGTGTCCGCGGCCGATGGCGGGCAGTTCAATCAACATAACGGCGGCTCGCAATTCTTTCGCGTGACAAGCTATACCAAGCCGACGCTGGGCACCGGGGCCGAAGCGGGGCAGTTCAGCTATGCCGGGACCTACGCCGGAGTCTTTGTTCCGGGGGAATTCGCCGATGGATCGCAGCCGCGTCCGCCTGGCGTACGCCCGACCGAGCCCTGGACGGTGACCGGCACGATCCAGATCAATGGCAGTTTCAGCGATAACGTCGTCGAAGGCGGCATTATTGAACGGGAGCTTTTTGATCAGGAAAACAACCAGATTCTTGAAATTACCTTTGACGATGGCGATCCGACCACGACGGATTCAACAATCGACACGTCCAGTCTGGCCGATCTGACGCTGCGCGAGACGACGCTGGACGAGAATGGCCAGTTTCTGGGCAATGTGGAATATTGGGGATCGCCCGATGGAGATGTGGGCGATTACGCGGGGGCCTTTGGCGGGCTTGAAGCCTCGGATGTGGCGGGCGTGTTGTGGCTGAACCCGATTTCCGGACAAAGCACGATCTTTGAATACGGCGTCTTCAACCTTCCGCGCTGCGATCTGGCGGGCGCTTCACCCCTGTGCATTCCGCGCTGACGGGGGGGCATTGGCGGGCCATCGCGGCCTGTCTTTTGACCCTTGGCCTTTGTGGACCGGTTCAAGCGCAGGTGGTTGACCTGACGCGGCCGCAGGCGTTGAACCTTGCGCGCACGGTGTTTTTGCGCGGCGATGCGTCGCTCGCCAATGCCATCGCGCGGCGGTTGGTCGAGGTTGACCCCAACGATGTCGAGGCGCTTTTACTGCTTTGCGCCACCGAAGAGGTGCTGGGCAATCCCGAGGCCGCAGTGATCTTTGGTCGCCGCGCCTGGGATGCGGCGGCGCGGGCGGGGCGGCCAGTGGGGCTGCGCTATGAAATCGCGCGCCAGACCGGACATGCCGCGATGAGCGCAGAGCGGGTTTTGGCGGCGCAGTTTTGGCTGCGCCGTGCGATCGCGGTGGCCCCGAATGACGCGTTGGCAGAGCAAAGCCAAAGCGATCTGGACATCGCGGGCCAGTTTTCGCCGCTGAAATCGACCCTGTCCTTTCAACTTATCCCGACCACCAACATCAACGGCGGTTCGGTGAGCGATGTGTTTTTGATCGACGATGTGGTGATCGGCGGGCTTTCGGGCTGGTCCGAGGCGCAGCCGGGCGTGATCGCAGTGGCCAATCTTGACCTGCTTTACGCGCTTCCGGGCGGAAATCGCGACCGGTTCGGGATAAGTCTGACCGAGGCACTGCCAAAATTGACCCCTGCCGCTGCGCGTCAAACCCCCGATCTGGACGACGCTGATCTGCAAAGCCAGTCGGCGGTGCTGCGGTATGAACATGACCTGCAACTGCCCATCATTCAGACCTCGGGCCGGATGACCTTTTCGGGCAGCCAATCGTGGACTGGCGGCACTGGGTCGGGGACGGGTCTGCGCGGCAAGCTGGAGGTTTCGCTGCTGGACAGTCCCGCTGCGGCGATGCTTCTGACCGGCCTTGCCGAGCGGCAATGGCCTGCCGCGGACGGCGAGGTGATCGACGGCTATGTGTTCACATTAGACAGCACGCAGGCCCTGGCCCCACTCGGCGGGGTTTTGCAAATGGGCATTGAAGGCAGCTTTCTGCGCTCAGACGCGGTTAACAATACGTATGATGCCTATGAAGTCAGCCTCGGTTTTGCCCCCGATGCACCGATTGGTCCGGTGGCATGGTCGGCCCTTCTTACGCTGGGGGCCAAGGATTATCCGAGATATCAACCAATTGGCGGCGGGATCGATGCCACGAACGGGCGGCATGACACCTTTGCCGGGCTCAGCGTCACCCTGCGCCCACAAGAAGGCACGATCTTTGGCCTGACGCCCTATCTGGCGCTGTCACATCAGGCGAATTGGTCGAATATCAGCCGCTATGAGACGCAAAACAATTCCGTGACGCTTGGCCTTTCGCAAAGCTTCTGACACTGTCGGGCATGGAATTTCAGCGGCTTTTGGGGGGCATGATGGGCGTAAAATATCTGCATACGATGGTGCGAGTTTTGGATCTGGAGGCGTCGCTGGCGTTTTATCAGCTGCTTGGTCTGGTGCAAACCCGGCGCATCGATAATGACAAGGGCCGGTTTTCATTGATCTTTCTGGCGCCGCCAGATCAGCCGGAATGCCCGGTGGAGCTGACTTATAACTGGGACGGCGATGCGGGCCTGCCCGCCGACAGCCGCCATTTCGGCCATCTGGCCTATGAGGTGGACGACATCTATGCCACCTGCGCCCATCTTGCCGCGAACGGCGTGCTGATCAATCGCCCGCCGCGCGATGGCCATATGGCCTTTGTGCGCTCGCCCGACAATGTGTCAATCGAACTGCTGCAAAAGGGCAACAGCCTGCCACCGGCGGAACCGTGGCTCAGCATGGCGAATACCGGCAGCTGGTAAGGCAAAGGGGGCCAATCGGCCCCCATTCAAGCCATCAATCGTCAGCGCCGGGGTTCGGCCGCAGTTCCGAGACGAAGCGGTCAAAGTCGTCCGCCGCTTGGAAGTTCTTGTAAACACTGGCAAAACGGACGTAAGCCACCGTGTCGATCCGCGCGAGGCTTTCCATCACAATCTCGCCAATCATCTTGGACGGAATGTCGGTATCACCCAAGGATTCCAGCCGCCGCACGATGCCGGAAATCATCTGATCAATCCGTTCGGGATCAATCGGGCGTTTCTGCATGGCGATCCGGATCGAGCGTTCCAGTTTGGTGCGGTCAAAATCCTCGCGCTTACCCGATGATTTCACCACCACAAGGTCGCGCAACTGCACCCGCTCATAAGTGGTAAAACGCCCACCACAGGCCGGACAAAAACGGCGGCGACGGATCGAAACGTGATCCTCCGCGGGCCGCGAGTCCTTCACTTGAGTATCAATATTCCCGCAGAATGGGCAGCGCATCGGCTCCCTCCTTGCTAGTTGTTATCCTGCCTCGTGGCCGGGGTCTGACGCCCCGGTCCTTGGGATTTGTATAGGGGATGGCGGCAAGTTTAGGCTAGGGGGAAATGCGGCCCACTAGGGATTGGGGGGGAAGTGTGGCGGCAGGGACTCAGGGGGGAGAGGCCCCTCCCCCCGAAGCACTACAGCGGCTGACAGGACATCGTCGGACTTGACGATACGAGGTCATTATAGCTGCACAGGTACCAGCCACTTCGGCTTACATCACTTGGGTCTTTAGCGACAACGAAATAGACCTCAGGTCCATTTGGGCGGTTTACCCGGACGCCGTCATACTCTTGCCCAAACGCATTTACTTTTGTTTGACTGACGGCCGAGCATGTCGGAGTCGCCGCACAAAGTCTCGCGAGTTCAAGCCACTCTTCGTAGGTTCCCCAAACACCAAGGCTATCTTGTGAATACGACGGTCCGGGAAAAAAATGTCAGTAGGACCAAGGCCACGAATTTTCTAAATGCCATTTCTCATCTCCATTGACGACCAGTCAACGAATTGAATTCCGAACACTTACCTTGGCAAATACTTTTTCTACTGATCCAGAAAACTGCGCAACTTCCGGCTTCTGCTCGGATGCTTCAACTTCCGCAGCGCCTTGGCTTCAATCTGCCGGATCCGCTCGCGCGTCACGCTGAACTGCTGACCCACCTCTTCCAGCGTGTGATCGGTGTTCATCCCGATCCCGAACCGCATCCGCAGAACCCGCTCTTCGCGCGGTGTCAGCGACGCCAGAACCCGGGTCGTCGTCTCCTTCAGGTTCTCTTGGATCGCTGAATCCAAAGGCAGAATCGCGTTTTTGTCTTCGATGAAATCGCCAAGCTGGCTGTCTTCCTCATCCCCGATCGGCGTCTCCAGCGAAATCGGTTCCTTGGCGATTTTCATCACCTTGCGGACCTTTTCCAAAGGCATCTGCAGTTTCTCAGCCAATTCTTCGGGCGTCGGTTCGCGGCCAATTTCGTGCAGCATCTGCCGCCCGGTGCGCACAAGTTTGTTGATCGTCTCGATCATATGGACCGGAATGCGGATGGTACGGGCCTGATCGGCAATGGACCGCGTAATCGCCTGACGGATCCACCAGGTCGCATAGGTGGAAAACTTGTACCCCCGGCGGTATTCAAATTTATCAACCGCTTTCATCAGGCCGATATTGCCTTCCTGAATCAAATCTAGGAATTGCAGACCCCGGTTGGTGTATTTTTTCGCAATCGAAATCACCAGACGCAAATTCGCCTCGACCATTTCTTTCTTGGCCTGACGCGCTTCTTTTTCGCCCTTTTGCACCTGATTGACGATGCGGCGGAATTCGGAAATGTCGACGCCGACATATTGGCCGACCTGCGCCATCTCATTGCGCAGATCTTCAATCGCAGCGCGGGATTTGTCGATCAGACCCTGCCAGCCGCGCCCCGGTTTGGCCGCCATCCGGTCCAGCCATGTCGGGTCCAACTCGTAGCCTTGATATTCGTCGATGAACTCGCGCCGGTTGATGCGCGCGGCGTCGGCCAGTTTCACCATGCCCGAATTGATCGACATGATGCGTTTGTTGATGCCGTAAAGCTGGTCAATCAGCGCGTCGATACGGTTGTTGTGCAGGTGCAGTTCGTTGACAAGCATGACAATTTCGCCGCGCAGTTTTTGATAGGCGGCTTCGGCGCTGGCCGAGAAATTCGATTTGTCCGACAGGGTCGCGGACATGCGGGCGTCTTGCATTTCGGCGAGCAGTCCATAGTCGCGCGCGATAAGGTCCAGCGTTTCCAAGACTTTGGGCTTAAGCGCCGCCTCCATCGCGGCCAGCGAAAGGGATTGGCCCTCGTCGTCTTCGTCGTCCTCATCGGCGGCCATGATCGGGTTGCCGTCGGCGTCCATCTCCGGCTCGGACGAGCGGCGGGGCGCAGCACCTTCAATATCGACGCCGGCAAGATCGGGGCCGACAAGCCCCTCTTCACCGTCAAGGCTGCGGCCAAAGGTGGCTTCCAGGTCGATCACATCGCGCAGCAGAATGTCTTCGGACAAAAGTTCGTCGCGCCAGATGATGATGGCTTGAAAGGTCAGCGGCGATTCGCACAGGCCCGCGATCATCGTGTTGCGGCCGGCCTCGATGCGCTTGGCGATGGCTATCTCGCCCTCGCGCGACAGCAGTTCGACACTGCCCATTTCGCGCAAATACATCCGCACCGGATCGTCGGTGCGGTCCAGCGCCTCGGTCGTGGTGGTGACAACGGCGACATCGCGGGTGGAGGAATTGGTTTCCACCAATTCGCCCGCAGGCTCCGCGCCCTCTTCTATTTCTTCGTCTTCGATGACGTTAATGCCCATTTCGGACAGCATCGACATGACGTCTTCGATCTGCTCGGACGACACCTGTTCGGGCGGCATCACCGTGTTCAACTGATCATAGGTGATATAGCCACGTTCGCGCGCGTCGGCGATCATGCGCTTGACGGCGGCCTGCGACATGTCGAGCGAAACATCGGCCTCTTCGCTATCGGGTTTGCCTTCGTCGCTGTCTTTAACGGCCATGACAATTCCTTTGCGCGAATCATAAAGATAGAGCGAATCAATAACGCGAATCACAGGGGTGTACAGGGGGGTGCGTACGCCATTGGGTGATTCTTTGTACCCAGATGGGTTTGGCGGGCAACAGGTTCAAGGGTGGTTAACGAAACCGCGCTTAACGGCGATTCTTTTCCCAGACCTTGCCGTCGATCAGGCTTTGCAGGTGCGAGGACAGCGCGCCGCGATCCTCGCCCAGATCGGCGGCATCCTCGCGCGGCGGGCGGTCGGCCAGATTGCGCGCCTCGGCGGCCTTGGACAGCCGCCACGTCAGCCCCTCGTCGGCCAGCCCGGTGACATCTTCCATCGCCTCTTCCACCTCGCGGCGCACGGCGCGGCGGGCGGAAAGTTTGGCGAGTTCTTCGGCAAGGCAAAGCGCGGCAAAGTCGGGATCGTCGGTGTTGCGCACCGGGGGGGCAATTTGCACATGCGGGCGGGCCATCAGGGCGGCAAAGGCGTCGGCGGCATGCACCTGAATGGCATGCGGCAGGGCATCGGGGTGGGCGTGCAGGATCAGCTCGCGCAGGGCGCTGTGATCCTGCCCGTGCAGATCCAGCCGTTCCAGCGCGCCGGTAAAGCGGGCGATCAGGGCGGGATGGGCGATCAATGTGGCAAGGATCACCGCCTCACGAAGATCTTCTTCGCTCCGCTCGGTGCCCGAAACCAGCGAGGAGGCGCGGGCGGTCTGCGAGGCGGGCAGATCGGGCTTCTGGCCAAAGGGCGCGCGGGGACCGCGAAAGGCGCGGATGGGGGCCGGGCTGCGGCCCGCGCTGAACAGATCCTGGCGCAGCGCCTTGATATCTTCGCCGTAATGGTTGCGGATGGATGGATCAGCGATGCGTTTCAGCGCCGCGCGCAGGGATTTGTCCAGGCTCGCCTTGCGTTCGGGGCTGTCGAAAACCCGGCCCTCAATCTCGCGCGTCCACAGAAGTTTGACCATCGGCTGCGCCGCATCCAGCACGCGCTGCATCGCGGCGGGGCCCTCGGCGCGGATCAGATCGTCCGGGTCCTGCCCGTTCGGCAGCATCGCGAATCGCAGGCCCTTGCCTGCCTCCAGCAGCGGCAGGGCGAGATCAACCACGCGCAGTCCGGCGCGGATGCCGGCCTTGTCGCCATCGAGCGCGACGACGGGTTCATCCGACACGCGCCAGAGCAGCCGCAGCTGATCTTCGGTGACGGCGGTGCCAAGCGGCGCGACGGCGCCCGCAAAACCCGCTTCGGACAGCGCGATTACGTCCATATACCCCTCGGCGAGGATGACGGGCGCGCCCTTGCCCGCCGCCTCACGGGCGCGGGCGAGATTGTACAGGGTGCGGCCCTTGTCGAAAAGTTCGGTTTCGGGGCCGTTCAGATATTTGGCGCGCGCGTTCGGGTCCATCGAGCGGCCGCCCAGCGAAATCGCCTGCCCCCGCGCATCGCGGATCGGAAAGATGATGCGGCCGCGAAAGCGGTCATAGGGCGCGTCGCCGTCATCGGGCAGCGCGCAAAGCCCCGCCGCGATGATCATGTCGGCGGGCAATCCCTTGGCGGTCAGCGCCGAAAACAGCGCCGCGCGCTGATCCGGGGCAAAGCCGATATCCCAGCGGTCGATGGCGGCCTGCGGCAGGCCGCGCCGCGCGAGATAGGCGCGGGCATCGGCGGCGGCGGTGGTTTTCAGCTGCAGTTTGAACCACTTGACCGCCTCTTCCATCACGTCGGTCAGCAGGGTGCGTTTGGTGGCGCGCTCT
Source organism: Paracoccaceae bacterium (assembly GCA_031385445.1). Taxonomy (GTDB): domain Bacteria; phylum Pseudomonadota; class Alphaproteobacteria; order Rhodobacterales; family Rhodobacteraceae; genus CAIYZT01. The sequence continues at coordinate 3,118 of JANNBM010000012.1, read as the reverse complement.
GCCGCCTTTGGGTCGCGCGCGGGCATGGTCATGCCAGCCTCGCGGGCGAGCGCCTCGACCGCCTCCATGAAGCCAAGGTTGTCGGCCTCTTTTAGGAAGGTGACGGCGTCGCCTTTGGCGTGGCAGCCAAAACAATAGTAGAAGCCCTTGCGGTCATCGACGTGGAAGGAGGCGGACTTTTCCTGATGGAAGGGGCATGGCGCCCAGAAGTCGCCCTTGGCCTGATTGGATTTGCGCATGTCCCACGTCACCTTGCGCCCAACGACGGCGGACAAGGTGGTGCGGGTGCGAAGCTCGTCTATGAAACCGGGTGGCAGGGACATGGGGTGTTATATCGAACCGAACGGCGTGGAGTCGAGCCTTAGCCCAGAAGGTCGCGCAGAACCCTGTGGAAAATTGCGCAGCCAAGCGGGATCAGATCGTCGGGGAAGTCGTAGTCGGGGTTATGCAGCTGGGGATGGGCCTCGCCCGAACCCAGAAACATCATCGCCATTTGCGCCCCCGCCTCGCCAAAGCGGCCGAAATCTTCGGAGCCGCGCAGGGGAAGGTTGCGCGCGTCGTGGGGGATGTTCAGGGCGTCAAGCGCCGAGGTCAGGCGCGTGATGGCAGCTTGGTCGTTGACCGTGGCCGAAAAGGCGTCTTCGGTCAGGCAGGTGACGGTGAGCCCGTCGCGGGCGGCCTCGGTCTGCACAAGCGCGGCGGCTTCGTGGTAAAGCGCGGCCATCGGGCCGTCTTCACGGGTGCGCAGTTTGACCCATAACTCGGCATAGCCCGGCGAGATGCCAAAGGCAGGCTCGCCCACGCGGGTATGGGTGATGGTGACCATGCGGAAATCTTCCGTCAAGGCGCCGCCGGGGCCAAGCGCCAGCAGCGCCGGGATCAGCCGCGCCACGGCATGAACCGGCGAGATACCGGTTTCGGGCATCGAGGCATGGGCGGTCTTGCCGGTCAGTTGCACGCGCAGCCCTTGGGACGCGCACATCATGGTGCCCGCGCGCAGGGTGGCATGGCCAAGCGGCAGGCCGGGCATATTGTGCAGCGCAAAGGCCCAGTCGGGTTTGAGCGGGTCAAATTTGGGATCGGCAAGGACGGCGGCAGCACCGGCGCCATTTTCTTCGGCCGGTTGGAACAGCAGGATAACGCGGCCAGTGGCGGGGCGTTTGCGGCCGATCAGGCGGGCGAGGGCCAGAAGGATGGTCATATGCCCGTCATGGCCGCACATATGGCCGCGACCGGGAAGGGTGGAGCGGTGCGGCGGTTGGCCGACCTCATCAATCGGCAAAGCGTCAAGTTCGGCGCGGAACAGGACGGTCTGGCCAGGGGACGCGCCGTTCCAGACGGCGGCGATGCCATGACCGCCAAGCTGCGGCACGATCAGGTCGGGCTTGCTGGGGCCAAGGGCTGCGACGATGCGGGCGGCAGTTTGGGATTCCTCGCCCGACACCTCGGGGAAGCGGTGCAGGTCGCGGCGAAAATCGGTCAGCTCGGCGATATCGGCGTTGGTCAGCATGGGATGCCTTTGCAAAAAGAACAAATTTTCTGCGAAAATTTACGCGTGGCGGGCGGCGGCGGCGCGGGCGTTCAGGGCGGTCAGGGCGTGGGTGCATTCGTCCCATGCGGTTCGGGCCATGGAGCGGAAGGTCAGGATCACCAACGCGTCGTCCTCGGCCCAGAAGACCGCGTTCATATGGCCAAGTTGGGCGCGGGCGGCCTGGCCGGGTTTGAAATGCGCCGGGCGAAAGTCGACGGGGCACAGCCGCGCCAGGACATCGGCGCTGTGCGGGCCGGACAGCCGCAGCGCGGACCAGCCGCCGGTTTGGTCGGTGGTTGCAGCACTTTGGCCGAAATCGGGGGGCGGAATGCCGATCAGGAACGCTTGATCCGCGCCTGTCCACACGATGCGGGCGGCGCCCATGGCAAGGGTGGTGTTTGGTGCGGGCAAGCCAAGGCCAAGGGGCTTCAGCGCTTTGGCCGCCGCCTTGATCTGGCCCGGGAACGGCGCGATCGAGGTGATGGGGCCCAGATCAACCGGGGCGATGGTGGTGGACAGATAGGTCAGCGGCCCCTGCCCGCTAAGTGCGGATTTTGCGATCAGTTCAGGCACGCAATTTGCTCCCTTCGGGATCGAAAAACACCGGGTTGCACAGGGTGACGGGCACATCCGTGCCGCGCATATGATCGACCAGACGCATCTGCTCGCCATGGCGCGCGCGGCCATTGACCACGAAGGCGAGGCCAATCCATTCGTTCAAGGTCGGCGACCAGCACATCGAAGTGACATAGCCCTGCCCCGTCTCGCGGTGAAGGCGCGCGCCCGCTGTGAACAGATGCGCGCCCGATCCGAACTCGGCGGGACTGCGCAAGCCGACCAGCTGCTCGCGCGCAGGCCCAATCAGCCCCTCGCGCCCCGCCATCCGCTTTCCGATACAGTCTTTCTTGCCAGCGATCATCTTTTCCATGCCGATATCAAAGGCGCTGGTGCGGCCGTGAATTTCGGCATGGGTGATGAACCCTTTTTCAATCCGCAGCACATTCAGCGCCTCAAGACCGTAAGCGCCGCCACCCAGCGATTCAGCCTGGGCGAGGAGGAGCCGGAAGAGTGAGGCACCGTAGCGGGACGGCACCGCCACTTCATAAGCCTGTTCACCCGAAAACGAGATGCGGAACAGCCGCCCGGCAACGCCCGACATCATGACCGGGCCGCAACCCATATAGGGGAAATCCTCGTCATCCACGGGCAGGTCGATGGTCGCATTGACCAGGTCCCGCGCCCGGGGTCCGGCCAGCGAAAACTGCGCCCATTGTTCGGTGACGCTGGTGATTTGCACGTTAAGATCGGGACGTAACCCTTGGGCTACAAAATCTAAATGACGCATAATCAGCCCGGCGGCGGCGGTGGTGGTGGTCAGGACATAATGGCTGTCGCCCAGCCGCGCACAGGTGCCGTCATCCATGACGAACCCGTCTTCACGCAGCATCAGGCCATAGCGGACTTTGCCGATGGGCAGCGTGGAAAACGTGTTGGCATAGACCAGATCGAGGAATTGGGCGGCATCCGGCCCTTGGATGTCGATCTTGCCCAAGGTCGACACATCGCAGACGCCGACTGTGCTGCGCA
>JANNBM010000039.1:0-34319 GCA_031385445.1 Paracoccaceae bacterium | reverse complement strand
GGCTGCGAAAGCCGTGCTCGGCGTAGTCCGGGGCAAAAACGATGCCGGATTTCCCGGCGCGCAGGCTGGCCTCGACCTCGGCGGCATTGTTGCCGATGGAGGAGATGATACCGATACCAGTGATGACGACGCGGCGCATGGAGTTTCCTTTCGTATAAAGGGTCAGTTTGCCGAAAGGGCAACCTTCATATCCTTGACGATATAGATGACCTCGCCGTCCGCCTCGACGATGCCGTCGGCGACGCCCATGGTCAGGCGGCGGGTGGATAAGGCCTTGGTGAAATCGACCTTATACGTCAACATCTTGCGGTCTGGTCGCACCATGCCGGTCAGCTTGACCTCGCCCACGCCAAGCGCATAGCCGCGCCCTTGCCAGCCGCGCCAGCCGAGGTTGAAGCCGGTCAATTGCCACAGCCCGTCAAGGCCAAGGCAGCCGGGCATGATCGGGTTTCCCGGAAAGTGGCACTCGAAAAACCACAGGTCCGGGTGTACGTCGAATTCTGCGACGACATGGCCCTTGCCATGCGCCCCGCCATCTTCGGAAATCTCGGTGATGCGGTCCATCATCAGCATTGGGGGAGCGGGAAGTTGCGCATTGCCGGGGCCAAACAGCTCGCCGCGCGCGCATTTTAGCAGGTCATCCTTGCTGAAACTTGATGGAAAATTACCCATGCCCGACCAAACCCTCCCTGGCTTTGCCCATCCGTACCAGAGGCGGGGCAGGGGAAGCAAGGGCGGCCCCTGTGCGCGTTAAAGTGCTCTGGCAGGAATTTGTTTGAACAAAAGGCGACTTGCCTGATATGAACGCGTCATCCTTGCAAGGGTTGCCCCGTGATACATCTGCCCACGACTGACTGGCTTGCCTCAGGCGGGCTTCGCCCGACGCGGCAAAGGCTTGCGCTTGCGGCGCTTTTAGTCGGCGACGGGCAGAACCGACATGTCACCGCCGAGGGGCTGTATGCCGCAGCGGCGGGCGCCGGTGAAAAGGTCAGCCTTGCCACGGTTTACAACACTTTGCGCGCCTTTTGCGGGGCGGGGCTGATGAATGAAATCGTGGTGGACGGCGCACGCAGCTATTTCGACACGCGCACCGATGATCACCCGCATTTTTACTGGGAAGACAGTCACACCCTGTCGGACGCCCCCGCCGATGACCTGACCATTTCGGCGCTGCCTGCGGCGCCTGAGGGCATGCAAATCTCGCGCGTTGATGTGGTGATCCGTTTAAAGCGGGCCTGAGCGCAAAGAAAAAGGCCGGGCTTGTGGCCCGGCCGTACTGGTTAAAGCGAGATGGCTTTACTTCGGCACCATCACCGTATCGACGACATGGATCACGCCGTTTGATTGCACCACATCCGCAATCGTGACTTTGCCGATCATGCCGGATTCGTCATAAACCATCAAAACCCCGCCCTTGACCTTGGCCGACAGCGCATCGCCCGACAGGGTGACCATGTTGAAATAGCCGTCTTTCGACGCCTTGGCCTTGGCCGCGATATCGGCCATCGAATAGTTGCCAGCGACGACATGCGCGGTCAGGATCTTGGTCAAAAGTGCTTTGTTTTCTGGCTTCAGCAGGGTCTCGACCGTGCCAGCCGGCAAGGCGGCGAACGCGGCGTTCACCGGAGCAAAGACGGTAAATGGCCCTGCGCCCATCAGCGCGTCCACCAGACCGGCGGCCTGAACGGCGGCGACGAGCGTGGTGTGATCGGCTGAATTCACGGCATTTTCGACGATGTTCTTCGTCTCAAACATCGCAGCGCCGCCAACATCGGGGTTTGCGGCAAACGTGGGGGCCGCAAAAAGGGCGACAGTCAAAAGCAAGGCGGCAGACTTCATGGCGGCAAACTTCATGATCTTCTCCTGTTGATCAGCCCGGACCTTCCGGCGCTGTTAGGAAGGGAACGGGCCGCCCCACCGCAAAGTTTCCGCACCGGGCCGCAGATCACAAAGATGTGAGATCTGTCCCGGAAGGGGCGGGCTGCAATTGCGTATTGCCTGCTTGGCCGTTCTTGTTGTATGATCGTACAACAAGGAGTCGTCATGCCCGAGCACCGCGCCGATCTTCCCTTTGTAAACGAGGTCGTGGAATCCCTTTTGATCCCGCTGCCCGATGGCACGCGGTTGGCGGCAAAGCTGTGGCGACCTGCGGGGACCGGGCGGTTTCCGGCGATTTTGGAATATCTGCCGTACCGTTACCGGGACGGAACGCGGGCGCGCGATCAGGGGATGTACGGCTATCTGGCGGGGCATGGCTATGCCTGTTTGCGGGTCGATATTCGCGGAATGGGCAATTCGGAGGGTCTTTTGCACGATGAATACAGCGTGCAGGAACAGCTTGACGGTCTGGACCTGATCGCTTGGATCGCCGCGCAAGACTGGTGCGACGGGCAGGTCGCGATGATTGGCATCTCGTGGAGCGGTTTTAACGCGCTGCAAATCGCCGCGCGTCGCCCGCCCGCGCTGAAGACCGTGATTGCGGTGGGTTTTACCGATGACCGCTATGCCACGGATGTACATTACGTCGGCGGTTGCCTGTCAAAGGACAATTTCGACTGGTCGGCCACCATGCTCGCGCAGAATGATCTGCCGCCGGATCCGGTGGGTTTTGGCCCCCTTTGGCGCGAGGAATGGTTGCAACGGGCCGAGGCGAACGAGCCTTGGGCGCATATCTGGTTCGCCCATCAGCGCCGCGATGCCTATTGGCAGCAAGGGTCGGTCTGTCAGGATTTTGGCGCGATCGAGGTGCCGGTTTATGCTGTGTCCGGCTGGGCTGACAATTATTCCGAAGCCGTGCCGCGTCTGCTTGCGGGGCTGAAATCCCCGGCGCGGGGGCTGGTCGGCCCTTGGGCGCATAGTTATCCCCAAGATGTGACAGTGGGGCCCGCGATCGGCTGGCTGCAAGAGGTTTTGCGGTGGTGCGATCACTGGATGAAGGGCGCCGCGACGGGGATCATGGACGAGCCGGTGCTGCGGGTCTGGATGCAGGAGTCGGTGCGGCCCGCAACCTGTTACACCGCCCGTCCGGGGCGCTGGGTGGGCGAGGCGGTCTGGCCCAGCCCCCGCATCACCGATCTTGCCCTGCATCTGAACGCGGGCGGCGATCTGTCGGAAACGGCGGGCGCGGAAATCCGCGTGCCCCATTGCTCACCCTTGTCGGTCGGGCTGACGGCGGGCGAGGTTGGCCGATACGGCGATGATGCCGATTGGCCGACAGATCAGCGGCTGGATGATGCTTTCTCTCTGGTCTACCGATCGGCGCCTTTGCCCGGCGGCCTTGAAATCCTCGGCGCACCGCGCCTTCGCCTGCGCTTTTCGGTCGACAAGCCGGTGGCGCTGGTCGCGGTTCGGTTGAATGATATCTGGCCCGATGGCGCATCGACGCGGGTGACGGTTGGCCTTTTGAACCTGTCCCACCGCGATAGCCATGAAAACCCGACACCGCTGGTGCCCGGTCACGTCTATGACACGATCGTCGAGCTTGACGACATCGCCCACGCTTTCCCCGCGGGAAACCGGATCGGGGTGTCGATTTCCACCACGTACTATCCGATTGCCCATCCCTCGCCGGAATACGCCACGTTGACCCTGCATCAGGGCACAACCGCGATGCTTTTGCCGCAACGCCCACCGCAAGACAGCGATTCCTTGCTGCGCCCGTTCGATCCGCCTGAACAGGCCGCAAATGCGCCGCACAGCTATCATACCACCGAAGGCCCGCCGCGCCGCGTCAGCATGGATCTGCTCTCGGGACGTTATCAGGTCGATTTCCCGCGCTGGACCTATTCCGTGACGTTCGAGGATATTGCCACCACCGTCACCTCGGCCGGAATGGTCCGGCATATGATCACCGAGGGCGATCCATTGTCGGCTGTCACAACCACCGAATACACCGTGTCCATTGCGCGCCCTGATGCTACGGTCGGCCATCATTCCACCGGGCGGCTGTCCTGCGATGCCACCCATTTCCGCCTGCAATCGGAATTGACTGTCAGCGAAAACGGGCAGACGATTTTCACGCGCGCCTGGGACAAAAGGTTTGCCCGTGATCATATGTAGCCCCGCCCGATGAGAACGCTGACCCAAGACCTCGCTTCCGATGTGCCGGGCCGCGCGTTCCGGCTGACCGCGCTGGCGTTTGGTGCGGCGGGGGCGCGGCCAAAGGCGTATTTGCAGGGCGGCCTGCATGCGGACGAGATGCCCGGCCCCTTGGTTTTGCACCATCTGCGCGGGCTTTTGGGGGCCGCAGAAGCGGCGGGGTTGGTGCAGGGCGAGGTTGTGCTGGTGCCGCTGGCCAATCCCATCGGCTTTGGTCAATGGGTGCAGGGCAAACCGCAGGGCCGGCAAGACCTGAATTCCATGACCAATTTCAACCGCGATTATCCCGATCTGGCGGCGCTGTGCGGGGAGGCTTTGCAAGGCCGCCTCGGGGATGATCCGGCGCGGAATGTCGCGGCGATCCGCGACGCCTTTGCCACGGCTTTGCAGGGGTTGGACGCCCGGGACGAGCCAGCGGCGCTGCGCCGCGCCTTGATGCTATGGTCACATGACGCCGATCACGTGCTGGACCTGCACTGCGATCATCACGCGGTCATGCACCTTTACACCTCGCCCGACCATCCAGATGAGGGGCGTCTGCTTGCGCAGTCGGTTGGGGCAAAGCTGGTGCTTTTGGCGCAGGTGTCGGGCGGGCACGCCTTTGACGAGGCGCATTCGGCGCCGTGGCACGCGCTTGCCGAGCGCTATGGGGATGCGGCGATCCCGGCGGCCACCTTTGCCACCACCTTGGAGTATCGCGGGCAATTCGATGTCAGCGACGCGCAGGCGGCGGCGGATGCGGCCAATCTGATGGTCTATCTTGGCGCTATGGGGGTGATCGAGGGGCAGGGCGCCCCGGCCCATCCGAACCCGCCCCACTATCCGTTGGCGGGCACATCCGAAGTTTTCGCCCCGCAAGGCGGGATCGTGACCTGGGCGCTGCCGGTCGGTGAAATGGTTCATGAAGGGCAGAACATCGGCCATGTCACGGACCCGGTTTCAGGCTTGCGGACGGCGTTGACCGCCCCCGTGGGCGGAATGCTTTTCCGGCAAGAGCTTTGGCGATCCTGCCTGCGCGGCCAAAGCCTTGGCCATGTTGCGGGGGCTGTGCCGATCCGCGAAGGGATTCTTCTTTCAGCTTAACTTTATGACCATAAAGGGAAAATCGAAATGAGACACAAAGGATTGACGGCGCTTTTGTCTGGATTGGCCCTTGCCGCCGTTCTGGCCGCGAGCGCCCCGGCTTTCGCCGATGACACGCTGGACCGCGGTGTTGGGTCGGAATGGTCCTCGCTGGATCCGCAGGTGAATTTCGATGCGGCGGCGGCGTGGATTTTGGCCGATGCTTATGAGGGGCTGGTCAATTTTGATGCCAAGGGTGCGCTTATTCCGGGCGCAGCTGAGACTTGGGATCTGTCGGCGGATGGCAAGACCTATACGTTCCATCTGCGCGAGGGGCTGAAATGGTCGAACGGCGACGCCTTGGTCGCGCAGGATTTCGTCAATGGCATTTTGCGCACGCTGAACCCTGAAACCGCCTCGGAAAAGGGTTATTACTTCTATTCCACCATTCAGATTACCGGCGCGGCGGGCCTCGCCAATGGCGAGACGGCCGATATTTCCACCCTTGGCGTTACCGCCCCGGATGCCCGCACCGTCGTGGTGAAAATGGACGCGCCCGCACCCCATATGCTGGACCTGATGGGCTCGTTCCAACTTTCCCCGCTGCACAGCCCCAGCTTTGCCGCCCATGGCACGGCGGCCTTTATTGATCCGGCCCTGGTGGTATCGAATGGCGCCTATGTGATCAAAGAGGTGGTGCCGCAAAGCCATGTCCTGTTGGAGCGGAACCCCAATTACTGGGATGCGGCGTCGGTCAAGATCCCCTTTGTGAAATACCATGTGACGGAAGATGTCGGCACCGAATTGCTGCGCTACCGGGCTGGCGAAATCGACGTGACCTATGACATTCCGTTGGCGCAACTGGACAGCTTGGGAACTGAATTGCCGGGCGAGGTGCTGACCTTCCCCTCGACCTATCTGATCTATTATTCGTTCAACCTGTCCCTGCCGCCCTTCGACAACGTCGATCTGCGCCGGGCCCTGTCGCTCGCCATTGACCGTGATGTTCTGGAGGGCAAGATCGTCAAAGGCGGCGCGATCCCGACATTTTCCTATGCCGGCGGGTTCGATCCGGCCTATGACGGCCCGCAGATCGCCGAGGCGAGTATGACGCAGGCCGAGCGTGAGACGCTGGCGCAAGAGCTCTATGCCAAGGCAGGTTATGGCCCTGATAATCCACTGAAATTGTCGATCGCAAGCACGGTGGCCGAGATCAACGTCAAGCGCGCCAACGGCATTGCGCTGATGTGGAAAAAGGTGCTTGGCGTGCAAACCGAAGTGAACGCGCAGGAACGCAAGGCCTGGCTTGATCTGTTCTACACCGATGATTGGGGCGTTTTTGCCGATAACCTTGTGGGTGATTTCGCCGGGCCGGAAACCTTTCTGTCCTATATGCGCCCCTCTGCAGAACCGGGCTATGACTGGGTAAAGCCGGAATATGATGCGGCGATGGATGCGGCGGCGCAGATCCCTGACAAGGCAGGCCGCTATGTCGCCTTGGCGGCGGCGGAAAAGATCCTGCTGGACGATTACATCTTTGCGCCCATTGCGATTGAACCCTACCGCCACCTTGTCAAACCCTATGTCAAAGGGTTCGAGCCTTCGGTGGCGGGCTATCACAATTCGCAGTTCATCACGCTTGAATAGGGCATGATCCCCTTCGTCGCCAAACGCCTGTGGAACGGGGTTCTGACGCTGGCCGCGCTGGCCACCCTGACCTTTTTCGTCATGCGGCTGGCGCCGGGGGGGCCGTTTTCGCGCAACCGTAAAATCTCGCCCGAGGTGCAGGCCAATATCGAGGCGGCCTTTCATCTGGACGAGCCGGTGGCGCAGCAATTCGCCCGCTATCTGTGGGGGATTGTGCGCGGAGATCTGGGGCCAAGCACGCGGTTTCGCGACTATTCAGTGAACGATCTGATCGCCGCGGGCCTGCCCACCTCGCTGACCATCGGGTTCTGGGCGATCCTCGTGGCGGCGCTGGTTGGCATCGGGCTGGGAATGGCCGGGGCGCTGCGGCGCAATGGCTGGGCCGATTATGCAGCGGGCACTATCGGCGTGATCGGCATCGCCATCCCGATCTTTATCATCGGTCCCTTGATGCAGGCCTATTTCTCGGTCCATCTGGGCTGGTTGCCGGTCGGCGGCTGGAACGAGGGCTGGCATTCGCTGATCCTGCCGGTTCTGGTGCTGGCTTTGCCCAACATCGCCTATATCTCGCGGCTGACGCGGTCCTCGACGATCGAGGTTCTGCGCGAAAACCACGTCCGCACCGCGCGTGCCAAGGGGATTGGCCCGGCGCGGGTGCTGTGGGGGCATGCGATGACCGGCGCGCTTTTGCCGGTGATCGCCTATCTTGGCCCGGCTTGCGCGGCGTTGATCACTGGCTCGATCCTGATTGAAACCGTGTTTGCGCTGCCCGGCATCGGGCGGTTCTTCGTCGATGCCGCGCTGAACCGCGACTATCCGCTCGTCATGGGTATAACACTGGTTTACGGCGGATTTCTGGTCGTTTTCAACATCCTCACCGATCTGCTGCGCGGTTGGCTTGACCCAAGGGTGCGCCATGCAGATTGATCCTGCCCCAGCGCAAAGTACGGCCGCCCTGCAGGTTCGCCGCTTTCGCGCCAACCGGCTGGCAATGGTTTCGGTTTACCTGCTCGGCGCGGTCGTCGCCTTTTGTTTTCTTGGCCCCTTCGCCTTTCCCTTCACGGGCGAGGACGCGGATTTCGACAACATCTCGGCGCCGATGAACCTGCTGTCCCTGCACCCGTTTGGCACCGACGATTATGGCCGTGATCTGTTGGTGCGCGTGCTCGAAGGCGGGCAAGTCTCGCTTTTGATCGGGTTTCTGGGGGCGCTGACGGCGGGGATCATCGGGGTTCTGTACGGCGCGGTTTCGGGCTTTGCGGGCGGGCGCACCGACACGATCATGATGCGCGCGGTCGAGGTTTTATACGGCTTTCCCTATGTGATCCTCGTAATTCTGCTGTCGCTTTTGTTCGGCGGCGGCACGGTGGCGCTGTTTGTCGCGCTGGTGTTCACTCTTTGGCTGACCCCCGCCGTGATCGTGCGGGCGCAGGCGCAATCGCTGTCGCGGCGCGAGTTTGTCGAGGCGGCACGGGCGGGCGGTATGACCAGTTGGCAGATCGTGACCCAGCATATCGTGCCCAATACCATCAGCCTTGTGATCGTCTACGGCAGCCTTCTGGTGCCCGAGGTGATCCTGTCCGAAAGCTTTTTGTCCTTTCTTGGCATCGGCATCAAAGAGCCGCAGGCCAGTTGGGGCAACCTTATTCAGATCGGCACCAGCCAGATGGCGACCGATTTGCGGCTGTTGCTGCTGCCTGGCACGTTGCTTGCGCTCGTGCTGTTCTGTCTGAATTTCATCGCCGATGGATTGCGAGACGCCTTTGACCCAAATGAACGCTAACCTTCTGTCCTTGCAGGATTTATCCGTGCACTTCGCGCATGGCGGCGGGCAGACCTGCGTGGTTGACCGGATCAATCTTGATCTGGCGGCGGGCGAGGTTTTGGGCATTGTCGGTGAAAGCGGGTCCGGCAAAAGCCAGCTTTTGTTTGCGCTGATGGGGCTTTTGGCCAGCAATGGGCGGGCGAGCGGCCGCGCGGTTTTTGACGGGCAAGACCTTATTTCGCTGCGGCCAAAGGCGCTGGATCAGGTGCGGGGGCGCGCGTTGTCGATGATCTTTCAGGATCCGATGACCTCGCTGAACCCGTACAAGCGCATCGGCGATCAGTTGGCCGAGGGGTTGATCCATCATCAGGGCATGGGCCGGGCGGCGGCGCTGGCCGAGGCGTCGCGCATGTTGGACAGGGTGCGCATTCCGGATGCGGCCCGCGCCGCCCGTCGCCATCCGCACGAATTTTCGGGCGGGATGCGTCAGCGCGTGATGATCGCCATGGCGCTGCTGGTGAGGCCAAAGTTGTTGCTCGCGGACGAGCCGACAACGGCGCTGGATGTGACCATTCAGGCGCAGGTGCTTGATCTGATGTCGGAAATTGCGCGTGAGACGGGGACCGCGATCATCTTTGTCACCCATGATCTGGGCGTCGTTGCCCGCATTTGCGACCGCGTTGCCGTGCTTTACGGCGGCCGCATCATGGAGGAGGGCCCGGCCGAGGCGATGCTGTCGGTCCCCGCGCATCCCTATGCAAAGGGCCTGCTTGCCACGACCCCGCGGATGGAGGCGCCGCTGACCCCGCGCCTTCCCGTCATCGCGGGCGCTCCGCGGTCGGGCGGGGCGATGTTGCCGTCTTGCCCGTTTTCGCCCCGCTGCGAGGCGCGGATGCCCGCCTGCGAGGTGATGCCCGACCTTCGCGCCAACGGCCCCGCGCGCCGCCTCGCCTGTCATTTGCAGGGGGGCGCATGACCCCGGTTCTGGAAGCGCGCAATCTGACGGTCGGCTACAAGATCCCCGGCGGGCTTTTCGCGCGCCCCGCCGCCCTGCCGATTGTGCGCGAGGTCAACATCGCTCTGCATGCGGGGCAAACCCTTGGCATTGTAGGGGAATCTGGCTGCGGAAAGTCCACGCTTGGCCGCGCTTTGATCCATCTGATTGCGCCGCTGGACGGCGAAGTGCTGTGGCAAGGCGAGAATCCGGCCCGCCTTTCGCCCGCCGCCTTGCGCCAGAAGCGCGCTGAATTTCAGATCATCTTTCAAGATCCCATCGCCGCACTTGACCCCCGCATGACGCTTGGCCGCATCCTGTCGCGCCCGCTTGCCACCTTCGAGCCGGGGCTTAGCGCCGCGCAAAGCGGCGAACGTGTGGCGGGCGCGCTTTCCCGTGTTGGCCTGTCCGCCGATTTCGCGGCCCGCTTCCCGCACGAGCTTTCGGGCGGTCAGGCCCAGCGCATCGGCATCGCCCGCGCCATCATCGGGCGGCCAAAGGTGATCATCTGCGACGAGCCTGTGTCGGCGCTCGATGTGTCCATTCAGGCGCAGGTGGTGAACCTTTTGATGGATCTTCAGGCCGAGATGGGCCTTGCGCTGATCTTCATCTCGCACAACCTCGCGGTGGTGCGCCACATCAGCCACGAGGTGATGGTGATGTGCCTTGGCCGCACGGTGGAACAGGCGCCGCGGGATGATTTTTATGCGCATCCCTTACATCCCTACGCCGCCGCGCTGAAACGCGCCATGCCCGAACCGGACGTCGCGGCGGAACGTTTGCGCCGGGGCACTTCGCTGCCGGGCGAATTGCCATCCATCGCCAATCCGCCGCCCGGCTGCGTGTTTTCCTCGCGCTGCCCGCAGGCGCAGGATATTTGCCGCGCGCAGCGTCCGGTGTTGAAATCCTATCCCGGCGGCCGCCTCGCCGCCTGCCATTTCGTCGAAAATGCCCAAGAAAGCCTGTGACATGACCGACCTTGCCGACCATTGGGCCGCCTTGCCCACCATCACCTCGCTGCGCGCCTCGGCGGGTGGCACATGGGCGTTTTTCACCTGTGGCGGGATGACCGAGGTGGACGAGCTTTACGCCGTGCCGACCGACGGCAGCGCCCCCGCGACGCGGCTGACCACATCGAAAGATCATGTTTCGATCCGTGATATCAGCCCGGACGGGCAGCGCATTCTTCTGGCACAGTCGGTCCATGCCAATGAACATGACCACCTTTTGCTGCTGGACCGGGGCACGGGCGCGCTGACGCAGCTGACCCCGACCCAAGACAGCCATTACCTTTACGGCGGCAGTTTCACGGCGGATGGCGGGTCGGTGATTTTCATTGCCGATTATGATTATGACCGGATGCAGGTCACCGCAGGCGGCTGGATCTGGCGGCAAAACCTGGACACGGGCGCACGCGCAGGGCTTGCCTGCTCGGACACGCCGTTTGACGTTGGCCCCAGACTCTCGCCCTCGGGGGCGCAGATCCTGTGGCACCGGCACGAGACAAAGGCCGGTGCGACGCAGCTTTGGGTGATGGATGCGGGCGGCGGCAACTTGCGCGAGGTTTTGCGGCTGACGGATGGCGCGAATACGCGCGGCGCGTGGATTTCAGAGCATCAGATCGCCGTCGTCAGCGATGATCAGGGCCGAGATGCGCTTGGCATTTTGGATCTGAACGCGGGTCTGACCTGGCTGGCGCACGAGCCGGACTTGCTTGCGCATGATGCGATCCCGGGGCAGGGCGGGCGCTTTGCCTGCATCGCCCACGACCAATCCCGCAGCCATGCCTTGCTTTTTCCCGGCGGTCTTCCCCTGCCGAACCAAACCGCCCGCCGATCGGTTCTGCCGCATGATGCCTTGCCGAAAGGCGGCTGGCTGGCCGAAGCCTATGATGCGGACGCCCCGCACCAGATCGTGGCGATTGACGCGGATGGCACCAGCACAGCGCTGTTTACCCCGCCGCCATGTCCCGAGCGCACCCACAAAGCCCCGCAGGATTTCCGCTGGACGGCCGCAGATGGCACGGCGCTGCAAGGCTGGCTGTACCGCCCCGATGGCCCCTCGGCGGGGTTCATCGCCTATATTCACGGTGGCCCGACCTGGCATTCCGAGGATTGGGTCAACCCCAAGATCGCCCATTGGGTGCAATCTGGGTTCACCGTGCTTGACCCGAATTATCGCGGCTCCACCGGGTTTGGCCATGATCTGCGGGAGGCAGTAAAGGCGGACGGCTGGGGCGGGCGCGAGCAGACCGATATCCGCGCCGGGATTGAAGCTTGCGTGGCGCGCGGGTTCGCCCAGCCCGGCAAGATCGGCATGGCGGGCAATTCCTATGGCGGGTTTTCGTCCTGGACCGGCATCACGCGCCACGCCGATCTGATCAACGCCGCGATCCCGATGTGCGGCATGTACAAGCTGGATATTGATTTTTACGAAACAGAAATGCCGCATGGCCGCGCGTATAGTATTGAAATGATGGGCGGAACGCCGGATGAGGTGCCGGAAAAATATGACAACGCCTCGCCCGGGCGGTTCATCGACCAGATCAAGGGCGCGCTGATGATCGTGCATGGGCTGGCCGACAGCAACGTTGGCCCCGAAAACACGCATTGCGCGATAAGGGAGCTGACCGCCGCCGGCATCGCGCATTCGGCGGTCCTGTACCCCGACGAAGGCCACGGCGTTTTCCGGCGCACCAATGTCGCCGATTACCTGCGCCGGTCTACGGCGTTTTTCCGGGCAGCCTTTGCCGGGGGCGCAGGCGATTGACAGGCGGCGCGGGCAGCAGACAGATTTGCCCAATTCAGAAGGCTTGAATGTCACCCCGCCACAGTGCCGCCAGGTCCCTTTGGCCGTGCCGGTTTAAGGCAGGAAAGACCTTTTTCCGCTGCGCCTGCGGGCAGTGAAAAACCAACCGTGTTGCGATGGCAGCCACCAGGGAGGCGCGTTCAACCCGGTGAAATTCACCGCTGAGACGACCCAAACCGCCGTCTTTTGCGGCTGCAAGCACTGCAAGAAAGCGCCGTTCTGTGGCGGCACGCACAAAACGCTGAAACTTTCGCCGCCCCGGGTAAACCGTTGGCGCAAACCGCACAAGGCTGGTAGATGAAAGCCCAAGGTTAAGCAAGAAGTGGCCCGTGCAGCGCAATCGGAACCCGGTAAGCGGCGCTTCTGAAACGGCGCGTTCTGCATCGGGCGGCGCCCGAACTTGCCGACAAGCCCGGTCCGCGCAGGTCAGTCACTTGTGGCGCCCCCCCCGGATCCCGATGATCATGGGCATCTCCAATCACTGCGAAGTGGCGTGCAAGGGCCGCTTTTGGTCCTGCTTAACGCGGCGCTCGACTTTGCCCGCTGGTCAAATGCGGTGGGCGGGGTCGTCGCGCCTGCGGCCAGGTCAAAGACCTTTCAAAATGGCAACGCAGCCCGCCGCGTGTCCTTTCAGGTCTAGCGCAAGGATATCCGCCTGCGCCGTCCCTCGCTGCGCTGCCCCGAATACATCGCCCAGTTGGCCGAAACCTATCGACCTGCAAACCGCCATTTGCGCGGCCGAAGTCAAGGCGGTTGAACCCTGCGTCAAGGGCGTGCTGGCCTAATCGGAAGTGATCGAACCCTTCGGTGTCACGAGACGCGCCAGCCTGCGCTGTCCTGTGCCCGGCGATCCGGTTAAGCCCATGATATTGACTGGCCCCAGCCCCGTTGAGCGGACCCGTGCCTGATCAGCTGACCAGCAGGATCACCCAAGCCACCCCCGCCGCCAACGCGGTCACCGCAACCAAAGCTGATCCGCAATCCTTGGCCTTGCCGGCCAAGGGATGCCCCTCGGTTGAGACATAGTCCACCACCGTCTCAATCGCGGTATTGGCCAGTTCAGCCGCCAGAACCAGCAGCCCCAAGGCCACAATCAGCGCCCGCTCGCCTGCCGTCAGATCAACATAAAGCGCCAGCGCAACCGACACGACATTCATCAAGGTCCATTGCCGCAGGCTCTTCTCGCTCGCCCAACTGGCCTGCCATCCCTGCAGCGACCACACACAGGTGTTCTTGATCCGCCCCGCCTCTGCCGCGATCCAACGAAACATTGCCCGCCTCCTCTACCTTCACCCGTCAATGTGGCCCAAATATCCTTGGGGGGAAAGGGCCGCGCCTGCGGGCATTGGGGGGCAAAAAGCCCCCCCATCTGTCACGTCCCGCGCGGTTTGGCCCGCAAGGTTGGCTCGGCTGCCGTCGGATCCTCGGGCCAGGGGTGGCGCGGATATTGCCCGCGCATATCGCGGCGCACATCGGCATAGGACGAGCGCCAGAACCCCGGGATATCCATCGTGACCTGCAAGGGTTTTTGCCCCGGGCTCAGCAACGTCACCCGCAGGGGCAGGCGGTTTTGCCCCACCACGGGGTGCACCGTGACGCCAAACATTTCCTGCAGGCGCAGCTCGATCCCCGGATGCTCGCCGTCATAGTCAATCGGCACAGCGCGGCCCAGGGGCGTGGTAAAATGGCTCGGCGCCAGCCGGTCCAGATCGGCCTTCTGCCCCCAGTCGAGCCGGGATTTCAATGCCTCGGTCAGGTCCAGCGCCTTCAGATCGGCCTCGCTGCGCACTTTGGTCAGAAACGGCAGCAGCCAGTCCCCGGCCTGATCCCAAATCGCGGCATCGCTGCAATCGGGCCAATCCGTGCCGCCCGCCCGCGCCAGTTCGATCCGGGCGCGCAGCCGCCGCGCGGCAGGGGTCAGGGGCGGGGCCAGCTGCCGCAATCCGTCCAACGCGGCGCGGGCGAAGGCCTCCTGCGGCGCGTCCGTCCATGGCCGCTCGCCCAGCACCAACGCGCCGTATCGTTCCTGACGGCGCGCCAGAACCCGCCCCTCGCGCCGCGACCACTCGCAACCCTCAAGCCAGCTGATATCGGTGCCATGCACCGCACGCAGCTCTGCCTCGGTGATCGCAAAGGCCAGCCGCACCCCGGCCTCTTGCCGGTCCCCGTCCAGATCGACGGCAACGATCAGGGCCGCGCCGGACAGGGTATGCCCGGGCTCCATCGACGCCCCCTTTCCCCCCGACAAAAGCCAACGCGGCGCCTCGCCCTTGCGGCGCATCCCGATCCGGTCGGGATAGGCGAGCGCGGCCATTTGCGCGGGGCAAAGCGGGCCAAGCCCCCCCTCGCGCGGCACGGCCCGGGCGAGCCTTTTGGCCTCGGCCCGAACCCGCTCAACCGCGGGGCGCGGCAGAGCATAGGGATGCGCGCGTTCGAATTTCGCAGGATCGTCAACCGCTTGCAGGCGCAAACCCATGTCCGGCGGCGCGCCGCGCAGCGGGTCGCGCTCTGCCATCAATGCAGCAAGGCTTGCAGCCCCCGGCCCGGCGAGCGCCAGCATATGCGCCAAACGCGGATGCAGCGGCAGCGCGGCCAGCCTGCGGCCATGATCGGTGATCCGCCCGCCCGCCACCGCGCCCAGCCGCGCCAAAAGCGCCTGCGCTTCGGCCATCTGGCCCGGCGGCGGCGGGGTCAGAAACGGCAGATCGGCAGCGCCCCACAGCGCCAGTTCCAGCGCAAGGCTGCACAGATCGGCGGCCTCAATCTCGGCTGGGGCAAAGGGTGCAAGCCCGCCCTCCTCGCCCTTGGACCACATCCGGTAGCAGACCCCCGCCGCCACGCGCCCGGCCCGCCCCCGGCGCTGTTCGGCCTCGGCCTTGCTGACCCGCTCGGTCACCAGCCGCGACATCCCGGAATTGGGGTCAAACCGCGCGCGCCGGGCGCGGCCGCCATCGACCACGACCCGGATATCGGGCAGCGTCAGCGAGGTTTCCGCGATCGAGGTCGCAAGCACCACCTTGCGCCCCGGCGCGGGGCCAAGCGCGGCGCGCTGCGCGGCAAACTCCATTGCGCCGTAAAGGGGCCGGATCGAAAACCCATCGCCAAGCCGCCCCGCGAGCAGGCTTTCCACGCGCCGGATCTCGCCCTCACCGGGCAGAAACACCAAGATTCCGCCCTCGGCCGTTTCTTCGGCGGCCTGCACCACCAGCCCGGCCAGCGCCGCCTCAAATCGTGAACGCGGATCCACAGACCGCGCCAGCCAGCGGGTTTCAACGCCGAAGGCCCGCCCCACCGAGGTGATCAGCGGCGCATCGCCCATCAGCGCGGCCACCGGGGCGGCGTTTAGCGTGGCCGACATCACGATCAGCGCCAGATCGGGCCGCAGCGCACCACGAATTTCAAGCGCAAGCGCCAGCCCCAGATCGGCGTTCAGGCTGCGCTCGTGAAATTCGTCAAAGATCAGACAGCCGATGCCGGGCAATTCGGGATCGGATTGGATCATCCGGGTCAGGATGCCTTCGGTCACCACCTCGACGCGCGTTGCGCCAGACACCTTTGCCTCGCCGCGAATGCGGTAGCCGACCGTGGCCCCCACCGGCTGCCCCAACGTCTCGGCCATCCGCTCTGCCGCTGCCCGCGCGGCCAGTCTGCGCGGCTCCAGCATCACGATGCGGCCCGTGATCAACCCGCTTTCAAGCAGGTCCAGCGGCACAACGGTGGTCTTGCCCGCCCCCGGCGGCGCCTGCAAAACCGCCATCCCGCGCGCGGCAATGGCGGCGCGCAGGGCGGGCAGGGCATCGTGGATCGGCAGATCGGTCATCTGCCTGTCATGCCAACCGCCGCGCGATTTGACCAGCGTGATCCGGCGGAGCGGCCATGGGCCGCAAGGGTTTTTCTCCCCCAAGCGCGCGAAGAGCGCGCTTGGGGGGTGCGGGCGATCTGGACAAGCCTGTGCGCCCATGCGAGCCGTTGGGACGGAGGCCCCCCATGACCCAAATCCTTGCCCGCACCATCGTTCTGAACGCCCGCCCGGACGGCTGGCCCAAGGCCACCGATTTTCAGATGCAATCCGGCGCGCTGCCGGACCCCGGCCCGGGCGAGGTCAGCCTGCAGGCGCTTTGGCTGTCGCTGGACCCCTATATGCGCGGGCGGATGAATGCCGGGGCGTCTTACGCGCCTGGCGTCCTTCTGGGCCAGCCCTTGCCGTCCGAGGCAGTGGCGCGGGTTCTGACGTCGCAGGATCCGGGGTTTGCTTCGGGCGATCTGGTGCTGGTGCATGATTTCTGGCGCGACCATATGGTGCGCAGCGCGGGCGATCTGCGCAAACTGGACCCGGGCCAGGCCCCGGTGCAAACCGCGTTGGGGGTTATGGGGATGCCGGGGCTGACGGCCTATGCGGGGCTGAAACACATCGGAAAACCCCGCGCGGGCGAGACGGTGGTGGTTGCCGCCGCTTCGGGGGCGGTGGGCGCGCTGGTCGGGCAAATCGCGAAACTGGGCGGCGCGCGGGTTGTAGGGCTGGCGGGCGGGGCGGATAAATGCGCCCATGTGACGGGCGATCTGGGCTTTGATGCCTGCATTGACCGCAATGCGACGGATCTGGCGGCGCAGCTTTCAGCGGCTTGCCTAAAGGGCATCGATGTCTATTTCGAGCTGGTCGGCGGCGCGGTCTGGCAGGCGGTTTTGCCCCTGTTGAACCCCTTTGCCCGCGTGCCGGTCTGCGGCACCATCGCAAGTTATAACGACACTGCCCCGCCGCCCGGCCCCGACCAAAGCCCGGCCCTCATGCGCAGCGTTCTGGTCAAAAGCCTGACACTGCGCGGCTTTATCGTCAGCGAATTTGCTGCGGATGCCGCGGAATTCCGCGCCCGGATGGCGGGCTGGCTTGCCTCGGGTGCGGTGCTGTACCGCGAGGATATCACCGAAGGGCTGGAGGCCATGGTGCCCGCGTTCAGCGCCATGCTGGCGGGCGGCAATTTTGGCAAGACGTTGATCCGGGTGGCGCAATAGCCCCCTTTTCATAACCGCCAAGACTTGCCACAAAGGCGCATGAGCGTTTCGCCCGATATCATGGCCACCGCCGCGCAGATCACCGCAGGGGACCGCCGGACGCTGGCCCGTGCGATCACCTTGGTGGAAAGCGCCCGCGCTGATCACCGCGCGCAGGCGCTGGCGCTGCTTGGGGCGCTGGGCGGCGGCAGGCAGGCCCTGCGCATTGGGCTGTCCGGCACGCCCGGTGTGGGCAAAAGCACCTTTATCGAGGCCTTCGGCCTGATGCTGACCGCGCAGGGTCTTCGGGTCGCGGTTCTGGCCGTTGACCCATCCTCGGCGCGCACCGGCGGTTCGATCCTAGGCGACAAGACCAGGATGGAGCGTTTGGCGCGTGATCCTTTGGCCTTCATTCGCCCCTCGCCCTCGCAAACGCAGCTTGGCGGCGTGGCGCGGCGCACGCGTGAGGCGGTCGCGCTGTGCGAGGCGGCGGGGTTTGACGCGGTGTTGATTGAAACCGTGGGGGTGGGGCAATCGGAAACCGTGGTGGCGCAGCTTTGCGATCTGTTCGTGCTGCTTTTGGCCCCGGCGGGCGGGGATGAATTGCAGGGCGTCAAGCGCGGCATCATGGAGATGGCCGATCTGATTTTGGTCAACAAAGCCGACGGCGATCTGAAACCGGCCGCCCTGCGCACCTGCTCTGATTATGCGGGCGCGCTTGGTCTTTTGCGCCGCCGCCCGCAAGACCCGGACGGCTTTCCCAAGGCAATGACGGTTTCGGCGCTGGAAGGCGGGGGGCTAAGCGAGGCTTGGGCGGATATGCAGGCGCTTGCGGATTGGCGGCGCGCGCAGGGTCATTGGGGCCGCGCGCGCGCGGCGCAGGCGCAGCATTGGTTTGGCGAAGAGGTGCAGCAGGGGCTGCGAGCCGCGCTGACGCGCGAGCCGGCGCTGGGCATGTTGCAAAGCCTTGGGGCCGAGGTGGCGCAGGGGCGCAAAACGCCTGAGGCCGCTGCGGCCGAGATGCTGGCGCTGATGGGCCGCGCCTAACGTGTGAAGATCAGCGCGAGGCCCGCGACGGCCAAGGCCGCGCCGACAAAGCTGATCCCGGTCGGACGTTGTCCGGTTCGCAGCCACAGCAGCGGCAGGATGATCACCGGAGAGGTCGCCGACAGCGTGGCCACAATCCCGGTTTCTGCGCCCTGCAGCGCGTATAAAAACAGTGTCATGCCGATCAGCAACCCGATCACCGCCGTCGCAAGCGCCTGCGCGATGGTCAGGCGCGTTACCGGGCGGGGCAGGGCGGGGACAATGGGCGTGGCCGCCAGAAGCGCCATCGCCGCGCCGGACGCCCCGACGCGGGCCAGTGAGGCAAGGTAAGGATCGAGCCCCGCCGACATCAGGGGCCGCGCGATCAGCGATCCGGCGGCTTGGCCCAAGGCCCCGCCAAGGCCGAACAAAACCCCGGCAATCAGCGCGCCGCGCACCGTTTCCAGCCGATGCGCATCCTGCCTTGGCCGCCCCAGCACCGCCAGAGCCACCCCCAGCGCCGCAAGGCCGATCCCGGCCCAGGCCTGCGCCGGCAAAGCCTCGCCCAGAACCGCCCAGCCCAATATCGCCGCCATCGGCGCGTTCAGCGCAAACACCGCCCCGCCGCGCCGTGGCCCCAGCCGCCCGACGCCGGCAAAATTCAGCGTGTCGCCCAAAAGGATGCCGATCACCCCAGACAGGGCGAGCGTGGCAAATTCGGCGGAAGATAGCCCCTGCCAGCCGCCCGTGACAGTCACGATCAGCGCAAGCAGAACGGTGACGAACATCTGCCGGATCAGGTTGAAATGAAACGGCCCGAGCGCGCGCACCGCATCGGACGCAATCAGTCCAGAGGTGGCCCAGCACGTGGCGGTGCCAAGGGCGGCGAGTTCGTGAATTGGAAATGGCATGGTCGGTCCTTTGTTAGCCCCGTCCTTGCGCGGGGCGGGTGCGCCGTCAAGACATAGCGCTTGTTTTTGACGAATGGTTCGTCCATGATCGAACGATGAATGAAAGCCCCAACATCGCCCGGATCGCGGCCTTGATCGGTGATCCTGCCCGCGCGCTGATGCTGCAGGCTTTGATGTCGGGCCGGGCGCTGACCGCTTCGGAACTGGCGGCTGTGGCGGGGATTGCCAAGGCCACGGCCTCTTCGCATCTGGCGCAGTTGGTGTCGGGCGGGCTGATTGTGGCGCGCGCCGAGGGGCGGCACAAATACCTCTCGCTCGCCGGGCCAGAGGTGGCGGCGGTGCTGGAGAATTTGATGGTGCTCGCCGCTGGGCAGGGCACGGTGCGCGCCGTGAACGTTGGCCCGCGTGATCCGGCGCTGCGCCAGGCGCGGCACTGTTACAACCATCTGGCGGGGTCGCGCGGGGTTCAGGCTTATGACAGTCTGGCCGCGCGCGGCGCTTTTGATCATGGCCCGCAGGGCATGGGCCTGACCCCGGCGGGCGCGGCGATTTTCACTGCGCTTGGCCTTGATCCGGCGCATCTGACCGCTGCCAGCACCCCGCTGTGCCGCGATTGTCTGGATTGGAGTGAGCGGCGCCATCACCTGTCGGGCCGCCTCGGGCGGGCGCTTTTGGCGCATATCCTGGCCATCGGCTGGGCAAAACCCGTGCCCGCCAGCCGCGCCTTGCAGTTTTCGTCCGCCGGATCGGCTGCATTTGACCGTGCCTTTCCGCACAATCTGACGGCCTTCGTGCTTGACGCGCCCGCGCTTAGCCCGTAAATGCCCCCAAGTCGAATTCGGATGCGCAGGGATTCCCTGCCGCGCCTGTCCATTGTAAAACGCCCACCTGCTCCCTAACGAAGGAATACCACGATGTCGCGCGTCTGCGAACTTACGGGCAAGGGCCCGATGTCTGGCAACACCGTCAGCCATGCCAACAACAAATCCCGTCGGCGGTTCCTGCCGAACTTGAACGAGGTCACGATGATCTCGGACACGCTTGGCCGCTCGTTCAGCCTGCGCGTTTCGGCCGCTGGCATCCGTTCGGTGGACCATCGCGGCGGACTTGACGCCTATCTCGCGAAGGCCAAAGACGACGAGCTGTCGATCAATGCGCAGAAGATCAAGAAAGAGATTGCCAAGGCTTTGGCAGCCGTCTGATCTGATCCTTCAAGGTTGGCCAAAAGGCCCCGTTCGCATCGCCGGACGGGGCCTTTTGCTCGGCGCTTAGCGGTCTTTTGTTTGGCATTAGCCTGTAGTAAAGCGGGTCCATGCGCCAAACCTCTGCCCCGTTCGCCCTGCTTTTATCGCTGATCATTGCCCTGTCGTCGGTCACGATGGCCGCCATGGGCAACGGCGCGGCGGCGGAAGGCTCGGTGCTCGTCACCCTGTGCGGCAGCGATGCCCCGGTTCTGGTCACGGTTCCGGGCACGCCTGCGTCCAAAGGTCACCCCCCTTGCCCCGATTGCCTGCTGCATGCGGGCCTTGGGATTTTGACGCAGGCCCAACCTGCGCGCGTCCCCCAATCGCGGTCACAGATCGTCGCCGCGCCATATCAAGCGCGCGTTGTGTCGCAATTGCTCCGATTGAGCGCGCGTGCGCGGGGGCCCCCATCCCTGATCTGAACGGACTTCCCCCCCATTCAGATCAAGGACAAATCACAGTGTCACGCTTTGCCAAATCCCTCGCCGTGCTCGTGGCGGCCCTATTCGCGTTTCCCGGCCTCGCACAGGAAACAACCGCTGGCCTGATGGTTCACGATCCCTATGCCCGCGTTCTGGGCGGTATCGGTGCCAGCGGAGCGGTCTTTTTCGTGCTGCACAATCACAGCGATGCCGATGTCACCCTCACCGGGGTCAGCACTGGTGCGGCGCAGATGGCGGGGCTTCACACCCATGTCGAATCGGATGACGGGATGATGCAGATGATGCCGATTGACGGCGGCATCGCCCTGCCTGCGTGGGGCGAGCATATCTTTGCCCGGGGCGGTGATCACATCATGCTGATGGGCCTGACGGAGGCGCTGAAGGACGGCGACAGCTTGACCGTCACCCTGACCTTCGACGGCGCTCCGCCGCTGACGTTTAAGGCGATCATCGACAATGACCGCGCGCCGTAAGCGCCAAAGAACACCAATCGCGGACAAACCCGCTTTACACCGGGCGAAAGGCCGTGCTGATACGGTGCTGACCCCCACCCTTAGACACAAGGCGGGCAGGCCCTCCTCCCTGCCCACAGTCCCCATCATGCCTCTGACCCCGGTTTTTCTGCCCACCGCCTTGTCGCCTTCTAACTGTGAGCGCCTGATTGCCGAGGTCAGCGCCGCGCCGCTGCGCGATGCGGGCCTTGTCAAAGGCACCACCGCCCACCAGATCCGCCGCGCTGATATCGCCTGGCTTGACGATCTGCCGCAAACAGCTTGGTCGATGGAGCAGATGATCACCCATGTCTCGCGCGCCAACCGAGACGATTTCGGCTTTGATCTGACCGACTTCGGCGAAAGCGCGCAGGTCGCGCGCTATGGCGCCGAGCGGGAAGGGCATTTCGATTGGCATTCCGACATCGGCGCGGGCGCGTGGGCGGCGCGGCGCAAGCTGACCGTGGTGGTGCAATTGTCGGACCCCGGCGCGTACGAAGGCGGCGCGCTGGAGCTGCGGGCAGGCAGTGCCATCACCGAGGTGCCGCGTGCACGCGGGCTGGCGACGATCTTCCCGGCCTTCGTGCTGCACCGCGTCACACCTGTCACCGCTGGCACCAGATGGTCGCTGACGCTTTGGGCGCATGGCCCAAATTTTCGCTGAACCACGAATTTTCTGCGAAAATTCAGCGACTTCCCCCCCAACGTACGTGAATTTTCGCAGAAAATTCGTCCCGCCCCATGCTTGACCAAAACCGCGCATTGCTTCAGACTGAACTCAACGCAGGAGGCAGGTTTGAAGACACCATGGCACATCTGGCTCGTTGGGCTTTTGTCCTTGATCTGGCACTCTGGCGGCGCGTTTGACTATCTGATGAGCCAGACCCGCAACGCCAGCTATCTGGCCATGATCCCGCAGGATGTCCGGCCGCAGTTCATCGCCTATTTGGATACCTATCCAATCTGGGCCAGTGCCGCTTGGGCCTTTGGGGTTTGGGGAGCGGTTTTGGGCTCCCTTCTTATCCTGCTGCGCTCGCGTCATGCGGTCACTGCCTTTTGGGTTTCGATGGCTGGTCTGGTGGTCAATACGCTCAACACCTATGTTATTTCGGGCACCAATCTTGAAATGATCACCAATGCGAATGCCAAGCTGTTCAGCCTTGCGATCTTTGGGGTTCTGGCGCTGGTTCTTTATTACGCGGTCCGTCAGCGCGCGCTTGGGCGGCTGACCTGACCGGATGAACGCCCCAACCGACCGTACCCGCCTGCGCAGGGTGGCCGAAAAGGCCGCCTATGACCGAACCACCATCGATGCCATTTTGGACGCGATGCCGCTCGCCCATGTCGGCTATGTGATGCAAGGCGCGCCGGTGGTCATTCCAACCCTGCAATGGCGCGAGGGGGACCGGATTTACTGGCACGGCTCGTCCGCCTCGCGCAGTCTGAAATCAGGCAAAGGCGCGCAGGTTTGTGTGACCGTGACCCTGACGGACGGGATGGTTCTGGCGCGCTCGGGGTTTGAACATTCGGTCAATCACCGCTCGGTCATGGTGTTTGGGGTGGCGGAACCAGTCACCGACCCCGCCGCCAAACGGCGCCATCTGGAAGCGATGATCGAGGGGCTTTTTCCCGGCCGCTGGCCGCAGTTGCGCCCAATCACTGACCAAGAGCTGAAGGCGACCGGCCTTTTGTCGCTGCCCCTGACCGAGGCGTCGGCCAAGATCGCCGCCCATGAACCCGGCGGCACCGACGCCGAAATGGACCGTGACTGGCCAGTTTGGGCCGGAGTTTTGCCGATCTTTCAAGGAATGGGCGCTGCGGTGCCGGCGCCGGATCTGCCTGTGGGCGTGACTTTGCCCGATCATGCGGCCAGCTACCGCTTTGGCCACAAATCCAAACAGGCGGGATAAAAGGGGTCAGGCCGCCCCGTGTCGCGGATCTTTATCCGGCGGAACAAGACGCCTCGGCCTGCGATCCAAAGATTTTGTAGCGGTCCCAGAACGCATCGTCCGCGCGGCTTTTGCTTTGCCACACGGCATTGGCTTTTTCAGGATTGCCAAAGAATTTGGCGGCACGCCGTTGGTCGGATCCGCCAAGTGTCTGGTCGGCAACCTGCTGGATACAGCTGCAAATCACCCGATTGGCCGCGTTGCGGTTCGATTGCAGGCAGGCCCGCTCGATCGGTCCGGCGAGGGCCGAGCCGCAGGTCAGCGACAGTAAAATCGCGGCAAGGCCCGCGGCGGCAAAGGTGGAAGTCATGCGCGTCCTCTTTCGCCCGCCGCGTGGATCGTCCTGCGCGGCAGGTCATTTGTTTGCGCCGTTATGACGAAAACCGAACAAGATTTCAATATCCGCAAAAGGGAAGTGGGCAAACCGGAGTTGGGGCAACCGACTGACGATCGGTGCCCCCTGATTAGTTCAGGCTGCGGCCCGGCTTGACAGGAGGGCAAGCTGCGAAGGACAACATGACGTGGCCGCTTGGGTCAAAGGTTCGAAATCTGCTGATCAAGCGCGCGGCACTTGCCATAACTGATTGAAAAAGTTGTAAAGATGAAAGACCACTCACCCGCATCCCGCTCGGCAAATGGCCTCGCCGCGACGATCACAGCCAAAATTGCAAGGTTACTCTGTGCGGGGCCGCGATGAAACAGCTGATCATCTTTGATTGCGACGGCGTTTTGATCGACAGTGAGATTATCTCGGCCCAGATGCTGATCGACGCGCTGACCGGGCTTGGGGTCGATATTGATCTGACCTATGTGGCGCGTCATTTCCTTGGCCGTTCTTATCCGACCGTCATGGCGACGATCCGCCGGGATTTCGGCCTCGATCTTCCGCCCGACTTTGAGGAAAACTACCGCACAAAGCTGCTGGCGGCGTTTGAAAAAGACCTGAAGGTCATGCCGCATGTGGCCGCAGCGATTGATCGTCTGGCGTTGCCTTACTGCGTGGCCACTTCGTCCAGCCCGCGGCGCGCGGCGTTTTCGCTGAACCTCGTGGGGCTTGGCCATCTGGCAGGGCCGCGCTTGTTCACCGCCTCGATGGTCGAGCGCGGCAAACCGGCACCGGATCTGTTCTTGCACGCGGCGCGGGCCTGCGGGGTGGCGCCTGCCGATTGCCTGGTGATCGAAGACAGCCTGACCGGCATCCGGGCCGCGCATGCGGCTGGGATGCAGGTTTGGCGCTTTACCGGCGGCAGTCATCTGGCGGGCCGGACGCTGGACGAGCCGGACGACGCCCGCCCTCACCATAGTTTCGCGTCTTTTGCGGATTTCTTTACGATTGATCCCGATGTATTGCCAAAGCCATGACCAAAGATCCTGAACCCTCGCAGAATGACGAAGCCGCCCGCGCGGGGTGGTTGTCCTATGTTGGCGGGCTTACGCAGGACCAGATCGCGCAAGAGCTGGGCGTGTCACGCCAGCGCGCGCAGCGGCTGGTCAGCCGGGCGATGGCCGAGGGGTTGATTCAGGTGCGCCTGAACCATCCGATTGGCGCTTGCCTTGATCTGGAGGCGGCGCTGACCCGCCGCTATGGTCTGCAGCTGTGCCGGGTCGCGCCGACGCTTGGCGCGGGCAACGACGCTGTGCGCAGCATCGCTGCCAGCGCGGCGGCCGAATTGGAGCGGTATCTGCGTCTGACCGAACCGCAGGTGATTGCGCTGGGCACCGGGCGGGCTTTGCGGGCGATGGCCGAACAATTCAATCCGCCCGAGGCAAGCCATCACCGAATCGTTTCGCTGATCGGCAACACCGCGCCCGACGGATCGGCCACTTTGTACGACGTGATCCGCCGCGTTGCAGAAAAGCTGATGGCGCCCTACTATCCCATGCCGGTGCCGGTTATATCCGACACCGCCGAAGAGCGCGCGTTTTATTATCACTTGCGCCCGGTTCAGGCGGTGATTGCGCTGGTGGAACAGGCCGACGTTACCTTTGTCGGCGTTGGCCAGATGACCGATGATGCGCCTTTGGTGGTTGACGGCTTTGTCAGCCATGAGGAAATGGCTGATTTTCAACGCAAAGGCGCGGTGGGCGAGATCGCCAGCTGGGTCTATGACGCGCAGGGACGCTATATCAGTTCGGACCGCGACGGCCTTGTCGGCGCCCTGCGGATTGAGCCGGGCCGCGCCAAGCCGGTGATCGGGGTTGCGGGGGGGGCGTCCAAAGTCCGCGCCATCCGGGCCGCCCTTGTTGGCAAGATCCTGAACGGCCTCGTCACCGACGAAGCCACGGCTGCCGCAATTCTGGGCAAAGACTGACCTTCAAAACCCTCGCTGATGCAGCAAAAAAGATTTTGCTTGACGCTTCATACCCTAATGTGAGTAATTGCCCACCAAGCGATGATTTGCTCACTCGCTTTCCAGGGAGGTTACAAATGAAAATGACTGTACGCGCGCTTTTGGGCGCGACGGCGGTGCTTGCCCTTTGCGGCGCGGCATTTGCCGAAACCATCACCATTGCCACCGTCAACAACGGCGACATGATCCGGATGCAGGGCTACACCGCTGAATTCACTGCAAAAACTGGTATCGACGTTGAATGGGTGACGCTGGAAGAAAACGTCCTGCGCGAGCGTGTGACGACGGACATCACCACCAAGGGTGGCCAGTTCGACATCATGACCATCGGCATGTACGAAACCCCGATCTGGGGCAAGAACGGCTGGCTGGTTCCGCTGAACGATCTGTCGGCAGAATATGACGCGGCTGACATCCTGCCAGCCATGTCGGGCGGCCTTTCCTATGACGGCACGCTTTATGCGGCGCCGTTTTATGGCGAAAGCTCGATGATCATGTACCGCACCGACCTGATGGCCAAGGCCGGTCTGGAAATGCCAGCCGCCCCAACCTGGGACTTCGTGCGTCAGGCTGCGGCGGCAATGACCGACCGCGCCGCCGAAATCAACGGCGTCTGCCTGCGCGGAAAAGCGGGCTGGGGGGAAGGCGGCGCTTTCATCACCGCAATGTCCAACTCCTTCGGCGCGCAGTGGTTCGATATGGACTGGAAGCCGACGTTTGACGGCGAAGCCTGGGCCAACACGCTGAACTTCTTCAAAGGCATGATGGACGAATCCGGCCCTGCTGGATACGCAACCAACGGCTTCAACGAAAACCTGTCGCTGTTCAATCAAGGCAAGTGCGGCATGTGGATTGACGCCACCGTTGCGGCTTCGTTCGTGACCGGCAAAGATTCGACCGTGGCTGACAAGGTTGGCTTCGCTTTGGCCCCCGATACCGGCCTTGGCAAGCGGTCCAACTGGCTTTGGGCATGGGCGCTGGCTGTTCCGGCTGGCTCGCAAAAGCAAGCTGAAGCCAAGCAGTTCATCGAATGGGCAACGGGTAAAGCCTACATCGAAACCGTTGCGGCGGCTGAAGGCTGGGCAAACGTTCCTCCGGGCGCGCGGACCTCGCTTTATGCAAACCCGAACTATCAGGCTGTGCCGTTCGCTCAGATGACGCTCGACTCGATCCTGTCGGCTGATCCGCTGCATGCGACCGTCAATCCGGCGCCTTATGTCGGCGTGCAGTTCGCCGCGATCCCGGAATTTGCGGGCATCGCCACGGACGTCAGCCAAGAGTTCTCGAACGCTTACGCCGGTCAGCAAACCGTCGAAGAAGCGCTCGCAAAAGCTCAGGTTATTGCGTCCGAAGCTATGGAAGCTGCCGGGTACTAAACCGGGGCTGAAAGATCGGTAAGGGGGCGGCCGTCTGCCCCCTTACACCAAACCCAAATTCATGTTCACTTGGATCCGCAGACACAGTGCGCCCTGCACCGTCGAGGGAGGACTGCCCGATGGCGACCAAAAATTCCCGCACCGCCGCTCGTCTGATGATGGCCCCTGCCGTTATCCTGCTGCTTGGATGGATGCTTGTTCCCCTTGTCATGACGATCTGGTTTTCGTTCCGAAATTATCTTCCACTGCGTGGCGGCGATCAGGGTTTTGCGGGTTTTGACAACTTCGTGCGCTTCGTGACCGCATCCGCATTCTGGCCTGCCGTTGGCGCGACGATGCTGATTGTGATCTGCTCGCTTTTGATCACCATCGTGCTCGGAGTCTTGCTGGCGCTTCTGCTGGACAAACCGATGTGGGGGCAGGGGGTTGTGCGGATCCTTGTCATCGCGCCGTTTTTCGTGATGCCCACCGTGTCGGGCCTTCTGTGGAAAAACATGTTTCTTGACTCGGTCAACGGACTTTTCGCCCATGTCGCCCGGTTCTTTGGCACCACACCCGTCGAATGGATCATCGACCAACCCTTTGCCTCGATCATCCTGATCGTCAGCTGGCAATGGATGCCCTTTGCCACGCTGATCTTGCTGACCGCGATCCAAAGCCTTGACAGCGAACAGCTTGAGGCCGCCGAAATGGATGGCGCGCCGCCGATCAAACGGTTCTGGTATTTGGTCCTGCCGCATCTCAGCCGGGCCATCACCGTGGTGCTGCTGATCGAAACGATCTTCATGCTGTCGATCTTTGCCGAGATCAAAATGACCACCGCCGGCGCCTTTGGCACCAAGACCCTGTCTTATCTGATCTTTCAGCGCGTGCTTGAAAGCCAGAATGTCGGTTTGGGGTCGGCGGGCGGCGTCTATGCAATCATCCTTGCCAACATTGTCGCAACGTTCCTGATGCGCATCGTCGGCAAGAATCTGGACACCTGAGGGAAACATCATGGCCCGTTCCATCACACCGCAGCGCAAGATGTTCAACACCGCCCTCGCCTGGGGCATCGGCCTGGTGATCTTCTTTCCGATCCTGTGGACCATCCTGACCAGCTTCAAATCCGAAGCGGACGCCATCGCCTTTCCGCCAAAATTCCTGTTTTTCGACTGGACGCTTGAAAACTATTCCGTTGTGCAGGACCGCTCGAATTACATGCGATTCCTGTGGAATTCGGTGATCATCGCGGGCGGATCGACACTTTTGGGCGTCATCATCGCGGTTCCGGCGGCTTGGTCCATGGCCTTTGTGCCGTCCAAATGGACCAAGGACATCCTGATGTGGATGCTTTCGACCAAGATGCTGCCCGCGGTTGGCGTTTTGTACCCGATGTACCTGATCTTCATCAAACTCGGGCTGCTGGACACGCGCACCGGACTTGTCATCGTGCTGATGTTGATCAACCTGCCGATCATCGTGTGGATGCTTTACACCTATTTCAAGGAAATCCCCGGCGAAATTCTGGAAGCGGCCCGGATGGACGGGGCCTCGCTTAAAGCCGAGATCCTGTATGTCCTGACGCCGATGGCCATTCCGGGGATCGCCTCCACGATCCTGCTGAACATCATCCTCGCCTGGAACGAATCCTTCTGGACGCTGAACCTGACCGCTGCCAAAGCGGCCCCGCTGACGGCCTTTATCGCCAGCTATTCCAGCCCCGAAGGCCTGTTTTACGCCAAATTATCGGCGGCTTCGACAATGGCAATCGCGCCAATTCTGATCATGGGCTGGTTCAGCCAAAAGCAACTCGTCCGCGGCCTGACCTTTGGCGCGGTGAAGTGAGGGAACATGGGTAAAATCACTCTGCACGGCGTCCGCAAAAGCTTTGGCGCAACCGATGTCATCCCCGGGATCGACCTGACCATCGAAAACGGCGAATTCGTGGTTTTCGTCGGCCCCTCGGGCTGCGGCAAATCCACGCTGCTGCGCCTGATCGCCGGGCTGGAAGACACCTCGGGCGGCACCATCGCGATCGACGGCGTTGACGCCACCGATCTGCCGCCCGCCAAGCGCCGGTTGGCGATGGTGTTTCAAAGCTATGCTTTGTATCCCCACATGTCGGTGCGCAAAAACATCATGTTCCCGCTTAAGATGGCCGGAATGGAGATTGGCGAGGCCACCAAGCGCGCCGATGCCGCCGCCAAGGTGCTGAACCTGACGGATTATATGGAACGCAAGCCCGGCCAGCTGTCGGGCGGCCAGCGTCAGCGCGTGGCCATCGGCCGCGCCATCGTGCGCGAACCGGCAGCGTTTTTGTTCGACGAGCCCCTGTCCAACCTCGATGCCGCCTTGCGCGTCAACATGCGGCAGGAAATCACCGAACTGCACCAGTCGCTGAAAACCACGATGATCTACGTCACCCATGATCAGGTTGAAGCCATGACCATGGCCGACAAGATCGTGGTGCTGAACGCGGGCAATATCGAACAGGTCGGCTCGCCGCTGGAGCTGTATAACGCGCCCGTCAACACCTTCGTCGCGGGCTTTATCGGCAGCCCGAAGATGAACCTGATCGGAGGCGCGGAGGCCGCCAAACACGGCGCTGCGACCATTGGCATCCGTCCGGAGCACCTTGACGTGGTGCAAAGCGGTGGCTGGAAAGGCGTGGTCGGGCTGTCGGAACATCTGGGGTCGGACACGTTCCTGAAGGTGGCGACCGACGATGTCGGCATCATCAACGTCCGCGCGGGCGGCGAAGTGGTGCTGCGCCACGGCGATACCGTGCATCTTGCGCCCCAGCCCGGTAAAATTCACCGCTTCGGCGCGGATGGAAAGTCTCTCGCATGAGCTTGCAGAACAAGACCGCGCTGATCACCGGCGCGGCCCGCGGCATTGGCCTTGAATTTGCCCGCGCCTATCTCGCCGAAGGCGCCAGCGTGACGCTGGCTGATATCAACCTTACGGCCGCCCAATCGGCCGCTGCCGCCCTTGGCCCGCGCGCCCATGCGGTGCAGTTGGATGTGTCCTCACAGGACTCAATCGACACCGGTTTTGCGCAGGCCATTGAAAAGATGGGACATCTGGATATCCTGATCAACAACGCCGCCCTTTTCAGCGCCGCCCCGATCGCCGAGATCACCCGCGCCGATTACGAAAAGCTGTTCGCGGTCAACGTTTCAGGCACGCTCTTTTGTCTGCAAGCGGCCGCGCGCCACATGATCGCGCGGGGGCAGGGCGGCAAGATCATCAACATGGCCTCGCAAGCCGGACGCCGGGGCGAGGGGCTTGTGGGCGTTTACTGCGCCACCAAAGCTGCCGTGATTTCGCTAACCCAAAGCGCCGGTGTTGATCTGATCAAGCATGGCATCAACGTCAATGCCATCGCCCCCGGCGTGGTGGACGGTGAACATTGGGACGGGGTTGACGCCTTCTTTGCCAAATACGAAAACAAAGCCCCCGGCCAGAAAAAACGCGAAGTCGGTGCTGCCGTGCCGTTTGGCCGCATCGGCACAGCGGCGGATCTGACCGGAATGGCGGTCTTTCTGGCCACGGATAAATCGGAATATATCGTCGCCCAATGCTTCGGCGTGGACGGCGGCAACTGGATGGCCTGACCCATGAACACCCATACAATGACCGCCCAGACCCCCGCTTATGACCGCAGCAAGCTGACGGCGGGCATCGTGCATATCGGCCTTGGCAATTTTCACCGGGCGCACATGGCCGTCTATCTGGACGATCTTTTCGCGATGGGGCAGGGGATGGATTGGGCAATCATCGGCGCGGGCGTGCGCGCCACCGACGCCGCCATGCGACAGGCGCTTTTGGCGCAAGACTGCCTGTCCACCGTGATCACGCTGGACCCGGACGGCAAATCGGCCCGCCGCATTGGCGCGATGATCGACTTTTTGCCGGTATCGGCCGACAACGCGCCCCTGATCGCCGCGATGACCGATCCGGCCATTCGCATCGTATCGCTGACTGTCACCGAAGGCGGCTATTTCATCAACCCCGCCACTGGCGAATTTGACCCCACCGCGCCCGAGATTGCCGCCGACGCGGCAAACCCCGCTGGCCCCGGCACGGCCTTTGGTGCCATTGTCGCCGCGCTGCGCGCCCGCCGCGCCGCGGGCACGGCGCCCTTCACCGTGATGTCCTGCGACAACCTGCCGGGCAACGGCCACGTCACCCGCGCCGCCGTTGTCGGCCTTGCGCATCTGGCCGACGCGGACCTTGCCGCCTGGATCGCCCAGAGCGTCGCCTTCCCCAACGGCATGGTTGACCGTATCACCCCCGCCACCGGCCCGCGCGAGCGCGCGCTTGCCGCCACTTTCGGGCTGACCGATCCTGTGCCCGTCACCTGCGAGCCGTTTCGCCAATGGGTTCTCGAAGACACCTTCCCCGCTGGCCGCCCGCCGCTGGAACTGGCCGGGGTCACTTTCACCCCGCATGTCCATGCGTTCGAGCTGATGAAACTGCGCATCCTGAACGGCGGACACGCCACCATCGCATATCCCGGCAGCCTGCTGGACATCGAATTTGTGCACGAGGCGATGGCGCATCCCCTGATCCTCGGGCTTTTGAACAAGGTCGAGCGCGAAGAGATCGTGCCCGCCGTTCCGCCTGTGCCAAACACCGATATCGCCGCGTATTACGATCTGATCGTGCAGCGTTTTTCCAATCCCGAAGTGGCCGACACCGAGCGCCGCCTGTGCCTTGACGGCTCTAACCGGCAGCCCAAGTTCATCGTCCCCGCGTTGCGCGATGCGCTCGGCTCGGGCGGCCCGGTTGATGGGCTTGCCCTCGTCAGCGCGCTTTGGGCGCGGTATTGCTTTGGCACCACCGACAGCGGCACAGCCATCGCACCCAACGATCCGAACTGGGATGCCCTGCAAGCCCTGGCAATTGCAGCCAAATCCAATCCAGCGGCATGGCTGGCGCAAGATACGATTTACGGCGACACCGCGCACGAGCCGCGTTTTGTCGCCGCGTTTACCAAGTGGCTGACCATGCTGTGGGCCAAGGGCACGAAGGCGACTTTGGAAACCTACCTCGCCTAGCCCGTCATTTTGGCGCAAATATTCCCATGGCCAAGCCGTTGGTTGCGCCTTTGGTTCAAGAAACCAACGGCTTGTGGGTCGCCTCCCAAGGCCAACGAGTGAAGCACGGCGCAGCTTTGCCAGACATATTCGGTCAGCCCCAGACCTTTTTGGCTAAGCCCTGCGACGATCTGCGCCGTGGCATAGCGCAGGGCGACATTTATGATCGGATCCATCGGGATTAACCTGCAGACCCCCACCCGTCGCCTGTGCGGCCACCTTGTCATTCCGGCCCACCTGAATGTCCGTCAGATCGGTCTTGGTGAAATCAACCGAGGCGTCCGGCGGCAGTCAGATATTGATTTTGTGCAGGGCCACCGCCAGGGCATTGTCCGCGATCGAGCCCACCAGGTTCTGCGGCGCCATTTCGAACTTTCGTTCCAAAACCATCAAATCGGCACAGCGCAGACCTTTCTGCCCGGACCCGCTGCGACGGATGAAACGGTCGCAGCTCGACTCCAAGGACATGGAAACTGCCGGATGCGATCCCAGCCAAATCTGATCAAAGCAAGGTTACCTTTCCCCGAACCCGCCGCCCCCTTCCCCCCTTCATTTCCATCCGCTATACGCACGCCCATGACCCAACTTGACCTCATCCGCAACTTCTCCATCGTGGCCCATATTGACCACGGTAAATCCACCCTCGCTGACCGGCTCATTCAGATGACCGGCACAGTGGCTGCGCGCGACATGAAGGCGCAGATGCTGGACAGCATGGATATCGAACGCGAACGCGGCATCACGATCAAGGCCAACACGGTGCGGATCGAGTATCCTGCCAAGGATGGCAAAACCTATATCCTGAACCTGATCGACACCCCCGGCCACGTCGATTTCGCCTATGAAGTCAGCCGTTCGATGCGCGCCGTCGAAGGCTCGCTTTTGGTGGTTGACGCCTCGCAAGGGGTTGAGGCGCAGACGCTGGCGAACGTGTACCACGCGCTGGACGCGGGGCACGAGATTGTACCGGTGCTGAACAAGATAGACCTTCCGGCGGCCGAGCCTGACCGCATCAAGCAGCAGATCGAAGACGTTATCGGCCTGGACGCGTCCAACGCCATCGCCATATCCGCCAAATCCGGCCTTGGCATCCCTGACGTGCTGGAGGCCATCGTCACCCGCCTGCCCGCGCCCAAGGGCGATGCAAATGCGCCGCTGAAGGCGATGTTGGTGGACAGTTGGTACGACGCTTACCTCGGCGTTGTGGTCATGGTGCGGATCATGGACGGCGTGATGCGCCGCGGTGACCGGGTCAAGATGATGCAAACCAATGCCACCTACGGCATCGACAAACTCTCGGTGCTCAAACCGCAGATGGTCGATATTGACGAGCTGGGGCCGGGCGAGATCGGCGTTTTCACCGCGTCGATCAAACAGCTGCGCGACACCCGCGTCGGCGACACCATCACCCACGAGCGCAAACCCTGTGCCGAAACGCTGCCCGGTTTCAAACCCGCCCAGCCCGTGGTGTTCTGCGGCCTCTTTCCGGTGGACGCCGCCGATTTCGAACCCCTGCGCGACGCCATCGAAAAGCTGTCGCTGAACGACGCCTCGTTCAGCACCGAAATGGAAACCTCCGCCGCCCTCGGCTTCGGCTTTCGCTGCGGGTTCCTGGGGCTTTTGCACCTTGAGGTGATCCGCGAACGGCTGGAACGCGAGTTCGACCTTGACCTGATCACCACCGCCCCTTCGGTCGTGTTCAAGCTGTACATGAAAGACGGCGAGGTGCGCGAGTTGCACAACCCCGCCGACATGCCCGACCTCACCTATGTCGATCACATCGAAGAGCCGCGCATCAAGGCGACCATCCTTGTGCCCGACGAATACCTCGGCGATATCCTGAAGCTGTGCCAGGAACGCCGCGGCATCCAGCTGGACCTGTCCTATGCCGGCGCGCGCGCCATGGCCGTCTATGACCTGCCGCTCGCCGAAGTGGTGTTCGATTTCTACGACCGCCTGAAATCGGTGACCAAGGGCTATGCCTCGTTCGACTATGTGATTTCCGAATACCGCGAGGATTTTCTGGTCAAGATGTCGATTTTGGTCAACGACGAGCCGGTCGATGCCCTGTCGATGATGGT
>JANNBM010000044.1:0-8277 GCA_031385445.1 Paracoccaceae bacterium | reverse complement strand
ATTTTGGTTGCGGGGGCAGGATTTGAACCTGCGGCCTTCAGGTTATGAGCCTGACGAGCTACCGGGCTGCTCCACCCCGCGTCACCTGTCGTGTCGTTTAGACGCGTGGATACCGGAATGCAACCCCGGCCGAGGGGGATTCTTGTTCAATCGTCGCAAAGTTTGCTTTGATTGGTGGGGCGGTTCAACCAAGGCGTGGCCTTTGGGGGGAAATACAAGAACGTTTGGCGCTTCTTTCAGCGAATTCCTGGCAGCGTCGGCGATGTCCACGCAGCGGCAGTGTCAATTGACCGGCCGCCGAAAGGTGATCGATGTCGGGAGATCGAATCCAGGATGCGCGCTGCGGCGCACTTCTGTAAATCCCATCGCGCGAAAGATGGCTTGGTTTTCGACCAGCTCCACACGGGTCTCCAATTCCAGATAGGGCAGCTTTCGCTTTTGGGCCACCTTCAGCGCCACGTTTATCAGGACGTGGTCCAATCCTTGCCCACGAAAAGCCCGGTCCACGGCCAGTTTGCCAATGTACAAGACATCGCTCTGCACCGTCAGCACAACGCAGGCCCGGGGCGGGGCGCCCAGAACCCAGACCTCGCCGCCCCGCGCTTTGCTGGCCAGATCGGCCTCGGTCAGCTGCCGCGTCGAGGACGGCGGATTGATCCGGCCCTCCATCGACGCAAACTCGGCCCGGATCAGGCGCAACAGGGCGCCCCAGTCATGGGGATCTGTCACGCGCATGGGGGTCATGTGCGCGGCAACCCGTCGGCCAGAACGACCCAAGGCAGCTGCTCGTCCGTGTGCACATGGCTTGTGGGGTCATAAATTGCGGGGTCATCCAGTGTCGCGGCGTAAAAGTGCATTTCCGACATGAACTTTTCGGACCGGTACGCCATCGGTGTGCCGCAGGTTCCGCAAAAAAACCGCATGGTGCCAGGGGAGGAGGCGAAGGTTGCCGGCGGCGCGCAGGACCATTCCCAATGTCCATCCTTGATCCCGAAAAACGAGGCAAATCCCGATCCGGTGGCCCGTCTGCAGCTTTCGCAGTGGCAATGGCTTTGCCACAAGGGCGCGCCTTCGACGCGGAATCCGACAGCGCCGCACAGACATCTTCCGTTGAAGTTTTTGGCCATGCCCGGCACCCCTTCTGAAAAGCGAAAGAAGCCGTGAAAATGCGTCGGCGGTCAAGACAGCGTTCGAAGTGAACAAGATATTGGGGATAAGCGCCGCCTTAACCCCAAATACAGCCCTAGCCAGTTGACACAAAGGTGCGAGGCGACAAAGTAGGATCTCGAAAAGGAATCGCCCCTTGCGCTTTACCAAGCTTCGCCTGAACGGCTTCAAAAGCTTTGTCGACCCCACGGATCTGGTGATCCATGAGGGTCTGACGGGCGTGGTTGGCCCCAATGGCTGCGGCAAGTCCAACCTGCTGGAGGCTCTGCGCTGGGTCATGGGGGAAAACCGGCCCTCGGCGATGCGCGGCGGCGGGATGGAGGATGTGATCTTTAACGGCGCCGCCACGCGCGGTGCCCGGCATTTCGCCGAAGTGGCGCTGGTGCTGGACAACTCTGAACGCCTTGCGCCGCAGGGGTTCAACGATGCCGATCAGATCGAAATTGTGCGCCGGATCACCCGCGATGCGGGGTCGGCGTATCGGCTGAACACCAAAGATGTGCGCGCGCGCGA
Organism: Paracoccaceae bacterium; assembly: GCA_031385445.1. Classification (GTDB taxonomy): domain Bacteria; phylum Pseudomonadota; class Alphaproteobacteria; order Rhodobacterales; family Rhodobacteraceae; genus CAIYZT01. Next base: position 6,597 of record JANNBM010000044.1, on the reverse strand, counting down.
TGTGCAGATGCTGTTTGCCGATGCCTCGACCGGCTCTCATTCGCCGGCTTTGGTGCGGCAGGGACAGATTTCGGAACTGATCAATGCCAAGCCCAAGGCCCGGCGGCGCATTCTGGAAGAGGCGGCTGGCATCTCGGGCTTGTATCAGCGCCGCCACGAGGCCGAGTTGCGCTTGCAGGCGGCAGAGCAGAACCTGACCCGCGTGGATGATGTGATCGAGGCGCTGGCGCAGCAGTTGTCCACGCTGACCCGGCAGGCCAAACAGGCCGCGCGCTACCGCGAGATTGGCGACGAGCTGCGCCGGTCTGAGGGGATGCTGCTTTATCGGCGCTGGCGCGAAGCCGAGATTGCCCGGGCCGAGGCGGACGGCATCTTGCGGCTGTGCCTGACGGATGCAGGGCGCGCGGAAATCGCCGCGCGGGCCGCGTCGGGCGCGCGCGCGCAGGCTGAAACCGCCTTGCCGCCGCTGCGCGACGAAGAGGCGATTGCGAATGCCCTTCTTCAGCGCCTCAGCGTTGCCCGCGATCAGCTGGCTGCCGACGAAATCCGGGCCAAATCCACCATCGACACCCTGCGCGCCCGCGTGGCCGAACTTGACCGCGATGCAGAGCGCGAAGGCGGCTTGAACCGCGATGCGGGCGAGGTGATCGAGCGGCTGGACTGGGAACTTGCGCAGCTTGCCCGCGCCATGGACGGTCAGGAGGCCAAGCTTTCGGACGCCGCAGAAACCGCGCGTGCGGCGTCGGCGGCGCTGACCGGGCACGAGCAATCGCTGTCGCAGGCGGCCGAGGACATGGCCCGCCTGTCCGCGCGCCACCAGTCGGCACAGCGGATGCTTGTGGACAGCCAGATGTCGCTGAACCGCAGCGAAACTGCGCTTGGTATGGCCAAAAGCGCCGTTGCAAACGCCGAAACGCAGTTTGCCGAAGGTGCGCAGCGGCTGGGCGAAGCCAATGATCTGTCCACTGCCGCCGCCGACCTTGCCCTGGACGCCGAAACCGCCCTTGTCGCCGCCGAAGAGGCCCGCGCCGAGGCCCAATCGCGTGAGGCCGATGCCCGCGCCGCCCGCAGCAGCGCCGAGGGCGAGGCGCATGCCTTGCGCTCCGAAATGACGGCGCTGACCAAACTTGTGGAACGCGAAGCGGCGGCGGGCAGCCAACTGCTGGACCGCCTGTCGGTGCAACCGGGCTTCGAGGCGGCCTTGGGTGCCGCGCTGACCGACGATCTGCGCGCGCCGGAAATCGCGGCCAATCGCCCCTCTGGCTGGGTGGCCTTGCCGCCCTATAACGCCAATCACCCCTTGCCGCGCGGGGTTCGTCCGCTGTCTGACGTGGTCAAGGCCCCCGCAGTTCTTGCCCGGCGGCTGGGGCAAACCGGCCTTGTCGATGCCGCGCTTGGCCCCACCTTGCAGGAATCGCTGCAACCGGGGCAGCGGCTTGTGTCGGCCGAGGGCGATCTTTGGCGGTGGGATGGATACCGGTCGGGCGCCGATGATGCGCCCTCCGCCGCCGCCCAGCGTCTTGTGCAGTTGAACCGGCTGTCGCGGTTGAAGGGCGAGTTGTCCGAGGCGGAGGCCCGCGCGCAAGGCACCATTCAGGCCCACGAGCGCCTGCAAAGCCTGATGAGCGATCTGGCGGGCGCCGATCAGCGTGCCCGCGACGCCCGCCGCGCCGCCGACCTGCGCGCCACAGAGGCCGCCCGTGCTGCGGCCCGCGCCGAGGCGGACCGGTCTTTGGCGGATGGTCGGCTTGAGGCGGCCCGAGAGGCACTTTCGCGGTACGAAGAGGAACAGGAAGACGCGCTGGAACGCGCCCAATCCGCAGCGGCCGCCGTCGAAGATTTGCCGGAACTGGACACGCAGAAATCTGCGCTGGAAACCGCGCGCGTGCTGGTCGAAGCCGCACGTATCGCCATGCTGTCCCGCCGCTCTGCGCATGATGAAATCCGCCGCGAGGGCGAGGCCCGTTTGCGGCGAAAGCAAGAGGCGATCAAAGAGCTTTCCGGCTGGAAGCACAGGCTTGAGACGGCGGAAAAGCGGCTGTCGGAACTGGCCGCGCGCCGGATTGAAACCGAAGAAGAGTTGGCGGATGCGATGGCCGCCCCCGAAGAGATCGCCGAAAAGCGCGAGACTCTGGCCGATGAAATCGGCATCGCCGAAACCCGCCGCCGGGCCGCAAGCGAGGCCGTCCATTCTGCCGAAACCGCCCTGCGCAGCGCCGCCGACGCAGAGCGTGACGCCGAACGCGCCGCATCAGAAGCTCGCGAACAGCGCGCCCGCGCAGAGGCGCTGACCGAAGCCGCCCGCACCGCCGTGACCGCCGCCCGCGAGCGGATTTTCGAGGAAACTTCTGCCGATCCTGAAACCCTGCTGGACACGCTCAAACTCGATCCCGACCGCATGCCAGACGTTGAAACGCTGGATACCGACGTGCAGCGCCTGAAACGTCAGCGCGAGGCGCTGGGGGCGGTCAACCTGCGCGCCGAAGAGGATATGAAAACCGTTTCGGATGAATACGATACCCTCGTCGCAGAAAAGCTGGACCTTGAAGAAGCGATCCGCAAGCTGCGCGGCGGGATTGCCGGGCTGAACAAGGAAGGCCGCGAGCGGCTTTTGACCGCGTTTGAACAGGTCAACACCAATTTTACCGCGCTCTTTACCCATCTGTTCGGCGGCGGCGAGGCCAAGTTGGTGCTGGTGGAATCCGATGACCCGCTGGAGGCGGGGCTGGAGATTATGTGCCAACCGCCCGGCAAGCGCCTGTCCACCCTGTCGCTGCTGTCGGGCGGCGAGCAGACACTGACCGCCATGGCGCTGATCTTCGCGGTGTTTCTGGCGAACCCGGCACCGATCTGCGTGCTGGACGAGGTGGACGCACCGCTGGACGACGCCAACGTGACGCGGTTCTGCGATTTGCTGGACGAGATGACGCGGCGGACCGAGACGTGTTCCTGGTCATCACCCACCACGCCGTGACGATGGCACGGATGGACCGATTGTTCGGCGTCACGATGGCCGAACAGGGCGTGAGCCAGCTGGTGTCAGTGGACCTGAGCCGGGCCGAGGCGCTGGTGGCGTGAGACGCCTCAACCTTTATGCAATTCGTTAACGCCTGCCCGGTTACCTTGCCTCCTGTAGCGAACCTTCGCTGCGATTGGAGGTGAGAAAACTGGATGACAATAGATACCGCAAATGGATGGTGATCATCGCTGCAGCGATGCTTGCTGTGGCCATCATCCGTCTCTGGATCGGGGGCTGACCCCGTGAATGACAAAACCCGGCGGTGCTGACACGCCGCCGGGCCGTTGTTCAGAGGTTGGAACTGAACGATCATGTCTACCGCATATCCATAATGCTAGGCATTCGTTGCGAAAAAGTAAAGCACTCGCGTGGTTAACGCAGCACCCGGATTATCTCGCCCATCCGCAACTCGCCGTCCGTTTCGACCGAACACAGCACCCCGCGCAGCCGCAACGCGCGGTGCCCCGGGGCCACGATCCAGTCCTTGGCGGCGGCCCCGTAGCGCGCCTTCCACTTGACGCAGCCGTCGTTCCATACCGACGACACGCGCAGCACCGCCGTGCCCGCCTGCAGCAGCGTGCCTTCGGGCAGGTTCGCCTCGGTCATGTCCAGATCGGCCACGATCGGATCGCCGGGATGCGGTGTGCCGTCGCGGTCGCGCCAGACCAGGTCCAGCACGCGGGCGGGCAGGATGGATATCTGGATCGCCGGATCGGGCGAGCCGTCGGGCAGCCGCAGCCAGGGCAGGGTCAGCCAGCGTTCGCCGGGGATCGCCGCCGCGCGGGTCATGCTGATGCGGGCAGGGTAGCTGCGCTGGTTGGGTGTCGGGCGCAGGCACAGGCCGGTCACTGGCCCGGCATCGCGGGGGGCGGACAGGACATGCGGCAGGGCGGCCATCAACTCGGCGGTGGTGACTGGCGCGATCAGCGTGTCGGACATGGGATCAACCCCCTGAAATCATGTGTGTATGGTCGGGAAACAGCGCGCGCACGCGGGCACGCAGGCCCAGATCGGCCTCGATCAGTGCACGGCCCGCGCGCAGCGTGTCAAGCGTGGCGGCCGAGACCGTCTGGACCTGCGCATAGAAGGCGCGGATGGCGGCGTCGTCCGCCGCCAGCAGCCAGTCGGCAAGGGCCGGATTGGACTGGTACGCGCCGCGGGTCAGGCGGAACTGCAGCCGGTCGAGCCAGCGGACCGGATCCTCGGCATGGAAATGCAGCAGTGCTACATCCGGAGTGAACGGCCCGCCGGGCAACCGCTGGCCGTCCATGAAGGCACCGTGCAGGCGGGGTTGCAGCCCGCCGATCCCGGTGCGGAAGAAACACTTGCCGACAGAGTGGCTGAGCACACCTTTCGGCAGCAGGGGGGCATGGGGGCCGAAGACACGGGTGCGCAGCGCCGCATCGCGGTCGCCCGACAGCGCCTTGCGGAACCGGTTGGCGGTGAAGACGTCATCGGGCAGGGCCGGGTCGTGCAGCGCCTCCCACGGGGCCATCTGCAGCATCGCACGGTCGCGCACGGCGGCCAGAATGTCGCCGATGTCCTTGGCGGGCCACAGGAATTCGTCGACGTCGATATGCCCGATCCAAGGCAGATCCGCCTGGGCATAGACCGACTGGATGTTCCGGCTCTGCCGGTTCTGGTGCCGCTCGGGCCGCCGGGCCTTGACGCGCCGCCAATGGGCATCATCGCAGCGGGTGACGGTCACGCGCGGCAGATGCGCCACGGATGCCGCTGCCGGATCGTCCGGGTCGTCGAAAAACAGCCACATGCGGGCGCAACCCAGGCTCAGGTGATGGGCGACAAAGGCCATGACCTGATCGGCGGGCGCCTTCAGCGTGGTGCACAGGCCCCAACCGCTCAAAGCGCGTCCAGCAGTGCCCGGGTGGGCCAGGCGTCGGCGGGCTGGCCCAGACGCACCTGTTCCTTTTGCACTGCGGTGCGGGTGGCGGCACCAAGGATGCCGTCGATGCGGCCCACGTCATAGCCCCGCGCCGTCAGCTTTTTCTGCAGGGATTTCATCTGGTCACCGGACAGTTGCGGGTCCGGGTTGCCCTTGAGATAGACCGCAGCCCCCTCCAGCCGCGTCGCGAAATAGGCGGCGGTGGTGACGTAGACAAAGCTTTTGTTCCAGTTGAACAGCACCTTGTAGTTCGGCCAGGCGACAAAGGCCGGCCCGTTGCGCCCCTCGGGCAAAAGGATCGACCCCTTCAGGCCGCCCGGCAGCGCCCCGTCGCGTGGGCGAACCCCCATGCGCGCCCATTCCGACCCCGACCTCTGGGTGTCGAGGCCGGTCTGCGACCAGTCGAAACCTTCGGGCATCACCACTTCGGTCAGCCAGGGTTCGCCCGCCCGCCAGCCGTGGTTCTGCAACAGATGCGCGCCCGACAGCAGGGCATCGGGCGCACTGGTTTTCAGCGTGACCTTGCCATCGCCGTCGCCATCGACGCCGCGTTCCAGAATGTCGCCCGGCAGCATCTGCACCATGCCGATTTCGCCGGCCCAGGCCCCGGTGGTCTTGGCCGGATCGAACATGCCGCGCTGCCACAACTGGGCGGCGGCAAGGATCTGCGGCTGGAACAGGTCGGGGCGGCGGCAGTCGTGGCCAAGGGTGACGAGGGCATTCATCGTGTTGAAATCGCCCTGCACCGCGCCGAAATCGGTCTCGAAGGCCCAGAAAGCCAGCAGGATCCCCGGCGAGACGCCGAATTCGGATTGTGCGCGGGCAAAGGTTTTCGCGTATTTCTTGCGGTTCGCAACACCGTTCTGGATCCGCCCCCTGGAGATGAGCGAACCCGAGAACTCGCTGAAACTCTTGCGGAAAACGCCTTGCGACCGGTCCGCCTTGATGACCCTGCTGTCCTGCCTTGCCGAGGCGAAGAACCGGTCAGCCTCGTCCGCCGACAGGCCCACGCGGGTGGCCTCGGACTTCATCGCGGCGATGAAGTTGCTGAAGTCACCGCCGCAGGGGGCGGCCATTGCCGGCGCGGCAAGGACAAGCGAAAGGGCAAGGGCAAGGCGCATCGACGGTTCTCCCGGGGGGGGTAGAGGTTACCGCTGACAGCCTAGCGGTGCCGTGCCCGCATTTCCAGCGGGCAATCAAAGGGCCCCGCTTGATCCTGCCGCCCTTGCCGCCTAGAAGCCGGGGACGGCAAGTGGAAAGGGACGGACATGGGTTTCAGGATGGGCATCGTGGGGCTTCCGAATGTCGGAAAGTCAACCCTTTTCAATGCTTTGACCCGGACCGCAGCGGCGCAGGCCGCGAATTTTCCGTTCTGCACCATCGAGCCGAACGTGGGCGAAGTGGCGGTGCCCGATGCGCGGCTGGAGCGTCTGGCGGCCATCGCGCAGTCCAGGCAGATCATCCCCACGCGGATGACCTTTGTCGATATCGCGGGGCTGGTGCGGGGGGCGTCGAAGGGCGAGGGGCTGGGCAACCAGTTCCTTGCAAACATTCGGGAATGTGACGCGGTGGCGCATGTGCTGCGCTGTTTCGAGGATGGCGACATCACCCATGTCGAGGGCCGCATCGACCCGGTGGCGGATGCGGAAACCATCGAGACCGAGCTGATGCTGGC
>JANNBM010000038.1:0-2115 GCA_031385445.1 Paracoccaceae bacterium | reverse complement strand
AACGACCTGAAAACCGCAATCGACCGCTTCATCGAACTGCACAACGAAGGCGAAGCCAAACCCTTCAAATGGCGCGCCAACCCAGACGAAATCATCGCCGCCAGAAATCGGGGGTTCCAATTGTTGGAATCAATCCACTAGCGATTTTTCCTCGATTGTGGTCAAGCCGCCATCGGCATTGCCGCTTGCAAAACTGCCGTAGCCCAAGGTTGCAAAATAGCGCGCCGCCTTTTCAACCGATGCGCGCTTTTCATAGGCCAGCGCAGGGGTGGCGGCGCGGGTCTCCATGATGGCTTCGCAGCCGATCAATTCGCCGGTTTCCTCAAAGATGCAGGCCGCCCCCGCCGCCACCAGCTTGTCAAACGCGATGCCCGCCGCCGGGTTGCCGGTGATGCCGGATGTGCCGTCCGATCCGCCGCACACTGTGCCCACGATCAGTTCCGGCACCTGCATCGGCACGGTTGGTGCGGCGGCCAGTACCGCCACCTGTGCCGCCACCCAAGCCCGCCCTTCGGCAATGCTGGATCTGGTGCCGCCGGTGCTCTGGATCACCAGCACCTTGACCGGCCGGCCGGTGGCCGTGACCACGCGTTCCACCTGATGCCGGTTGAAACTTTCGCAGCCCAGACTGACCAGCAGCACAGCGCCCACGTTGGGATGGGTGCAAAGCCGCTCCATCATTTTTTGCGCATAGGGGTTGGGAAAGCAGCCGGGAAACCCGACTATATGGGCGTTCTCGCGGTCAACGTCGACCACTTCGCGCGCGACGTGATGCGCGCATTCCACAAGATGTGCCACCGCCACCACATTGCGGATGCCTTTGCGCCCGTCAGACCGAAGCCAACCCCGCATCATTCCCCCCGCTCCAGCGCATAGGTGGGCGTGTAGTCCGACACCAGATTGTGCAGATGCACATGGTCGCCCGGCGCAATCGCCCGGCTGGCGCGGCCAAACGGCGCGCCGTATTTGATCACCTTTTCGCCCAGCGCCACCGGCGGCCGGGCGATTTTATGCCCCAATCCAAGAGGGTGGGCAAAAGCCACGGCCACCCCGCCAACCATCACCGCCTCGCCCGCCGCAATCTGGTCGCGCAGCACATAAACGCTGTCACCGGGGGAAAGCAGCATCAGGCGCGGATCGGTCAGCATCAGAATTTCCCATGTTTCAGATAAGCGTCCTGCGGATCCATGCCGCCCAGAATGGCGCGGCGCACGAAGTGAGGCAGAACCGGTTATTCGACTCTTCCTGACGACTTTTAGGCAAGTCGGAGTGTCGCCAGGTAAACTACTCGCGAAATGGGCTTCATGGCGCGACCTGCACCTTTATGCCCGCCGGGGCGTTGATCGCGGTCTGCATGGCGGTGCCGAGTTCCGCCAGCGGGTAGACTGACGTGATCAACGGTCTGACGTCGATCCGCGCTGACGCCATCAACGCAACAGCGGTCGAAAACACGTTGGCGAAACGTAACGAGCCGAGCAGGTTCAACTCGCGCGCCATGATCAGATTCAACGGCAGGGTGACGCTGGCGGGCAACGTGCCGACCTGCACGATCGTGCCGCCACGGCGGACCACGGTGAGCGCCTGGCCAAGGGCGGCGGCGGAGCCGGCCGCTTCGATCACCACATCAAATCCACCTGGGGCCAGCGCTTCGGCTTCGGTAGCGAAATCGGGGGATAGTGCATTGAGGGTGCCGTCTGCCGCCCGGTCGAGCGCAAACTGGCGCGGGCCGGGAAGGGTGTCGCTCACCACCACCCGGCCCGCCCCGAACATCCGCGTGACCAGCGCCGCCAGTTGCCCGATGGCACCACCGCCCGTTACCAGCACGGACTGGCCCGCAAGATTGCCAGCACGCTGCGCTGCATGCACTGCCACGGACAAAGGCTCGGCCATCGCAGCCTCGCCCCAGGAAAGCGTGTCTGGGACGGCAAAGGCATTGGCTGCGGGCGTCAGCACAAACTCTTCAAATCCCCCATTGATACCAACGGCCATTGTTTCTGACTCGGAGGGGATTCCCAGAGCGTTCAGATTCTGATTCTCTTGTGGCGATGGCAGGGAGGATCGAATGGCAATCGAGATCACGCGGAAGGAATTGACTGCGGCGGCGCTGCGTGGGGC
>JANNBM010000036.1:0-34704 GCA_031385445.1 Paracoccaceae bacterium | reverse complement strand
CAAGGCCAAGCGCGAGGAGAGCTGGACCCGTCTCGAAAAGCAGTTCAACGACAACGAGAAGGTGAAGGGGATCATCTTCAACAAGGTCAAGGGTGGCTTCACGGTCGATCTCGACGGCGCCGTGGCGTTCCTGCCGGGCAGCCAGGTCGATATCCGCCCGGTGCGCGATGTGCAGCCGCTGATGGACCAGCGCCAGCCGTTCCAGATCCTCAAGATGGACCGCCGCCGCGGCAACATCGTCGTCTCGCGCCGCGCCGTGCTCGAGGAAACCCGCGCCGAACAGCGTTCGGGCCTGATCGACAAGCTGGCCGAAGGCCAGGTGATCGACGGGGTGGTCAAGAACATCACCGATTACGGCGCGTTCGTCGACCTGGGCGGGATCGATGGTCTGCTCCACGTCACCGACATGAGCTACAAGCGGGTCAACCACCCCAGCGAGGTCATCAACATCGGTGACACGGTCAAGGTGCAGATCATCCGCATCAACCCCGAAACGCAGCGCATCTCGCTCGGCATGAAGCAGCTCGAGAGCGATCCGTGGGACGGCGTCGCGGCCAAGTATCCGGTCGGCGCCAAGCTCAAGGGCGTGGTCACCAACATCACCGAATACGGCGCGTTCGTCGAGCTCGAAGCCGGGATCGAGGGCCTGGTCCACGTTTCCGAAATGAGCTGGACCAAGAAGAACGTGCATCCGGGCAAGATCGTCTCGACCTCGCAGGAAGTCGACGTGATGGTGCTCGAGGTCGACAGCGACAAGCGTCGCATCTCGCTCGGCCTCAAGCAGGCGATCTCGAATCCGTGGGACGATTTCGCCGACAAGCACCCGATCGGTTCGATCGTGGAAGGCGAAGTCAAGAACGCCACCGAGTTCGGCCTGTTCATCGGGCTGGATGGCGACGTCGACGGCATGGTCCACATGTCGGACATCGCCTGGGGCATCTCGGGCGAAGACGCGCTGGCGCTTCACCGCAAGGGTGAGCCGGTCAAGGCCGTGGTGCTCGACGTCGATGTCGAGAAGGAACGCATCAGCCTGGGCATGAAGCAGCTCGAAAAGGGCGCTCCGGCGGTCGGCGCGGCTTCGGCCAGCACCGGCGGTGCCAGCGGCGGCAGCGGTCTGCGCAAGGGCGAAGTCGTTACGGTCACGGTCCTCGAAGTCCGCGATGGCGGGCTCGAAGTCCAGGCCGGCGAAGACGGCGCGACCGGCTTCATCAAGCGGTCCGACCTGGGCCGCGACCGCGACGAGCAACGCCCCGACCGCTTCCAGGCGGGGCAGAAGATCGACGCCATGGTCACCGGCTTCGACCGTTCGAAGAAGCCCAACTTCTCGGTCAAGGCGCGCCAGCTCCACGAAGAGAAGGAAGCCGTCGAGCAATACGGTTCGTCCGATTCGGGCGCATCGCTGGGCGACATCCTTGGCGCGGCTTTGAAAAGCACAAAGTAAGCCCTTTGGGCCCGCCGGGCCCGAGGAAATCGAAAATGGGCCGCTCCTTCGGGGGCGGCCTTGTCTTTTGACGAAGGTTCAGCCCTTGAAATCATTTGTGCTTTTGCAGACTTCTTGCCTATAGTCGCCTAAGCAAAAGTGTCTGTGACGTTAAAGGCCCGAAAAACAGGGCATGAGCGATCGCATAGGGGGATGTGCTGAATGATCCGGTCTGAACTGATCCAGAAAATTGCGGACGACAATCCGCATCTGACACAGCGCCATGTCGAGCGTATTGTGAACACCGTCTTCGAAGAGATTATCGAAGCGCTTGCCAAGGGCGACCGGGTGGAATTGCGCGGCTTTGGCGCGTTTTCCGTCAAGGCCCGCGATGCGCGCGTCGGGCGCAATCCGCGCACGGGCGAGGCGGTGAAGGTCGATGACAAGAAGGTTCCCTTCTTCAAGACCGGCAAATTGTTGCGGGACCGGCTGAACACCAAGTAAGCGGTCTTGCGGCGGGCGGTCTTCGCGCCGATGATGTGGCACCGCGTCCTGATGCATTGGCACAATAGATGATCCGTTACCTGAGATACCTGTTTCTGGCGGCCTTGGCGCTTGTGCTTGTCAGCCTTGCCTTGGCCAATCGCGGCGCTGTGGCGCTGCGTGCGCTGCCGGACGACCTGGCGCTGTTGTTTGGCGGCAATTACGAGTTGCAAGTGCCGCTGTTTCTGGTGGTCTTTGTCGGCATCGCGATCGGGCTTGTTCTGGGCTTTGCCTGGGAATGGGCACGCGAGCACAAACACCGCGCCGCGGCCGTCAGCGGGACGCGCGCGGTTGCCAAGCTGGAACGCGAGTTGGCGGTGATGAAAGACAGCACTTCCAGCCCCAAGGACGAGATCCTCGCGCTTCTTGACGTCAAGAAGTCCTGAGCCATGAGCGACACACGGGTCAAGATTTGCGGGCTGAAAACGCTGGCCGATTTGCAGGCGGTGGCGGATGCCGGGGCGGCCTATTTCGGGCTGAACTTTTTTGCGCCCTCGCCGCGTTATGTCACGCTGGATCAGGCGCGCCTTCTGGCGCTGGCGGCGCCCGTCGGACTGGCCAAGGTCGCTTTGACGGTTGATGCCAGCGACGCGGTGCTGGATGGCATCGTCGAGGCGATGCCCTTGGATATGTTGCAGCTGCATGGCCACGAAACCCCGGACCGCGTGGCCGAAGTGCGGGCGCGCTACGGTCTGCCGGTGATGAAGGTGATCGGGGTGCGCGACGAGGGCGATCTGGCGCCTTTGTTCGATTTCTCAACCGTGGCCGACCAGATCATGATTGACGCCAAACCGCCAAGGGATGCGGTTTTGCCGGGCGGCAACGGGTTGACGTTTGACTGGCGGCTGGTGGCGCAGCGGCGCTGGCTGCGGCCATGGATGCTGGCGGGGGGGCTGACGGCGGCGAATGTGGCCGAGGCGATCCGGCTGACCAATGCACGGCAGGTGGACCTCGCATCGGGCGTGGAAACCGCGCCGGGGGTCAAGGATGCGGGGCTGATCGCGGGTTTTATGGCGGCGGTACGGGCGGGTCCACAAGGGGTGGGCGGGCCGCCAAAGCTGCGCTAGGGGGAAAGATGATTTTCCGAGACGCGCGGCGCGGCGATGTGGCCGAAATCGTGGCCCTTTTGGCCGATGATCCTTTGGGGGCGGGGCGCGAAGGGGCGCAGCTTTCCGTCTATCTGGCGGCGTTTGACGAGATTGCGGCCAACCCAACACATCAAATGATCGTGGCCGAGGACGAGGGTTTGGTGATTGGCTGCTGCCAGCTGACCATTCTGTCCGGCTTGTCGCGCGGCGGCGCGCGGCGCGCCCTGGTCGAGGCGGTGCGCATCGCGCCTGCGCTGCGCAGCCGGGGGATCGGGGCGCGTTTGATGGCTGAATGCGAGGCGCGGGCGCGCGCGGCCGGGGCGACGATGATCCAGTTGACCACCGACAATTCTCGCACGCGGGCGCATCAATTTTACGCGGCGCTGGGCTATGCGCCCTCGCATATCGGCATGAAGAAGTCCTTGTAACGCCGGGTCAGGCTTGCCAAACCGGGCCAAGGCGCGGTTCAATCGGGTCAAGGCAAACCGGGGGGATGGGATGAAGATTGTACGATGGGCACTGAAGGGGCTGGGCGTGTTGCTGCTGCTGGCGCTGGCCGCTGGCCTGTGGAAGCGCGACGAAATCACGCGTCTTTTGGCGGTCAACAGCCTGTTTGACGCAGCCAAGATCGTGCAAAATTTCAGCCATATGGAGGATTTGTTCTTTCATGTGCCGCTGTCGCGCGGAACCGGCCCCGTCTCGCCCCTGCCCGAAGGGCCGCAGGCGGTGCTAAGCGCGGAGGCCGAGCAATGGATCATTGACCGTTCGGTCACCGGGCTGGTGATGCTGAAGAACGGTCAATTGGTGCAGGACCGCTATTTTCTGGGCACAGCGCCGGAAGACCGCCGCATCAGCTGGTCGATGGCCAAAAGCTTTTTGGCCAGCCTCTGGGGGGTCTTGGACGCCGAGGGAGAGATGCCGGGGCTGGACGAGCAAGTGGTCAAATATGCGCCGCTGCTGAAGGGTTCCGCCTATGACGGCGCCACGATCCGCGATGTGATGACGATGTCGTCAGGCGTGGCGTTCAACGAGGACTATCTGGATTTCAACAGTGATATCAACAAGATGGGCCGGGTTCTGGCGCTGGGCGGGTCGATGGACGGCTTTGCAGCCGGGCTGAAGACGCGGGAGGCAGAGCCGGGCAGCCGCTGGCACTATGTCTCGATCGACACGCATGTGATCGGGATGGTGATCCGGGGGGCGACGGGCAAGGATATACCGGAGCTGATGAACAGCCGTATCCTTGCGCCTTTGGGGCTGGAAGCGGACCCCTATTACCTGAGCGACGGGGACGGGGTCAGCTTTGTTCTGGGCGGGCTGAACCTGCGCACGCGCGATTACGCGCGCCTTGGCCAGATGGTCCTGCAAGGCGGGCAATGGCAGGGCGTGCAGGTGGTGCCGCAGGCATGGGTGCAATCGATGACCAGCCCACAGGCCAAAGACGGCTCGGATTATGGGTTCCAGTGGTGGATCCCTGACAGTCCCGCGCCGGGCGAGGTGATGGCGCAGGGGATTTATGGGCAGTGGATTTACATCAACCCCGGTTTGGGGGTCGTGATCGCGATAAACTCGGCCGACACCGGGTTTGAAGATGACGGGGTTTATGACGGCTCTGTCGCGATGCTGCGGGCGATGGCGGCGGGGCTTTAGGGCCAAGAATTGGGGGGGGGCGCCCCCCTCAGCTTGGTGGCGATTGCCGCCAAGCTCAGCCGCCGAGGAATATTTGTGCTACTTTGAAGGCGACAGGGCTTTTCCCTTGGGGAGGGGGGCGCTACATCTGGGACGAAGATGGTTGAGGAGCGGGCGATGGCCGAGGACGGGTTGAATTCCTTCATGACGGGGCCGGACGAACAGGGCCGCTTTGGCCAGTTCGGCGGGCGGTTCGTGTCCGAAACGCTGATGCCGTTGATCCTTGATCTGGAAGCGCGGTATGAATTTGCCAAGACCGACCCGGCCTTCTGGGCCGAGATGGAGTGGCTTTGGAAACATTACGTCGGGCGGCCAAGCCCGTTGTATTATGCCGAGCGGCTGACCAGGCATCTGGGCGGCGCGAAGATTTACATGAAGCGCGACGAGTTGAACCACACCGGCGCGCATAAGATCAACAATGTGCTGGGGCAGATCATTCTGGCGCGGCGCATGGGCAAGACCCGGATCATCGCCGAGACAGGCGCGGGCCAGCACGGTGTGGCGACGGCCACGGTTTGCGCCAAGTTCGGGCTGAAATGTGTGGTCTATATGGGCGCGCATGATGTGGAACGCCAAGCGCCCAATGTGTTTCGGATGAAGCTTTTGGGGGCCGAGGTTATTCCCGTCACCTCTGGTCGCGGCACGCTGAAAGATGCGATGAACGATGCGCTGCGCGACTGGGTGACCAATGTGCGCGACACATTTTATTGCATCGGCACGGTGGCGGGTCCGCATCCCTATCCTGCCATGGTGCGCGATTTCCAAAGCATCATCGGCCGCGAAGTGCGCTGGCAATTGGCCGAGCAAGAAGGCGCAGGCCGTTTGCCCGACACCGTGATTGCGGCGATCGGCGGCGGGTCAAACGCCATGGGGCTGTTTTATCCGTTCCTTGACGATCCGACGGTGAATATCATCGGGGTCGAGGCGGGCGGCAAGGGCGTGGACGCGCGGATGCAGCACTGTGCCAGCCTGACCGGCGGGCGCCCCGGCGTTCTGCACGGCAACCGGACCTATCTTTTGCAAGACCCAGACGGTCAAATTCTGGAAGGGTTCAGCATTTCGGCGGGCCTTGATTATCCGGGCATCGGGCCAGAGCATTCCTGGCTGCATGACATGGGGCGGGCGAACTATGTCTCGATCACCGATGCCGAGGCGCTGGAAGCGTTTCAGCTGTCGTGCCAGCTTGAAGGGATCATTCCGGCGCTGGAGCCGAGCCACGCGCTGGCCCATGTGATGAAGATCGCGCCGGGGCTTCCGAGTGACCATATCATCGTGATGAACATGTGCGGGCGGGGGGATAAGGATATCTTTACCGTCGCCAAACATCTGGGCTTTGACATGAAGATCTGACTTCGCAATTTTGCGAAGATCAAAGAGACGGCGCGCGCCTTGCGCTTGGCATCCCCGCGCGCCCGGCCTTCCAAGGGGCACGCGCAACCCATTGCGAAAAACGCCATCGTCCCTCGCGACCGGCGGGTCATTCTTGATCAGCAGGCTCGTATAACAATCTGAAAGATCAAGAAAATCCGTCAGAGAAATCGGGACGTGCAGCGGCGCGCCTTGCAGCTTCGGGCACCCGAAAGGGCCGGGCAGCGTGTCAAGGTGCCTTTGGGAAACCCGGCGTCCATTCGAACCTTGGCACGCGGACGCAGAAGGCAAGGTCCGTGGAGCCTGTCTTGATCGGTCAGTATGACCTGATCTAAAACGCGATCTCGGTCACATTTGCCGCGATGATGGCGCCGCCACTGCGCGCATTCGGCTTTTAGGGCGCCTGTTGCTGCGATGACTGGTTCCAGACCCTGCCGCAGCTGCTGGTCGGGTTGGGTTGGGCGACCCGGGCGTTGGCTGTGGGACGGGCTTGGGATGATCCCGGTCTTGCGGACCCTTGGCGTTGTTCGTCGGTTCCAGCCGGTCTGCCGCACCGTAACCCGAACGCCTGCGCGCATGTTAAAGCTGCAATCTGGGTGACTGTTTTGTCGTGGTATTTCCATCCGGCGGTGCGTTTTGCTGGTGCAGTCGGGATCGAAGGCGCTTGCGCTTTGACTGCGTTCCAGCTCGGTTGCACCATCGCCGATCTGGTCGCAAAAGCGGGCTTCGGCGTTCTGATCCGCTGATTGCCGTGCGGTGCCGCCACCGGCCCTCCTGACGGCCCTTGAAGTCAGAAGGGCCCACAATCGCCAGTTTTGCCCGCCCAGCTCGTTCCCCTTGGCACAGCCGGCTTGCGCTATACGCCGCTGATTTTACAGACCTGCCTTCGCCGCCCGCTTTGGCAACGCCAACCTGCCGGAGGCTTTCGCACGATTTGCTTTGCCGCAAGGTCTGAAACGGGCGGCGGCGGCGGGATTATCCGCAACGCTGTCTTATTGGCCGCCGGTAACCCATTCATAACTCATAAATAAACGAAGGTTTAGGCGCATCAACCTTTGTGTAATTCCCAACGCGCAAACCTTTGACGAATGTAGCCCAAATTCGCTTTGACGGATCATGGCCTATGTCGGGGCCGAATCGGGCGATCTGATTTGGCGGCCGAACGGCAATGAGATCAAGGAGTGCGTGAGCGATGTACGTCAAGAATACACAAAAAGGCTTGGGATTGGCAGGGCTGTCACTGGTGGCGGCGCTGATGATTTCCGGTGCTGCCTTTGCGCAGGATGCGGGCGACGGCGCTGACGGCACGGACGTCGAGATCGCCAGTGATGACGGGGTGTTCGGTGATGGCGGGGTGATCGTCATTGACCAGATCTGCATCGACTGCATGGGCGACGGTGATTATGGCGACGTTGATGCCGGAACAGACGGCGACGACGGCGATATCTATGTGGAAGATGAGGATGTTGGCGATGACGACGGCGAGGTCCTGATTGATCCGGTCGATTGCGACGGTGATGCCTGCATGGCGGACGGCGACCCGCTGGAACTGGATCCGGGTGATCCGGTGATTTATTACAATACCGCTGGCGGTGAATTTCCAGGCGCAAGCCCAGAGGTTATCCGCGGCGACCACCTTTCGTCTGGATCACAATTATCGGTGATGCAGCGCGGACCGGATCTTTGCGCTGCCCCGGCGCAGGAACTGGTCTGGCTTTGCGCCGCGCTTAACGGTAAATCCAAGTCTGAGTGATCCAGACGGGGTTTCGGGGCTGCTCCTGCCGGGTGGCCCCGAAACGAATATCTAAATCTGTCTGGCCGTTTTGGCCGGGCGCTTGGGGGGAAGCGCTGATGAAAAAGATGATGGTGGCATTGGCTTTTGTGGCCGGGTTGGCGCTGCCGGCTTTTGGCCAAACGCCCGAAGAGCAGATTGTTCAAAGTCTTGAAGCGCAGGGTTTTCATCTGATCGTACGGGACCGGACTTGGCTTGGCCGGATCTGGATGGTTCTGGAAGACGGCCAGATGCGCCGTGAGATCGTGTTCAATCCCGGAACCGGAGAGATTTTGCGCGACTACAGCGTTATGCTGGTCGCCACGGTCGACGGCCCTGGCGCATCGGGCGACAAGGCGGGCACGGCCGCGCTGGCGGCCGCGGCAGGGGTGAAAGCACCCGGTCCGGTGGAGGCGTCCGATTCCGCGATGTCGTCGGTCGTCGTGGCGCCCGGGGAACCTTTGCTGATTTTGCCAGCGCCGGGCAATTGATCTTGATGCCTTTCGGTTGTGATCTGCTATGGTCCGCACCATGAGCCGCGCCCGCGCCTTTGTGATCCTGCTGATGGTTCAGGCGATTTGCGCGCTGGTCTTTGTGGCCGATATCGTGCTGTCGATTGTCGGAATTTACCCCGTGCCTCTGTCATGGAGCACCCGGGAGTTGATGGAAATGGGCGCGCTGGTCGGCCTTCTTTTGGGGCTGGTGTTCGGCGCGATGTTGGTGTGGCGGAACTTTGCGGATCTCAAGGTGGCGCAGGCGCGGCTGGACCGGGCGTCGGGCGCTTTTATCGATCTGCTGAACACGCGGTTCGATGAATGGGGCCTGACCGCAGCCGAGCGTGATGTGGCCATGTTCGCGATCAAGGGCATGAATGTGCAAGATATCGCCCGGCTGCGTGAGACATCCGAAGGCACGGTCAAAGCCCAGACCGCCGCGATTTACCGCAAAGCGGATGTCTCGGGCCGCCCGCAACTGCTGTCTTTGTTCATCGAAGACATGATGGGCGGCACTCAAACTGTCGCGACCAAGGCCGAATCGCAGCGATTGGCGGGTTAATCCGGGGCGCATGCTTTGCGCTGGTGACCGTTTAGGGCGCATGGATCGGCCCTACGCATAAACCGGGGGTGTAGGCGCTGGAACGGGGCCGGATTGTGGCAGGTTTCAGGCTGCAAAAGTGTTTCCGGCAGCGGGGATAATCTCAAACTGACGGGCCGATTGGCGCTGATTTCAGAACTTTGGCCCTAAACTGCGGGCTCAAAGCCGCATCGATCCCTATACCCCCGGTTCAATGCCCCCGATTTAAACCTCAGATCAATTTCATTCCTGCCCCGCCTTGGGGACTGTCATTTCAAGGCACCACCAGACCTTCCCCCAAAGGGACTGGCAGGGGCCGAGTGACACCGCTTGCCCGACCGGGCTTTTTGAACCTTATCAGACGGCCCATGTGGCCCCCCTCAAAGGACATGAAAATGAAAACCCAGATCCGTAATTTCCAGCGTCACTTTGTCAGCACCCGCAAGACCGCCATGTTGGCATTTGCGATGGCCTTTACAGGCAGCGCTGCCATGGCGTCGATCACCGTTGACGGCGTGGTCAGCGCCTATCAGGCCGAGGGCTATACCACGATCGAAGTCAGCCAGGGCCCGACCCAGATCAAGGTTGAAGCCATCAATGGCACGGTCAAGACCGAAGTGATCTATGACACCGAATCCGGTGTGATCCTGTCGCAGGAAACATCGACCGTTTCTGCCGACGACGGCGCCGTTGCGGGCGTCGAAATCGGCACCAGCACCGAAGACTTCACAGATGCTGCCGACGGCACTGATGGCACGGACGATAACGGCACGGACGACAGCGGCACGGACGACGATGGCGAAAATGGTGACAGCGGCGACGACAATGGTGACAGCGGCGATGACGATGGCGACAATGGTTCGGACGACGATGGCTCGGACGACGATGGTGCGAGCGGCGACGACAACGGATCGGACAACGGCGACGACAATGGCGACAGCGGCGATGACGATGGCGACAACGGCGGCGACAACGGCGGCGACAACGGTTCGGACGATGATGGTGCGAGCGGCGGCGACAACGGTTCGGACGACGATGGTGCGAGCGGCGACGACAATGGTTCGGACGACGATGGCGACAGCGGCGACGACAATGGATCGGACGACGATGGTGACAACGGTGACGACAACGGATCGGACGATGATGGTGCGAGCGGCGGCGACAATGGTTCCGACGACGATGGCGACCACGGCGACGACGACCACGGCGGCTCGGGCAAAGGCGGCTCGGACGACGACAACTAAGGGTCAAGTCACGCCGGGTCAGGCAAATCCGCTGCCTTGGCATCTGATCAGAAATAACGAGGGTCCGGTCTTGCCGGTCCCTCGATTTGGCCGCAAGATGCGGACCAGCGCGAAAAGAGAGACGATCATGAACCGCCGCCACTTCTTCTTGTCCCTTGGGGTCGCTCTTGCAGCGGCGCCGATGGCGCGGGCGCAGACTTTTGCCGAGCAGATTGTGCAGCAATTGGCCGATCAGGGGTTCAGCAATATTCAGGTCGAGACGACGCTTTTGGGCCGGATCCGGATCGTGGCCGCCGCAGCTGCCGGGCACAGAGAGATCATCTTGAACCCAAGGACCGGCGAAATTCTGCGCGACATCTGGTTTGACGCCGCGGGCAATCAGATTGGCCCCAGGATTGTCAATGCGCCGGTCAATAACGGCAATTCCGGCTCTGGTTCGGATCAGGGCGGCGATGACAATTCCGGTTCGGACGGCGGCGATGACAATTCCGGTTCAGGCAGCGGCGATGACAATTCCGGCTCGGACCGCGGCGATGACAAAGAAGACGACAAGCGCGACGATCGGGACGATTAATTGGAAACGGGGCAATAATGACTTTTACCGGTAAGGTTGACCCTGCCTGCGGCAAGGGCGGCTGATGCGATCAACCGTTGCACTGGCCGCGATTTTCATTCTTCAGGCGTTCAGCGCCTTTTTTTTCGTTTCCGACATCTTATCGTCCAGCCTGTCAATCGCGTTTGCCCCCGTCTCATGGCAAATGCGCGAATATCTTGAAATTTTCGCCTCGTTCGGTCTGATCACCGGGCTTGTTCTGGGCGGCCTTGCGCTGCGCCGTGCGATCAAGGAACGCAATTCTGCGCATGAAGGGCTGCGCCGCGCCTCCACCGCGTTTGGCGCGCTGTTGCAGGAAAAATTCACCGAATGGCAGCTTACCCCGGCAGAGCGCGATGTGGCGCTGTTCGCGGTCAAGGGCCTGTCAACGCAGGAAATTTCGGGTCTGCGCGCAACCTCCGAAGGGACGGTCAAGGCGCAAACCAATGCAATCTATCGCAAAGCCGGGGTGTCGGGGCGATCCCAGCTTTTGTCGGTCTTTATCGAAGATCTGATGCGCGATGACACGGCCTTGGCGGGGCTTCAGTCGGCACCAGCGGCGCCTTCAGACGCGTAAAGCTGAAGGATTTCAAGCGGCACGACATCCAGCGTGCGCAGATGCGTTGCGGTGATATTGACCAGAGGCGCCGCGCCTTCGTCATGGGCTTGCAAAAAGCGCGTGGCGCAAAGGCACCATTTGTCCCCCGGTTTCAGGCCCGCAAAGCCGTATTCCGGGCGCGGCGTGGACAGATCGTTTCCAAGGTATTTCGACAGCGCCAGAAACTCTGCCGTCATCACCGCGCAAACCGTATGCAGGCCGCGGTCATCGGGGCCGGTATCGCAGCAACCGTTGCGGAAAAATCCAGTTTTGGGCGCGGTGGAACAGGTTTGCAGCTGTGTGCCAAGCACGTTGATCGAAGGGTCTTGCATCGGGTTAAGCCTTTGTTTGTCGGCAGGTTATCACGGAAAAATCTGCCCGGCGAGGGGCGGCAGAAGATCACCCGACACCAGCCGCGTCAACGCGGTGCGCACCGGGGGCAGGCGGCCCAAAGGGGCCATGAGATGATCGCGGATCGGCGGCAAAAGACGGCTGCGCGACTGGTACATCGGGGTCAAAAGGCGGCTCATGGTTTGATAGCTGCGCACATGCCAGCGGCGCATTCTGGCATAGGCGGGCAAAGGGTCGGGGCCGCTGAGGGCAAAGCAAAGCGCCATGGCATCCAGCAAAGCCATATTCGCCCCTTGGCCAAGCTGCGGGCTGGCGCGGTGGGCTGCATCGCCGATAAACGCGAGCGCGGGGGCATAGGGTCGCGCAAGCGTGCCATGGGTATAGCGCGCGGTGGTCATGGCGCCCGCGTCTTTCAGGGCCGCGATGAAGGGGGCAAAGTCGGGCCAGAATTCGGCGGCCGCACTGCGCCATGCGCCAAAATCTGTTTGAGGCCATAGGCTTAACTGATCCGCGGGCAGGGACCAGAACACGGCGGCAAGCGGCCTGTCCGATCCCGGCAAGCAGCCGACCGGCAGCACCCCCGCCATCCGCTCCGCCCGAAAATAGCGCTGCGTCAGGCGGTCTTGCGGCAAAGGTGAGCCATCTGGCCACGGCACATGCCCCCAGATCGCGCCAAAGCCGACCGGGCGGGCGATCAGCGGCGACAGGGCCGACCCTGCGCCCGAGGCGTCGATGACCAGATCAAAGGGGCCGAGGGTTTGCGTGCCAGTTTCAACCCTGCGCCGTGCGCCGTTCAAGGGGGCGGCGCTGACCTGCGATCCGGTGACAAAGGCGATATCGCGGGCACGGGCGCCTTCCCACAGCGCGGCAAACAACGCGCCCCGGTGAATGCCAAGGCCGGGCGCCCCCTTGCGGTATTGCACGTCCAGAACCGCGCGGCCCCCCGCATGACCCAGCATCGCGGTGATCGGCGCGCCAAGCCCGCGCGCCGCCGCCCCAACGCCGATCCGCTCCAGCACCGCCATCCCGACCGGCTGGATCACCAGACCCGACCCGATGGGACGCGGCACATCAAACCGCTCGATCACCGTCACGCCATGCCCCTGATCGGCCAGCAGCGACGCCGCCGCCAACCCGCCAATCCCCGCCCCGATCACCGCAATATCCATGCAAATACCATAGCTTTATCCGCAATCAGGTTTCCAGCCCCTTTGACCTTGGCCAAACACGCGGCTATAAGGCGGCAAGATGTGGATTTTGGCGATCATAACGCGAATTATCCGCCCGGCGTCCTGATCGGCGCCGGGTAAAGGCGCATGGGATTTGCCCCGCGCCGCCGTGAAGACTTTCCCTTTGACTGACAGGCAAGGACCGCATCCGATGTGCGCCGACACACCCACACCCGACTATCGCGACACCGTATTTTTGCCCGAGACAGACTTTCCCATGCGCGCGGGCCTGCCCCAGCGTGAGCCCGATTGGTTGGCCCGTTGGGAGCGGATCGGCGTCTATGATCAATTGGGCGCCAAGACCGCCCCGAACGGCGCGCCGCGTGACGATTTCACCCTGCACGATGGGCCGCCCTATGCCAACGCGCACCTGCATATCGGCCATGCGCTGAACAAAATCCTGAAGGATATGGTGGTGCGCAGCCAGCAGATGATGGGCAAAAACGCCCGCTATGTGCCGGGCTGGGATTGCCACGGGCTGCCGATCGAATGGAAGATCGAAGAGCAGTACCGTGCGAAGGGGCTGAATAAGGACGACGTGGATATCATCGATTTCCGCCAGGAATGCCGCCGCTTTGCCGACGGCTGGATCGACATTCAGCGCGAAGAATTCAAGCGGCTGGGCGTCACGGGCAACTGGGCGGACCCCTATAAGACGATGGATTACCACTCCGAAGCGGTGATCGCCGAAGAGTTCATGAAGTTCGTAATGAACGGCAGCCTGTATCAAGGGTCCAAACCGGTGATGTGGTCGCCGGTCGAGAAAACCGCCCTCGCGGAAGCGGAGGTGGAGTATCACGACCACACCAGTCACATGGTTTGGGTAAGGTTCAAGCCGTTGGGCGGCGCGCTTGAAGGCGCGACGGTGGTGATCTGGACCACGACGCCCTGGACCATCCCGCAAAACCGGGCAGTGTCCTTTGGCCCTGCTTTGGCCTATGGCGCCTACCGCGTGGACATGGTGGCCGAGCATTCGACGGCCATGGTCGGCGAGGTGATCCTTTTGGCCGACAAGCTGGCCGAAGGGGTGATGACCGCCGCGCGGGTGGCGGGGCATACAAGGCTGCGCGATGTTTCGGCTGCGGAATTGGCCGGGCTGGTTCTGTCCCATCCTTACGCCGGCATCGAAGGAGCAAACGGCGAGTGGGATTTCCCGGTGCCGATGCTGCCGGGCGACCATGTCACCGACGACGCGGGCACCGGCTTTGTCCATACCGCCCCCTCGCACGGCGATGATGACTATCAGATGGGCCTGAAATTCGGCCTGCCGATGACCTATAACGTCGAGGCGGACGGGGCGTATCGCGCGAGCCTGCCGCTGTTCGGCGGGCAGTTCATCATCGCGCCGGATGGCAAGGAAGGGGCGGCGAATGTCAGCAATATCAAGGCGCTGCACGCGGCGGGGGCGCTGTTCGCCAAGGGCCGCCTGAAACATTCCTACCCCCATTCCTGGCGCTCGAAGGCGCCTGTCATCTATCGAAACACGCCGCAATGGTTCGTGGCCATCGACAAACCGCTCGCCGATGGGATGGGCACCTACGGCGATACGATCCGCCAGCGGGCGCTGAACTCGATCAACCAACTGGTCACATGGACGCCCGCGACCGGCCGCAACCGCCTGCATTCGATGATCGAAGCGCGGCCCGACTGGGTGCTGTCGCGGCAGCGGGCCTGGGGCGTGCCTTTGACCTGTTTTGTCAAGCTGGGCGCACGGCCCACCGATGCCGACTATCTGCTGCGCAGCGACGACGTGAACGCCCGCATCACCGCCGAATTCGAGGCGAACGGCGCGGATGTCTGGTATACGGATGGCTTCAAAGAGCGGGTGCTGCAAGACATCGTTGATCCGGCGCATTATACGCAGGTGTTTGACGTGCTCGACGTCTGGTTTGACTCTGGATCAACCCACGCCTTCGTGCTGCGCGACCGCAAGGATGGCAGCGCGGACGGAATCGCGGACCTGTACCTTGAAGGCACCGATCAGCACCGCGGCTGGTTCCATTCCTCGATGCTGCAGGCCTGTGGCACCAAGGGGCGCGCGCCTTACCGGGGCGTGCTCACGCATGGATTTACGCTGGATGAAAAGGGCATGAAAATGTCCAAATCAGTTGGCAATACCGTGGCGCCGCAAACCGTGATCGACGAATATGGCGCGGATATCCTGCGGCTTTGGGTGGCGCAGTCGGATTTTTCCATCGATCTGCGCATCGGCAAGGAAATTCTCAAGGGCGTGGCCGACAGTTACCGCCGTTTGCGCAACACAATGCGGTTCCTTTTGGGCAATCTGCAAGGGTTCACCGAAGCAGAGCGCGTGGCGGAAACCCAGATGCCAGAGCTGGAGCAATGGGTGCTGCACCGGCTGGCGGAACTGGACGCCGAGGTGCGCAGCGGTTACGCGCGCTATGATTTCCAAGGCGTCTTCACCAAGCTGTTCGCCTTTGCCACCACGGACCTGTCGGCGGTCTATTTCGACATCCGCAAGGACAGCCTTTATTGCGATCCGGCCTCGTCCCTGCGGCGGCGCAGTGCGCGCACGGTGCTGGATCTGGTGTTCCAGCGCCTGACAACATGGCTTGCGCCGGTGCTGGTCTTTACCATGGAAGAGGTCTGGCTGTGCCGAAACCCCGGCGAAGGCTCTTCCGTCCATCTGGTGGATATGCCGAACACGCCGGCCGCATGGCTGAACCCCGCACTCGCGGCGAAGTGGGAGGGCATCCGCGCCGTGCGCCGTGTGGTCACCGGCGCGCTGGAAGTGCAGCGCACGGCCAAGGTGATCGGCGCAAGTCTGGAAGCTGCCCCGGTGGTGCATGTGGCCGATACGGCGATCCTTGCCGCGTTGAAATCGGTCGGATTTGCCGAGTTGTGCATCACCTCGGGCCTGTCGTTGACCGGTGATACCGAACCGGCAGAGGCGTTCCGCCTGCCCGAAGTGCCAGGGGTGGGCGTGGTGTTCGACCTCGCCGAGGGTGAGAAGTGCCAGCGCTGCTGGCAGATCCTGCCCGAAGTTGGCCAGCAAAAGCATCCCCATACCTGCAAGCGGTGCAGCGAAGCCTTGGGGTAAATCCAGGCCCAATTCGGCGGTGGGTGCGGCAGAAAAGAAAACGGGCAGAGGCGGCGGCCTCTGCCCGTTCTCCTTCGACGCGGCGTTGATCAGGCGTAGACGGCAACGCCGGACAGGATGGCCGAACGGCCAAGCGGGAACCGGGCGGGCGCGTCGATCATGGTCACGATGTCGTGGCGGGTCAAACCGATGTCGTCCAGCAAATGTTCATCCGCACGGCGCAGCAACGAGGTCATCGAGGACTGCAGGGCGCTGCGCTGGCGCAGGGTGGCGAGGAACTGGGTGAACATGGGCGGACTCCTTTGTCTTTTGGCCGTCGGATTAATCGTCTTTCGCAGGGCCTTTTTGGCCGAAGTCTTGACATAAGGCAAACGAATAGTAATTATATGTGATATCAGATAGATTGATG
Source organism: Paracoccaceae bacterium (assembly GCA_031385445.1). Classification (GTDB taxonomy): domain Bacteria; phylum Pseudomonadota; class Alphaproteobacteria; order Rhodobacterales; family Rhodobacteraceae; genus CAIYZT01. Next base: position 18,267 of record JANNBM010000036.1, on the reverse strand, counting down.
GCAGGCCCATGATTCCCCTCGACAGCGACCTGATGCGCGCCTTTCTGGCGGTGGCCGATACCGGATCGGTGACGGCGGCGGCGGACCGCGTGGGGCGCACGCAATCGGCGGTGTCGATGCAGATCCGGCGGCTGGAAGAAAGTCTGGGCCAGCCGTTGTTCCTGCGCCTGCCGCGCGGGGTGGCCCTGACGCCGCGGGGGTCGCAGCTGATGCCCTATGCGCGCCGGGTGACGCAGCTTTTGGACGAGGCGGCGACAGCGCTGCGGGAAAAGCCCTTGATCGGGCCGGTTCGGATTGGCATTCCTGACGAATATGCGGAAACCGTGCTGCCCCGCGCGCTGGCGGCGTTTTCTGGGCGCCATCCGGCGGTGGAAGTGACGGTGCGCTGCGATTTCACCGCCTCTCAGCAGGTCGCGCTTGAGATGGATCAGCTGGATCTGGCGGTGATCTACGACAGCAGCCACACCTCGGCCGATGAAGTTCTGACGGTTGATCCGACGGTCTGGGTGACCTCGATCACCCATGACCAGCACCGCGAGGATCCGGTGCCGATCGGGATGTACATCCATTCGGATTGGGGGCGGGATTTCGCCATCCGCTCGTTGGATCAAAACAGCATCAAATGGCGGATCTCGTTTGAATGTGACACCTCGGCAAGCTTGCGGGTGGCGGCGCGCACCGGGCTGGCGATTGCGCCCCTGTCGCGCAGCACGATTCCGGCGGGGTGCCGGGAATTGACCGGGGCGGACGGGTTTCCGATCGTGGACCGCGCGCGCATCGTGCTGCGGCGCAATCCGCGCGGCACCTCCGATGCGATCGAGGGCCTGGCGCAGACGGTGCGCGAGGCATTCCGCCCGCTTTCGGGGGCAGCGCCGTGAGGGCGGGGTTGGACACGGCCCCGGGGCCGGTCTGAGTGATCGGAGGCGGCGGCGCTGATCACCGGGCTGGACGGGCGGCAATTCCCGCCACCAAAGGCCGAACTTGTGCGGCACCCCATGGCGCATTTGCGGGCCTATGGCGCAGATGACTTGGGGGTGGTCGAGCGTCCACCGGGCAATAGGCGCCGCGGGGCCGGGCAAAGACCAGGGTTTGGCTTTGCGGCACGAGGGGGCGGCGGGGCTTTTGAACTGAGCGGCGATTTTTCTGCGAAAAATCAGTCCATTTGGCAGGCGTCTGATTTTTCGCAGAAAAATCGTGGTTTTTGCGGGGCTCCGCCTGTAACTGTCGTCCAACAGATCCGGGCAGGAGGCAGAACTTGAGCTTTTGGGTGATGATGGCCGTTTTGGGTTCGGCCTTTCTGCACGCGCTTTGGAATTCCCTGATCAAGATCGGCACCTCGCGCATGGGGGCGATGGTGATCCTGTCCATCGGCGAGGTGCCGATTGGGGTCGCGGTGATCTTGCTGCGGCCGTCCTTGGACCGGGCGGTAGCGCCTTGGGTTCTGGCTGCGGGCTGTGCGCATTTCTTCTACAAGTTTTTCCTGACCTATGCCTACGAGCGGGGCGATTTAAGCCGGGTTTACCCCATCGCGCGCGGGGCGGCCCCGTTGGTGGTGGGGCTGCTTTCGGGGGTCTTTCTGACAGACATCATTTCCCCGGCTGAATATGCCGGAATAGCGGTTCTGGGCTTTGGGATCTTGCTGATGGCACGGGGGGTTTTTGCCCAAGGCGAGAACCGGAAATTGATCCCCTATGCGCTCGGCTCTGCCTGTGCGACCGCGACCTACACCATGATCGACGGGTCAGGCGCGCGCATTTCGGGTGATGCGGTGGCCTATGTGGCATGGGTTTTTGTGGTGGACGGGCTGCTTTTTGCCGCCGGGATGCTGGCATGGAAGGGAGCGACCATCCTGCCCCGTTCGCGTCACGCCTGGGGCGTGGGGATGATCGCGGCGGCGGCGAGTTATGGGGCTTATGGCGTATCGGTCTGGGCCATGACCATCGCGCCGATTGCTGTGGTGGCGGCCTTGCGCGAAACCTCGATCCTGTTCGCGGTGCTGATCGGTTGGTTGGCCTTTGGCGAGACGATGACGCGCGGCAAAGCGCTGGCGGCGGCGGTCATTGTGGGCGGGGTGATGTTGACGCGGCTGGCGTGAAACAGACCCTGCGGCGGGGATAATTTGGCCACATTGAAAGGCGCGGATCAGCGGATGGCGGGTTTGCGTTCAGGGATGATCTGCTGCGCAATGCCCGCCGTGCACAGATAGATCGACGAGATCACCAGACCCCAATGGGCGATCGTGCCTTCGGCAAAGTTGACCCAAGCCGCCCAGCCGGCGCAGACGATCCACAGCATGCAAATCGGCAGCGTCACCCAGTTCCAACGTTTGGTGCGGGTCGGATGGACGAATTTCAGGCGCAGGAACATGCCAACCGTCAGGGCAATGACCACAAACAGGATCACGCCTTGCGGAGGGGCCAGCGCGAAAAGCACCAGAACCACCATGTTCCAGCAAGCCGGAAAGCCGGAAAAGCTTTTGTCCGAAGTCTTCATCCTCGTGTCGGCAAAATAAATCACCGAGCCGTAACAGATCACGATAATGGCCGCCCAGCCCGTCCAGCCATCCAAAAGACCCGAGCGGAACAGCGCGAAGGCGGGGATGAACACATAAGTCAGATAGTCAACGATCAGATCCATCAGCACGCCGTCATAGATCGGAAAGTTGTGCGGCGTGTCATAGCGGCGCGCGAGCGGGCCATCAATGCCGTCAACGATCAGGGCAAAGACCAGCCAAAGGAACATCTTGCGCCAATCGCCCTCAACCGCGGCCAGCATGGCGAACATGGCCAGAACCGCGCCGGAGGCGGTGATCATGTGAACGCTGAGGGCTTTTAGTTTGATGTCCATCACCCGCTGATGCCGCAAATTCGGCGAAATCGCAAGACAAAGGCGCTGTCCTTGGGCAAGCCGCCTTCAGGCGCGCGGATGGGCCGCCTCGTAAACCTCCATCAAGCGGGCGGCATCGACGGCGGTATAGGTTTGGGTGGTGGACAAGGAGGCGTGGCCGAGCAGCTCTTGAATGGCGCGCAGATCGCCGCCAGCGCTGAGCAGATGCGTGGCAAAGGAATGGCGCAGGGCGTGCGGCGTGGCGGTGGCGGGCAGGCCAAGGCGGTGGCGAACCTGTTCCATCGCCTTCTGAATCAGCCGGGGGTTCAGATCGCCGCCGCGCGCGCCGCGAAACAGGGGGGCCGCGCGGGCGCTGGGACTGGTCAGATCAAAAGGGCAAAGGCGCACATACTGCGCGAGCGCGCTGGCGGCGGCGGGCAGCACCGGGACCAGACGCTCTTTGCCGCCCTTGCCTTTGATGCGCAGGCTGGTGGGCAGGGGAACATCCGCGCCGGTCAGCGACAGCGCCTCGGAAATCCGCAGCCCCAAGGCATACAGCAACGTGACAATCGCCGTATCGCGGGCCGCGATCCATTCGGTCGGCTGATACGCACCAATGTCCGATAAAACCGCCCGCGCGCCGTCCGCCGTCAAGGGGCGCGGCAGTTTGCGGCGGTATTTGGGGCCGCGCGTGGCAAGCGCTGCCACGGGTTCAACCGCCTCGTGGTCGGCCAGCCAGCCCATAAAGGATTTCACCGCCGATAATTCCCGCGCGAGCGAGCGCGCCGACAGACCGCTTGCCCGGCGGTCCGCCATCCAGGCCCGCATGTCGGATTGGCCTGTCTTTCCCAAAGCGGCCGTGCCGAAACCGCCGCCATAGTGCCCCGCCAAAAAGCCGAAAAATCCACCGATATCATGGGCATAAGCGCTGATTGTGTGCGGGGAGGCCGCATCAAGCGCGCGTTTTTGTTGCAAAAACCGCTGCAGATTGTCCCGCAGCTCTTCGGACAGCTGCGCGTTCAAGACAGCCAGCGGCGCATGGTCCGTTCAAATACGCTGGCAAAGAAGGCCAATAAATCGGTGCCATGGGTTGACTTGAACTGATGCGGATCCTCGGCGCCCAAGACCAGCATGCCCGGAAGCCGCCCGGTGCCGAAATCCAGCTTCAGCAGCGCTTCGGAGCGGATATATCCCGCCTTGTCGCCGTAAAGCGCATCACTTTGCGGCAAAACCTGCCGCAAAACCACTGCGCGCAGCGGCACGTTGCGCCCGCCCGAGATATAGCTGCCAACAAACCCCGGCTCGCCCACATACAAAACATCGCCCAGCCGCCTCAGGCTTGGATCTTGATCATCCTGCACCGATTCCAGCACCAGCCGCACGCAATCAACGCGCAGGCTGGCCGCCACGTCAGAGGCGACGGTTTTGAGGAAATCTTCAAACGTCAGCGGATCAAGCATCTGCAAAATCGCGCGGTGGACCTGATTGGTGCCGGCCAGATTTTCATAAGCCGCCGCGATCACTGTGCGGTGGGTGTCCTCCAGCCGGTCTAGCCGGCCTTCAAGCCGCTCCATCGCGATGCCGCGCAGATCGACGATATTGGATCCCATCTGCCGCTCGTTCGCGCCAATCAGCGCGTTCATCAGATCGCGGTCTTCAAGGATGGATTCGGGGGTCGCGATCAGACGATCGCGCGTGTCGGTGTCAATCATGCCGGTTCTCTGCTCATGTGCCGATGGCTCTTTTCAGCCCTTGGCCAAAGTTTAGCAGGGTTTTGCTGCAATTTCCTTATCTTTTTTCAACCATCACCCAAATCGGTTCGCGGGGCACCGACCCGAGCCCGGAGCCCGCAAGGGCGAGCGCGAGATAAAAAACATGCGTCCGGGCCCTTGCCCGGACGCGCCTTCAGATCAACCGCGTAACCCTATGACAAGGCTACAGAATTTTCTGCCCGGTTTTCGCCCAATCCTTCATGAACTGGTCAATCCCCTTGTCGGTCAGCACATGGCTGGCGAGCGCCTTGATGATCGCGGGCGGCGCCGTCATCACATCAGCCCCGATCAGCGCGCATTGCGTCACCTGATTGACCGTGCGGATCGAGGCCGCAAGGATCTGCGTTTCAAAGCCGTAATTGTCATAAACCTGCCGGATGTCGCTGATCAGCTCCAGCCCGTCGAGGTTGATATCGTCCAGCCGTCCGATGAATGGCGAGATGAACGTCGCGCCCGCCTTCGCGGCGACCAGCGCCTGATTGGTGCTGAAACAAAGGGTGACGTTCACCATCTTGCCCTCGCCCGACAGCACCTTGCACGCCTTCAGCCCGTCCCAAGTCAGCGGCACCTTCACCGCGATATTGGGCGCAATCGCCGCCAGTTTGCGGCCCTCGGCGATCATCTCATCAGCGCTCAGCGCCACGACCTCGGCCGAAACGGGGCCTTCGATAAAGCTGCAGATCTCTTTAGTCACCTCCAGAATGTCGCGCCCCGATTTCAGGATCAGCGAGGGGTTCGTGGTGACCCCGTCCACCATTCCCAGATCGTTCAGCTCCCGGATGGCATCGACATCTGCTGTATCAACAAAAAATTTCATGGGACATGTCCTTCAAATAGGGCAACTTGGGTTGCGATGGGCTTGGGCTGGGTTTACCGCAAAAGCTTGAGCAGTGAAAGTCTGGTGTGAGCGCTAACAGTGGCAGACCTAACCTATAAGCCAAACGATCTGGTCGCGGTTCTGACCACAGAACCGCTGGGCCGGTTTCTGGATTACAAAGCGCCCGACGGCGGCTGTGGGGACGGCGATTTTGTCGAGGTGCCTCTGGGTCCGCGCCGGGTGCTGGGCGTGGTTTGGGGCAAGGGCGAGGGCTCGTTTGACCCGGCCAAGATCCGCCCCATCGCCCGGGTGCTGGATGTCCCGCCGATGCGGGCCGAGTTGCGCAGTTTTCTGATCCGCGCGGCGGATTACACCCTGACCCCCTATGAGGCGATGCTGCGGCTGGCGACGCGCGCGCCGGGGCTGCAAGACCCGCCGGGCGGGCGCAAGGTGTACCGGCTGGCCGGGCCGGTGCCCAACCAACTGACCGAAGCGCGCTTTCGCGTGATCGAGGCACTGCGCCGGTTTGGCGGTGCGCAGGTCACGATTGGTGAGTTGGCCGAAGAGGCGGCTTGCGGGGCTTCGGTGATCAAGGGTTTGGTCAAGCTGGGCGTTCTGGCCGAAGAAGAGGCGCCGCGCGATCTGCCCTTTGCGGCGATGAACCCGGCGGGCGGCGCCAAGCTGGAGGGCGATCAGATTACGGCGGGTGACGCGCTGGTCGCGGCGGTGGCGGCGGACGCGTTTTCGGCGACCCTGCTGAAAGGCGTGACCGGATCGGGCAAGACCGAGGTGTATCTGGAAGCGGTGGCGGAATGCCTGCGCGCCGGGCGGCAGGCTTTGGTTTTGCTGCCTGAAATCGCCTTGACGGCGGATTTTCTGGCCCGCGTCGACGCGCGCTTTGGGACCCGCCCCGCTGAATGGCATTCGGGCGCCACAATGATGGAGCGCCGCCGGATCTGGAAAATGGTGGCGGCGGGCCAGGTGCAGATGGTGGTTGGCGCGCGCTCTGCCCTGTTTTTGCCGTTTCAGCGGCTGGGCCTGATTGTTGTCGATGAAGAGCATGACACCTCTTACAAGCAGGAAGAGGGGGTTTTGTACAACGCCCGCGACATGGCGGTTTTGCGCGCCAATATCATCGGATGCCCGGTGGTTCTGGCCTCGGCCACGCCCTGCCTAGAGACTTGGGCCAATGTCGAGACGGGCAAATATGCGCGGCTCGATCTCGGCGCGCGCTATGGTGCGGCGGAATTGCCGGGGATGGTGCCGATCGATATGCGCGGAGAGGACATGCCAAACGACCGCTGGATGTCGGCCAAACTGGTCGCCGAAGTGGCCGCGCGGGTCGAGAAAGGCGAGCAGAGCCTGCTGTTCCTGAACCGGCGGGGTTATGCGCCGATCACGCTTTGCCGCGCTTGCGGCAATCAGGTCGGCTGTGACGACTGCGATGCGCGGATGGTAGAGCACCGGTTTCTCAAGCGCCTTGTGTGCCATCAATGCGGCGCGACCAAACCGGTGCCGCACGAATGCCCGTCCTGTCATGTCGTCGGCAAGATGGCGGCGGTCGGTCCGGGGGTGGAGCGGCTGGCCGAAGAGGTGGTCGCCCGCTTTCCGCAGGCGCGGCTGTCCGTTTTGTCGAGCGATCTGTTCGGCTCGGCCCGCGCGCTCAAAGAGGCGGTGGTGAACATCGCGGCGGGGGGCGCAGATATCATCATCGGCACGCAGATCGTGGCCAAGGGGCACAACTTTCCGCTGTTGACGCTGGTGGGGGTGATCGACGCTGACCTTGGCCTGCAAGGATCAGACCTGCGCGCGGCGGAGCGGACGTTTCAACTGATGCGGCAAGTGGCGGGCCGGGCAGGGCGGGCAGAGCGGCCGGGGGAGGCGTTTTTGCAGACCCATCAGCCCGAGCATCCGGTGATCCGCGCCATTCTGGGCGGCGACGAGGAAGCGTTCTGGAAAGCCGAAGCGGCGGAGCGGCGCGCGGCGGGGGTGCCGCCTTATGGGCGGTTCGTGGGGGTGATCCTGTCGAGCCCGGATGTAGCGGCGGTGTTTGATGTAGGGGCGGAACTGGCGCGGCGGGACGGGCCTTTGCGGGCCATCGGCGCGCAGGTTTATGGGCCCGCGCCCGCCCCGGTCGCGCGGGTCAGGGGGCGGCACCGGGTGCGGCTTTTGGTGAAGGCGGCCAAGGGGGTGGCGGTTCAGGCGGCGGTTTTGGAATGGATCGGGCAGGTGAGGCTGCCAAATTCTGTGCGTCTGACGGTGGATATTGATCCGCAGAGTTTCTATTGAATTTGGGGCCTGTCCAGATCTGGACGATTTTGAAAACCGCTTGAACGCAATGGTTTGCGGATTTTTCGTTGCCGGATCCTTCCCTTTGATCCGGGCGCGGTGCAGGCAGGGGAATGCGGAACGAGGGGGCTTCCCCCCCCCCGGTGCAGGGATTGGCAAAGCCAAACCCAGCCCTTCCCCCCGGAGGATATTTTAGGACAGATGACGGCGGTTTAGGGTAGAATGAGTTGGGGGGCTTTGACGGCGATGCAGGTCCACCCGTCGGGGCATTTCGCGAGGAGCCAGTGATTATGACTGAAAAGGTCACGGTTCAGAATGTGGGCCAAGCGGGAAAGACGTATCAGGTCGATGCGGCAAAGTTCATGGCGATGCGCGCAGCGGTTATAGCGGTCCTGCCAAAGGCGGCGCCGGGGATGGCGGTGGCCGATCTGATCGATGGCGTCAAGGCGCATCTGCCACCAGACCTTTTCCCGGGCGGCGCGACGGCGGGATGGTGGGTGAAGTCGGTCCAGCTGGATCTGGAAGCCAAGGGCGTGATCGCCCGCGCACCGAAACCTCCGGTGCGGCTTTTTTTGCTTTAAGGGACCAAGCGGTCCGCCGCGGAAATCAAGGTCCGGCGCCGGAGGCTCTCAAGTGTCGGGCGCGTCAGCCCCTACCCGACAATCGTTGCCTCTGTCGCCGCGCGCAAGTCTGCTTCGCTGACCCCCGCGGCGCATTCAACGATTTTAAGCCCGCCCGGCACCACATCCAAAACGCCCAAGTTGGTGATGATCCGGTCCACCACCGATTTTCCTGTCAGGGGCAGAGTGCAGGATTTCAGCACCTTGGATTCCCCGTGTTTGGACGTGTGATCCATCACCACCACCACGCGCCCCACGCCCGCGACCAGATCCATCGCGCCGCCCATGCCCTTGACCAGCTTTCCCGGGATCATCCAGTTCGCCAGATCGCCGTTTTCGGCCACCTCCATCGCGCCCAGAATCGCCATCGCGATCTTGCCGCCGCGGATCATCGCAAAAGACTGTGCAGAATCGAAATAGGCGGTTTGCGGCAGCTCGGTGATGGTCTGTTTGCCGGCATTGATCAGGTCGGCATCCTCCTCGCCTTCAAACGGAAACGGGCCCATGCCCAGCATGCCGTTTTCCGATTGCAGCGTCACTTCAATGCCCTGGGGGATGTAATTGGCCACCAGAGTCGGAATGCCAATGCCAAGATTGACATACCAGCCGTCCTGCAGCTCTTGCGCCGCGCGGGCGGCCATTTGATTGCGGTCCCACATGGCTCAGGCCTCCTTTTTACGGGTCGTGCGGTTTTCGATCCGCTTTTCATGGGTGCCCTGCACGATGCGGTGCACATAGATGCCGGGCAAATGGATGCTGTCAGGGTCCAGCGCGCCAAGGGGCACGATTTGTTCAACCTCGGCCACGCAGACACGGCCAGCGGTGGCGGCGGGCGGGTTGAAATTGCGCGCGGTTTTGCGGAACACAAGGTTGCCCGAAAGGTCGGCCTTCCAGGCTTTGACAATAGACAGATCAGCCACGATGCCGGTTTCAAGGATATAATCCTGACCGTCAAAGTTTTTCACATCCTTGCCCTCGGCAATCACCGTTCCAACGCCGGTCTTGGTGTAAAAACCCGCAATGCCCGCGCCGCCCGCCCGCAGACGTTCGGCAAGCGTGCCTTGGGGGTTGAATTCCAGCTCCAGCTCGCCCGACAGATATTGGCGCATGAATTCGGCGTTTTCGCCGACATAGGACGAGATCATCTTCTTGACTTGCCGGGTTTCCAAAAGCTGGCCAAGCCCGAACCCATCAATCCCTGCATTGTTGGACGCCACGGTCAGCCCCTTGGTGCCTGCAGCCCGGATCGCCGCGATCAGCAGCTCTGGGATGCCGCATAGCCCGAACCCGCCAGAGGCAATGAGCATGCCGTCAAACAGCAGCCCGTCAAGGGCGGCGCTGGCGCTGGGATAGATTTTCTTCATGACCATTCCTTGCAAACGTATGGGCGCGATATGAGTGGGCGGGTGCGGGATTGTCAATTGCTGCAGCGCGGCAGCGGGGGTGAAGCCGATGCTCACTTTACCCCGCTGGTCAGTTTGCTATGTTGGTCCGCGCAACACCTTGCACTGCCCGCGTGGTGAAATGGTAGACACATGAGACTTAAAATCTCCCGATCGCAAGGTCGTGCCGGTTCAAGTCCGGCCGCGGGCACCACATTTCATCGGTCTGGGCTGGACAGTCAGGTTTTGATCGGCCTGCACCCATTGGGCGGGGCAATCTGATCGAGCGGCGCTGCGGACCGGCGCTTTCTGCCCGCCCGTCGCGCCATTTGGTGGCAGGGAACGTTTCCTTCGGCAGATCGGCCGCGGAGGAGACCTCGCCGCCGGTATCGTTAACCGCAAAAAACGGTCGGGGAGTCTGGTCCGGCAATGGATGCGGTGGCGGCGGAAAGGCTAAGGGCGGCGGCTGCAAGCCGTTTGAAAAGAGCGGTCAAGATCCGATCTTTTGCGTGAAGCCCGCGAAATTCCGGCGCCGGTGCGGGTAAAATTTTGCGCGAGGCAGGGCAAGTCCGGTCGTCTGACCGCGTTTTGCACGCGCCCCTTATCGCTTTGGAGCGACCGGGCGCATGGAGCATCTCAAAGCGCAGCCGACGCGCTTTGCCCGCCTTCCTTGACCGTTTCCATCGCCACATAGGTCGAGGTCGAAGCGACATGCGGCAGGGCCGAGATTTGCTCGCCCAGGATGCGCCGATAAGATTGGATATCGCAGGTCCGCACCTTGAGAAGATAGTCGAAGCGCGAGGCGATCATGTGGCATTCTTCGATTTCCACCACCATCAGCGCCGCGCGGTTGAAGGCTTGCAACGCAGCCTCGCGGGTGTCGGACAGCTTGACCTCGACAAAGGCCACATGCGCCCGACCCATCGCGACCTGATCCACGATGGCGCGGTAACCGGCGATGAAACCCTGCTCTTCGAGCCGCTTGATGCGCGCCTGCGTCGGCGATTTCGACAGACCGATGCGCCGGGCGATTTCGGCGGCGGACAGGCGGCCCTGGGCCGAGACGAGGGCGAGGATCGCATGATCAAAGCGGTCCAGTGCGGCGGTTTCCATTCGATCTGTCCTTTGGGCGAAATGCGGGCGGATGGCCTGCGATTTTTCGCATCATAGGGCGAACGGCCTTTGAATTCCACTGTAAGATGGGCACCAAGCACAGGAGGCTTTCCCCGATGACATCCGATTTGACACCCGCTTGGCAAACCATTTCCCATGGCAGCCTTGCACCCGAAGTCGCCCTGATCGCAGGTCTGATCGCGCAGGCGGGATTGGACAGCGCAGCGCGGGCGCGCATCGTGGCTTCGGGCGCCGATCTGGTGTCGCGCATCCGCGCCAGCGCCAAGCCGGGGTTGATGGAAGTGTTTTTGGCAGAATATGGCCTGTCCACAGACGAGGGCATCGCGCTGATGTGTCTGGCCGAGGCGCTTTTGCGGGTGCCCGACGCGGGGACGATGGACGCGCTGATCGAGGATAAAATCGCGCCGTCCGATTGGGGCCGCCATCTTGGCAAGTCGGCGTCGAGCCTCGTCAATGCGTCGACATGGGCGCTGATGTTGACCGGAAAGGTGCTGGACGAGCGCGAGCCGGGGGTGGTCGGGCATCTGCGCGCGGCGGTCAAACGGCTGGGCGAGCCGGTGATCCGCACCGCCGTTACCCGCGCGATGAAAGAGATGGGGCGCAACTTTGTTCTGGGCGAAACCATTGATCTTGCAATGAAACGCGCGGGCGAGCTGGAAGCCAACGGCTACACCTATTCCTATGATATGCTGGGCGAGGCGGCGCGCACCGAAGCCGACGCGCGGCGTTATCATCTGTCCTATTCCAAGGCGATCACGGCCATCGCCCGCGCCGCCACTCACGGCGATATCCGCAGCAATCCCGGAATTTCGGTGAAACTTTCGGCGCTGCATCCGCGCTATGAGGTGGCCAAGCGGGCGCGCGTGATGACCGAACTGGTGCCGCGCGTGAAGGCGCTGGCAGGGCTGGCGCGGGCGGCGGGGCTGGGATTCAACATCGACGCCGAAGAGGCCGACCGGTTGCAACTGTCGCTGGAGGTGATCGAGGCGGTGTTAAGCGACGAAAGCCTGAAGGGGTGGGACGGGTTTGGCGTGGTCGTGCAGGCCTATGGCCGCCGCGCGGGGGCGGTGATTGACTGGCTTCATGCGCTGTCGGTGCGGCTTGATCGCAAGATCATGGTGCGGCTGGTCAAGGGCGCCTATTGGGACGCCGAGGTGAAACGCGCGCAGGTGATGGGGCTGGACTCGTTCCCGGTTTTCACCCGCAAACAGGCCACCGATGTCAGCTATATCGCCCATGCCCGCAAACTTTTGGGCATGACGGACCGGATTTATCCGCAATTTGCCACCCATAACGCCCATACCGTGGCCGCGATCCTTGACATGGCCACGGACAAATCTGCGTTTGAATTCCAGCGCTTGCATGGCATGGGCGAGCGTTTGCACGACATCGTGCTGACCGATCACGCCACGCGCTGCCGCATCTATGCCCCCGTCGGCGCGCACCGCGATCTTTTGGCCTATCTGGTGCGCCGCCTGTTGGAAAACGGCGCGAATTCCAGCTTCGTCAACCAGATTGTGAATGCCGAGGTGCCGCCCGAACGGGTTGCGGCCTGCCCGCTGGACGCGGTTGAAGGCATGGCAAACCTGAGCAATGCCGCAATCCCGGCGGGCCCGGAGCTTTTCGGGAAAAGGACCAATTCGCGCGGCTGGGATCTGGCGGATGCGGGCGATCTGGCAGGGATAGAGGCGGCGATGGCGCCGCATATGGGTGTGGTCTTTGCGGCTGGTCCGCTGATGGCCGTCCCGGCGAAAGGCGCGCTGCAGTCTGACATTTTGAACCCTTCGACCGGGGAGGCTGTGGGCGCTGTTACCGCCGCCGCGCCGGGCGATATTGATGCCGCGCTTGGGGCGGCGGCGCCATGGGCCGCTGCGCCTGCCGCGCGCGCCGAAATCCTGATCCGCGCCGCCGCGCTGTTTGAGGAAAACGTCGGTGAGATCTTCGCGCTTTTGACGCGCGAGGCGGGCAAGACCCGCGCCGACGCGATTGCGGAACTGCGCGAAGCGGTTGATTTCCTGCGCTATTACGCCGGGCAAACGGATCAGCCGCACCCTGCGCGCGGGATCATCGCCTGCATCAGCCCGTGGAATTTTCCGCTGGCCATCTTTTCGGGGCAGATCGGCGCGGCGCTGGCGGCGGGCAATGCGGTGATCGCCAAACCGGCGCAGCAGACCCCCTTGATCGCGCATCTGGCTGTCAGGTTGATGCACCGCGCCGGGGTGCCCGCCGCAGCGTTGCAAATGCTGCCGGGGGACGGCGCGGTTGGCGCGGCGCTGATGCGGGAGGTCCGCATAAATGGTGCGGCCTTTACCGGATCCACCGCGACGGCGCTGAAAATCCGGGCGTCGATGGCCCAGCATCTGGATCCGACGGCGCCTTTGATTGCTGAAACCGGGGGGCTGAACGTGATGATGGTGGACAGCACCGCGCTGCCCGAACAGGCGGTACGCGATATTCTGGCTTCGGCCTTTCAATCGGCGGGGCAGCGCTGTTCGGCCCTGCGCTGTCTTTATGTGCAAGAGGATATCGCGGAGGCCGTGAGCGAAATGTTGTTCGGCGCGATGGACGAGATGGCGATGGGCGATCCGGCGGATATCTTTACCGACATTGGCCCGGTGATTGACGCGGCGGCGCGGGCAGGGATCGCCGCCTATATCGCGGCTGCCCGCACCGAGGGCCGGGTGATGAAGGAAATGAAAGCCCCGGTGCAAGGCACATTCATCGCCCCGACGGTGATCCGCGTCAGCGGGCTCGACCAAATGCCGGGCGAGATTTTTGGCCCCGTCCTGCACATCGCCACCTTCAAAGCGGGCCAGCATGGACGCGTGGTTGAGGCGGTGAATGGCTCCGGCTTTGGGCTGACCTTTGGGCTGCACACCCGGATAGACGACCGGGTGCAGGCGGTGACCGAGGCGCTGCATGTGGGCAACGTTTATGTCAACCGAAACCAGATCGGCGCGGTGGTTGGCAGCCAACCCTTTGGCGGAGAGGGGCTTTCGGGGACGGGGCCAAAGGCGGGGGGGCCGGAATATCTGGCCCGGTTTACCCGCGCGGCGGCGCCCGTTCAAGGCGGGCCTGCGGGGCAAGCCACCGAAGACGGCGTTGCCGCCGCCCTGCGGACCTGTCCGCCGCCGCAGGTGCGCGGCGCGCTTGTTCTGCCGGGGCCAACGGGCGAGTCCAACCGGCTCAGTTTTGTGGCCCGCGCGCCGCTGCTGTGCCTTGGGCCCTCGGCCGCCGATGCGCTTGCACAGGCAAGCGCCCTGCGCGCGCTTGGTGGGCAGGCGGTCGAAGCGGCGGGTTTGGAAGCGGCGGCGCTGACGCGGCTGACGGGGTTTTCGGGCGCGATTTACTGGGGCGGCGGCGAGATGGCCCACGCTTGCGCGCGCGCGCTCGCCGCGCGGCCCGGCCCCATCCTGCCGCTTGTTGGCGAGATGCCCGATGCCGCGCATGCGCTGCTGGAGCGTCACGTCTGCATCGACACCACCGCTTCGGGCGGCAATGCCCAGCTTTTGGCCGAAGGGTCCGGCGGCTGACAGCGCAGCCCGCTTGACCTGAGGGCGCGGATCGGGACATCATGACCGATGTTTCCGATCCGCGATCATAATCCTTCGGGAAGCCGGCCTTTAGTGACCTATGGCCTTATCATGGCCAATGTCCTGATCTTTGCGGGGTATTGGGTCACGCTGACGTCGGAAAATCAGCTTAATCAGTTCTTTTACACCTGGGGACTGGTGCCGCGCGCGCTTTTGCAAGACGGCAACTATATCACCGTCCTGACCTCGATGTTTCTGCATGGCGGCTGGATGCATCTGATTGGGAATATGTGGTTCTTATGGATCTTCGGGGATAACCTTGAAGATGTGATGGGACGGCGGAATTTCTGTGGCTTTTACCTGCTTTCCGGGCTGGCGGCGGCGGCGTTGCAGGTGGCGGTGGATCCCGGATCAAATGCGCCGATGGTGGGCGCGTCGGGGGCAATAGCCGGGGTGATGGGCGGGTATCTGCTGCTGTTTCCCAAGGCGCGGGTCGATGTTCTGTTCATCTTTGTGATCTTTTTCCGCATTTTCCCGATCCCGGCCTGGGTCGTCTTGGGGGTCTGGATCGGCTTGCAGCTGTTCAGCGGCGCGTCCCTTCCGACCTCGGGCGCCAGCGTCGCCTATTGGGCGCATGTCGGCGGGTTTGCGGGCGGGCTTTTGTTGGCGATCCCGGTGCTTTTGGCGCGCGGCGGGCGGGAATATTGGAGCCAGACTGAAGGCCATCCGCCGCATCCAGCCACCGTTTATCCCATTACGCAAACCTCGATCCCAAGAATCGGGCGCAAGTGATCGGGACCTGCCACTGCGGCGCGGTGGTGCTGCAGGTCACGCTGACGGACGGCTTTGCGACCGCGCGGCGCTGCGATTGTTCGTTCTGCCGCAGACGCGGGGCAATCGCGGTTTCGGCGCCTTTGGGCGGGGTTCGGGTGGTGCAGGGGGCGGACCTGCTGACGCTTTATACCTGGGGCACCGGCACCGCGAAGCATTATTTCTGCAAGGTTTGCGGGATTCACACCCATCATCTGCGCCGCTCCAACCCGAAGGAATACGCGGTGAATGTGGCGATTCTGGAAGGGGTCAATCCGCGCGATCTGGGTGAAGTGCCATGGGCGGACGGGGTGAACCATCCGTCAGATCGCACCTGACCACCACGATTTTTCTGCGAAAAATCAGGTGATGTGCCGCAGGACAAAGCTGATTTTTCGCAGAAAAATCGTTCTTTCGATCAGGCGCGGATGATTTTCGCAAAGCCGTCAAAGATGTTGCTGTTCGCGCTGATCAAGGCACCCTTGCCAAGGATATCGTCGCCGTCACGCACCGGGGCCACCACGCCGCCCGCTTCCTTGACCAGCAAGATCCCGGCGGCAATATCCCAAGGCTGCAATTCGCGTTCCCAATAGCCATCATACCGTCCCGCCGCCACGTAGGCCAGATCAAGCGAGGCCGCCCCCCAGCGCCGCACGCCCGCGCAAGCGGGCATCAGCCGGGCAAGGTCTTGCAGCATCGCGGGCAAAGTCTTTTTCGCGCCAAAAGGCACGCCCGTGGCAAAGACCGCTTCGGACATCACACGGCGCGCCGAAACGCGCATACGGCGGCTGTCATTCAGCCAGCAGCCCGCGCCCTTTTCGGCCCAGAAGGTCTCGTCCTTGGCCGGGTCATGCACCACGGCCGCGATGATCTCGCCCTTATGCTCCAGCGCGATCGACACCGCCCAATGCGGCATGCCGTGCAGAAAATTCGTCGTGCCGTCCAAGGGATCAACGATCCAGCGCCGCGTCGGGTCCTGGCCCTGATCCTCGCCCGTCTCCTCGCCCAGCCAGCCATAGGTCGGCCGCCCGCCCATCAGGTCTTCCTTGATGATCCGCTCGGCCTCACGGTCGGCTTTCGACACGAAATCGCCCGGGCCTTTGGTGGAAACCTGCAGGTTTTCCACCTCGCGGAAGTCCTTCACAAGGGACTTGCCAGCGCGCCGCGCGGCTTTGATCATCAGGTTCAGGTTGGCGCTGCCTTGCATGGGCATTTCTCCACGAGGGGTCAAGCCCGGTTCCCTACACGGGGCGAGGGGGGTTGAAAAGGGGGGCTTTGCGCGCGCCCCGGCGTCGGCGCGCTTTGCCGCTTTGGATCTTGGGGCCACAGTGAAGACGCATGGCTTAGCGCCGGGTGATCTCAGCTGCGAAGAAGGCTTCGGGGTCGTCGACTTCGGTAAGGCGTTTGCCGATGATCTGCCAGAAGCGGCTACCGACCGCGCGGGCAAAATGGCGGTCATGGCTGACCAGAAGGCAAGTGGCGCCTTGGGCCCGCAGCTCGGTTTCCAGCGCCTCCTGGCCCTCGATGTCCAGATGGTTGGTCGGCTCGTCCAGAAGATAGAAGTTCGGCGCGGACAGACGGAGCAGAAGCATCGCGAGCCGCGCCTTTTGCCCGCCAGACAGCTTGGCGACGGGTTTGCTTTGCCAGTCGGTTTTCACCCCCGCGCCCGCCAGCAGATTGCGCGCGGTGCTGTCGGCCTCGGTCTGGCGCGTCACCAGATCGAAGGGCGTCGCCTTTGGCGGCAGTTGTGACAGCATCTGATCGGAATAACCCAAAGCCAGCGTCGGGACCGCGCGGATCACCCCATCGCCCCCGCCAATCGCCGCCAGAACCGCGCGGATCATCTGCGTTTTGCCCGCGCCGTTTGCCCCCAAAAGCACCACCCGGTCGCCCCGTTCGATCCATTTCTGCCCGGTGCGGAACAATTCGCGCCCATCGGGCGCCGTGATCACGGCATCGCTGAGCGAGATCAGCGCCTTGGCATGGGTGCCGGAATTGGTCAGTTTGATTGCGCCGGCAGAGCCATCTTTGTGTGCAGGCCGGGCTGCGGCTTCGATCTTGGCGGCGCGCTCGGTCAGTTGTTTGGTTTTGGTGATCAAAAGGTCAGAGCCGGAGTTGATGCCGATGTTCTTCAGCTTGGCCGCCTGACGGCGCAGCTGGTCAGCGCGGGCCAGATCGTTGTCGAACCGCCGCTCGTCGGCCCCGTCCGCTTTTTCCAGTTCGAACTTGGCGTGGGAATAGGGCAGGGGGAAGAACCGCGAGCGGTCCGCGCGCAGGAACAGCGTGCGGTTGGTGGCGCCGTCCAGAAAGGCGCGGTCGTGGCTGGTGATGATCACGCCCACATCGCGGGGCAAAGCGGATAGCCAGCCCTGAAGGATGCCGATGCGCGACAGGTCAAGGTGGTTGGTCGGCTCGTCCAGAAGGTACAGGTCAGGCTCGGTGATCGCAGCGCGGGCCAGAAGCGCGGTGCGCTGCCAGCCGCCGGACAGGGCGGCAAGGGGCGTTTCGCGGAAGGCGTCGGGGATGGACAGATCATCCAGAACGATTTCCGCCCGCCAGGACTCGCTTTCGGCTTGATCTGGCGGCAGGGCGGCCAGAACGGCGGCGCGGAAGGTCAGCGGCAGCAGCGCGTCAGGCACATCTTGCAGCACGAGGGCGGATTTCAGGCCCCGCGCGCGGGTGATCTCGCCGCTCGTCGGCTCCCCCAAGCCGGCCAGCAAGGACAAAAGCGAGGTTTTGCCGCGACCGTTGGCGGCGACAAGGCCAATGCGGTCGCCTTGGGTGACGGTGAAGGTCAGGTCGGTGAACAGCGGCAGCGCGATGGTCAGCGACAAGGCGCGGGCGGCGAGGAGGGTCATGGGTCAGGTCCGTTTTGGGCATGGGGCGCAGATGCGCATGGATGCGGGCGGACCGTTTGGCATTGGGTGCCGGGGTCAGCCCTGCGGGGTGCGCAGGGCCGGGACAGGGCCGGGGCGGCGTTCCTTGGTGAACCGGGTTTTCATGGGGGTAAGGGTGGCAGGAAGAGGGGGGGGTGGTCAAGGGGGGTGGGCGCGATCAACGAAATCGCGATGCTTCCGCAGCCCT
>JANNBM010000054.1:0-1580 GCA_031385445.1 Paracoccaceae bacterium | reverse complement strand
CTTTACCTGCGCGCCCTACCTGCTGGAAACCGCCCCAAAGGCGGGCGAAAACATCGGCTGGTCGGAATCCAACGCGGTGATCTTTGCCAACAGCGTGCTTGCGGCGCGCACGGTCAAGCACCCCGATTACCTTGATCTCTTCATCGCCATAACCGGGCGTGCGCCGCTGTCGGGCGTCTATCTGTCCGCCAACCGTGCACCGCGCCGCCGCATCCACATCGACCTGCCACCCGGCCATGACGATGCGCTTTGGCCGATGCTGGGTTATATCGCCGGGCAACTTGCGCCGGACCGCATCCCCCTACTGACAGGCTTGCAGGCAACGAGGCTTTCACATGATGACCTCAAGGCGATGTGCGCGGCCTTTGGAACCACCTCGGCGTCACCGATGTTGCATGTCGCGGGCCACACGCCCGAGGCGGCGGACTTCCCCGAACCTGCCGACGTTGTCACCGTCACCCGCGCCGACTTGGCTCGCGTTTGGGCTGAGCTGAATCTGGGGCCGCAGCAGATTGATCTCGTGGCCTTCGGCAGCCCACATTTTTCGTTGACCGAATGTCGCGTTCTGGCAGATATGGCCACCGGTCACCGGGCCAAAGGCACCGAAATGATCATCACGGTCGGGCAAGACGCGCTCGCCCGCGCCCGCGCCGAAGGAACGTTGGCGCGGCTTGAGGCGTTTGGCGCGCAGGTGTTCCCCGATATTTGCTGGTGTTCGATCACCGAACCGCTGATGCCGCCAAAGGCCCGCAGCCTGATGACCAATTCCGGCAAATACGCCCACTATGCACCCGGCCTGTCAGGCCGCGAGGTGCGGTTCGGATCATTGGCCGATTGCGTGGAAACGGCACGGACAGGGCTTGCCCCCGCCTCTGCCCCCGTCTGGCTGAAGGAGGCTCGAGGTGCGCAGTAGCAAGACGATCCATGTTATCTCGGCCCATGCCGAGGGCGAAGTAGGCGATGTGATTGTGGGCGGTGTGCAACCGCCGCCGGGCGCGACGCTGTGGGAGCAATCGCGCTTGATCGCCAGGGACCAGACCCTGCGCAACTTTGTGCTGAACGAACCGCGCGGCGGTGTGTTTCGACATGTCAACCTGCTGGTCCCGCCAATAGACCCGGCCGCCGATGCCGCATTCATCATCATGGAGCCGGAAGACACGCCGCCGATGTCTGGATCAAATTCCATTTGCGTGGCCACCGTGCTGCTGGACGCCGGGATCATCCCGATGCAGGAGCCCGAAACCCGGATTGTGCTGGAGGCACCGGGCGGCCTTGTGCATGTGCGGGCCGAATGCCGGAACGGCAAGGCCGAGCGGATTTTCGTGCGGAACCTGCCCAGCTTTGCCGCCGATCTGGGCGTGACGCTACAAGTTGAGGGGCTGGGAACCCTGACAGTCGATACCGCCTATGGCGGCGACAGTTTCGTGATCGTCGATGCCGCGGCACTTGGCCTGAAGCTGGTGGCGGAAGAGGCGCATTTCATCGCCAAAACCGGCGTGAAGATTACCAACGCCGCCAATGAGCAACTGCGCTTTCACCATCCGCAGAACCCCGACTGGACGCATTTCTCGTTTTGCCTC
>JANNBM010000009.1:0-22651 GCA_031385445.1 Paracoccaceae bacterium | reverse complement strand
CCTATGTCGGCGTCGATCTGGCCATGCTGGAAACGGATGCAAAGACCGCTCGCGGCCCACGCCCCTATGTCATGGCCCAACTTCGCACGGGCAAAGGCATGGCGGAGGTCATTGATTTTCTGGTCCGAAGCGGCGGGCTTGTGCTGACCGATTAACCGGGCGCCGCCGCGGGCGGACGCCCTGCGCCAAGCCTGCATCGCTGCGGGTGGAGGCCCCGACGCGCGCCTTGTGGGGATCATGGCGTTGGCATTCTCACGATCTGCCGCAGGGCCAATATGGAAGCTGCATAACCCCCGTTGCCGCAAATTTCGGGGGTCTTTTTTATTGCGACGGCACGTCGTCGGGATGCGGCGCTTCTGGCACCCTGCGGCACCAAGACGGCGGGTCTTTGGGTTCGGCTTCGCCAGGTTCATACCATTTGTGCCCGGTCCACATCCAAACTTCCCAAGTGTTGCCGCGCTTCGGAACAACGTAGTAATAGCCCGGCCCGTCTTCTCGCATGTTTCAACCCTTCTAAGTTCGTGTTTAGTTCGCATTCTGGCGTCAAAGTAGCGACGAAGCAACCGCCCAATCTTCCGTCGGTTCGCCGGGGTCTTCTTTCGTCGTTCTTGTCGTGTATTGTCGTATTCAAAACAGGAGAACACATGCGTCTTATCGACCCGCGCAACGGCAAACAGGCCCCGCTAGACTTAGACTTGCAGCAACGTTGGTCGAAAGAATACGCCGATTGGTCGCGCGGAGAATGCAAGCATGAACCGGAACGGCAAGAACTTAGGCGCGGAACGAACAAAGGCGGTGCCCCCGTGATCCGTATGCAATGCTTGGATTGTGGCGAACGGATTGGAAACCCTGTCAAACGACCGCCGAACGCCGACGAACTGCCCGAATTTGACGACGCCGTGCACGAAACCTACAATGCAAGTCGAAAGGCAGCGAAAGAAAAGGTTGACCAAAAATACGTCGAAATTCAGTTAAGGCGTTGGAAGGGCAACGAAAAGGGCGGCGAGTATCACACCCAAGCCCGCGAAGCCTACATGAATTCGCCCGAAGGGAAGATCCGTCGGCGCTTGGTCATGGAACGCGCAACGGGGCTATGTGAAGGTTGCAGGCAGGCAGACGCCGCCGAAGTTCATCACCTTTCCTACGAACACTTGGGCAACGAATTCTTGTTCGAACTGGTCGCCTTGTGCCGCGACTGTCATTCCCGAATTCACGCGAAGGGCGACTACGAAGCTATGGTCGAAGGCTGCAAGCTTTGCCTGCATGTAAGCAAGGGCGGTTTCTGCCACCTGTATGACTTGCCTTTGGAAATGGCACTAGACCCGGAAGGCCCTTGCACGTTCGAACGCGACGGCTTCGAACCTGCCGACTAATCCTGTTCACTAATGCGTGATCGGTTCCGTCGCTTCGGCAGGTCAACAGGGGCTGATTTTTCGCTGTAGTAGTTCTGTAGTAGGATTTTGGTGCTTATAGATTTCGCAGAAAAATCAACAGCTTACAGAAGGAAGGTGGCAGCCCGTAGGGGAGTCGAACCCCTCTTACCTGGTTGAAAACCAGGTGTCCTAACCGATAGACGAACGGGCCGCTGTCTTCGTGAGCGGGTCAATAATGGGCCGGGCGGCGGGACGCAAGAGGGAATCGTTGGGAAATTGGCGCAGCGCGGCGCTTTCACGCGGGGGCGGCGTCGTCGAGGCGCAGCTGCACCTTGCTGCGCCCGCCCCAATGGTTCAGCTCCAGCTTGCCCGCCAGATGGAACAGGCGGTGCCCCGCGCCGTCCAGCGCGGCGAGGGGGGTATCATAGCCGCCAAAGGCCATCGCTTCCAGCCGCAACGCGGTGCCGGGCGCGCCGAAGGACAGCTTCAGGTGGTTCTCGCCGATCCTTCGGGCGGTGACGGTTTGGGCGGCGAAGGCAAAGCGCGGCGCGGGGGAGGATTGGCCGAAGGGGCCGGCGGAGTCGATTTGGTCCACCAGATCGGGCGTGGCGGCCGCCGGCGACAGCAGGCCGTCCAGCCGCAGATCCTCGGGGCCGCCCGCGCCCGCGCCTTGGCGGGCAAGCAGATCGCCCAGCCGCGCCATTGCAGCGGCCACCTGATCGGGGCGCATCGACAGGCCGGCGGCCATCTTGTGCCCGCCACCCTTGGTGATCAGTCCCTCGGTTTGCAAACGGTGCACCGCCGCGCCCAGATCGACCCCGGTGACCGAGCGGGCCGAGCCCTTTGCCTCGCCGTCCACAATGCCGATCACCACGGCGGGGCGGTGGAACGCCTCTTTCAGCCGCGCCGCCACGATGCCTACAACGCCGGGATGCCAGCCGGTCCCTGCCGCCCAGACGAGCGGGCCTTCCGCGCCCCGCGCCTCGGCCTGCGCCATCGCTTCGGCGCGCACGGCGGCCTCGATCGCGCGGCGTTCGGTGTTCAAAACGTCCAGCCGCAGCGCCAGCGCTGCTGCCTCTGTATCGGACGCCGTGGACAGCAGCCGCGCGCCAAGATCGGCCTGCCCGATGCGCCCGCCTGCATTGACGCGCGGGCCAAGGATGAAGCCCAAAGCATAGGCCGAGGGCGCGGTATCCATCCGCGCCACATCGGCGAGCGCGCGCAAACCCGCCCGCTCGCGCCGCGCCATCACCTTCAATCCTTGCCGGACAAAGGCGCGGTTGACCCCGATCAGAGGCGCAACATCGGCCACGGTCGCAAGCGCCACCAGATCGAGCATCGCCATCAAGTCCGGCCCCGGCGTGCCCTGCGCTTTCAGCCGCCGGTTCGCTTCGACCAGAAGCAAAAACACAACGCCTGCAGCGCAAAGGTGGCCAAGGCCGCCGTCCTCGTCCTGCCGGTTTGGGTTGACGACGGCAAAGGCGGGCGGCAGGGTCTCGCCGCCCAAATGGTGATCCAGAACAAGGACATCGCAGCATGCGGCGGCGATCGGTTCATGGCTAAGCGTGCCGCAATCGACGCAGATGATCAGATCATGCGCCGCGCCCAGCGCCTGCATTGCGGGCACGTTGGGGCCATAGCCTTCGTCGATCCGGTCGGGGATATACAAGGTCGCCTGCCGCCCCATCGCGGCCAGCCAGACGAGCAACAGTGCGGCAGACGATCCGCCGTCCACGTCATAATCGGCAAAGACCGCGATGCGCTGGCCAGCCCCAACGGCGTGCAAAAACCGATCGGCCGCTGGCCCCATATCGCGCAGGCCCATTGGATCGGGCAGCAAATCGCGCAGCTGCGGCGCAAGGTAGGCGGCGGCATCCGCCGGGGCCACGCCGCGCGCAACAAGCGCGCCGCAGATCGCCATCGGCAACCGGGTTTCCTGCGCCATCGCTTCGGCGGCGCGCAGGGTCTGCGGCGCGGGGCCAACCCAGCGGCGGCCCATCAGGGAGGTTTCGACGTTCAGGAAGGCCGGGGCTTGTGACATGGCGCTATCTTGCACGAACGGGCGGTGAAGAAAATCCGCCACGGGTGCTGTGCGGCGGGAAAGCGGCCTGAAGATAAGCTCAGTCTGCGGTAGATTTTACGGTCGTTGATGCAAAAACGACGGTCTTCATCCAGAGTTGGCGAATAACCGATGACCACCGCAGCTGCGACCACAAGAAACGTTAAGGAACGCGGAGCAGTAAGACGTCATTGAAAACAGTAATCCGATTGGCCTAGGACTTGTGGCTGGGCAGGCCCTTGCGCAAGACCGCGGCGCCGACCGGGTTGAGGCGGGGGTTTCCACCCTTGGCATCTATCTGCGGCCATCCTGCCAGATCAACGACACCTGAACCCTGCGTGCGCCGGTCAATCCGGGGCAACCCGGGGGTGAATTGGACGAGGAGGGCACAACGGGTTAACCGCACCGTCAGCATGACGAACGGCACCGTGGTGGCCGCCTTTCGCATTTGGAACAATGCGGTCCGGTTTTCGGGCGGTTTGGGCATCGGTGGCCATCAAGCCTGCGGAACGGCGAGCGATATCGTGCCGGGCGGAGCCACCCTTCCCGGAAGTTCGCCCCTGAAAGTCGAGCAGATATCAATGATCGCGCCGGTCGTGTCGGTTTGGTGCCTCCAAAGACTTTGGCAACAGTCTGTCGAATTTTTGGGGATATTGGCGCCCGCTTGGCCCCTTGCCAAACCTCGGCGACCACGGACATTCCTCTGAGCGCGGCCAATCATGCTTGGCTCGACAGCTCACGTGCCAATGCCAACGGCGATCTGACTGAATACCAGGCCACGGCGTTTGGAACGATTGGCCTTGGCGATAAGTTTTATGGACGGTCCTTGAACGCGCCCCTGCCGCTAAATTTCGGCGGGGGCGCAGTCAATTTATTCATTTCATCGGGGTTTTGTAGATCATCCGCCGCACTGACCGGGTTTTGGACCGCATCAACAGGGTTTCGGTGGTGACCCAACCCGCCTCCCGTTTGATCCCCGGCAGGATTGAACCCATGGTCACGCCCGTCGCGGCAAAGATCACATCCGCCGTCACCATATCATCGCGCTCGTAAATCCGGTTCAGATCGGTGATCCCGGCCTTGGCCGCCCGTGCCCGCTCGTCATCATTGCGAAAGAGCAGCCGCCCGAACATCTGCCCGCCCATACATTTCAGTGCGGATGCCGCGAGCACCCCTTCAGGCGCGCCGCCCGCGCCCATATACATGTCGATGCCCGTCACCTCGGCCTCGGCGCAGTGGATGATGCCCGCCACATCGCCGTCGGTGATCAGCCGGATCGCAGCGCCCGTGCTGCGCACATCGGCGATCATGTCCTCGTGCCGCTCGCGCTCCAGGATGCAAACCGTGATCTCGTCGGCAGCGCAGCCCTTGGCCCGCGCCAGCGCCCGCACCCGTTCAGCCGGGCTCATGTCCAGCGTCACAACGCCCGGCGCAAAGCCCGGCCCGATGGCCAGCTTGTCCATATAAACATCGGGCGCGTGCAACAGGGTGCCGCGCGGGGCCATGGCGATCACGGTCAGCGCGTTCGCCATATCCTTGGCGGTCAGCGTGGTGCCTTCCAAAGGGTCCAGCGCGATATCCACAGCAGGCCCCATGCCGGAACCGACTTCTTCGCCGATGTAAAGCATCGGGGCCTCGTCCCGCTCGCCCTCGCCGATCACCACGACGCCTTTGATGTCCAGAAGGTTCAACTGTTCGCGCATGGCGTTGACGGCGGCCTGATCAGCGGCCTTTTCATCGCCCCGCCCAATCAGATGCGCCGAGGCAAGCGCCGCCGCTTCGGAGACGCGGGCAAGGCCCAGCGACAAAAGGCGGTCCTGAAAGGCGAGTTTGGGAGTTTCAGCAAGGGTCATAGGGCAATCCTTTGGGCGTGGGGTAGGGCCAATGCTTTTGGGCTTAGCAGAGCGGATAAGTGGGGCAAGACTGTTTGCGCTAACATCGGCCATGGACGTTTTGGCGGAGGAGACAGTGAAGGTTTGGCGGGGCAAGCGGCCGGCGGGCCATTCGCCTTGGGGCCGGCAGATGACGGCGGGCGGTGTTTCGGTTTGGGTCATTTGATGAGGTTAGGGGAATGCGGTCGGCGCGTGTCGCCAAGATCGATGGGCACCAATTGGGGCGGGGCGAGGGGTTTGGCGGCTGCGGTCCCCCCCCACCCCAACCCTCCCCCACTTAGGGGGGGGAGGGAGGCGGCAGATCGGGGGAGCGCCGCGTGATTTGTCGGGGGCGCGAGGGGGGCGGTTTGTGCGTGTTGGGCAGGGGGGCGACGGGTTGTTCGTTGGGAATCAAGGGGGTGAGGACGGAGCGACGGGGAGGGTTTGACGGCTGCAACCCCCACCCCAACCCTCCCCCACTTAGGGGGGGAGGGAGGCGGCAGTTCGGGGGCGTGCCGCGTGATCTGCCGGGGGGGCAAGGGGGGGCGCGCGCATTTGGGGCGGGCGGGCGCGCCCATACCTTTTCGGGAACGCTTGGGTGAGGGCGGTAAAGACGGGACAGGGGCCCCGCCCTCAGACCTCTTCGATCCGGATCGCCACGGGCGCGCCCACCAGAACGCCGGTGCCCGCGAACAGGCCGATGGCATGGGCGATGTCGTCGCGCGTCGCCTTATGCGTGACGATCAGCACCGGGGCATTGGTGCCGGAATGGCCGTATTGGCGCATCTGGTCGATCGAAACGCCCGCATCGCCAAGGCAGGTGGCGATTTTCGCTAGCGCGCCGGGTTTGTCCAGCAGCGTCATGCGCAGGTAATGCGGTGCGGCGCTGGCGGTGCTGGCCGGGGGGGCCTGAACCAGCGTGCGGGCGGGCTGGCCAAAGGTGGACAGGCGCGTGCCGCGCGCGATATCGATCACGTCGGACATAACCGCGCTTGCAGTCGGGCCCATGCCCGCGCCCGCGCCGCGCATCACGATCTGCCCCGCCGCGTCGCCTTCCAGCACCACCATATTGGTGCCGCCCTGCAATTGGCCCAGCGGGCTGTCGGCGGGCACAAGGCAGGGCGTCATGCGCTGTTCCAGCCCGCGCCCGGTCATCTGCGCCACGCCCAGCAGCTTGATCCGGTAGCCCATGTCGGCGGCCAGACGGATATCGTCGATTGAAATGTTGCCGATGCCTTCCAGCTCGACCGCGCCGAAATCGACGCGGGTGCCAAAGGCAATCGCGGCCAGCAGCGACAGCTTGTGCCCGGCGTCGATACCGCCCACATCCAGGTTCGGATCGGCTTCGAGATAGCCAAGCTGACGCGCCTCTTCAAACACCTGATCATAGGGCAGCCCGGCGTTCTGCATCCGGGTCAGGATGTAATTGCAGGTGCCGTTCATCACGCCCATCACGCGTTTGATCTGATTGCCCGCCAGCCCCTCGGTCAGCGTCTTTATCACCGGAATGCCGCCCGCGACCGCCGCTTCGAACCGGATGACGCGGCCCCTGGCCTCGGCCGCTTCGGCGAGCGCCTGGCCCGAATGCGCCAGAAGCGCCTTGTTGGCGCTGACGACGTCGTGGCCCGCGGCGATCGCAGCTTCGGTCGCGGTTTTGGCGGGGCCCTCGTGGCCGCCCATAACCTCGATAAACACATCAATGTCGGCGCGCGCGGCAAGGGCGACCGGATCGGTCACCCAATCAAAGCCCGACAGATCGGCGTCGCGGTTTTTGGTGCGATCGCGCGCCGACACGGCAACCAGTTCCACCCGCCGCCCGGCGCGGCGCGCGATCAGATCGCCGTGGCGCTGAAGGATTTGAACCACCCCGATCCCGACGGTGCCAAGCCCGGCCAGACCAAGACGAAGCGGGGCGTCGGGGCTTTGCGAGACGGGCATGGGGGCATCTCCTGTTGTCAGACGGATCGAGCAGCGCGTGTTAGCCCGGATCGGGCGCGGGTGCAACAAAGCGAGAGGGGCGCGCGCGCCTAAAGGCCAGCCGCTTGCGCCCGCAGCGCCGCCGCACGCGCGGCCAGTGCAGCACCTGCAGTTTCTGCGCCCAGGACAGGCGCGGCCAGCAGTTGATCCTGGGGCAACAGCGCGGGGGCGGGCAAGGCCGCGGCCCTGCTGTTCAGCATCGCCGTTTGCTCGGGCCAAGGCGCGCAGGCCGCCAAAAGGGCAATCTGCGCGACAAAAAGAACGCTGGTTTTCATCGGCCAATGGCTACACCGCCTGAGCGGGTCAGATCAATGGGCAGATGCCGGTATCCATCACGATACAACGCAAAAACCTTGGGCGCGTCACGACGAACTCCGAGAAATGGTCAGATGTCAGGCCCACGTCAAACACCGGCACATAGGGCACGCGGACCTCGATGATCATCACAAAATCGCCGTCGGACATGGCGGGGATCTGATCGGCCAAAGGCTGCAACGACCCTGTGTCGAGCGGCGGCAACTCGCTGCCATCCGAACGCGACCAGTGCACTTCAAAGCGTTGATTTTCCGTGCTCCACGCGACCGAAGTGACCCGCGTTGCCACGTTTTGATCTTCGTCGATCAGATATTCCATCACCTGGTCAAGGCCATTGATGTAATTGTCACTGATCGGGTTCATCTCGCGCGTGATCATGTCGGAAATCGTATAGGACGCTTTCTGCACGACCGTTACAGCCCGATACGCATCCCAATAAACGTAAAGGCCCAGAAACGCCCAGACCAGCAAGGGCAGGATAATGACCGTTTCAGCCAGCAGCACACCGCTTTCTTCCCGCAAGAAGCGGGCGAAGGGGCGGGATTTGAGGGGCGATGTCATGGTCTGATCCTTAACTCGTCGGTTCGACGACATAGGCCGATTTTGAATAAAGCGGATATTCCCCGCTGCCATTCAGCGGCAGATTAAGCGCGATCCCGGTCGACGGGAAAAGCGCCCGCTGCATGATGCAGGCCCGAACCAGAATCATTTCGTTCTGCTGGCCGATTTCCATGGTGACAGCGGGCTGGGTGCTTTGGTTGCGATTTACACAGGTGGCGTGGTCCTGGGGCATTTCCCAGGTGTCCGTCGTCACACGATCCATCTCGATCATCATGCTTGTGTTGCAATCGGTCACCAGAATGATGCGGCCGCAAATGTCAGCCTTTAGCGTGGTGGCGTCAACGACCGGAAAATGCCCAAGGCGCACCTCGCGCATGGTCATATCCACCGCTTGTTCCAGCATGACCGAGCGGATCATGAAAAAGCCCGATTCGAACGATGCCATGAAGATCATCAGGATCACCGGCACCGCAACCACGAACTCGACCGTGGCGGTTCCGCTTTCGCATAAAAACCGCTTAAGCTGCGGATGAGGCCAGCGCTGAAGGAAAAGGGTCATTGGGTAAGCCTCAGTTGAGAGAGGTTGCGCGCGATCGACTGGAAGGCTGTCGAAATCTGCACACCATTGGCGTCATAATAATGGGCGGTCGACGTTGCGCAGCCGCGGATCTGCGCCTGACCGTTTGTCGGCGCTTCAAAGGCGATCCCGTAGACAATCACCTTTTCCGCTTTGGCGACATCGCAAACGCTCTGCAGTTGGGTGTTCATCGCAGCGGGGTTGATCGTATCGGTGAAGGTGTCGATCCATGACGCCTGCGTCCCGCCAAGGGCGCGCCCATAAAATTGCCAGGTCACATATTGCAAGCGCATCGCGCTCCAGATTTCTGGCCAGCTTCGCCCCGTCACGCCGGCGGTCACAGCCGTTGAAACGTAGCAGTCCGTGGTCACCGGCACCGTGCCATTCCACGGACGAGAGTGCCATGCGCTCAGATGCGGCACCCAGTAGGGGCGGCTGTCGCAAATGGTCGTGGCATTGGTGTTGACCACTTTTGAGATGTGGAAGATCGAATAGTTCAGGTCGACGTCGCTTTGAGAAATCGGCGAAGGCCCGGATTTGAAGGTGTTTGTCATGCTTCTGGAGGTCGTATTTTCGCCGTCCGTCATCACCACGATCACTTTCAGGGCCTCGGGGTCCTGAAACGCGAAGGGACGTCCGGCCAGCGTGGCGGGAATTTGAAAGCCGGCAATCAGGTTGGTGAAATTGGGAACCAAGGAGGGGTCCAGCAATGTAAGCCCCCAGAGCATGCCCTGATTGATCGACGTGTTTCCATCCGCGCTCAGCCCGTTGATGTTGGTGGTCAAAATCCCGATGTTCTGTGCGGGCAGGCGAACGGCGTTGTTCGCCAAAGGCATGCAGTATTTTCCGGACGTCGAAGGTGACTTGTTCAACGTGGTAAACGAATTGCTCGTGGACGATGTCGAACTGATGTCCGCGTCCGCGGCTTGAGATATCACCTGCGTTGTATTGATTGCCGTTTGATTGAAAACGGTCGCTGCAAGGTCCACGCAGTTTGAATTTGCGACGCCATGCAGGTCTGTAACGTTGAATTGTGACCGCAGGGCGGACCCAAGGTTGACTTGGGCGTTGAACGGCACGATTCCGATCGAAATCTTGTTCTCGGCGTCATTCACCAGCACGGTATTGACGAATTCGATAGCGGCGGTTCTGAGATTGTTGATCTTGCGGTTGGACCCCATCGAACCTGAAACGTCCAGCACCAGCATGATCTCGACATTGGTGATGCGCTGTTCGGCCGCAGCTGCTGCCGTCACGTGCAATTGGTCAAGCCCGATGATGTTCAGGAAGAACGGTTCCGTGTCGGCTTCGGCCAAGGCTTCGACGCGGCGAAAGTTGAACCCTCCGGTCGCGGTGACAGAAACAAGTTGGTCGGCAATGCCCGCCTTTTCGAAGTAGTCGTTCACAATGACTGCGGGAGCAATCGCTTGCGTCAACGAAGCTGCTGCGAGTGCGGAGCGGTCCAGCGTGTTCTGAAGGGAGGCGCGGGTTGCCTCGTATCGCATCATGTCAACGGCCAGACCGCCAAACGCGATCATCAGCGCCGCCATCACAAGGCCCAGAACTGTCAGCGTGCCGCTTTCGTCCACGGCAAAGTGGCGCATCCTTGCACCGCTGGCTGCATGCAGTCTGGACAAAGCGGCCCGAACGCGAAGATTTTGTGCCGAAGTAGAAGCCATTGTTGGTCACCAAATACTAACCGCCCATGGCCCACCTAGAGCCGTGCAAACGGAATTCCCTAATGCTTCTAGTCGCAAACACCTGAGGCAAAACTGTGTCGCGTGGTTGTCTAAATTTGGAAATATGGTTTGGATTGTGTCTATGCTGTGGCAAAGTCTTTGAGACTTAACGATTTTCGCTTCAAAGCGCGAAAATTTTAACACGTTGGGTTGGCGCCCCAGACAGCGTTTGGCGCTGATTGGGGCGCGGCGTTACTGGGTCAGCCGCAGCTGAGTCAGGTTGGTGGCAATCTGGCGGAACGCCGTGCGGATCGCGTCGCCGTTGCTTGCGGCAAAATAGTAGCCGGGGTTCGTGGCGCAGTTCAAAATCTGCTCTGCGCCGGCCGCCGGAGCCTGAAACGCGATCCCGAAAACCATCACATCTTCGTTTCGGGCCTGATTGCAGGTGGTTTGCAGCATGGTGTCCATCTGGTCACGGCTTTTCCAGGGGTCAATCATGGCATCGTACCAATTGTTATAGGCCGCCGTCCGCCCGGCGCTGTTCGTGCCAAGTGCGCGGCCGTTGAACTGCCATGCCACATAAGACACGCGCAGCTTCGCCCAGACCTGTTCCCAGTTTTGTTGAACGGCCGGGCCGCCGCCATTGAATGGCTCACTTTGCCAGCCCGCAGCGGCGCTGCTGCCATCATCAAGATGTGGCACATAGAAATTGTTCGGACCGGCAACCGTGGGCTTGTACACCGAATAGAACCCATTTGGGGACAGATAAATCGGCGAAGGGCCGGCTTTGTAGGGGTCCGTGATCCGGTCATGCGCCACATGCTCGCCGTCGGTCATCAAGATGACCACCTTTTGAGCGTTGGTGTCGGCATAGGCATAGGGGCGGTCATTCAGGTTTCCCGCCAACAATCCATCGGCGGACAACTCTTGAAAAGTTCTGTTCATCGACGGGTCGAGCAACGTCATGCCCCATTTCATGCCCAAGGTGATCGACGTGTTGCCCCCCGCTGTCAGCGCGTTGATCCGCGCGACGATGGTGTTCAGATCCTGGCTGGGCAACCGCACGATATTTTCCTGGTTCGGGCGGCAATAACTGCGGCTGAAGTTCGGCAAGGCCGTGCTGGCCGTGGGCGAAACTGCCGCGTCGGCCATGCTGGTTGAATTGTAAAGGTCGGCGTAGGCAACCATCGACAGGTCCATGTTCGGCGGAACTCCGGGCGTGTCATAGGCAGCATCGGGCAGCTCCAGACAATCGATATTGGCCGCGTGGTTGGCATTGATCACCTGAAACTTTGCCCGCAGATCCGCGCCAAGGTTCACTTGGGCATTATACGGCACGATGGCGATCGACACGCGGTTGAAGGGATCATTCTGCAGCATCGTGGTGACAAATTCCGTCGCCGCCGACCGCAGGTCGGCGATCTTTTGACCGTTCATCGAACCGGACACGTCCAGCACAAGCGAAATTTCCAGATTGCTGGTGCCTTGTTCCGCCGCGGCGACCGCGCGCGCCGGCAGCGTACGAATGCCCATCATCTGCATGAAATAGGTCTGCAGATCGACCTTGCCCTTGGCAACAACCGACCGCGAAACCGCCGATTGTGTCACGCGCACCTGATCCAGTTGCGCGCCAAGTCCTGCCTTGACCATGTAATCGGTCACAACATCCGCCGGGTCCAGCGCCTGCGACATCGACGCGGCGGCAAGGGTGGAGCGGTCCAGCGTTTGCTGCAAGGTGACGCGCGTATTTTCGAAACGCATGATGTCGACGGCCATCCCGCCCATCAGGACCATCAACACGAACATGACCAGCGCGAAGATGGTCATCGAACCGGTTTCGCTGCGGCTAAACCGTGCCATCCGGCGCGTGAAGGTATTCAATATCATTTTTCAACGTCCAAATTTCGTCTTACCATCGCCCCTGCAAAAACGCAGGTTTGCCACAAGAATGCCTGATTGCGCCGTCAATTGAGGCAAAATAAAGGCGATGCTTAAGAGATCGTTACTTAATCATGTTTGGGGAAACGAACCGGGTTTGCGTCGCAGGACTGTCGCGCGAACAGCAACACGCGGCGGCCGGATGGGGCGTTAATTGATCCGAACTTCGGCAAAAGCGAATCGCATTTGACCTATCGGACCATGCAATATGACGGAAAATCGTCCGTGATTTCGGAAGTGAAGCCAGCTATGGTCGCGGCGGACGGGCACTGCGCCCATTTGTCGTCACAACCCTTTTTGGCCCAAAGGAGAGAATAAATGTCTGTAGCAGGCGAACCCAGCTTTCGCGATTCCGTTGATCTTATGTTCAAACGCGCCACCGCGCTGATGGATCTGGGGCCGGGGCTCGAAGAGAAGATCCGGGTGTGCAACTCCACCTATACCGTGCGCTTTGGCGTGCGCCTGCGCGGCAAGATCGAAACTTTCACCGGCTACCGCTCGGTCCATTCCGAACATATGGAGCCGGTCAAGGGCGGCATCCGCTATGCGCTGTCGGTCAACCAGAACGAGGTTGAAGCGCTTGCGGCGCTGATGACCTATAAATGCGCGCTCGTGGAGGCGCCGTTTGGCGGATCGAAAGGCGGGCTGTGCATTGATCCGCGCAAATGGGACGAGCACGAGCTTGAACAAATCACCCGCCGCTTTGCCTATGAGCTGATCAAGCGCGACCTGATCCATCCCGCGCAAAACGTGCCCGCCCCGGATATGGGCACGGGCGAGCGCGAGATGGCATGGATCGCCGACCAATACGCGCGGATGAACACCACCGACATCAATGCCAAGGCTTGCGTCACTGGCAAGCCGCCCCATGCGGGCGGTATTCAAGGCCGGGTCGAGGCGACGGGCCGCGGCGTACAATATGCCCTGCACTCATTTTTCCGCCACCCCGAAGATGCTGCAATGGCCGGGCTTTCGGGTGATCTGGACGGCAAGCGCGTGGTGGTGCAGGGGCTTGGCAATGTGGGCTTTCACGCCGCCAAATTCCTGTCACAGGAAGACGGCGCAAAGATCATCGCGGTGATCGAACGCGACGGCGCTATCGTGGATGACGCGGGCATAGACATCGATGGTCTGAGGCAATGGATGAACGCCCATGACGGCGCTTTGGCCGCCTATCCCAAGGGCCGCCACATCGCAGACGGCGCGTCGGCGTTGGAAATGGACTGCGACATTTTGATTCCTGCCGCGCTGGAAGGGGTGATCAACCTGTCGAACGCCGCCCGGATCAAGGCGCCCTTGATTGTGGAGGCCGCCAACGGCCCGATCACCTTTGGCGCCGATGAAATCCTGCGCAATCGCGGCTGCGTCATCATTCCCGACATGTATGCAAACGCGGGCGGGGTGACGGTGTCCTATTTCGAATGGGTCAAGAACCTGTCGCACATCCGCTTTGGCCGGATGCAGCGCCGCGCCGAGGAATCGCGTCACATCGCGCTTGTCAACGAGCTGGAGCGATTGTCGTCGGACAAGGGCCTTGGCTGGACCCTCTCGCCCGATTTCAAGGACAAATACCTGCGCGGGGCGGGAGAGCTGGAGCTGGTCCGTTCCGGGCTGGATGACACGATGCGCGCCGCCTATCAATCGATGCGCGAGGTCTGGCACGGACGCGATGAGGTTAAGGATCTGCGCGTTGCCGCCTATATCGTGGCGATCAACCGGGTCGCGCAAACCTATGTGTCCAAAGGGTTGTAATCGGGGCGGCCCTGCTGACGGAAATTGTCAGCAGGGCCGCCCTATTCTGGTGTCCTGAAAAGGAGCCTGCCATGCATCACTGGATCGCCGTCGCCGCCGCCAACCACGTCGCCATTGGCCGGGCCGGGGGATTTGCCCAGGTTAACCACGGCAAATCCGCCCCCCTGCGCCGCATGGAGCCGGGCGACGCCGTCGCCTATTACTCCCCAACCGAGGTTTACGGCACCAAAACCCCGCTGCAAGCCTTCACGGCCATTGGGGTGGTCAAACAGGGTGAGCCCTATATTGGCCAGATGCCCGGCGGCTTTACCCCCTATCGGCGTGACATTGATTGGCTGCAAAGCCACCCCGCCGCCATCGCGCCCCTACTGCAACATCTTGAATTCACAGCCGGAAAGATCAACTGGGGCTATCAGTTCCGCTTTGGCCTGTTCAAGATCGGCGCGGCTGACATGGGCTTGATCGCGCAGGCCATGGGCTGCAGCTTTGCGGTTCAGGACCCGGCTGCGACATGATCATGTCGCGGATTGCAAAGCTTGCGCCGGGCGCGCGCGGCATTGGACAATAGGGCCCGCGCCGCGCGCGGGGCAACCGGGGCAGGTCCATGCGCTATTCAGGTCTGAAAGTCTTCACCGAGGGGCTCTTTGGAAACAAGGGCTGGAAACCGGCGTGGCGCGTCCCCGAGCCAAAGGCCGAATATGACGCAGTGATCATCGGCGGCGGCGGGCACGGGCTTTCAACCGCCTATTACCTTGCGAAAAACCATGGGCTGCGCAACATCGCGGTGCTGGAAAAGGGGTATCTTGGCGGCGGCAATGTGGGGCGCAACACCACGATCGTGCGAGCCAATTACTTTATCCCCGGAAATTCCGAATTCTACTCCCATTCGCTGAAACTGTGGGAAGGGCTTGAGGCCGAGCTGAACTACAACGTGATGCATTCGCAGCGCGGCCAGGTGGTTTTGTTCCATTCCGACGGTCAGCGTGATGCGGCCGTAAGGCGCGGCAATGCCATCGTCAATCAGGGCGATGATGCCGAAATTCTGGACGTGCCGACCCTGCGCGAGCGCTTTCCGTTTCTGGATTATGAGCAGACCCGCTTTCCGATCTATGGCGGCCTGAACCAGCGGCGCGCTGGCACCGCACGCCATGATGCGGTGGCATGGGGCTACGCGAGGGGCGCCGACCAATTGGGGGTCGATCTGATCCAGAACTGCGAAGTGACCGGGATTGACGTGGCGGATGGCCGCGTGACGGGCGTGCAGACCACACGCGGGCCGATCAAGGCGCGAAAGGTCGCGATGGTGGCGGCGGGACGCTCGGGCCAAGTCGCGGCGATGGCGGGGATGCGCCTGCCGGTCGAAAGTCACATCATGCAGGCCTATGTGACTGAGGGGCTAAAGCCCTGCATCGACAGCGTTATTTCCTTTGGCATGGGGCATTTTTATATCAGCCAGTCGGACAAGGGTGGCCTGATCTTTGGTGGCGACATTGACTTTTACGCCTCTTACGCGGCGCGGGGAAATCTGCCGATGCTGGAACATGTGATGGAGGCGGGCATGACCCTGATGCCGATGATCGGCCGCGCCCGCGTTTTGCGCACTTGGGGCGGGATCATGGACATGACGCCCGACGGATCACCCATTATCGACAAGACCCATATCGAGGGGCTGTTCGTCGATGCCGGCTGGAACTATGGCGGGTTCAAAGCCATCCCGGCGTCGGGCTGGTGCATGGCGCATCTGATGGCCACGGGCCAACCGCACGAGGTCGCCGCCAAATTCCGCCTTGACCGTTTCCGCACCGGCCATCTTCTGGACGAAGAAGGCACCGGTTCGCAGCACAATCAACATTGAGGGCCGCCATGTCGCAACTTTGCCTACCCGCGCGACTTCTCAGAGCCGGCAGTGCCGCCGGCGGGGAACTTTTCACCACGTTGAAGGCGCAAGTCGCGGCGGGTGCCTGCGATGTGGTCCAAATACCCCGGGGTGCGTGCGCAGCGCGAGGGGCAGGGCCCCTTCTGTTCGCCGCCGTAACAAACGAGGCCCACCCATGCGCATAACCTGCCCCCTGTGCGGGCCGCGCGACCGGCGCGAGTTCTACTATTACGGCGCTGAGGATTACCTTGATCGCCCGGCCCCCGATGCCCCGCTGGCAGACTGGGACGATCATCTTCACCTGCGCCCCAATCTGGCGGGCGTTATCAACGACCTGTGGTATCACGAAGGCGGCTGTGCGTCGTGGCTGCTTGTCACCCGCAGTACGATCAGCCACGAAATTCACGCTGTCGAGCGCGTCGCAGACCGCAAAGGGGGCGGGGCATGAGGATTTCAGGCAAGGGTTTGATCGACCAAAGCACGCAAGTGACGTTTCGCTTTAACGGGCGCTCGTTTATTGGCCATGAAGGTGATACGCTCGCCTCGGCGCTTTTGGCGAATGCGGTGCGGCTGGTGGGGCGCAGTTTCAAATATCACCGCCCGCGCGGGATTTTGACGGCGGGCTCCGAAGAGCCGAACGCGCTGGTCGAAATCGTTGAGGATGGCCAGCAGACGCCGAACACCCGCGCCACCACGCAAGAATTGTTTGACGGGCTTGAGGCACGCAGCCAGAACCATCTGGGCTCGCTGCGCTGGGATCTGTTGTCGGTGAACGATCTGGCCGCGCCGTTTCTGTCGGCCGGGTTTTACTACAAAACCTTCATGTGGCCGCGCGCGTTTTGGGAAAAGCTGTACGAGCCTGCGATCCGCCGCGCGGCGGGGCTTGGGCGATTGTCGCCAAACCCCGACACCTCGCCTTACGAAAAGGCCTGGGCCAGCTGCGATCTTCTGGTGATCGGCGCGGGTCCTGCCGGCTTGATGGCCGCCCTGACTGCTGCGCGCGCCGGGGCCGATGTGATCCTTGCCGATGAAGATTTCCGCATGGGGGGGCGGCTTTTGGCCTCGGGCGAGGCGATTGGCGATCAGCCGGCGCATCTTTGGGTCATGGCCGTACTGGACGAGTTGCAAGCGCTGCCCAACGTTCGCCTGATGGCGCGCACCACCGTGACCGGCGCTTATGATGGCGGGGTTTTTGGCGCACTGGAGCGGGTGGGCCTGCATCTTGCCCCCGCCGCCCATCTGCCGCGCGAGTGTTTCTGGCGCATCTCTGCCGCCCGCGCCGTCCTCGCCACCGGCGCACTCGAACGTCCCATTGCCTTTCCGCTGAACGACAGGCCCGGCATCATGATGGCGGGGGCGGTGCAAACCTATCTGAACCGGTTCGGCGTCGCGCCGGGCCGCCAAGTCACGCTTTATGCCAACAACGACGCCGCCCGCATCACCGCGCGGCAGCTGATGGCCGCAGGCCTGCGCGTCGCCGCCATTCTGGACAGCCGCCCCGATGCCTCCACGATCGAGGATTGCCCGGTGTTTCTGGGCGCCGAGGTGCTGCAAACCCATGGCCGCCACGCCCTGCGCGCCATTGAGGGCCGCCATTTGGGTGGTGATTTCCGGCTTGATACCGATTGTCTTGCCATGTCGGGCGGCTGGAACCCGACCCTGCACCTGACCTGCCATATGAACGGCCGCCCAAGGTGGAACGAGGATCTCGCGGCCTTTGTCCCCTCCGAAGGCGCGGTGCCGGGATTGACGGCCGCCGGGGCCGCGAACGGCAGCTTTTCCACCCACGGCGCGTTTGCCACGGGCCAGGCGGCGGCGGCAGAGGCGTTGAAACACCTTGGCCGGGTTG
Organism: Paracoccaceae bacterium; assembly: GCA_031385445.1. Lineage (GTDB taxonomy): Bacteria > Pseudomonadota > Alphaproteobacteria > Rhodobacterales > Rhodobacteraceae > CAIYZT01. The sequence continues at coordinate 4,824 of JANNBM010000009.1, read as the reverse complement.
CACACGACACCGCCCTGCCCAAGGCGGATGATACGCCTTACCGGCTCACCGCGCTTTGGGCGGTCAAGGGCAAGCACCGGGCCTGGCTCGATTTTGCCAATGATGTCACCACCAAAGACATCACCCAATCGGCGCAAGAGGGCTTCACCTCGGTCGAACACATGAAGCGCTACACCACCCAAGGCATGGCGCCCGATCAGGGCAAAAACTCCAACGTGGCGGCGCTGGCGCTGTTGGCCGATGCCACCGGGCGCGGCATTCCGGAAACTGGCACCACCACCTTCCGCCCGCCTTACACGCCGATTTCCATCGCGGCCCTTGGCGCGGGTGGGCGCGGTAAAACCTTTGCCCCGCAGCGCTTTTTGACCTCCGATCAGGCGTCACGCGACCGGGGCGCGCCGATGATCGAGGCGGGGCTGTGGTATCGCCCCAGCTACTTTCCCAAACCGGGCGAGGCGCATTGGCGCGCCAGCTGTAACCGCGAGGTCGGCTTTGTCCGCAGTGCGGTCGGCGTCGCCGATGTCTCGACCCTCGGCAAGATCGACATTCAAGGGCGCGATGCCGCGCGATTCCTCGATCTGGTCTATACCAACACCTTTTCAACCCTGCCCATCGCCCGTGTCCGTTATGGCCTGATGCTGCGCGAGGATGGGCTGGTTTTTGACGACGGCACCACCGCGCGGCTTGGCGAGAACCACTATCTGATGACCACCACCACCGTCGCCGCTGGCCCGGTGATGCGGCATCTGGATTTCGTCCATCAAACCCACTGCGCGGATTGGGATCTGCGGTTTGTCTCGGTGACAGAATCCTGGGCGCAGTTCGCGGTTGCGGGGCCAAAGGCGCGCGCGCTGCTCAATTCCGTTCTGGATCAGCCGCTTGGCGATTTCCCCTTCATGGCCACCGGCCTTGTCCGCGTCGGCGGCGTCAGCGCCCGGCTGTTCCGCATCTCTTTCTCCGGCGAAGAGGGCTACGAGATCGCTGTGCCCACCCGCTATGGCGAGGCGTTGTTCCGCGATCTGGTCGCACGCGCCGAGACCTTTGGCGGCGGCCCCTATGGCATGGAGGCGCTGAACGTTCTGCGTCTTGAAAAAGGCTTCATCACCCATGCCGAAATCCACGGGCGGATCAGTGCTTTTGACATCGGCCTGCAAGGCATGATCAGCCAAAAGAAAGATTGCATCGGCAAGGCCGCCAGCCTGCGCCCCGGTCTGACCGGGGCCGAGCGCGAACAGATGGTTGGTTTGCGGCCGCTGGCCGCCGAAAAGGCCTTTGGGGCCGGTGCGCATCTGTTTGAACCCGGCGCCCAACCGGTGTCGGCCAATGATCAGGGCTATGTCACGTCGGTCTGTTGGTCGCCGACACTGGCCTCGCATCTGGGTCTGGCGTTTCTGAAGAACGGCCGCGCCCGACATGGGCAGTCGGTGCGGCTTGTCGATCACTTACGCGGCACTGATATTCTGTGCGAAGTCACCAACCCGGTGTTCTTTGACCCCGAAGGAGGGCGCGCCCGTGGCTAACCTTATCGCCAAATCCGCCAGCGACGGGCTTTTGCCGCTGCAAATCGGCGGTCTGACTCTGACCGATGCCACGCCAGCCTGCATCACCGCTGTCGCGCCCTATCCCGGCCAGCAACCGGCAGCCGCGACAGCGCTGAGAAAACTTGGCCTTGACTGGCCTGCCGCCAACTGCGCGAGCCGTTCTGCCAAAGCCCTGTGTCTGTGGAGCGGGCGCTCGCAAGTCTTTGTCATCAATGTCGTTCCCGCAGGGCTGGAGCGCGCCGCCGCGCTGACCGACATCAGTGATGGCTGGAGCGCGCTGGCGTTGGAAGGACCGGCGGCTGCGGCGGCGCTGGCCCGGCTTGTCCCGCTGGATCTTGGGGCGGCCGCTTTTCCCGAGGGCGCCAGTGCCCGCACCAGCCTTGGCCATATGCAGCTTTTGCTTCACCGCAGCGCAACACAGCGCTTCACGCTTTACGTCTTTCGCTCGATGATCAAAACCGCCGTGCATGACCTTGAAACAGCGATGAAATCTATCGCGGCGCGGGCCGCAGCAAGATGAGTATTTAGGCAAAAGAAAAGCACATCCGGCTTTTTCTTTGTGCAAATACTCATTTCCCCCTGTCTGCCAGACGGGACGCCCAAGAGGCTTGCCCCGCGTCCGGCTTGCGCAGATAAACACCTCATGAGCCTGCCGCCGGGATTCCTTGAAGAGTTGCGCAACCGTGTCCCCCTCTCGCGGGTGGTGGGGCGCAAAGTCACATGGGACAATCGCAAGTCCAATCAGGCCAAGGGCGATCTGTGGGCTTCGTGCCCCTTCCATCAGGAAAAATCCGCCAGCTTCCACGTCGATGATCGCAAGGGGTACTATTATTGCTTTGGCTGTCACGCCAAGGGTGATGCGGTTTCCTTTTTGCGTGAAACCGAGAACATGAGTTTTTTGGAGGCGATCGAGGCATTGGCCCGCGATGCTGGCCTGCCGATGCCCGCCCGCGATCCGAAAGCCGCCGAAAAAGCCGATCGGCGCAGCCAGTTGGCCGAAGTGATGGAGGCCGCCGTCAGCCACTATCGGCTGCAACTGAAGACGGCGGCGGGGACGGCGGCGCGCGGCTATCTTGATACCCGCAAGCTGAGCGACAAGGCCCGCGACCGGTTCGAGATCGGCTTTGCCACGGATCAGCGTCAGGGGCTTTTTCAGGCCCTGACGGCCAAGGGCATCGCCGCCGATCTGCTCATTGACGCCGGTCTTTGCGCGCGTCCCGACGCGGATGATGCGCGCTTCCAGCGCGATGGCGGCGCGCCTTTTGACCGGTTCCGCGGCCGCATCATCTATCCGATCCGCGATGCACGCGGTCGCTGCATCGGCCTTGGCGGCCGGGCGATGGACCCAGACGCGCGGGCCAAATACCTCAACAGCCCGGAAACCGAGCTGTTCGACAAGGGCCGCAGCCTTTACAACCACGGACCGGCACGCGAAGCCTGCGCCAAGGGGGCGCCGCTGATTGTGGCCGAAGGCTATATGGATGTGATTGCCCTGGTCGAGGCGGGATTTTTGGGGGCCGTCGCCCCGCTTGGCACGGCGATCACCGAAGATCAGTTGCGGCTTTTGTGGCGGCTGCACCCTGAGCCGGTCATCATGCTTGACGGGGACACAGCGGGCGTGCGCGCGGCGCTGCGGCTGGTGGATCTGGCGCTGCCGCTGCTGGAAGCCGGGCAAAGCTTGCGCTTTGTTACCCTGCCCGGCGGGCAAGACCCTGATGATCTTTTGCGCGCCCGCGGGGCGGCCGCGCTGCAGGCGCTTCTGGCCGAGGCGCGGCCGATGGTACAGCTTTTATGGCAGCGCGAAACCGAAGGCCGGGTCTTCGACAGTCCCGAACGCAAGGCCGGGTTGCGGAAATCTTTGCGCGATGCGGTCAGCCGCATTAACGACAAGGACATCCGCCGCTACTATGCGGAAGGTCTGAAGCAGCTTGAGTATCAGCAGTTCCGCCCCGAACCCTGGACGCCGGATTTCAAGAAGCGCGGCACGAAAGCCCACGGCCTAAGCCCGCGCACCAAGGCGACCCTGCTGGCACGGGGGGAGGTGATTGATGCCGTTGAATTCATGCGCGAATCCGCAATCCTGGCGCTGTGCCTGCGCCATCCGCAGATCATCGGCCGCTTTGAAAGCAATCTTGCAGCACTGGATCTTGCGACTGCTGAAAACCGCGCATTCTTGCAGGCGATCTTGCACAATTATGCTGGCGATGACAGCGGTGGGCTTTATCGCCATGTCTGCGAGGCGGTCAGTCAGGACACCGTTGAAAAGTTGATGACCAGCGCCCATATAACGGTTCTTCCGGCGATCAAACCGCACGCTACCGACGAAATGGCGATCTCGACGCTGGCAGAGGAGCTGGCCAAACTGCATACCGAGCGGGCGCTGCGTAAGGAGATCGAAGAGGCCGAGGAAGATATGGAGGGGCTAGTCGACGAGGGGCTGACCTGGCGGCTGACAAAGGCGGCCGAGGCCCGCAACCGGGCCGTCAAACTTGATCTCGATGAGATGGACGAGGCCGGAGAGGACCGCACAGAGCTGTCCGCCCAACTGCAAAGCCTGATTGATGGCGAGGTCTGGATCAAGAAGCGCCAGCCTGTTCTTTCCCGCTCCGGTCTTTCCCGCCCTGTGATTCGCGCCAATGATTCGATAGAAATGCCCGAAATTGATTCGCTTGACGGCGAATCACCTGCTGACTGACTGCATTCACCCGATCTTCCCCGACCCCCAAGGAGCGCAAATGGCCGCCAAAGACACCGACGACCAGAAGCCCGAAGAGCAGGAAAACGAGCATTCGCTCGATATGAGCCAGACGGCGGTCAAGAAGATGATCGCCGACGCGCGCGAGCGTGGCTACATCACTTATGACCAGCTCAATCAGGCGCTGCCGCCGGAACAGGTGTCGTCCGAGCAGATCGAAGACGTGATGTCGATGCTGTCGGAAATGGGCATCAATGTCATCGAAGAGGATGACAACGAGGAGCCCGAGGGCGGCGCCGTTGTCGAAGCCTCAACCTCGCGTGAGGTGGCGGTATCCACGTCGACCGGCGAAGCGCTGGACCGCACCGATGACCCGGTGCGCATGTATCTGCGGGAAATGGGCTCGGTTGAGCTCTTGTCGCGCGAAGGCGAAATCGCCATCGCCAAGCGCATCGAGGCCGGCCGCAACACCATGATCCTCGGGCTTTGTGAAAGCCCGCTGACCTTTCAGGCCATTACCATCTGGCGCGATGAGCTGCTGAGCGAAGACATCCTGCTGCGCGATGTGATCGATCTTGAGGCCACCTT
>JANNBM010000026.1:0-59268 GCA_031385445.1 Paracoccaceae bacterium | reverse complement strand
ATCTGGGTCAGCCGCCGGGGGGCTGGCCGGAAGGTATCCGCAAAAAGGTGTTGAAGGGCGAGAAAGCTTCGACCGAACGGCCGGGAAAGCATCTGGCCGCAGTCGATTTTGAGGCGGTGCGGGTTAAAGTCTCCGAGGAATTGCAAGGCTTTAATGTCGATAACGAGGATCTGAACGGCTATGTCATGTATCCCAAGGTTTTCCTTGATTACATGGGCCGGCACAAAATCTATGGCCCGGTGCGCAGCCTGCCGACCAAGGCGTTCTTTTATGGCATGCAGCCGGGCGAGGAAGTGACGGCGGAAATTGACGCCGGCAAGACCTTGGAAATCCGTTTGCAAGCCGTCGGCGACACGGCCGAGGACGGCGAGGTGAAGGTGTTCTTTGAACTGAACGGCCAGCCGCGCGTGATCCGGGTGCCGAACCGCGCGGTCAGGGCCAAGACCGCCGCCAAACCCAAAGCCGCCGAGGGCAACCCCAACCACATCGGCGCGCCGATGCCCGGGGCGGTTGCCTCGGTCGGGGTGGTTGCGGGGCAGAAGGTGAAGGCGGGGGATCTGCTGCTGACCATCGAGGCGATGAAGATGGAAACCGGCATCCACGCCGACCGCGACGCGGTGATCAAGGCGCTGCATGTGCATCCGGGCAGCCAGATCGACGCGAAGGATCTGCTGCTGGAGTTGGAGTAAGCACGCACGATTTTTCTGCGAAAAATCAGTCAGTTTCAGAGATTTCATCTGAAGCTTCGACCCAAGGCCTGCCTGATTGATTTTTCGCAGAAAAATCGTGCGCGCTTCCTTTTGCCTCTGGCATTGCCAAAACCGGGTTTATCCTGACGTCAATGGATGGCACAGCCCCCAATCCGGCCAATGCCCCGTGCATTCCTGCTTTCGGGCTGTCGGTCCTTATCTGGGGCCTTTACCTCCGGCACCTTTTGCTTAGCGTTGCCTCGCCTTTGCACGTGTTCCGGGCCCTTTCACCCATAGTGCGCTGCCCTTTGCGATCTTTCGGTCTTCTGGAAATGCGGGACGAGTCCTGAGCCTGTGGCCGCCGCCAAAACCAAAGCGGTATATGCCCATCTCCCCAGACAGACGACAAAAGGATTGATGGCGGGATTTGAATTGGCCGGCCTGTCGGCGAAGCACAGGCTCTGGCGGAAATCAGCGGACTGCTGCGTTTTTCCCCTTGCGGCCAAACCTTTGGTTGCCTAAGTCCGACCTTGTTCAAACGGTGCGGGCGTAGCTCAGGGGTAGAGCATAACCTTGCCAAGGTTAGGGTCGAGAGTTCGAATCTCTTCGCCCGCTCCAATTGAACCGCGATAAGGGCCCTCCGGTTTGGGGGGCCTTTTGCATTTGCGGACCGCGGTGAAAAGCCGCAACAAACCCGCTTGCCCTTGGTCCCAAGTTGGGCTAGTGAGCCGCTACGGAGTGCGGGCGTAGCTCAGGGGTAGAGCATAACCTTGCCAAGGTTAGGGTCGAGAGTTCGAATCTCTTCGCCCGCTCCAGTTTGACGAAAGCAAAATCAGTGCTTTAAGAGGCGCCCTCCGGGGCGCTTTTTACTTTGATGGCGGCGAAAATCCGTCAATCCAAACGACCTGCGGACCGCTTTGGGATGGAACCGGCGGCGCTTTGCGATACGGCGTCCGTTCGCGGCGCCGGCAGGTTTGTCCTGAAGCGTGGCGTTCGCAATGCAGGAGCCGACAAACGCGACCGCTCGGCCTTTGCCTGTAAATGGGGAAATCCCCCCAGGGTGCAGGCCCCCCCTGTCCCTTTTGGCAGCGCGGAACCAAATGACTTGCCCGCGCCAGTGTGCGGCGCTCATTGGTCAATCACACCCCGAACGTTCAGCTTGGGCCGCCCCCTTTGATCCCGAGATCACCAGGCGCAGAAAATGTCCGCAGGCCCTCATCGGCGGCAAGGTGAAAGCCGCATTTGCCCTCGGATGTTGTGCGGGGACAACGAACCTGCCGGGCCGTTGGTTCAAAGTCGCCAAAACCCCGGATCAGCCAAGCAGAGAAATATGTTCACCAGACGCGCAGCCCTGATGGGCGCAGCGGTCGTTGCGACCGCGCCATTTGTGATCAACGCCGCCCATGCGCAGGAAACGGCCGCCAATGGCGGCTCGCCGCCCGCCGATCTGTCGGCGCTGACCCGGCGCAAGGTCAAGCTGCTTGCGCCGCCCTTTGTGCCTGCGCATGAACAGGTCGCCTCCACCGGGCCGCAGATCATCGAATTCGAAATGAAGATCATCGAGGCGGTGAACCTTGGTGCGAGCGCGCCTGTGGTGATGGAAGGCGATTGGAACAACGATTTGTTGGAACAGCTCATTGCGCCCGTGGATTATGACGCGGCGCGGAAAGGCCGCACCGCCCTGCCATAAGGCTTGCGGCGTAAAGAAGGGATGGCAGCCTTCGCGGGGGGGGGCCATCGTCCTTGAACGGGGGCACGAAATGGCAAAGCGTCTGACATGCCTGGCACTTGGGGCCAGTTTTTTCGCTGCGCGGGCGGGCGCGTTGATTTGGACGATGGGGGCCACAGCGCTGCCCTTGCCAGTGACGGTGACGGTGACGGTGACGGTGACGGTGAGGCTGGAGGACGCATGGCAAACCTATCGTCCAGCGGGCGAATTTCGCCGCGGCACAACGCTTGTCGACGCGCCCTTTGAGCAGATCGCAGCACCGGCAATCGACGTGATGACGTTTCTTGTCAGCGAAACCGATTATGCCCGTTGCGTCGCCGATCAAGCCTGCCGAAAAGCGCCGTCGGCAAATCGTCCTGATCTTGCCCAAACCAATGTCAATAATATCGATGCCGCCGCCTATGCCCGCTGGTTTTCCGGCAGAACCGGGGTTGCGTGGCGCCTGCCCAGCGACGCGGAATGGCTGCGCCTTGCCTCGGATCGTGCGTTTGACGAGGGCTTTTCCGCCGATGCCAACAGCGCAGAGCGGTCACGCCGCTGGATCCATTCCTATCGGCGCGAGGTGTAATGGCGCGGCGCGGCTGACCTTGAGGCGCATCCTTTGGGATTTTTCGGGCTTAATGATCAAGGCGTGGCCGATATCGCGGGCAACGACTGGGAATGGACCGAAAGCTGCTTTCAAAGCGGCACGGTTTCGCAAGACGGATCCACCATCGAAACCCGTTCGGATTATTGCGGTGTGCGGGCGGTTCAGGGCAAACATCGCGGCTTCATCATTGACTTTGTCCGGGATGCGCGCTCACACGGATGCGGCGCAGGGGTGCCGCCGGACCATCTGGGCTTTTGGTTGGTGCGCACAGTGTCCTGAGGCGGACGTAAACACCGGGGCGGCCAGAGGATCCGGCTGCCCCTTTCGTGCTGAATCGCCGCTTATGGGGTGACTTGCGCGAACAGGGCCTCGAACCGCGTCTGGACTTGCCCCTGTGCACCACCGCCGCTGCCGCATCCAGATTGACCGGCGCGCCGACCTGAAGATGGGCCATCATGCCAAGGGCATAACGCGGCGTGCATTTGATGCCATAAAGGCCCTCGGCGGTATCCTTTCAGGACAGCTTGGGTCTGAAGTCGTTTTAGACGCCGATCTGCGGCAGTTCTTTGCGCTGCCACAACATGAAGGCCAAAGACATGAATAAACTCGACGAACGCCTTCTGACCAACCTGCCGCCGTTCCGCAGCCCGCCGCGCCCGCAGATCCGCGAAATCCTCGATGCAGCCCAGATCGCCCGCTATGACGAGCGCCAGCAGGTGTTCGCAGAAGGCACGCCCGTGGATCGCTTTTTTTCTGTTGCTGGACGGGCATCTGCGCGTTCAGCGCAGCACGGCGCACGGCGACGAGATCATCTTGCTGTACTTTGCGCCGGGCCAATTGTTCGGCATCGGTGCGGCGCTTGGCCACAAAACTATCCGGCCACAGCGGTTGCGGCAGGGGAGTGGTTCGTGCTGGCATGGCCCAACCGGCTGTGGCCGGAATTCACCGCGCGCTACGACGGATTTGCCACCCATACCTATGCGGTTGTGGGCGCGCGGCTGCAAGATATGCACGGCGTGATTGTCGAGATAGCAACCTAGGCGGTGGAACAGCGCATCGCCGCCGACCTCCTGCGCCTGATCACCCAGATGGGCTGCAAGGTGGACGGCGGCATCGAGATTGCCTTTCCGATCACCCGGCAGAACATCGCGGACTTGACCGGGTCCACCCCGCACACCGTCAGCCGTTTGCTAAGCGCTTGGGAAAAAGACGGGACTGTCGCAAGCGCACGCAAGAAGATCAGCGTGACTGCGCCGCACCAACTGGTCCTGCTCAGCGGTGTTGCGGGGTAAGATCAGGCCGCGCGCAGCCCGGTGCCATCGGGCCCTGAGGCGGCCGCGCCGCAAGCGTCGCCCGCAAGGCGCGGCGAAAGCATGCCGCGTTCAGATGAGACGCCAAACAGGCATCAACCACCGTATGAAACGGCGCAATCGGGCAGCCAAAGCACATCATCCGGCGCGACAAGACCACCGACGCCGTGTCGGGCGATCGGTCAAACCGGGCCTGCAACGGCAAATCGGGGGTGTCGATGTCCGGGCCGGTCATGGGATCTCCTGCGCGGCAGGGTCGCGGGCTTGGCCAAGGCTGAACCGGAACGGCCAAAGCATCGTTGCGCCGGAACAACCTTAGGGGCAGCGCGCGGGCTTTAGGCGGCGAAATCCGGCCAAAAAAATCCAAAGGCGCCAAATCCTCCCGCGACCGCTGCGCTGTCCCGCGCGGCTTGGTGACTTCACGGCCATGCCCTGCATCCAGACCGGCAGCGTTGCGGCATCAGGACCGGCCTTTCCTGGCAGCTGGGCCCCCTGACCTCCGGCTTAACCGCGCCCGCCAAGGGCAAGGTCTTCCGAATGCCGCAGCTCTTTTGCTGCCCCACTTACAAACGCCCGGCGGCCCAAGCCAGCTGCGCCGCCTCTTGCACCGGGCCGCCGCCTTCGTGATCGTTGAAGGTATAGCTTTCGATGGATTTCGGCCCGGCGTAGGCGTTGTAAGCGCCGTAAACCGACGAGGGCGGGCAGATCGTGTCCATCAGCCCCACCGAAAACAGCGCGGGCGCGGTGGCGCGGGCGGCGAAATGCACACCGTCAAAATAGGACAGCGTGGCAAAAACCGCCGCCTCTTGCCCCCGGTGCACCGACAGATAGCGCGAGATTTCAAGATAGGGATCGCGCGACGCCGCGCCGACCGAGCGGTAAAAATCGCAAAGATAAGGCACATCGGGCATCACGCCCGCAAGGCCCGGCACCAGCCCGGCCACCGCCAACGATATCCCGCCACCCTGCGATCCGCCGCAAACCGCGATTTTGGCCGGATCAATGCCGGGCAACAGATGCGCCGCCTGCAACGCACGCACAGCATCGGTATAGACGCGGCGGTAGTAATAACTTTCGCGCGCCGCAATCCCGCGCGTCATGAACCCCGGATGCGCAGGGTCCGACCCGACCGGATCGGGCGTGTCCCCCGCAGACCAGCTTGCCCCCTGCCCCCGCGTGTCCATCACCAGAACCGCGCGGCCCGATGCCGCCCACAAAAGATGCTCATGCGGCAAAGACCGCCCGCCGCCATAGCCGATGAATTTCACGACCGCCGCATTGGCCCCGCCCTTGGGCATAATCACCCAAGCCTTGACCGGATGGCCGCCGAACCCCGCGAAACTGGCGTCGGACACATCAAACTGGGTCAATCCGCCGGTCCAAGGGGTCAGCTGCAGATTCAGCGGGTGCGCGCGGGCCTCGGCCAGGGTTTGCGCCCAAAAGGCATCAAAATCAGCGGGGGCGATAGCAGAGGACCGGTAATCGGCCACCTTGTCGGGCCAAAGATCGGGAAAGGGCATGGGCGTGTCACCTATCGGAGGATTTGCGCCACAAAAGCTGATCAAGCCCGCCAAGCCAAGCCAATTCGCGCGCCGAACCCTTCCCCCCTGCCCCGCAAGCCCCTATAAGGCGCGTGAACCACAAGGGAGCCGGACATGCGCAAAGCCGAGATCACCCGCAAAACCAACGAAACGGCGATCACCGCGGCGATCAATCTGGACGGCACGGGTGCCTGCCAGTGCCAGACCGGGGTTGGCTTTTTCGATCATATGATCGACCAATTGGCCCGTCACTCGCTGATCGACATTGCGCTGCAAGCCAAGGGCGATCTGCACATCGACGATCACCACACGGTCGAAGATTGCGGCATCGCGCTGGGTCAGGCGCTTAGCGCCGCGCTCGGCGACAAGCGCGGCATCCGGCGCTATGGCCATTTCAACCTGGCGATGGACGACGCGCAGATCGCGACCGCGCTTGATCTGTCCGGGCGCCCTTACCTTGTGTGGAATGTCACCCACCCGACCGCCAAGATCGGCAGCTTTGATACCGAGCTTGTACGCGAATTCTTCTCGGCGCTTGCCATCCATGGCGGCATCACGCTGCACATCGATCAGGTTCACGGGCTGAACAGCCACCACATCGCCGAGGCCACGTTCAAATCCGTCGCCCGCGCTTTGCGCATGGCGGTCGAGGCTGATCCGCGAATGGCGGGCGTTCTGCCGTCCACCAAAGGCACGCTCTAAGGTCATCATCTGTCCTTATATATCCCCGCCGGAGGCTCCTGCCTTTGCCGCCGCCCAAAAGGCTTTGATCTATGCTGACCGTCCTTGTTGACTACGATTCCGGGAACCTGCACTCGGCGCAAAAAGCCTTCTCGCGCATGGCGTCAGAGGGTGGCGCGGGCGATGTTCTGGTGTCCTCGCGCCCCGAAGATGTGGCGCGGGCCGACCGGATCGTGCTGCCGGGGGACGGCGCTTTTCCGGCCTGCCGGGCGGCTTTGGGCAGTTATGGCGGGCTTTTCGAGGCGATCGAAGAGGCGGTTACCCGGCGCGCGCGGCCGTTTTTGGGCATTTGCGTCGGCATGCAGATGATGGCCACATGGGGCCGGGAATATGCCGATACGGCGGGTTTTGGCTGGATTTCGGGCGAGGTGGTGAAGATCGCGCCCCAAAACGCTGCGCTCAAGGTGCCGCATATGGGGTGGAACGATCTGGTGCTGGACGGCCAAGGCCCGGCGCATCCGGTTCTGGCGGGGCTGAAAACCGGCGCTCACGCCTATTTCGTGCATTCCTATCATTTCCGGGTGGAAAACCCCGCCCAGCGGTTGGCGCATTGCGATTATGGCGGGGATATCACCGCGATCATCGGGCGTGATACGATGGTGGGCATGCAGTTTCACCCCGAAAAATCCCAGGCGACCGGGCTGCGCCTGATTGCCAATTTTCTGACATGGGCGCCTTAGCCGCAATGGACCTGCAAACCATCCTGACCGATATAGTGGCGGAAATGGCAGTTGCGCCGGACCGGGGCAGGGTTGCGGATTATATCCCCGAGTTGGCCGCCGTGAACCCGCATCAGTTCGGTATTGCAGTGGCGTTGCCGGGCGGGGAATGCCTGTCGGCGGGCGATGCGGGGGTCGGATTTTCGGTTCAGTCAATCTCAAAGGTCTTCACCCTCGCCATCGCGCTTGGCCGTCTGGGCGAGCAGCTGTGGACCCGTGTTGGCCGGGAGCCTTCGGGGCTGGCGTTCAACTCTATCCTGCAGCTGGAAAGCGAGGCGGGCATCGCGCGCAACCCCTTTGTCAACGCGGGCGCGATTGCGGTGACGGATGCGATCCTTGCCGGACATACGCCCAAATCGGTGCTGGCCGAGATCCTGAGTTTCATCCGCACCGCGGCGGATGATGAGGACATCCACATCAACAAATCTGTCGCGGCAAGCGAGCAGGCGACAGCGCATCGCAACATGGCGCTGGCGGAATTCATGGCGGCCTACGGCAACCTGAAAAACCCGGCGGCGCTGACCATTGGCACCTATGTGCATCAATGCGCGGTCGAAATGACCTGCCTGCAACTGGCAAAAGCGGGGCGGTTTTTGACCGGGATGGAAGGGGCGCCGCGGATGGTTTCCCCGGCGCGGGTGCGGCGGATCAACGCGCTGATGATGACTTGCGGGCACTATGATGGTTCGGGCGAATTCGCCTACCGTGTTGGATTGCCGGGTAAATCCGGGGTGGGCGGCGGCATTCTGGCGGTGGCGCCGCGCAAGGCGAGCATCGCGGTGTTCTCGCCGGGGCTGAACGCGCAGGGCAATTCGCAGCTTGGCACGCTTGCCATCGAACGGCTGGCACGCGCGGCCGGGTGGAACGTGTTCGGCTAAGGTTTCCAGCAGCGTTTGCAGGCGCGAAAACCGGCGGCTTCGGCTTCGGGCCGGGTTTCAAACAGGCCGACATTGAGGCGGTTCGGGGTGCGGGCGGGGCAGCCCGATTGGCAGAAGATGCCCGTTGTCGCCACCGCATAAATATAGGGCACCGCCGCACGCGCCTGCATCGCGGCCCATTCGCCGTCGGTCAAAGCGCGTCCATGGTTCAGCGTTTTAGCCATGTCCAGACCCTTCCATCAATGGCCAAAAGGCCCGCAATGATCAGCGCAAAGCCCGCGATGTGCCGGGGCAAAAGATGCTCTTCCAGAAAACCGATGCCAAGGGCGATGGCGGATACCGGGATCAGGAAGGTGACGAGTGACAGCATGGTCGCCCCAGCCGAGGCAAGGATGCGGAAGAAGATCAGATAGGCGAGCGCGGTGGACAAGGCGATCAGCCCTGTCATGGCCAGCACAGCGGGCAAAGGCGGCATGGCCATCGCCCAAGGGCGGTCCAGCACCAGCCAAATCGGCAAGAGCATCAGCGCCGAAGAGGTGACCTGCCCCATCGCGACCTGTTCAGGTGCAAGGCCCAACCATTTGAACCGTTGTCCCCAGACCCCCGCCAGCCCATAGGACAAAGCCGCGCCAAGGCAGGCCATAATAGCCCATGCCGTGCCGCCCGCCTGCCCCCCGGTCATCACCAGAACCCCCAAAAAGCCCAAGGCAAGGGCGATGGTCTTGGCGGGCGTCAAACGCTCGTCCCTGGTGAAAACATGGGCGGCGAGCACGGTCCACAGCGGCGTTGTTGCATTGACGATGGCCGCAAGCGCGCCCTCGATCTGATTTTGCGCCAGAACAAACAGGGTGAAAGGCACCGCGTTGTTCAAAAACCCTTGGACGGCCAGTGCGCGCCAGGCCGCGCCCCCGGTTGGATAGGCCCGCCCCCGCAGTTTGATCCACAGCGCCAGCAAAAGCGCCGCCCCCGCGACCCGGCACCAGACGATGGACAACACCGGCAGACCGGTCAGCGCGATCTCGACAAAAAAGAACGATCCCCCCCACAGGATGGAAAGGATCGTCAATAAAAACCAGTCCTTCGTCGCCATTTCGCCCCCCATTTTGCGGTACGTTGCCCGCAGCGGCGACGAAAGGCGACCCGAAAGCTGCGCTTATTGCACGCGGGTCCAGGTTCCGCCATCGCGGCAGATGCCAAAGACGCAGCCGCGCACTGTGACGCTGTTTCCGGTCAGGGTCATGTCCGAATTATAGGTCTTGTCGCGGTCGGGCGACCAGACCTGCCCATCATCATAAAGACCGTCGCCGTAGGCCACCATGTCCCAGATGATCTGCTTGCCGATGTTGTCACTGTCCAAGGGCGCGCCGGCGGAATCAAAGCTTTTGATCAGCACACCGCAAAAGGCCGCGCCGCAGGGCTTGACCTCGATATAGCCGAAGTTGCCGTTGTCATCCTTGGCGGTTTGCCAGATGCCCTCGATCGGATCGGCGGCAAAGGCCGAGGTGGCGCCAAAGCAAAGCGCGGCGGCCAGGATCAGTTTTTTCATGCGGGTCTCCTCCCCAATACCAGATGGCAAAGGATTGCGGCAATGCGCGGTTCTGGCAAGTGTGACGTGGGGTCGGAAAGCATCGGCCAAGGGCCTTGCCCCGCGCCCGGCTGCATGGCAAGGGGACGGAAACGCTGAAAGGGGCCGCGCCATGATCTTGTATCCCGCGATTGATCTGAAGGACGGCCAATGCGTCCGGCTTTTGCGCGGCGATATGGCGGCGGCGACGGTGTTTGGCGATGATCCGGCGGCGCAGGCGCTGAAATTTCAGGATGCGGGCTGCGAATGGCTGCATCTGGTCGATCTGAACGGGGCTTTTGCGGGCGTGCCGGTCAACGGGGCGGCGGTTGAGGCGATCTTGAAGGCGGTCAAGGTGCCCGCGCAGATGGGCGGCGGCATCCGCGATATGGCCACGGTCGAAATGTGGCTGGCGCGCGGGCTGGCGCGGGTGATCCTTGGCACGGCGGCAGTGGAAAACCCCGATCTGGTGCGGCAGGCAGCGCGGGCGTTTCCGGGGCAAGTCGCGGTTGGCATCGACGCAAGGGCCGGGTTTGTAGCCACCAAGGGCTGGGCGAGCGCGACAACGGTGCAAGCGGTGGACCTTGCCCGCAGCTTTGAAGACGCGGGAGTGGCAGCGATCATCTATACCGACATTGACCGTGACGGCGCGATGGGCGGCCCCAACATTCCCGCCACCGAGGCGCTCGCCCGCGCGGTGCGCATCCCGGTCATAGCGAGCGGCGGCGTGTCGCGGATGGAAGACCTGACCGCGTTGCGCGCTACCGGCGTGATCGCGGGGGCCATCTCTGGCCGCGCGCTTTATGACGGGGCAATTGATCTGGGCGAGGCGCTGCGGGCGCTCGCTTGAAACCTAGGCCCACGGGGTCGGCTCATCGCCCATAGCCTGACCAAAGATGGTCTCACGGTGCCACCGCAGATTTTCAGGATGGGGCCAGTTGCGCTGATCGTGGGGAAGCCAAAGCCGGCCCTGCGGCCGCACAAGACGATCAACAACTTCGGACGGCACCTTGTTTCTTGATACAAGGATGGAATGATCATCCGCGACACTGATCAAGCCTCTGTCAAACATCCAATGCAAGGTTCCGGACAGGGCCAGACCATTGCGCACGGAATCGCTGCCCTGGTTTTCCACGGGGCGAATATGAGCTGCCTGCACTTCGGGCCGGCCGCCGCCATTGCGCAGGCGAAGCCCCGAAATCGCACAGCGAAAGTCATAGGCGTCCCGCACTTTTCGGCGAAAAGCCACATCTCGATAGGGTCGGCTGGTCAAGCGTTCGATCACCGGGCGCGCGAAAGGGGCGCCTGGTTCGTCAATCTGGTTTTGTTCCGGGGCATATCGCCGCTTTTCTTGCGCCGCCAGATCCTGCGGCAATCCCAGCTGAATTATGGTTGAAAAATCGAGATCCAAAAGCCGGCGAACAGCCCTTTGTTGGGCCCCGCCTGACTTGGGGCCGCCATCGCTGGCCATCAACGCGGCTTCCAAGGGGCGCCCGTTCACGAG
The DNA here is from genome assembly GCA_031385445.1 of Paracoccaceae bacterium. Lineage (GTDB taxonomy): Bacteria > Pseudomonadota > Alphaproteobacteria > Rhodobacterales > Rhodobacteraceae > CAIYZT01. The sequence goes on along the minus strand of JANNBM010000026.1, from coordinate 48,004 downwards.
GCGCGGCACTTCTTGGTCGAACGGCAGGAAACTGCCTGGTTCGATCAGGGCCAGAAACCGACCTTCCCTTTTTGGCTTTGGCACGATTGCTTGGATCTTTGCCGCAGCGAAATACCCTCGCGGTCCTGCCTTCACCGGTTCATAATAGATCACCCAATCCCCAACGCCCTCTTGCATTGCCTTGAGATAGGCTTTTGGGAAATCGTAGACCACATCCGGCTCGTCCTCATAGATGGACTCTGCTTTGTGCAAAAGGACCAGTTTTGTCATCGCACAAGCAGTACCTCAGAAGGTGTTTTTGGCAAGTGAGTTTCACCGCAGGGCAACGCCCCTCTTCCCCGGTGGCAAAATACCCGCTACACGGCCCCCATGCTGAAAACCCGCATCATCCCCTGCCTTGATGTCGCCGATGGCCGCGTGGTCAAGGGTGTCAATTTCACCGATCTGATCGACGCGGGCGATCCGGTCGAGGCAGCGCGCGCCTATGATGCGGCGGGGGCGGACGAGCTTTGTTTTCTGGATATCATGGCAACCGAAGAAAACCGCGGAACGATGTTTGATCTGGTGACGCGCACCGCCGAGGCGTGTTTCATGCCGCTGACCGTGGGCGGCGGCGTGCGGACGCATGCGGACGTGCGGGCGCTGTTGCTGGCGGGGGCGGACAAGGTCAGCTTCAACTCCGCCGCGGTCGCGGACCCTGATGTCGTGGCCGAGGCGGCGGCGCGCTTTGGCAGCCAATGCATCGTGGTCGCGATTGATGCCAAGACCGTAAGCCCCGGAAAATGGGAGATTTTTACCCATGGCGGGCGACGGGCGACAGGGATTGATGCGGTGGAATTTGCTGTGTTGATGGCGGTAAAAGGGGCGGGAGAGATCTTGTTGACCTCGATGGACCGCGACGGCACCAAGGGCGGCTATAACCTTGCACTCACGCGGGCGATTGCGGATGCGGTCCCGGTTCCGGTGATCGCCAGCGGCGGGGCGGGAACGCTCGATCATCTGGTTGAAGGCGTCACCGAAGGCCACGCTTCGGCGGTTCTGGCGGCGTCGATCTTTCACTTTGGCACCTTTTCCATAGGTGAGGCCAAGGCGCATATGGCGGCGGCGGGCATCGCGGTGCGGCTGTCATGAGCGCGCTTGAACGCCTTGCCGCCACGATTGCCGCGCGCAAAGGCGCGGACCCGGGCAGCAGTTGGACGGCGAAACTGCTGGCCCAAGGCCCCGAAAAATGCGCCGAGAAGTTTGGCGAAGAGGCGATTGAGGCGATCATCGAAGCGGTCAAGGGCGACCGAGACAAGCTGACGGCGGAGGCGGCGGATGTGCTGTATCACCTTTTGGTCATGCTCTCCGCGCGGGATGTAAGCCTTGCGGATGTCGAGGCGGTTCTGGCGGCGCGTGAGGGTGTTTCGGGGATCGACGAGAAGGCCGCGCGCGGCCAGTCCCCCCCTGCCCCCTAGCCCTTGGCGGCGGCTTGCGGTAAACGGGCCACTACCACGACAAAGGGGCGCGACATGGCACGGATTCTGATCACATCGGCCATTCCATATATCAACGGGATCAAGCACTTGGGCAATCTGGTGGGCAGTCAGTTGCCCGCCGATCTGTTCGCGCGCTTTAACCGCGCGATGGGCCATGAGGTGATGTTCATCTGCGCCACGGACGAGCATGGCACGCCTGCAGAACTTGCGGCGGCCAAGGCGGGCAAGCCGGTGGCGGACTATTGCGCCGAGATGCACGAGGTTCAGGCGGAGATTGCGCGCGGATTCCGCCTGTCGTTCGACCATTTCGGCCGCTCGTCCAGCGCCCGCAATCACAAGCTGACCCAAGCCTTCGCGGCCCGGCTGGACGCGATGGGCCTGATCCGTGAGGTCAGCGAAAAACAGGTCTATTCCATTGACGACAAACGCTTTTTACCCGACCGCTATATCGAAGGCACCTGCCCGAATTGCGGGTTTACGCAGGCGCGCGGCGATCAGTGCGACAACTGCACCAAGCAGCTGGACCCGACCGATCTGATCGACGCGCATTCCACGATTTCAGGCTCCAAAAACCTTGAAGTGCGCGAGACAAAGCATCTGTACCTGATGCAGCGTAGTCTGAAGGACAAATTGGCGGCGTGGATCGAGAGCAAGAAAGACTGGCCGATCCTGACCACATCCATCGCCAAAAAGTGGCTGAACGATGGGGACGGCTTGCAGGACCGGGGCATCACGCGCGATCTGCACTGGGGCATTGCGGTGCAAAAGGGCGATGCGCCTTGGCCGGGGATGGAGGGCAAGGTTTTCTACGTCTGGTTCGATGCCCCCATCGAATATATCGCGGCAACGGCGGAATGGGCCGACGCGCATGGCCTGCCCGATGCGGCGTGGCAACGCTGGTGGCGCACCGATATGGGGGCCGAAGATGTCAGCTATTATCAATTCATGGGCAAGGACAACGTGCCCTTTCACACCCTGTCTTTCCCCGCGACGATCCTTGGCTCGGGCGAGCCATGGAAGCTGGTCGATTACCTTAAGTCCTTCAATTACCTGAATTATGATGGCGGTCAGTTTTCCACGTCGCGCGGGCGGGGGGTGTTCATGGATCAGGCATTGTCGATTCTGCCCGCCGATTACTGGCGCTGGTGGCTGCTAAGCCATGCGCCCGAAAGCAGCGATGCCGAGTTCACATGGGAGAATTTCCAAACCTCGGTGAACAAGGATCTGGCGGATGTCTTGGGCAATTTCGTCAGCCGGGTAACCAAATTCGCCAAGTCGAAATGCGGCGAGAATATTCCGGCGGGCGGCGATTTTGGCCCGCAAGAGGCGGCGTTGATTGCGGATCTGGGCGCGCGGGTCGGCGCATATACGCAGCTGATGGCGCAGATGGAGGTGCGCAAGGCGGCGGCTGAATTGCGCGCGATCTGGGTTTTGGGCAACGAGTATCTGCAGGCGGCGGCACCGTGGAGCGTGGTGAAAACCGACCCCGTTCGCGCGCAGGCGATGATCCGGCTGGGGCTGAACCTAATCCGGGTCTATGCCGTGCTGTCAGCGCCGTTTATTCCCGATGCGGCGCAGGCGATGATGACCGCGATGGGCACGGATGACTGGACCTGGCCTGCCGACATGTCCACCGCCCTGCGCGCTTTGCCTGCCGGGCACGCCTTTGACGTGCCCGAAAACCTGTTCCGCAAGATCACCGACGAAGAGCGCGCCGAATGGCAGCAAAAATTCGCGGGCGTGCGGACCTGATGGGCGGGGCGCGCATCTGATGGCCGCCGCTGCGCCGCCCCCGGCGAACCCGTTTGTGGCCAAGGGTGTGGCGCATATCGGCCGCGTGCGCGACACCGAGCCGCTGAACGTGACGTTCGTTTTGCTGCCAAAATTCACCATGCTGGCTTTTTCTGCGGCGGTGGAACCCCTTCGCATGGCCAACCAGTTGACCGGGCAAGAGTTATTCCGCTGGCAGGTGCTGAGCGAGGACGGCGCGCCGGTGGCCTGTTCCAACGGGCTTCAGGTGGTGGCAAGCGGGGTTTGGGCGGGGGCGGCGCCCGAGGGGATGATCTTTGTCTGCTCGGGCGTGGAACCTGAAGGCAAGGCAAGCGCCGCACTTGGCGACTGGCTGCGCGGGCTTTGGCGGCGCGGGCGCGTGGTGGGCGGGCTTTGCACCGGGGCCTATGCGCTGGCGCGGGCTGGGATTTTGCAAGGCCGCCGTTTCACGCTGCATTGGGAAAACATCGAAGGCTTTGCCGAAAGCCATCCGGGGCTGGTGCCCGCGCGGCAGGTGTTCACGATGGATGACCGGGTGTTGACCTCGGCGGGCGGCATCGCGTCGGCCGATCTGATGCTGCAGATCATTCACGACCGATTTGGCGCGAAACTGAGCCAGGAGGTGATGAATATGTGCCTTTTGACGCAAAGGCGGGTCGAGGAGGATCACCAGACCGCCAGCCTTGCTGCGCGCCTGGGCACGCGGCACGACAAGCTGCTGCAAGCGGCGTCTTTTCTGGAAGCGCGCATCGAGGAAGAGTTTGATCTGGACGCTTGCGCGGCGCATCTGGGCCTGTCGCGGCGGCAGATAGAGCGGCTGTTTCACCGCTATCTCGCCACCACGCCGGTGCGGTACATGAACGATCTGCGGCTGCAGCGCGGGCGGGCCTTGCTGGGGGAGACGGATATGAAGGTGACGGATGTGGCGGTGGCCTGCGGCTATGCCTCCACCTCGCATTTTTCGAAGTCGTTTCGCAAGAAATACGGCGTCTCGCCCTACCGGTTTTCGCATTTTGGTGGGGAAGCCGGGTAAAAGCACCGGATATTTAAGCCCCCTTGAAGGCAATGGCCGCTGGCTTTTTCTTGCGCCGAACCGGGGGCTGCCCTAAGGGTTGGGCCTTGTTTTGGAGATCGCGATGCCCTGTTTTCTGACCACCACGGACCATGATTTCGCGGCGCGTTTCGCGGCGTTGCTGGGGCAAAAGCGCGAGGATGCGCCCGATGTTGATGATATCGTGGCGGGGATCATTGCGGATGTGCGGGCGCGGGGCGATGCAGCGGTGATCGCGTTGACCGCGCGGTTTGACAAGCTGGGCCTGACGCCCGAAACCATGGCGTTTTCAACGGCCGAGATTGAGTCCGAGATCGCGAAAGTCAGCGCCGAGGACCGCGCGGCTCTGGAGCTGGCGGCAGAGCGGATCCGAGCCTATCACGCACGGCAGATGCCGCAAGATGCGATGTGGGAAGACAGCGCGGGGGCTCATCTGGGCTGGCGCTGGACGCCGGTTTCGGCGGCGGGGCTTTATGTTCCGGGGGGGCTGGCGTCTTATCCGTCGTCGGTTCTGATGAATGCCATTCCGGCCCGGGTGGCGGGGGTTCAGCGGCTGGTTGTCACCTGCCCAACGCCGGGCGGGGTGGTGAACCCGCTGGTTTTGCTGGCCGCGCAAATCGCCGGCGTTGATCAGGTTTATCGCATTGGTGGGGCGCAGGCGATTGCGGCGCTGGCCTATGGAACCGAAACCATTGCTGCGGTGGACAAGATCACCGGGCCGGGCAATGCCTTTGTCGCGGCGGCCAAGCGGCGGGTGTTTGGGCGGGTTGGCATTGATATGATCGCGGGACCGTCAGAGATTTTGGTGATCGCACAAGGCGATAATGATCCCGACTGGATCGCGCTGGATCTGCTGAGCCAGGCCGAGCATGACCAAAGCGCGCAGGCAATCCTGATCACGCCGGACGCGGATTTTGCGGCAGCGGTGGGCCGGGCGGTGGACAAGCGGCTGGAAACGCTGGAGCGGCGAGCGATTGCCGGGGCGTCGTGGCGCGATTTTGGCGCGGTGATCCTGTGCCGCGATCTGGACGAGGCGGCGGCGCTGTCGAACCGGGTCGCGCCCGAGCATCTGGAGCTGTGCGTGGCCGATCCGGACGGCCTTGCCGCAAAAATCACCCATGCGGGGGCGATTTTCCTTGGTGCGTGGACTCCCGAAGCGATTGGCGATTACGTGGGCGGGCCGAACCATGTGCTGCCCACAGCGCGCTCGGCGCGGTTTTCAAGCGGGCTGTCGGTGATGGATTTTCTGAAGCGCACGACCTTGACCAAGATGACCCCGGCGGCGCTGGCCGCGATTGGGCCGGCGGCGGCGCGGTTGGCGCGGTCCGAAAGCCTTGAGGCGCATGGGCTTAGCGTTACGGCGCGGTTGCAGCGGCTGAATGGGGGGGCACCATGACCAACCGCATCAGCCATATCGACATTGACGAGCGGGGCCTTGCACGGGCGACACCCGAGATCGTGCAAGAGCGCAATGTCGCGATTTTTGATCTGCTGGAGCAGAACGCGTTCGCTTTGCCGGTGCGCGAGGGCAAGGCGGCGCTTGCCGGGCCTTACCGTCTGGCGCTGGCGATCCGGGAGGGGCGGCTGGTTTTCACCGTCACCAGTGAGGACGAGGTGCCTTTGGCCGAATTTCACCTGTCGCTCGGGCCGTTCCGGCAGGTGGTGAAGGATTACTTTCAGATCTGCGAGAGCTATTTCGAGGCGGTCAAGCGCCTGCCGCCCGCCCGCATTGAAGCGATCGACATGGCGCGGCGCGGCATTCACAACGAGGGCGCGCGGGTGTTGCAGGAGCGGCTGGACGGCAAGGCCGTGGTCGATACCGACACGGCGCGGCGGCTTTTCACGCTGATCTGCGTTCTGCATTGGGGTTGAGCATGACAAAGCTTCCCCAAGCCGTGCTTTTTTGCTGTGATCACAACGCTGTCCGCTCGCCCATGGCCGAGGGGCTGATGAAGAAATTCTATGGCCAGCAGACCTATGTGCAGTCGGCGGGCGTGACCAATGACATGGAGATTGACGGCTTTTCGGTCGCGGTTTGTGCCGAAATTGGGGTGGAGCTGGCACGGCACCGCTCGCGGTCCTTCGACGAAATGCGGGATCTGGGCGATGATTTGGGGCAGTTCGATTTGATCGTGGCCCTGTCCGCGACCAGCCAGCGCAAGGCGTTGGAATTGACGAGGACGGCCCATATCGAGTTGGCGTATTGGCCGATCCTCGACCCTACGGCAATTGGCGAAACGCGTGAGGCCAAGCTGTCGGCATATCGGCAGGCGCGCGACCAGATCCGGGCGCATCTGCTGGACCGTTTTGGCCCGCCCCAGGGTGCATAGGGCGGGCAGGGTTTTGCCGGAAAACTGCCTTCCGGTGGCCGTCCAAGCCGGCTTTATCGCCCGGCCGCCGCTGCACGGCGGGTGACGAAGGTTGGGGCGGGCGTGGCGCCAAGCAGGCTTTCCAGGGTGGGAACCCCGTCAATCAACCGCGCCAGATTTGCGGCGCATTCGGTCAAAAGCGCCGGATCCGCGCCCTTGGCGAGATAATCGGTCAACCGCATTCCGATGCCGGTTTGTTCGATAAATTCTGCGTTGCCCTGTTCGTACATCGAGATGGGGTCCAGGAAAAGAACCGGCGTCTGGGCAAGATAGCTGTCCACCACCGTCGCACCGCCCGGCTTTGACACTAACGCGCGCGCCCGCGAGATGACATCAAGCGCGCCGTGATGCTCCATCGGGGGCAACAGGCGGTATCCGGTTTCGGTCACCTGCGCGAGGCGCGAGAATTCGCTGGCGGCGTCGTTGCCAAGATCAATGTCGAAAAACAGGCTGGCGCGCGGCAGAAGGGCTGCCTTTTCCGCCAAGGCCCGATCGCGCGGCAGTAAAATCGCGGCGGGACCGGGAAGAAGATCCAGCACCTCGCGGAAATTGCCCATCGCCCAGCCGCCACCATGGGTGGCAAAGGCAAATTCGCGGCTGTGATGCGGGCGGATTTGCAGGCTGGGGGCCGAGTGCCGGCAACTGAGCCGCGCGGGCCGCGCATCCACCGGATAGTTGACCGTCAAGGGCAAGGCGATGGCCGAGAAATCCAGCAGATCATTGCCCGCCGCATCAATCGGTCGCCGGTCTGGATCGACATAGTGCAGATCAATCCCGTGCAGCAGATCGCCCACATGGCCGATCACCTCTTCCATCGTGGAGGGTTCAAAGAAAATGATGCGGCTGGGCGGGTTGACCTGCAGCTCGGTGCGCAGCCGGTTGATGGCTTCGGCGGAATATTGTGGGCGCCATTGGTCCTGCACATCGTGATCGGCGTAGTACAACACCGAATTGGCCGGATCGGCCAGAAACCAGGCGCGCATGTCGTGATACATCTGCTGGCCCGCCGCGGTCAGCAAATCCTCGCGGTAAATCAGCCGCGCCCCACCTTTCAAGGCTTTTGCCATAAGCAGACACTGGATGCGCACCCCATGACCAACGCGCATTCCGACGATCAAAGTATCCGCAAGCACGGCTGGCGGGAACTGGGTGAAACGAGGGGCCTGAGAAACCGGAAATGCCACCGGGGTTGGTCTTTCAAACGACATATTTGCCTCCTGGTTGAAATATGATTGGTGGATACGAGCGGTACACCCTTTGGTTGCAATTGCTGGGTCGCGGGGCAAGAACAAGTTGGTTAACATCCACAGGAATCGTACTTGAGGGCATTGGAACGTCCCTTGCGACGGGTTTTGCAGATTCCCCTTGAAAATTGGTGTGCATCGGCGCATATCGCCGCCGATAAGCCTGCGCGCCCGCGTGGGCCAACCCCTGTTGGAGAGACCATGGCCAAGGAAGAAACCCTCGAATTCCCCGGTGTCGTTAAGGAACTTTTGCCGAACGCGACATTCAAGGTCGAGCTTGAGAATGGCCATGAACTGATCGCGACGATGGCGGGCAAGATGCGCAAGAACCGGATTCGGGTTCTGGCTGGCGACAAGGTGCAAGTGGCGATGACGCCATATGACCTGTCGAAGGGCCGCATCAACTATCGTTTCAAATAAGCGGCCAACGTGCGGTTCATTCTGGGATCAGGCAGCCCGCGCCGGAAGGAACTTCTGGCGCAGATCGGGATTGTGCCGGATGCCATCCTGCCCCCTGACATTGACGAAGAGCCGAAACGGGCCGAATTGCCGCGCCCTTATTGCGCGCGTCTGGCGCGTGAAAAGGCGTTGGCGGTGGTGGCGGGGCCGGACGACATCGTGCTGTGTGCCGATACGACAGTGGCGCTGGGCCGCCGCATCCTTGGCAAGCCCCGCGATGCGGGCGAGGCGGCCAGGTTTCTGACTGATCTGGGCGGGCGGCGCCATCAGGTGATCACCGCCATCGCGGTGCGCCGGGGCGACCGGGTCTGGGCGCGGGATTCGGTTTCGGCGGTCAAGATGAAGCGGCTATCGGATGCCGAGTTGAACGCCTATCTGTCCAGCGGCGAATGGCAGGGCAAGGCGGGCGGCTATGCCATTCAAGGGTTGGCTGGGGCCTTTATCCCTTGGATATCAGGGTCTTTTACCGGAATTGTTGGCCTGCCGCTGGCCGAAACCGCCGCGCTGCTGCAGGCAGCAGGCTATCCGCTTTGGAGGCAGGAATGAAGGGCCGGATCGTTATTTTGGATGAAATTGGCGGCGTGCAAGCCGCCTGTCTGATCGTCGATGGCTTATTGACAGAGCTGTCGGTAGACCCCTCTGGCGACGCCCCCCTGCCCGGCGCGATTTACCGCGCGGTGGCGGACCGGCCCCTGAAGGGGCAAGGCGGGATGTTTGTGAAAATGCCGGGCGGGCAGTCGGGGTTTTTGCGGCAGACCGGCGGCATCGCGCCGGGGCAGCGGCTTTTGGTGCAAATCACCGGTCCGGCAGAACCGGGCAAGGCGCTGCCGGTGACGACGCGGCTGTTATTCAAATCGCGCTTTGCAATTGTGACGCCCGGCGCGCCGGGGATGAACATCTCGCGCGCGATCCGTGAAGATGAGGTGCGCCAGGCGCTTGGGGCGCTGGCCGCAACGGGGATGAAGGGCGCGGATGAGACGCTGGGGCTGATCCTGCGATCCGCCTGCAACGAGGCCGAAGACGCGGCCATTGCCGAAGATATCGCCGCCATGCGCGATCTGGCCGAGGCGGTTCTGGCCGATCTGGACGGCGGGCCGGAAATGCTGGTCGACGGGGCCGCAAGCCATGATCTGGCGTTCCGCGACTGGCTTGACCCGGACCCCGACGAGGTGGTGACAGAGCCGGGCGGCTTTGAAATGCACGGCGCGCTTGACATGATCGAGGCGCTTTGCCAGCCGCGCGTGGCGCTGCCCTCGGGCGGGCATATGATGATTGAACCCACGCGCGCGCTCGTCGCTGTGGATGTGAACACCGGCCCCGACACCTCGCCCGCCGCCGCGCTGAAGGCCAACATCGCCGCCGCGCGCGACCTGCCGCGCCAACTGCGGCTGCGCGGCCTTGGCGGGCAGATCGTGATCGACTTTGCCCCGGTGCCGAAAAAAGACCGCGCGATCCTGGATCAGGTCATCCGCGCTGCATTTCGCCCCGAGGGCGCGGATGCGAACCTTGCCGGGTGGACGACGCTTGGCCTGTACGAAATCACCCGCCGCCGCGACCGCCTGCCGCTGAGCGAGCTTTTGGCATGAGTTGCCCGATCTGCCAGCGCGAAAGCGACGCCAAATACCGCCCCTTCTGCTCGCGGCGCTGTTCGGACGTTGATCTTGGCCGCTGGCTGACCGGGGCCTACGCCATCGCTGGCACCGAAATGGAGCAGGACGACACCTCGTCACAAGACAGCACCGAAAACCCCCACCCCCGGCCGCATTGACCGCCCTGCCCAACATGCGCAACGCTGCAAAAAAGCGGCAAAATCCTCTGGACAGCCCTGCGCCTGTGACGTATCACCCGCCCACCAAACGAGCTTCTGGTTCGTTGGCTCGGTGCCCAGATAGCTCAGTTGGTAGAGCAGCGGATTGAAAATCCGCGTGTCGGCGGTTCAATTCCGTCTCTGGGCACCACTTAACTTCCTCTCAAATTGCTCCGCGGTGCCGACCATAGAAATGCGGCGGCGTCTGGTTCGGCACATCCCGGCGGCGTGACGGCCCCAGGTTCGGGTGCACCAGGGGGAAGGTCATCGCCCTTTGTGCATTTCCGTCTCTGGGCACCACTTAACTTCCTCTCAAATCGCTCCGCGGTGCCGACCATCGAAATGCGGCGGCGTCTGGTTCGGCACATCCCGGCGGCGTAACGGCCTCAGGTTCGGGTGCACCAGGGGGAAGGTCATCGACTTCCGTGCATTTCTGCAGGACAGTCTTCGCAAATCTGCCCACTGCGCACTCTTGCACCAAACGCCGCCAAGGCGCATCTTTCCTTTGATCACCGAAAGGACCCCGACCCATGACCCGCATGCCCACTTACTTCATCTCGCACGGCGGCGGCCCCTGGCCTTGGATGCCCGACTGGCGCGTGCAGTTCAAAAACCTTGAGGCGTCGTTTGTCCAGATGGTCCGCGACCTGCCCCAGACCCCGAAGGCGATCCTGATGATTTCTGGCCATTGGGAGGATGACAGCTTTGCTGTCATGACCTCGCCCCATCCGCCGATGCTGTATGATTACCACGGCTTTCCGCCCGAAACCTTTCAGATTCAGTATAAATCCCCCGGCGCCCCCGACATCGCCCGCCGCGCCGCCGATCTGATCGCTGCCGCTGGTCTGCCCGTGCGGCTCGATCCTGACCAAGGCTATGACCATGGCACCTTCGTGCCCGCCTTCATCATGTATCCCGACGCCTCGGTGCCGTTGTTCCAGATCTCGCTGAAACGCGGCTATGATCCGGCCGACCACCTCGCCCTCGGCCGCGCCATTGCGCCGCTGCGCGATGAGGGCGTGCTGATCCTTGGCTCGGGCCTGTCCTACCACAACCTGCGCCTGTTTGGCCCCGGCGCGCGCGTTCCGTCCGAGGCGTTTGACGGCTGGTTGTCCAAAGTCATGGCCGCCCCACCTGCCGAACGCACCGCCGCCCTGATGGACTGGGAAGCCGCCCCCTACGCGCGCACCTGCCACGCCCAGGAAGACCACTTCGCCCCGATCTGGGCCGTCCTTGGCGCCGCCGAAACCGAGCCGGCCGTCATGAGCTATCACGACACCATGATCTTTGGCGGCGTCACCGCTTCCAGTTACCGGCTGGGGTGAATGTTTGAGGTTTCGGCGCGGGGTGGCGATGGGGGCCAGGTGATTTTCGGCTTGGTCCGGGCCCCTCACAGGTTGGCAGGTTGGCGGCCGCATCCCAAAAGGGTTTGCGCCAAGGACAGGCCGCCGCGCGGTTCTTGATCTGCGCCCCTAAAACGTGATGCAATAACGCGTCTTTGCGCGCCCCTCGTCCAGGGAAATCAATGCGTCCGAAGCGTCGCTTAAGCCAATGACTTCGACCGGGCTTTCAAGCGGGCTTTGCGTATGAAGCCGCATCAGATCGGCCATTTGCGCCCGGGTTCCAACGCTGGTGCCGGTGATGGTTATGCCGGTCCAGGTCAGCCATTCCTGATTAAGCGGCACGGGTTCGGCCACCATCGCGGCGGCCACAATGCGGCCCAAAGGCCGCGTGGCGGCCAGCATGGTGGGCCATGTTTTGGGCGTTGGGGCAAAATTGATGGCAACGTGGGCGCGCAAGCTTTCGGGCCAGGCTTCTGCCAGAGCGGGCGTGGAAAGTTCGGCCGCGCTTGCCCCCATCCGCAGCGCGGCCTCAAGTTTGGCCGGATCACTGTCGACCGCCACGACGCGCGCGCCGCGCCGCACGGCCAGTTGCACCGCGAAAAGCCCCAAACCGCCGCAGCCAAAGATCGCGCAGGTTTCCCCATGTGCCAGCGCCGCCCGCTCTATCGCGCCAAATGCGGTCAGGCCCGCACACATCAAGGGCGCAAGGGCAGCGGCGGCGCCACTGGGCACTTTCACCGCATAGGCGGCTTTGGCGACGACATATTCGGCGAAGGTGCCCGGCACATTGAACCCATGCGCCCGCTGGGCCGCGCAAAAGGATTCCTGCCCGCAGGCGCAAAGATCGCAAATCCCGCAGGTGTCGTGCAGCCATGCCGCGCCCGCACGTTCGCCGATGTGCCAATCGCTGACACCTTCGCCCAACGCCGCCACCTCGCCCACGCCTTCATGCCCAAGAATGAAGGGATCGGGCGCGATGGCAGGCGCGGTATCACCCTTCCAGATATGCACGTCGGAATGGCAAACACCGCTGGCCTGAAGACGGATCAGAATTTCGCCTTTGCCCGGCGTCGGGATCGGCAAAGTGACCAACCGAAGGGGTTGGCCAAACCCGGTCATCACGGCCGCCCGCATTTTGGTCATCTACAATCCCAATGCGGCCCGAACAGCGGGCAAAGCCGGCTGGCCATCAAATGTGGTGACATCCTTCAACCAGGCGTCAAGAACGCTGGGATCCTGCGCCATCATGGCGGCGGCGGCGGCCGGAAACTCGGCCCCGTCGCCCATCACCTTTTGCATCCCGGCGTTTTCAAAATCAATGCTGAACGCCAGTTGGCCGAACAGCTTGGCCACATTCGGGCATTCGGCGGCATAGCCTTTGCGGGCCAAGGTATGCACGGTTGCACCCCCGAAATCCGGGCCAAACTCGGCGTCGCCGCCCGCCAGATAGCTCATCTGATAAACCACATTCATCGGATGCGGCTGCCAACCCAAAAAGACGATCCATTCGCCTTGGCCGATGCTGCGCTCGACCTGCGCCAGCATCCCCGCCTCGCTGCTTTCAACGATCGTCCAGTCTCCCAAACCATGCGCGTTTGCCGCGACCATATCCAACAGCGGTTGATTCGATCCGGGTTCAATCGCAAAGATCTTGCTGCCAAACTGGTCGGCATGCGCGGCAAGATCGTCAAAGCTGTTCACCCCGGCATCCGAGACATATTTCGGCACCGCCAGCGTATATTTCGCCCCTTCAAGGTTCTGACCCAGCCGCTCGACCGACCCGTCATCGAAGAACTTGGCATATTGCACATCCTGAAACGGCCGCCAGTTGCCTTGAAAAATATCGATATCGCCGCTTTGCATCGAAATAAAGGTCACATCCAGCGCCAGAAGATTTTGCGTGACGGTATAGCCCAAGGCTTCAAGCAAGCTTTGCGCCGCAGCATTGGTCAGGCCGATATCGGTCCAGCCAAGGTCTGACATCCGCACGGTTTTGCAGCTGTCCGGTTCCGTCGCCGCTGCTGGTCCTGCGGCAAGTGCCGCCGTCAATACCAATCCTGCAAGTGATTTACGCATGGCCAATCCCCCTTGTTGATTGCCTCTTGCGTAGCCAACCAAAAATTTTACGTCAATATAGTTTTTTGTATGTGCGTTCAATTTTTTGCAGTGCTATGGAAAAGGATGACAAAACCACGCACCCGCATCGAAGATTTGCGCCGCAAAGAGCTGATCGAGGCTGCGCACCGCGTGTTCATGCGCGACGGCTTGGACGGGCTGACCACCAAACGCATCTGCGAGGCGGCGGGCATGTCGCCGGGAATTTTGTCCTATTATTTCAAAGGCAAAGAGGATGTTCTGTTCGCCATGGTGCGCCTGAACAACCGGATTTTGATGGCCGCAGGGATCGCCGGAATGGCCCGGGCCACGACCCGCTGGGCGCGGCTTGAAGCGATCATTTCGGGCAACTTTCCCGCCGATCTGTTCGAGCCGAATGTTGCCAATGCGTGGCTGTCGGTCTGTGCCGCGTCGGCGCGCAACCCCCGCTATGCCCGCCTGCAGCGGATTTTCTATGCAAGGCTGCGCTCCAACCTCGCTTCGGTGTTTTCGGGGGTGGTTGCCTCAAGCCGTTTTGACGACCTCGTGCTGGCGCTGGGAACAATGATCGACGGGCTATGGCTGCGCCGCGCCTCTGGTGAAGCTTTGGGCCGGGACGATGCCGTTTGCCTCGTGATGAACGTCGCGACGGCGCTGTTGACCGAAGAGGAGCGTGTCGGTCTGCGCCTCGAAAGTCCGCGTATCGGCGGTTCGGGCCCGCCTCCCCACGCGCAGCCCGGACCCGGTTGACCCAAACACAGACCGGCACCAAGATTTTAACGATGTGCCAATTCGTTCATCACTGGTAAATGTTTGCCGCCGGCGTTCTGCCGTTACAGGGCGCGAAAAGCGCTGTGCTTGGCGCATCCCCATAGGGGCTGCGGCAAAGAGTTGGAACATCACCTGAAACGCGCCGCCAAACGCTGCTGATACTTATCCTATTGTTTTATATGATTTTCATTCTCGTTAGCAAGGATACCAGAGGGCACCATTGGCAGCGGCGGTTCGCCTTGGGTGGCACATTTGTCTTCAAACCTTTACAAGCGGCTAATTCCAGCACCAAAATAAACGTCACTTTGTTCGAAGGGCACAGGCCCGCCACGATCATGCTTCACCCCGCCACCAAGGATGTCGCCAAACTCACCTTTGATGTGCCGCGCGAAAAGGTGCTGAGCGGCGCGGATCGGAAAGAGCCTGCAAACGCGGGGCAGATCGGTGCGATGCGCGTCCGGGCGGACGCAATCATCGCAACGGCGGCCGAAACCGTTCTTTACGAAAGCCACCCGGTGCAGATGGGTGACGATCGGGGCGCGCGGGTGGACATTTTGAACCGCAAAACCATCCTGCATGTCTTGTTCGGCGCGGGCGGCGCAACGGGCTTGGCCGGATAGGAAGGGCACAGACCGGGCCCGCGCGCCTTCTCCGCCAGCCTTTTTTGTTTTGCATTGACCTATCGAGGGAGGTTCTGCGCGGCGGGAGGCAAGCCAGTGTCGCCCTGACCGGCGGAATTTGCGCAAGACCGCGGCCCGATCTGGCCCGCCCTGCCGTGGGCCATCGTTGCGGCGGGCGCCCGCTTGCGTTGGCGTGCCCAAAGCGGGCGCGGAATGGCATTCCAGCGGCCTTTGCAACGGTTAACGTCCCGGTTCTTGGTCAAGGGGAACCGGTGATGCAAACCGTATTGCCGGTCCTGATTGCCGCCCCGCTTGCCTTTGCGCCGGGCTTCTTTCTGGTTTTGCCGGCCCTTTGCTTGCGCAGGGACGCGTTGGCACTGACATCGCTGCTGAACGTCGCGCAAACCATGCCGCATTTTTCCTTTCTGGCGGCGGTGATGGTGCTGTTCGGCGTGGGCAATCATACCCGCCCCTACGTCAGGGTCATTTTTGCCACCCCGCCGATCTTGCGGCTGACGATGATGGGGCAGCAGGGCGTGAAGGCGCTGTCAGTCACGAATGGCATCGGCGACGGGTTAATGCTGGGGCTAGACGCGGCGTTCATGGGTCTTGCGGTGGGCCACATCATCCGGACATGGGCGCAAAAACAGCGCGCGTTGCATGGGCAGAATGCCAAACCCAGCATCTGAATGGTGCCAAAAGCCCGGCGAATACCCCGCCCCCTACGCGTGCGGCGCCGCCGCCATTTCGTGCGTAGGGGGCGTGATTTCACGCACCGCGCCCCAAAAGGCCCCGCATCCCCCGGTAGGGTGCGTGATCTCACGCACCGCCCCTCCAAAGGCCCCGCATCCCCCGGTAGGGTGCGTGATCTCACGCACCGCCCTTCTTGCAATCCGGTGAACGCCCCCCCCCCAACCCCTTGTTCCAAAACCATCCAAATCTGAACGCTCGCCCTATTCCATCCCCGCCAAAACCGCCTTCAACCCTGCCACCAGCCCCGCATCCGTCCGCCGCGCCCCCGCGCTCGCGAACCCCAACGCTGCCTCCTTTTCCCCCGCCAAAACCACCGCCCCGCAGCTTGCATGCACCTCCTGCAAGGGCAGCCCCTTCAGCGCGCCCACCGTCGCGGCCGTGATCCCCGCCCCCGGCATCACCAAAATCCGCCCGCCGGCATAGCGCATCACCTGCCCCAGCCGCGCCGCGCCCTCGGGTGCGCCCTGCGCCCCGCCGCTTGTCAAAATCCGCTCCACGCCCAGCGCCGCCGCGCCGTCCACCGCCGCCCGCCAGTCGCGCGCCAAATCGAACGCCCGGTGCAGCGTTGCCCCCATCCCCGCCGCCGCCGCCATCAACCCTGCCATCGCTGGCATATCCAACTCATCCCCCGCGCTCAAAACCCCGAACACCACCCCCGCCAGCCCCGCCGCCCGCGCCGCACCGATATCGGCCCGCATCACCGCCAGCTCTGCCGCCCCATAACAAAACCCACCCGGCCGCGGCCGGATCATCGCATAAACCGGCACCCCGCAGCCCGCGGCCAAAGCCATCAGCCCCGCCGATGGCGTCAACCCGCCAAGCTCCAGCGCCGAACACAGCTCCACCCGGTCAGCGCCACCAGCGACCGCCGCCGCCAGCCCCAAAGCATCGCCCACCGCCACTTCCAATCTGATCATCGCACCGCTCCCCTTTGCCCCAGACTTGACAGCCCCGCCCCGCCCCGTCAAACCGCCGCAATGACAAAGGAGTGCCCGATGCCCCCCATCGCCCCGCCAGATGACCGCCTGATTGTCGCCCTTGACGTGCCGAACCTGCTGGACGGGATGGCGCTGGTGGACCGGATTGGCGATGCGGTGTCATTTTACAAGATCGGGCTGGGGATGCTGACGGGCGGCGGCCTTGCGCTGGCCAATGACCTCAAATCCGAACGCGGCAAGCGGGTGTTTCTGGATATGAAGCTGTTCGATATCGGCGCCACGGTCGAGGCGGCGGTGCGCGGTCTGGCGCAATATGAGTTCGACTTTCTGACCGTCCACGGCGACCCGCAAGTGGTACGGGCGGCCAAAGAGGGCGCGGCGGGGCGGGCCACGCAGATCCTTGCCGTCACCATCCTGACCTCGCTTGACCGTGCCGATCTGGACGCGAACCTGATCAAACCGGGCGATATTCACCAGATCACGCTGGAGCGCGCCGCCCGCGCGTTTGAGGCGGGGGCGGACGGTGTTATCGCCTCGCCGCAAGAGGCCGCGATGATCCGGGCGCTGCCGCAAGCTGCTGGCCGTCTGATCGTCACCCCCGGCATTCGCCCGGCAGGGGCCGCTTCGGGCGATCAAAAGCGCACCGCGACCCCGGCGCAGGCCGTTGCCGACGGGGTTGATCATATCGTAGTCGGCCGCCCGGTTTGGCAGGCGGCCGATCCCGCTGGCGCGGCCCGCGCGATCCTTGCCGAAATGACCTCGCCGCAGGACCGCCGCCCGAAGGTTTGAACGGGCGCCCACGACGAGTTGCCGCGCCGCACGAAAGTCCCGGCTCGCCCGGCCCCGCCAAACGTTAAACCTGCATGAGGGCGATGCGTGGGGCCTTTACCCACGGCGCAGCTGTGCCATGCTCTGGGCATTGGAAAAAGGGAGAAAGCCCATGCCCACCGCCCCAAACCGCGCCAAGGATCTGAACCAACTGATTATCTCGTACCGGCTTTTGCAGCGTCTGCTTGGGCTGCTTGGCCTAGCGCTTCCGCTTGCCCTGCTGCTGTTCACCTGGATCGAGGGCCGCCCGCTGGAACCCTCCATCTCGGACTTTTATTACACCAAAATGGGCGGCTTTTTTGTCGGAACACTCTGCGCCGTCGGGGTGTTTTTGTTTTGCTACAACGGCTTTCCAAACAGCCATGCAAAGCCGACCTTTGTGCAGCGTCTATGGACCGACCGCACCTTTGCCATCGCGGGCGGCACCTTTGCCATTTGCGTCGCGCTGTTCCCTGTCAAACGCGCCGGACTGGAGCCTGCAATCTTCATCGACCCCGCTACCGGCTTGAAAACCATCGTCAATTTCGGGGCAACGGGGTATGGCGACTGGGTTCACTATACCTCTGCCATCTTGTTTTTCACCTGCATCTTCATCTTTTCCGCCGTCTTCTTTCCGCGCGGCGAAACCGGGCTGACGCTGCGCAAAATCGTCTATTACATCTGCGGCGGCGTCATGGCCGCGGCGATCCTGCGCATGGCTCCCTACTTTTTTGCCGCCGAAAAAACCGCTTTCGGGCCGAGTTTCCTGTTCACCTGGGAATCCGTCGCGATCTTCGCTTTTTCCGTTGCTTGGCTCGCCAAGGGCAAGATTGACGAGCCGCTTTCAGCGGGACTGTCGCGCCTTATGCGCCGCCGTTAAGCCCGCCCAAAAACGCCTCTGCCCGTGCCAGCATGGCCGGGATCACGCGCGCGTGGCTGCGAAACTTCGCAATGGGCATCATTTCCCACCGCTGCCCCTCATCGCCAAACCGGATCGCGGCGATCTCATCCGGCGTCAGATATCCGCCAAAGAACCACGCCTTTCGCCGATGGTTCAGCATTGCCGGATGATCCTGCGCCCAGATCAGGCGGCTGGCGCGCAGGCGCAGGCCAAGCTCTTCGTGCAACTCGCGCAAAAGGCACTCTGGCGGGCTTTCATCGCCCTCGCGCCCGCCGCCCGGCAGGTCCCACCAATTGGCAAAGCGCAGGTCTGGCTTGTCGTCGCGCAGGAGCGTCAGGATGGAACCGCCGCAGATCAGCGCGGCTTTTGAGCCGACGAAATCGGCGGCGGCGTTCGTTTCGCTCATTCTGCACGCGCCGCCGCAAACGCCGCGCTCAGCACCGCATGATCACCGATTTGGTTCATCAGGATCAGGATCAGCCGGGCATTCATCGCGTGGCTTTGCGCCTCGCTGAGGCCCTCGTGCGCCGCGATCAGGCTGGCGTAACTTTCATCGGGGCGGGTCAGATTTGCGGCGGTGGTCAGCATGTTCCATCCTTTCCAAGCGCGCGGGCAAGCGCCGCCGCCACGGCATCGGCATCGTAGCTCGTCCAGCGGGCAGCGACATGGTGATCCGGGCGGATCAAATAAACCGCCGACGCCGCCGCGCCCAGATAGCGCGCCTTCAGCTCGGGCGCTTCGCCCAGTGCCAGACGCGGGATGTGCAGGCCCTGCAAGTGCAAACCATCCGGCGCCTGCGCACCGATGGTCAACAGCGTGAAACCATCGCCAAGCTGCCGAAGCAGCCAACCGCCCGGCACCGGCGCATCGGGGCAAACGCTGCCCGGCCTCGTGCGGGGCGGCATATCGCTGTGATCCGGCCCGTTCAGCGGCGATCCATCATAGGTGCAGGGCACCGACAGGCGGCCCGAATTGACCAGCGTTCGGGCAAAGGGCAGATGCTCGGCCAATCCCAGAACCGCATCGCGAAACAGCCGCGACACCGGCGATTTAGGCGTGATGAAATCGGTCGCGCGGGTGGAGTTCAGGATGTTTTCATCCGCGCCGTGCACCCGCTCGGTATCATAGCTGTCCAGCAGGGCATCCGGCGCCGCGCCGCCAATCACCAACGCCAGCTTCCAGCCCAGATTGTCCGCGTCCTGCAGTCCCGAATTGGCCCCCCGCGCGCCAAAGGGGCTGACCTGATGTGCACTGTCACCGGCAAAAATTACCCGGCCATGGCGGAACCTGTCCATCCGGCGGCACTGGAACGTATAGATCGAGCACCAGTCCAGCGCATAGTCCACATCCGGCCCCAGCATCGCATCAACGCGGGCGCGGATATGGGCAGGTTCCAACTCGCGCGCGCGGTCGATGTTCCAGCCCAGCTGAAAATCAATGCGCCAGATGTCGTCGGGCTGTTTGTGCAAAAGCGCCGACGCGCCCGATTTGAAATGCGGCTCGAACCAGAACCAGCGCTCGGTCGGAAACGCGGCTTTCATCTTCACATCGGCGATCAGAAAGTTATCCTCAAACACCCGCCCATCGAAATTCAGGCCCAGCATCCCCCGCACCGGGCTGCGGGCGCCGTCGCACGCGATCAGCCAGTCGGCGGTGATCTGATAGGGGCCGTCGGGGGTCATCACGTCAATCGCCGCATGATCGGCATGGCGCACAACCCCGTCCACACGGTTTTTTCCCCGCATCTCAATCGGCGCACCGCCGCGTTGCGCGGCCCCAATCGCATCGTGCAGGAATTTTTCAAACCACGGCTGTTGCAGATTGATGAACGCCGGAAAAGCGTGGCCGCCTTCGGGCGACAGGTTGAATTCATAAAGCAGCCGGTCGTCGTGAAACACCTTGCCGACATTCCACTGCACGCCTTTGGCCAGCATCGGCCCCACCGCGCCGAGCCGGTCACAAATTTCCAGCGTGCGCTTGGAAAAACAGATCGCCTTGCTGCCCAGACCGGTGCCTTCGTGATCGTCCAGCAGCAGGACCGGCACACCCCGCCGCCCCAGATCCAGCGCGGTGGCAAGGCCCACCGGCCCGCCGCCAACGATCACCACCTTGCGCTGCACCGGCGCCGCAGCATCCTGATCGGCCGCGCGCACATAGGGATAAAGCCGCATGTTTACCGTATAGCGCTCTGGCACCAGATCCTGCATCCCGCCCCCTTAGCTTTGCAGCGCCGCCCACATGTCCAGATCGCGCTGCGCGGTCCAGATGCGGGGATGGGCGATGCCGCGCGCCTCGTCATAGGCGCGGGCGACGTTGAACGGCAGGCAATGCTCGTAAATCGCGTAATCCTTGAATTTGGGATCACATTCGGCGCGGCAGGCGTCCCACGCTTCTTTCAGGGTGCCATTGCGGGCGGCCACGCGCGCCACCGGGCGGTACGTGCTGTCCACAAAATCGCGGGTCCGCTCCAGCGCGCCATCAACCGCCGCGCGCCCGATCACCGCGTCGCCCCGCCCCGGCGCAATCGCGCCAAGGTCATAGGCGCGGATGGCGTCCAGCGTTGCGCCCCATTCGGCGAAATGGCCATCCCCGCAATAGCAGGCGGAATGCGCCTCCACGATATCGCCGGTGAACATCACATTGGCATCGGGCACATGCACCACGGCGTCGCCCGCCGTATGGGCGCGGCCAAGCTGCGCGATATCGACGCGCCGGTTGCCCAGAAAGATGCTCATCTTGCCAGTAAAGGTGGTGGTGGGCCATGTCAGGCCGGGGATGGATTCATGGCCCTGAAACAGGCGCGGGAACCGCTGAAACTCGCTGTCCCAATCTTCCTGCCCCCGCTCGGCCACCATGCCGCGCGCGGCTTCGGACATGATCACTTGCGGCGCATCAAAGGCCGATGCCCCCAGCACCCGCACCGCATGGTAATGGGTCAGAACGACATGGGAAATGGGTTTATCCGTCACGCCGCGCACGCAATCGATGACCTTTTGCGCCAGCCGGGGCGTCGCCTGCGCTTCGATGATCATCACCGAATTGTCCCCGATGATCACCCCCGAATTCGGGTCCCCCTCGGCGGTAAAGGCGTAAAGCCCCGGCCCGATCTCCACAAAACTGATCGTCTTGTCGTTCATGTCGCCTTGTGATGCGAATGCCTTGGCCATGTCAGGTTCCTTTAAGATCGCGTGGCGGAGGGCAGAAAGGGGGCGTCATTTGACCCCCGGCGTGCCGTCGAATTTCTTGGCCAGCGATGCCCAGCAGTCGACGTAATCTTCCTGCAAATGCCCCGCTTTGGCGGCAAACGGCGTCAGGTGCTGCGCAAAGCGGGTTTCGAACATGAAGGACATGGTGTCATTCAGCTTATCGGCCTTCAACGCGGCATTCGACGCCCCTTCAAAGGCGTTTTTGTCCGGCCCGTGCGGCAACATGCAATTGTGCAAAGACAGCCCGCCCGGCACGAACCCCTTCGGCTTGGCGTCATAGATGCCGAAAATGTTGCCCATCAACTCGGACATGACATTTTTATGATACCACGGCGGGCGGAACGTGTTTTCCGCCACCATCCAGCGGTCACGGAATAGCACAAAATCAATATTTGCCGTGCCCTCAATGCCGCTTGGCGCGGTTAGAACTGTGAAAATCGAAGGATCGGGGTGATCGAACAGCACCGCACCCACCGGGCAATAGGTGCGCAGATCGTATTTGCAGGGCGCATAATTGCCGTGCCAGGCCACCACATCCAAAGGGCTGTGGCCGATGTGGGTTTCATGAAACTGCCCGCACCATTTGACCGTGACGGTTGACGGCACCTCGCGGTCTTCAAACGCCGCCACAGGGGTTTTGAAATCGCGCGGGTTGGCCATGCAATTGGCCCCGATCGGCCCGCGCCCCGGCAGCGCAAACTTCTGGCCGTAATTTTCGCAGACAAACCCCCGGCACGGACCTTCCAAAACCTCAACCCGGTACACAAGACCGCGCGGCAGGAGCACGATTTCCTTTGGCTCGGCGTCGATCACCCCAAGCTCGGTGCAAAACCGCAACCGGCCCTGTTGCGGGACCACCAGCATTTCGCTGTCGGCGGAATAAAAATAGGCATCCTGCATCGACCGCGTGACCAGATACACATGGCTGGCCATGCCGGTTTGCGTGTTGACATCCCCCGCCGTCACCATGGTGCGCATGCCGGTGATCCAGGTCAGCGGAGCATCCGGCACCGGCAGCGGGTCCCAGCGGTATTGGCCCAGACTGATGATATCCGGATCAATGCAAGGCGCCGATTTCCACAGCGGCATGTCGATCTTTTTGAACCGGTGCGTGTGCTGCACCGACGGGCGGATACGGTAACACCATGTCCGCTCGTTGTGATGGCTGGGCGCGGTAAAGGCGGTGCCCGAAAGCTGCTCGCCATAAAGACCATAGTTGCATTTTTGCGGGCTGTTCATGCCCTGCGGCAGCGCGCCGGGCAGCGCCTCGGTTTCAAAATCATTGCCGAAACCGGGCATGTAATGTTCGGTCGTTCCAACGGCGCTGACGGCCCGGACCATGCCGGCGGGAAGGGAATGGGGCGTCATGGCATCCTCCAACACACAGGATTCGCCCCTTGCGGCGCCCTGTCAGACATCGGAATTATAGTTGCACTCGCAACTAAGTCAACCTAGTGTCAGCGGGCACAGAAACCCACCCGGACCCCAGATGCCCAAGCCCGCCAATCCCCGTTTTGATCTGCAGGATTTTCTGCCCTACTTGCTGACGCAAGCCGCCGAGGCTGCCTCGCAAGGGTTTCAGCAGATTTACCGCGACCGTTACGGCATGACACGGACGCAGTGGCGGGTCATGGCGAACCTGGGAAAATTTGGCGCCATGACTGCGCGGGATATTTGCGAAATCAGCCATATCGAGAAGACCAAGGTCAGCCGGGCCGTCGCCGCATTGGAGCGCGCCGCGATGTTGCAGCGCAGCCCCTCCGAACATGACCGCCGCGCCGAAATTCTGTCCCTGACCGAAAATGGCCTCGCCGCTTTTGCCGATCTTGGCGAGCGGGCCGTTGATTACGATCTGGCCTTGCGGCGATCGCTGCGCGGCAAAGACTTCGCGGAATTGAACCGCGTTTTGCGCGCGATCATGTCCCAACGTCTGGCCGCGATGCCCCCCGAAGGTTAGGGGCTGCAGACACAGGATTCTCGGCAAGATGCACGCGGATATCGCGGTGGAAGACCGACAGATACGGTAAGCCGCAAAACCGCCATTACCCGGCAGGCGATCGCACGGCATTGGGCCGAGAGCGGCGATTAGGGGTGGATCGCCTCGGTAACGTCGTGCAGTCCGGTTGCCGAACGGGATGGGCGAGTTCAACCGCGAAGGTTTGGGCGCCCCGCTGCCCGCCGAACGCGCCATCCGCAATCGGGGCAGGATCATCGAGCGGCACGGCAAGCCCGGCACCCCCCCGCACAAAATCGTGGGAATGGCCCTGTCCGGTCGGCGATAAAACCCAGACCGAGGCGGCACAAAGACCCGTTGGCCTGTCATTTTCAGGTGCATGCGAGATAGTGACGCAGGGCCATCAAAAGGCAATCAATCCGCCAAGTGTCTGAAATACGGGGCATTTGCCGGGCATACTTTCATCGGCCAACGATACCGGACACCATGGCCACGGGTCGACACCGGTCATCGGACGCCCGCCCACCCTTTGCCTGCGCTTTGTTCTGTTTTCTTTGGCGCGGCGGCCAATAAGGGGAACTTTCCCCCCGGCCCCGATCACCCCTGCTTTGTGCCCCAGCCGCCGCCTCCGGGGGTAAGCATGGTAAAGGACGCCCCGGCGGGCAGGTCGATCTCGGCGTTGCCGGGCAGATCGATCCGCGTGCCGTCCGGCATTTCCGCCCAGTTCTGCCCCACAGCGCCCGGATCGCCGCCGTTTGCGCCAAAGGGCGGGATGATCCGGTGCGAGGACAGCGTTGTCACCTTCACCGCCTCTAAAAACCGCAGGACGCGCAGCGCGCCATTGCCGCCACAATGCGCGCCCGCGCCGCCAGACTGCGGGCGGACGCCAAAGGCTTCCAGCCGGACCGGAAAGCGCTTTTCAAGGATTTCCGGATCGGTCATCCGCGTGTTGGTCATATGGCTTTGCACCGCATCGCAGCCCGCAAAACCCGGCCCCGCCCCCGTGCCGCCCGCGATGGTTTCATAATTCTGAAACCGCGCATTGCCCCAGACAAAGTTGTTCATCGTGCCCTGCGATCCCGCAAGCGCCCCCAAGGCCCCGAACAAGGCGTTGCAGGCGGCCTGACTGACCTCGGTATTGCCTGCGATCACCGCCGCATCGGGGCCGGGGTTCAGCATGGACCCTGCGGGCACGATCAGATGCAGCGGCTTCAGGCAGCCCTCGTTCAGGGGAATGTCGGTGCCGACAAGGGTGCGAAAGACGTACAGCACAACCGCGCGGCACACGGCAAGGGGGGCGTTGTAATTGCCCGCATGCTGCGCGCTGGTGCCGGTAAAATCGACAACGGCGCTGCGCGCAGCCCGGTCAACCGTGACCTTGACCTGCACCACCTGCCCCTCGTCCATCGCATAACGCATCTGGCCGCCGGTCAGCCCCGCGATCACCCGGCGCACGCTTTCTTCGGCGTTATCCTGCACATACGCCATGTAGGCGCTGACAACATCCGCGCCATAAGCCGCGCAAATCTTGGCAAGTGCCCGCTTTCCCGTCTCGTTGGCGGCGATCTGCGCCTTCAGGTCGGCCATATTCTGATCGGGGTTTCGGCAGGGATAGGGGCCAGAGCGCAAAACCGCGCGCGCTTGGGCATCGCGCAGGGTGCCGGCAGTGACCAGCTGCATCTGGCCGATCACCACCCCCTCTTCGGCGAGGGTCGTGCTGTCAGGCGGGGCGCTGCCGGGGGTGCGCCCGCCGATATCGGCATGATGCCCGCGCGAGCCAAGCCAGAAGGCGGGCTGCCCCCCCACGAAAACCGGCGTGACCACGGTGACATCGGGCAGATGCGTGCCGCCCTCGGCCGGAGCGTTCAGCATGAAAGCATCACCGTCTTGTGCATCGCGGCGGCTTGCGATCACCACCTTGATCGCCGCCGACATGGACCCCAAATGCACCGGCACATGCGGGGCATTGGCCACCAGATCCCCCGCAGCATCAAAGATCGCGCAGGAAAAATCGAACCTTTCCTTGATGTTGACCGACCATGACGTCAGCGCCAGCGTTGCGCCCATCTGATCGGCGATCGACATGAACAGGTTCGACATGACTTCAAGCAGCACCGGATCGGCGTCCGTGCCCGCCGCTGGCTGACGGCTGACGGCGCTTTTGCGATCTAAGATCAGGTTGGCCAGCGCGTCGATGCGGGCGGTCCAGCCCGGCTCCACCATATTGGTCCCCGTCGCCTCGGTGATGATTGCGGGGCCCTCGCAGGTCCACCCTTCGGGCAGGCTGGCGCGGGCCCAAACCGGCACCTGCCCCATACCGGACACCGGCAGATGATCCAGCAAAGTGGCCTTTGTGCCCGCAGCGGCCATCACCGGCAGCGCGCCCGAGGTGCCGATTGCCTCACAACTCAGCATTTCAAACCAGATCGCGCGTTCGGGCGAGATAAAGCCAAACCGCGCCATATGGGCCGCTTCAAACGCCGCCGCCATGGCGCGCGCCGCGCCAAAGGGCACCGGCAACGGCTGGTGCGAGCCGTCATAGCGCAGATGCGCCAGCGCCTCGCCCCGCACCTCGGCGACGCCCTGCGCCGTGACCTCCGCCCGCGCATCGCCGCCCATCCGCGCCAAGGCATCCGCCGCGCGGGCGGTGTCGGTCAATGGCGCGTCGAACTGCTCCTCGCGCAGGGCGCGAATTTCGGCCAGCCCCATGCCAAAGGCCGACAGCACCCCGGCAAAGGGATGGATGAACACCTGCCGCATCCCCAAAGCGTCGGCGACAAGGCAGGCATGTTGCCCCCCTGCCCCGCCAAAACACTGCAACGTATAGCCGGTCACATCATGGCCGCGCTGAATGCTGATCTTCTTGATCGCATTGGCCATATTTTCCACCGCGATCCGCAAAAAGCCGCGCGCCATATCCTCGGGCGCGCGGGGCGGCTCGCCATACGCTTCGGCCACCTCGGCGGCGAGCGTGGTAAAACGGGCGCGCACGATCTCGGCGTCGAGCGGCTGATCGCCCAAGGGGCCAAAGACCGCCGGAAAATGGGCGGGGGACAATTTGCCCAGCATTACATTGCAATCGGTCACGGTCAGTGGCCCGCCGCGGCGGTAACATGCCGGGCCGGGATCGGCGCCCGCGCTTTGCGGGCCGACCTGAAACCGCCCGGCGCGAAAGCTGCAGACAGAGCCGCCTCCCGCCGCCACGGTGTGAATATCCATCATCGGCGCGCGCATCCGAACGCCCGCCACCTCGGTTTCAAAGCTGCGCTCATAGCTGCCCGCATAGTGGCTGACATCGGTCGAAGTGCCGCCCATGTCAAAACCGATCAACCGCGTAAACCCCGCCGCTTCGGCTGTTTTGACCATGCCAACGATGCCGCCCGCCGGGCCGGACAGAATCGCATCCTTGCCCTGAAACCGCCGCGCATCGGTCAACCCGCCGTTCGATTGCATGAACAAAAGCCGCTCGCAGGCGCCGCCAATATCCAGGGCTCGGGCCAGCTGATCGACATAGCGGCGCAGGATCGGCGACAGATAGGCATCCACCACCGCCGTATCGCCGCGCCCGACCAACTTGGCCAGCCGCGAGGCCTGATGGCTGAGCGAGACTTGCGCAAAGCCGACCTCATGCGCGATCTGGCCCAGCCGAAGTTCGTGGACCGGGTTCAGATATCCATGCAACAGCGCGACGGCCACCGCGCGCAGCCCCGCATCAAAACCTGTCTGCAAAGCGCGCCGGGCGGCGGCCTCATTCAGCGGCGTCAGAACGCCGCCCACGGCATCCAGCCGCTCTTCGATCTCGGCGACGTCCGAATACAGCAGATTGGGGCGCTTTATGTGCAGATCAAACAGGCGCGGCCGGGTTTGATATCCGATCCGCAAAAGATCCCTGAAGCCTTCGGTGATCAGCAGCAAAACCGGCGCGCCTTTGCGTTCCAGCAGCGCATTTGTGGCCACCGTCGTGCCCATCTTCACCGCCCCGATCGCGCCTTTTGCGGGCGTATCGGTGCCCATGATGTCCAAAATGCCCTGCAAGGCGGCATCTGGATACCGTTCGGGGTTTTCCGACAGCAGCTTGTGCGTGATCAGGCGGCCATCCGGGCGGCGCGCGACGACATCGGTAAAGGTGCCGCCGCGGTCAATCCAGAACTCCCAAGCGCCCTCGTCCATGGTATCGCCCATCTTCTTTGCCCTGATGTTGGTGGCCGTTGCCGCCAGAAATTGCAATGCGGATCCGCACCGGCGATGCCTGCATTTATTTGCCTTGATTGCTGCGGCAAAAGCCATTGAAGTGGGAACCGAAGCGCTTTGAACGGACGAGTACCCATGGCCCTAAGTTTTCGGCAAACCGAGATCATCGAAATCGCCCGGACAGACGGGCGGGTGATTGTCGAAGATCTGGCCCAGCGCTTTGATGTGACGTTGCAAACCATCCGCCGCGATCTGACGGAACTTGCCGATTCGGGGCTGCTGGAGCGGGTCCACGGCGGCGCGGTGCCGCGCACGGGCGTAACCAACCTTGCCTATGAAGAGCGGCGGCTGATGAACGAAGCGGGCAAGGCGGCGATTGCCAAAGTTTGCGCGGCGTCTATCCCGGAAAACTGCTCGATCATATTGAACCTTGGCACCACCACCGAGGCAGTTGCCCGCGCGCTTTTGCAGCACCGCAACATCACCGTCATCACCAATAACATGAATGTCGCCAATATCCTGATGGGCAATCCGGGCTGCGATATCATGGTGGCAGGCGGGGCGTTCCGGCGGTCTGATGGCGGGTTGGTGGGCGAGTTGACCACGCAGTTTATCGAACAGTTCAAGGTCGATTACGCGGTGATCGGCAGTTCGGCCCTCGACGCAGACGGCGATCTGCTCGATTTCGATCTTGCCGAGGTGCGGGTGTCAAAAACCATCATCCGGCAGGCGCGGAAGGTGTTTCTGGTCTGCGATCATTCCAAACTCGGGCGGTCCGCCCCGGCAAGGCTGGCCTCTCTAAGCGAGGTGAACGAGGTTTTCACCGACCAGCCGCTGCCGCAGAATTTGGCAGACAAATGCCGCGACTGGGGGACCAAGGTGACGCTGTGCTGAGGGAATGCGTTCAGGCTTCGCCGCCGCGCAGGGCGGCGACAGCCTCAAACCCGCCTTCCCAGATCATCACCCCCGCAACATAAAGGATGATCGCGAGCCCGACATAAGCGATCCAGCGGTAGCGGCCCAACAGCGCGGCGATGAAATTGGCGGCAAGGCCCATCAGCACGATCGACAGGATCAGACCGAAGGCGAGGATCATGGTATGCTCGCGCGATGCGCCTGCAACCGCCAGCACGTTATCAAGGCTCATCGACAGATCGGCGACAACGATCTGCATCGCGGCCTGACGAAAGGTCTTGCCCCCGCCCCCGTCGCCCGCCGCAATCTTTCCGTCCGCGTCAACATCGCGGTCGGCAATCGCCTCAAGCGCCAGAACCTCATCATTGTCGCCGTCGCGCAATTCCTTGAACATGCCCCAGCACACCCAAAGCAACACCAGACCACCGATCAGCAAAAGTCCAGGTATATCAAGCAGCTGCACGGCAACTGCGGCAAACACGATCCGCATGACGGTGGCCGCGACGATCCCGAACAAGATCGCCTTGGCCCGCATTTCACGCGGCAGGCCCGCCGCAGCGAGGCCGATCACGATGGCATTATCCCCCGACAGGACCAGATTGATCCCGATCACCTCGGCCAGAATAGAAAGGTTTTCCGCTGTGAACTGTTCGAACATGCTGGCTCCGCCATTTGCGATGCAGACTGCGGCAAGTGCAGCTGCCGGGTCAACCCGCTCTATGCAAGGGCTAGCCGAAGATGTCCATGACGTAGGGATGAACCTCGTGATACCCGTCCCACATCATCGCAAGCGCGACATAAAGGATGATCACGACCCCGACATAGGCGATCCAGCGGTGTTTGTTCAGCAATTTCGCGATGAAGGACGAGGCAAGCCCCATCAGGCCGATCGACAGGATCAATCCGACGATCAGCACCCAAGTGTGATCCTTGGCCGCCCCGGCCACCGCCAGAACGTTATCAAGGCTCATCGACACATCGGCGACCATGATCTGGATGGCCGCCTGACGGAAGGTTTTGGTCGGCGCGCCGCCCGCAATAGCGCCGTCATGGTTCAAATCTTCTTCGCCAAGCGCCTCTGCGCCCGCATTTGCCGCGGCGTGCCCATCGCGCAGCTCGCGCCACATTTTCCAGCACACCCACAGCAGCAAAATTCCCCCCGCCAGCATCAGCCCCACGATTTGCAGCAATTGCGTCGTCAGACCCGCGAAGATGATGCGCATCACGGTGGCAGCGATGATGCCAACAAGGATCGCCTTGCCCCGCTGTTCTTTGGGCAGGCCCGCGGCGGCAAGGCCGATCACGATGGCATTATCGCCCGCCAGAACCAGATCGATGCCGATGACGGCCAAAAGGGACGTGAGGGCATCAGCGGTCAGAAAATCAAACATGGGGGCTCCGGTGTTATTCAGTCGCAGGTAATTAGTCTCTCCAAGCGCTCAGTTCAACCACATGGCGCCTTGCAGCCCCCTGCCAACCCGCGATATTGCCACTGCATGCTGTCCTATCAACACATGTTCCACGCAGGAAATCTGGCCGATGTGCAAAAGCACGCGCTTTTGGCGTGGATGCTGACCTATCTGACGCAAAAGGACAAACCGCTCTGCTATATCGAAACCCATGCCGGGCGCGGGCTTTATGACCTTGGTTCGGATGAGGCGGTAAAAACCGGCGAGGCGGCAGCGGGGATCGGGCGGATCGAGGCGCGGTTTGCCCCCGATCATCCCTACCGCCAGCGTCTTGCCGAGGTGCGCGCGCAATGGGGGCCAGAGGCTTATCCCGGCTCGCCCTTGATTGCCGGGCTCAGCTTGCGTGAAGTGGACCGGCTGCATCTGGCCGAACTGCACCCGCAGGAATTTCGCGCGCTTAAGGAAAACCTCGCCCTGTGGGAGCCGCATCTGGACCAGCGGGACGGGTTCGAATTCGCCTTGTCCCTGACCCCGCCTTTGCCGCGCCGCGGGTTGATGTTGGTGGACCCGTCCTATGAGGTGAAGGCCGACTACGACTATATTCCAAGCTTTCTGCAGGCCGTGGCGCGCAAATGGAATGTCGGGGTTCTGGTGCTGTGGTATCCGGTTTTGGTCGGAAATCCGCAGGCCGACATGCTGCGCGCGCTGAAGGCGGCGTTTCCGGACAGCTTCAATCAAGAGATCAAATTCCCCCCCGCACGCGAAAAGCACCGGATGATCGGCTCTGGCCTGTTCGTGGTGAACCCGCCTTACGGGCTGGACGCGGCCGCCGCCGAAGTGGCGCGGGCGATTGGCGGATAGGCCGGGCAGCCAGGCGGAAAGCGATTTTTGATTTTGCTCGAAAAACTCAAGGGATCTAAGGTGAATTGATGTTCCAAAATCTTCTGCAGCGCCTCCTCGCCCCCGCCCCCGCAAGGCTTGCCGTTGCCGATGCGCGCCTTGCCTTGGCTGCGCTTTTGATCCGGGTTGCCAAAAGCGATGATCTTTATTCGGCCGAAGAGGTGGAACGTATCGACCGTGTTTTAAGCCTGCGCTTCGATCTGGATGCCTTCGCCGCCGCCCATTTGCGCCGGGACGCCGAAACGCTGGAGGCTGAGGCCCCCGACACCGTGCGTTTTACCCGCGCGCTGAAAGATGCTGTCGATCTGCCAGAACGCGCTGGCCTGATGGAAGCTTTGTGGTCCGTCGCCCTCGCCGATGGGCAACGCGACGCCCTCGAAGATCAGCTTTTGCGCATCGTCGCGAATCTTCTGGGGCTCAGCGATGTTGAAAGCTCCAGTGCCCGCCATCGAGCTGCGGCACGGCAATGATCGCATCGCTTGGCATGTATGACCGCCCCGAGACATCCGGGGCAAATGATCGGTTCTGGGCGGCGATCAGGGACGGATTGCGCGCGCGCGACGTCGCGGCGCCGCAGGATCTAACGCGCGGCGACGCCGCTTATTGGACCGCGTGGGAAGACCCTGACCTGACCTTTTCGCAAACCTGCGGCTATCCCTACCGCGCCCGTCTTCATGGCAAGGTCGCGCTTTTGGGCACGCCCGATTATGGCCTGCCGGGTTGCCCGCCCGGCACCTACAATTCGGTTTTCGTGGTGCGCGCAGATGATCCCCGCAGTGCCCTCACCGATTTTCGCACCGCCCCCTTCGCCTTTAACGAAGCGATGAGCCAATCGGGCTGGGCCGCGCCGCAAAATCACGCCGCTGGTTTGGGCTTTCATTTCCGACCGACGCTGCAAACCGGCGCGCACCGCGCCTCGGCCCTCGCCGTGGCCGAAGGGCGCGCCGATATCGCCGCAATCGACGCGCTCAGCTTTGCGCTTTGTCAGCGCTATGACCCTTTTATGGGGCAATTGCGCGAAATTGCCCGCACCGAACCCACGCCTGCCCTGCCCTATATCGCCGCCAAGGGCGAGAATGTCGCAATTTTTCGGACGCTTTTGGCCGAGGCAGTTTCTTCAATGACCCCACAAGACCGGAGTACCTTGTGCCTGCACGGCATCGTGGCACTGGCCCCCGCCGCCTACTTGGTAATCCCCAATCCGCCCCCGCCGGGCGAACTGAAAGGTTGACGCGCGCGCAAGCCTCCACAAGGCCCGTTCAGAATTCGCTTGCCTGCAGGGCCCCACAAAGGGTAGGCTGAATTTGATCAAATTGTGCAGGCCATCCGGCCCCGCGCCGTTGATCGAAAACAGGGAAAGGATCAAGGGCATGATCCGTAACCTGCCTGCCGGACCAAATCGGGTCTTGGCGCGGGCGGTTCAGCGCCCTTCCTGATTGAACGATGATGAAAGATTGGCTCAGAAAGCATCCCGACGTGCGCACCATTCGCGTGGCCGCTGCGGATTTGAACGGACAGGCACGCGGCAAACGTGTGCCCACAAGATTTGCTGACAAAGTGGTGAAAGACGGAACCCGTTTCCCCTTTTCCGTGCTCAGCCTCGACATCTGGGGCGAGGATATCGACGACAGCCCACTGGTGTTTGAACAGGGCGATCAGGACGGCGTTCTGAAGCCAACTGAGCGCGGCTTCATGCCGATGCCCTGGCTGGAGGCGCCCACCGCGCTTCTGCCGATCTGGATGTTCCGCGAGAACGGCACACCCTATGAAGGCGATCCGCGCCATGCTTTGCGGGCCGTTGTGGAACGGTTCAAGGCGCGTGGCCTGACCCCGGTTTGCGCGATCGAGCTGGAATTCTTCCTGATCGACGATTCGGGCAAGACGATGCAGGTTCCGGCCTCGCCCCGTTCTGGCAAGCGCAGGAAGGCCGCAGAAACCCTGTCAATCCGCGCGCTTGACGCCTTTGACACCTTCTTTACCGACCTGTACGACGCTTGTGAAGCGATGGACATTCCCGCAGACACCTCGACCTCGGAAACCGGCCTTGGCCAGTTCGAGGTGAATCTGATGCACTGCGATGACGCTTTGCGGGCTGCCGATGATGCCTGGCTGTTCAAGATGCTGGTGAAGGGCCTCGCGCGCCGTCATGGCTTTGCGGCCTCCTTCATGGCCAAACCTTATCCTGAATATTCAGGATCGGGCCTGCACACTCATTTCAGCCTGATCAATGAGGCGGGCGACAACGTGTTTGACAGCGGTGGGCCAAAGGGCACGGCGATGATGAAACACGCGGTCGGCGGCTGCCTGAACGCAATGCATGATTCCACGTTGATCTTTGCGCCGCACCAAAACAGCTATGAACGGCTGGTGCCAGGCAAACATGCACCTACGGCGATCTGCTGGGGCTATGAAAACCGCACGTCGGCCATCCGCATTCCGGCAGGCTCCACCAGCGCGCGGCGGATCGAGCACCGGGTCGCGGGGGGCGATGTGAACCCCTACCTGATGCTCGCGGCCATTCTGGGCGCGGCGTTGGACGGTATCGAAAATCAGATCGAGCCGCCAAGCCCGGTGGTTGGCAATTCCTATGCTGTGGACGATCTGCCGCAGATCCCCGAAAGCTGGGAACAGGCGATCGACGCGATGGAGCAAAGCGAAATCGTCTCGCGGTTCATTCATCCCGAACTGATCAAGAACCTGATTTCAACCAAACGCCAAGAGCTGCACTATATCGGCGAGTTGACCGATCAAGAGCGGGTCGAATTGTATCTGGATACGGTTTAAGGCAGAAAAGGACGAATTTCCTGCGAAAAATTCAGGCGCCGTGCTGACGGCATCTCTTGATTTTTCGCAGAAAAATCGTGCGGCGGACCGGATGTGAAAAAAGCGCCCCCTTGACGTGCAGGGGGGGCGCGGCGCTAGGCTGGCACAGCAACAATCGAGATATTCATGTTGATCGGCATCTTGCAGACCGGATTGGCCCCCGAGGCGCTTGCGTCCGAAATGGGGGATTATCCCGACATGTTCGCCCGGCTTTTGGCAGGAAACGGCTTCACTTTTCGGACCTTTCGCGTGGTCGAGGGGCTGTTTCCGGCAGGCGTGCGCGATTGTGACGGCTGGCTGATCACCGGATCGCGGCATGGGGTTTATGAAGATCACCCTTGGATCCCGCCGCTGGAGCAGTTTATCCGCGATTGTTTTGCCGCCAAGGTGCCGATGGTGGGCGTCTGTTTCGGCCATCAGATCATCGCGCAGGCCATGGGCGGGCGGGTTGAAAAATTCGCCGGCGGCTGGGCGGTTGGCGCCACCGACTATGATTTTGGCGGTCAGTCCCTGACCCTGAACGCCTGGCACCGCGATCAGGTGATCACCGCGCCGCCTGGCGCCGAAGTGATTGCCACCAACGCGTTTTGCGCTCATGCCGCGCTTTTGTATCCCGGCCGAGCGCTGACCGTGCAGGCCCATCCGGAATTTCGCCCTGAATTCGTCGATGGCTTGATGAAAACCCGGGGCAAAGGGCTGGTTCCCGACGATGTCATGGCGGCGGCCTCTGCGCGGCTGAACCAGCCGTTGCAAGACCGCACCATGGCCGCGCAGATCGCGGCGTTCTTTAAAAACCCCTATTAATCAGCGACCTCCGGGGCCTGATGCCCCCGAGGCAACCCATAGTCAAAGTGTGATACAATGTCGAAATGGACCGACAAACTGCCCGAGGCAGCCCGTGAATACATCGGCAACCGGCGCGTGGACGAGGTGGAATGCGTGATCGGCGATATCGCCGGGGTCGCGCGCGGCAAGGCAATGCCCGCCGCAAAATTCGCCCATCAGGCCAATTATTTCCTGCCTAACTCGATCTTTTTGCAGACGATTACCGGCGAATGGGCCGATAATCCCTTTGACGCCTTCACCGAGCCCGACATGATCCTGGAGCCCGATTTCACCACCGCCACTGCCGCGCCCTGGACGGCGGATGTGACCTTGCAGGTGATCCACGACGCCAAGGATCAGGAGGGCAATCTGATCCCCTATGCCCCGCGCAACGTACTGCGCCGGATCATGGGGCTTTATGAGGCGCAAGGCTGGACCCCGGTTGTCGCGCCCGAGATGGAATTTTTCCTGACCGCGCGTAACATCGACCCGAACCAACCGGTGATCCCGCCCATGGGCCGCTCGGGCCGCCGGGCCGCTGGAAAGCAGGCCTATTCCCTGTCGGCGATTGACGAATACGGCAAGGTGATCGACGACATCTATGATTTCGCCGAAGCGCAGGGTCTTGAAATTGATGGCATCTTGCAAGAAGGCGGCGCGGGCCAGATCGAGTTGAACCTTGCGCATGGCGATCCGGTGCGGCTTGCCGATGATGTGTTCTTTTTCAAGCGTCTGATCCGCGAGGCGGCGCTGCGCCACGACTGCTTTGCCACCTTCATGGCCAAACCGATCGCCGGAGAGCCGGGTTCCGCGATGCATATCCATACCTCGGTGGTCGACAGCAAGACCGGCAAGAACATCTTTTCCGGCAAAAAGGGCGACGAGACGGAGGCGTTTTTGCACTTCATCGCCGGGCTGCAGAACCATCTGACCGGCGCGATTGCGCTGCTCGCGCCTTACGTCAACAGCTATCGGCGCTATGTTCCGGACTTTGCGGCGCCGATCAATCTGGAATGGGGCCGCGACAACCGCACCACCGGCCTGCGCATTCCGATCAGCAGCCCGGCCGCGCGGCGGGTGGAAAACCGCCTGCCGGGGATGGATTGCAATCCCTATCTGGGCATCGCGGCCACGCTGGCTTGCGGCTATCTGGGCTTGATGGAACAAAAGGCGCCGCGCCCGGAGTTTTCGGGATCAGCCTATATCGACAATGACGATATCCCGGTGAACATGGGCGACGCCTTGGACCTTCTGGACGAAGATGCCGCCTTGAAAGCGGTGATGGGCGAAGAGTTCGTCAAGGTCTACGATTCAGTAAAGCGTAATGAATACAAAGAGTTCCTGCAAGTCATCAGCCCTTGGGAGCGGGAGCATCTGCTTCTGAACGTGTGATGAACCTGCTTTATGCCAATGATGCGGCGGGGCAATACCCCGCCTCATATTACGCCGCCACGCGCGCCGACCTTGCACCTTTTGACGTCCACCGCGGCGCGGACAAGGCCGATATCTGCATTGTTGGCGCGGGTTATACCGGGCTTTCGGCGGCGCTGCATCTGGCGCAAAAGGGCTATGACGTGGTGGTGCTGGAAGCGCACCGCGTTGGCTTTGGCGCGTCGGGGCGCAATGGCGGGCAACTCGGTTCGGGGCAGCGGCAGGATCAGGACTGGCTGGAAAAAACGGTCGGCAAAAGCGCCGCGCATCAGCTTTGGGACCTTGCCGAAGAGGCGAAGGCGCTGGTCAAATCGCTGATCCAAGCCCATGATATGCCAGTCAAATTTTACCCCGGCGTGGCCCATGCCTGCTGGAGCGAGGCCGAGGTGCGCCACGCGCATACCTATGCCGAAAAGTTGCAGCGCGACTATGGTTATACAGACCTTGAGCCTTTGGACCGCGCCGCGATGGGCCGTTTGGTGCCGTCGGGCGTGTACAAAGGCGGCGATCTGGACCGGGGCGCGGGGCATTTGCACCCGCTGAATTATGCCATCGGGCTGGCGCAGGCGGCGGCCAAGGCGGGCGTTCGGATTTATGAGCGCTCCGAAGTCATCCGGGTCGAGCCGGGGGCGAAGCCGGTGGTGCGCACGGCGTCGGGCCATGTGACCTGCGATCATGTCATTCTGGCGGGCAACGGGTATCTGGGGAAGCTGAACGCCGGGGTGGCCGCCAAAGTCATGCCGATCAACAATTTTATCGTCGCAACCG
Organism: Paracoccaceae bacterium; assembly: GCA_031385445.1. Lineage (GTDB taxonomy): Bacteria > Pseudomonadota > Alphaproteobacteria > Rhodobacterales > Rhodobacteraceae > CAIYZT01. Next base: position 11,177 of record JANNBM010000026.1, on the reverse strand, counting down.
AGCCTTTGGGCGCCCGCGCGGCGCAGGTTCTGGGCGCGCCGGTGGCGGTGGCCGACAGCAAATTCGTGGTGAATTACTGGCGCCTGTCCGAAGATGGGCGGCTGCTGTTTGGCGGGGCTGAAAGCTATGGCTATAAGTTTCCCGACATCGCAAAGGCCGTGCGAAGGCCGATGTTGCAGATCTATCCCGATCTTGGCGACGTGAAGATCGACTATGCCTGGGGCGGAACTTTGGCGATTACAGTCAACCGGATGCCCTGTTTCACCCGGGCCGCGCCGGGCGTCTTTTCGGCATCAGGCTATTCGGGGCACGGCGTGGCGATGGCGACGCTGGCGGGAAAACTGATGGCCGAAGCGGTTTCAGGCACCGCCGAGCGGTTCGATCTGATGGCCAGCCTGCCGCAGCACCGCTTTCCGGGCGGCGGCGCTTTGCGCACGCCCTTGCTAGTGCTAGCGATGAGTTGGTTCACCCTCCGCGATAGGTTGGGGTTCTAAGCGCCAAAGCCGCAACGATGCTGACGGAATTTTGCCCGCCGCGCCAATTGTCACTGGCGTGTTACCTTCCAAAGGTTTAAAGCTTTTCGAAAGAAGAGTTGAAGGAAACCTAACGATGGCACCCGACGGTCAGATGTTCGCCCCCAATGTTTACGACGCCGAACCGATCCCGGATGCCGCGCGGGCCGAAATTGACCGGCTGCTCAGCTCGGGCGATCTTTTCCGCTATACCGCTCCCGAAGGCGCGCCCGTGGCTCTGCTTGAAGAAGAGTTCGCGGCGATGATGGGCGCGCGCTATGCGCTTGCGGTCGCGTCCTGCTCGGCGGCGCTGTTCTTGTCGCTCAAGGCGCTGGACCTGCCCCGCGGCGCGCGGGTTTTGATTCCGGCCTTCACGTTTGCGGCGGTCCCTTCGGCGGTTGTCCACGCCGATATGGTGCCGGTTCTGGTCGAGGTGGGCGCGAATTACCGCGTCGATATGGCCGATTTCGCCGCCAAACTGGACGGCGCAGACGCGGTATTGATCAGCCATATGCGCGGCCACACCTCTGACATGGATGCGATCATGGCGCGGTGCGATGCGCGCGGCATTCCGGTGATCGAAGATGCGGCGCATTCGCTGGGGACGCGGTGGCATGGCCGGAATATCGGCACGATCGGCAAGGTCGGCTGCTTCAGCTTTCAATCCTACAAGCTGGTGAACGCGGGCGAAGGCGGGATTTTGATCACCGACGATCCGGAAATCGCGGCGCGCTGTGTGATCATGTCGGGCGCTTATGAGAGCAACTGGAAAAAGCATCCCGGCATGCAGAACAGCTATATGTTGTGGCAAAACAAGCTGCCGCTTTACAACATGCGGATGCAGAACCTTTCGGCTGCGGTGATCCGCCCGCAATTGCCGCTGGTGACGGACCGTGTCGCCAAGGGGCGGGCGGGGCATGACCGGGTGGGCGATCAGCTGAACGCTTGCGCGCATCTGCTGGTGCCGCCGCCCCTGCCCCCCGAAGAGCGCGCGCCCGATTCCATTCAGTTCAACCTGAACGGCGATTGGACCGACAGCGAGGCCCTGCAATTTCAGGCCGAAGCAAAGCGGCGCGGCGTCTCGGTGCAGGTTTTTGGCCTGTCCGAGGGCAACGCGCGGGCGTTCTGGAATTGGGAGTTCCTTGGCCCGCAGCCCGATCTGCCGCAAACGCGCGCCATGCTGATGCGCGCCTGCGATGTGCGCCTGCCGACGCGGCTGACGATGGACGAGCTGGACTATATCGCGCGGGCCATCGTTTTGGCGGCCGAGGTGGTCAGGGGTTAAAGCAGCCGCAACTGACCCGACAGCCACGGCCACGCTTTCAGTGCCGGCATCATAACCGATTGATGCACCAGCGTTTTAAGCTGCGCCGCTACCTCGCCAGGCATGCCTTGCAAAACGCCCTCGCGCGCCGAAAGTGACAGCGTCCGCTCCAGCGGCGCAAAGGGCAGGGGCTGAACATCGATGCCGCCCGCAAACCGCGCGGCGCTGTGCAGCGCGAGCGGGGTCAGGATCGTCCACCCTTCGCCGCCCGCGACCATGGCAAGGATGGCGCTGTAACTGTCCAGTTCGAACCGATGCGCGGGCCGCAGGTTCTGCCGCGCCAGATGGCCGGCAATCTGGCGGCCCATCAGGTGCCGCGCGGTGTATTGAATCAGCGGCAGATCGCCGATCTGGCGGCCCTTGGGCGTGACGGCGACGAAGGGTTCGGCAAGCACGGGATGCACCTCGCGCCAGCCCTCATCAGCGCTTCCCGAGGAGTGATCGGCGGCCACCACCATATCCAGCGCCCGAGCCTCAAGCTGATCCAAAAGCCGGTGGCTGGCCCCGGTTTCCAGAAGGAACCGGCAGCCTTTGAGATCACGCGAAAGGGCGCGCAACAGGGCGGGCGTCACCTCGGCATCGAAATCTTCGATCATCCCAAGGCGCAAAGTGGTCAGGCCCGACAAATCGGCGACGGCCAGTTCGGCCCGCGCTTCGGCTTCGGCGTTCAGGATGGTCTGCGCATGACGGCGAAACATCGCGCCCGCCGGGGTCAGCCGAACCGGGCGGGCGGTGCGGTCCAACAACTGCGCGGCCAGCGCAAGTTCCAGCCCGGCCACCTGTTGGCTGATGGCAGAAGGGCTGACGCCTAAACGCCGCGCCGCGCCCGAAATCGCGCCTTCTTCGGCGACGGCCAAGAAGACCTCGACCCCCCAAAGCGTCACGCGTCCCTGGGATTCGGCCATCAGATCAGAGCTTTGATAGTTTCTTTTGCAACTCGGCAAACTGGCGCTTTATCTCGGCCAACTCTTCGCCGCTGTCCGGCGCACTGGCCACTTCCGGCGTTTTGGCCGCACCTGTGGCGGGCCAGCCCGGCACCGCGCCCATCAGCCCTTTCATGAACACTTCTTGCTGTTTGCGCATCGCCTCGAACCCCGGCATCGCCGTCAAAGGGTTCGGAATGACGTTCAGATTTTCGACCATCTTCGACTGCCCATCGCGCAGCATATCGAACGAGGCTTGCAGAAACTGCGGCACCACCGATTGCATATTGGTTGCATAGCTGCGCACCAGATCGGTCAAAACATTGGTCGGCAGCACGGTATCGCCCTTGGATTCGCGCTCTGCCACGATCTGCAGCAGGTACTGCCGGGTCAGATCATCGCCGGATTTCAGATCAATGATCTGCACCTCGCGGCCCGCACGGATGAAAACCGAAATGTCCTCCAGCGTCACGTAATCCGAGGTTTCGGTGTTGTACAAACGACGGCTGGCGTAGCGTTTGATCAGCAGGGGCTTGGCGGATTCGGTCATAAGGGTCACTCCCGCGATGTTGCAGCGCAGAAGAAGCTTAGGCGAGGTGCAGAAAAAAAGAAAGGGCGGCCGTGAAGGCCGCCCGGTCCGGGAAATCGCCGCGAGGGAGGGCGCAGGCGACGTCCGAGAAATCACTTCGCTGCGGTTGCAGCCTTCTTGGCGGCCGCGGTCACGTCAGCGGTGGCTTTCTTGACAGCGCTCGATGCTTCGTCCGAAGCGGTCTTGCCAGCAGCCATCACCAACTCAACCGTGTCCATCTGCACTTTCTTCGCGATTTCGGCGAAAGCAGCCAGATTTTCCGTCGCCATTTCAGCGGCTTGGGTTGCGAAATCGGAAGCGGCTTTGGAATAGTCGGCAGCTTCGGTTTTGGCTTTGGACGCCACGGCCAGTTTGGCCAGCGAGTCTTTTGCCCATTTTGCCGAAATCTCGGTCGACTTTTCAGCAGCGGCCAGCGCGACGGCCGACATCTTCTCGCTGAAAGCGGCCTGAGCCTTGAACGCGTTTTGGAAAGACGAGGTGTCAACCGGGAAGGACGCCATCATGTCCTGCATGACTTTGGTGAAATCGGTGGTTTTGGTCATTTTATTTGCTCCTGCAAAAACGGGTGTGTCACCCATGCCTTGATGAGGAGGATATACATGCTGCACCGCAGCATTTCAAGTCCCTTTCTGCACCGCAGCATCGCTCTTTTTGCATAGCGGCAATGCGTGCGGGCTTATCTGTACGCTGGAACCTCGCTGACATAGCTGCCCGGCGCATCGCACAGGGTCCGGGCGGCATCAGGCTTGCGCGCGGGCACCTGGCCGCCCGACCGTGCCGCAAGCCAGGCGCCCCAACGCGGCCACCAGGACCCGGCGTGCAACTCGGCCCCCGCGCGCCACGGCTCTGGCTGATCCATGGCGGCGGCATTGGTGTAGTGGCCATATTTACCTTTGGACGGCGGGTTGATGATCCCCGCGATATGGCCCGACTGCGACAGAACAAAGGTCTTGTCCTTTGATCCCATCTGCTTGATTCCATTAAACGATCCGCGCCAATGGGCGATGTGATCCGTCTCGCAGGCCACCGCAAACAACGGCAGTTTGACCCCGGACAGGGCCACCGCGCCGCCCTTGACGACAAAATTGCCCTTGGCAAACCCGTCGTCCCGGCACAGCCCGTAAAGATATTCCTTGGCCATTTTGCCGGGCAAATTCGTCCCGTCGCCGTTCCAGAACAAAAGGTCAAACGCCGGCGGCGCTTCGCCCATCATGTAGGATTTGATCGCCGGTCCGTAAATCAGATCGTTGGAGCGCAGGTAGGAAAAGGTGCGGCTCATGAAGGTTTTGGCCAGAATCCCGTCCGCATCAATCTGCCGCCCGATGCCGTCCAGAAAATCGTCGGCCAGAAAGACGCCAACTTCGCCCGGATCGGAAAAATCGGTCAGGGTGGTGAAAAACGTGGCCGAGCGAACTGCAGATTGCCCCACCGATTCCAGATGCGACAGCGTCAGGCCCAGCGTCGTACCCGCGATGCAATAGCCCGCCGCGTTGATCTCGGCCTGCCCGGTCAGCGCGCGCACCTGATCAATCGCCGTGAGGTATCCCTCGTCAATATACTGCGCCATGCCGACATCGGCATAGCTGGCACCGGGGTTGACCCATGACACCACAAACAGCGTAAATCCTTGATCAACAATCCATTTCACCAAAGAGTTCTGCGGCTTCAGATCCATCACATAGAATTTGTTGATCCATGGCGGAAAGATCAGCAAGGGGGTTTCATGCACGGTTTCGGTGCTGGGACTGTATTGGATCAGCTCCAACATCCGGTTGCGGAACACCACTTTGCCCGGCGTGACCGCGATATTCTGGCCCAGAACAAAGGCCGATTTGTCGGCCAGTGTCACCAATAGATCGCCCTGCGACGCCTCAAGATCGCTGACGAAGTTTTCCAGACCTTGCACAAGGCTGGCACCGTCGGTGGCAAGCGCCTTTTCCAAAGCATCCGGATTGGTGCCCAAAAAGTTGGTCGGCGCGAACATATCGACGATCTGGCGGGTGAAATAGGCCACGCGCTCTTTTTCAGCCGCGTCGATCTCCATCGCGCCAATCGCGTCCCGCACCGATTCCGCGTTCAGCAGATATTGCGCTTTGATAAAACCGAAACCGGGGTGCGTGTCCCATAAGGGATTGGAAAAGCGGCGATCTTTGGGGGTTGTCACAGTCTCCGCCGCATCCGGCGCGCCGCCCGAAAGCGCGGCTTGCGCGGCGGCATAGTGTTTCAACGTCTGCCCCCAGTACCCGATCTGCTGCTCCATCAGCTTGGCCGGATCCTGCATCATCGCGCTGACATAGGCAGCGGCGGCTTTCATGAACAACTCGTTTGACGGGCCCGCGACCCCCGGATCGGCCGGCTTTCGCTGCGCCAGCGCCTGCATCATCCGGGCCGAAAGCGCCTCGATCTTGGCCAGATTTGCCTCCAAAGCGCTTCCTTGGGACTTTTCACCATGATCTGCTGTTGTCATGTTAATCATTCGCCCCTATTCTTTCTGCTATGCAGCATTTTGGCGCTTTGCCAGTGAGGCTGCGCCCAGGTGGCGCAAAAGCGAAAATGCGGCGGCAGGAGAACTTGATGAAGTATATGGCCACATATGACATGATGGAAAGTGCGCGCAACACCAATGAATGGTTTGGCGCGACCGCTCGGGCCATGGCAAGCTATCCCGCCTTTGCAATGTCGATGAACCCCCTGTTGCAACTGACCGCCGCCTGGGGCGAGGTGACCGAGCGCACCTTTAGCCGTATGATCACAAAGCCCGATTGGGGCATCCGTTCCATCCCCGGCCCGACCGGACAAGACCATCTGGTCGAGGTTGAAACCGTCGTCGATAAACCCTTCGGCGCGCTTATACAGTTCGTGGTGCGCCGCCGCGCGCCAATGGCGCGAAAGATCCTGCTGGTCGCGCCGATGTCGGGCCATTACGCCACGCTTCTGCGCTCCACCGTTGGCAGCCTTCTGCCCGACGCCGATGTTTACGTGACCGACTGGCACAATGCCCGCGACATTCCCCTGTCGATGGGAACGTTCGACGTCGAAGATTATACGCTCTACCTCGTTGAATTCATGCGTTTTCTTGGTCCGCAAACCCATGTCGTCGCGATCTGCCAACCTGCGCCTTTGACGCTGGCAGCGACCGCCTACCTTGCCGCCGAAGACCCCAAAGCCCAGCCGCGCAGCTTGACGCTGATCGGTGGGCCGATCGATCCTGACGCGGCCGCGACTGAGGTGACGGACTTTGGCAGCCGCGTGTCGATGGACCATCTGGAGCAAACCACGATCCAGCGCGTCGGGTTTCAGCACAAGGGCGTCGGACGACTGGTTTACCCCGGCATGTTGCAGCTACAAAGCTTCATTTCGATGAATTCAGAGCGTCATTCCAAGGCCTTCGCCGAGCAGATCCTGCGCGTGGCCCGCGGCGAGGCCAGCGATCACGACGCGCACAACCGGTTTTACGACGAATACCTCGCCGTGATGGATATGACGGCCGAATTTTATCTGTCCACGGTGGAACGGATTTTCAAAAACCGCGAAATTGCACGCAATGTGTTTACCGTGGCGGGAAAAGCCGTGGATATTGGCGCCATTTCCAAGGTTGCCGTGATGGTGGTCGAGGGTGAGAAAGACGATATTTCCGCGCCCGGTCAATGCCTTGCGGCGCTTGATCTGCTGACCGGACTGCCTGATGAGAAAAAGACACAGCATCTGGAACCGGGGGCCGGGCATTACGGGATTTTCGCGGGCAAAAGCTGGCGGATGAACATCCGGCCCTTGGTGCTCGATTTCATTGACCGCGCTTCGGCAGCGCAGGTAACGCCGATCAGCGCAGCAAAACGGGGCCGCTCAGAAACGCGGTAAGCGCGTCACTGGTGGCTTCGGGCTCTTCGAGGGTCGGAAGATTGCCAGCGTTTTCAATGATCTGAAGCTTGCCGTAGGGCATCAGATTGGCCGTGAATTCCTGCCGCCGCAGGGGCACAAGGCTGTCTTGCCGCCCCGCGATCACCAAAGCGGGCAGTTTGAAGCGGCGCATGGTTTTCTGCTGGTCGGGGCGGCGCTGCATCGCGCGCGATTGGCGCAGATAGACCCCCTCGCCCAGACCCATCGCCATGTCCTGCACCAAAGCCAGCACCTCGTCCTGCCACGGACTTTGCGCCAGCGCCTGCGCCGGAACTTCGCCGCGCATCGACTCCGCCAGCCGCCCGGCCCGCGCTGCCAACATCCGCATCTCACGCTCGGCGGCGATTTGCGGCGCTTCGGCCAGCGGATCGGTGGCAATCAGCACCAGCCGCAGCACCCGCTCCGGGATGCGCCGCACCAGATCCAGCGCAACATCGCCGCCCAGACCATGCCCGATCAGCACGCATTTTTCCGGCAAGTCGATCAACATCGCCTCTGACATCTGCTCCACCGTCTCGCCGCGCGTCGGCAGAATGACTTGCGTGGAATACATAGCTCCAAGACGCACCAATTGCGGCAAAAACACCCGCGCATCGGCCATCAGTCCGGGGATGAAAACCAGCGCTTCGGCCATCAGAGAGGCCGTGAGGGCAATTTCGGACCCAAGTTCGAAAATTGCAACTGCTGCCTGGGTTTCGATTCATCTTTCAAACAGCAGATCACTCTTTTTAATCGATCACTTGCGCCAACACCCTGATGCAAAACTTGACGGACGGAGAGTCCGGCAAAAAGCGCGAAAAAGTCAAGAAAGCCGGTGAAACCCTTATCCATGATGCAGCCCGCTCAAGATGTCCTCAACGCTTTGCACGATCAACGACAAGCACTGCGGCGCCGAAAACCGGTGGTCCGCGCCCTTCACAATCGTCAGCCGCAGATCGGGGCTGCTGGCGTGGTCCATCAGCCGAAGCGCGGCAGCCTGGGGCACATCCATATCAGCGCTGCCCTGCAACAGCCGGACCGGGAACGGCAGGTCCAGCGGCGCGCGCAGCACCAGATGGCGCCGCCCGTCCTCGATCAGGCGGCGTGTGATCACAAAGGGCGCATCCGCGTATCCCGACGGCAGCGCGATACGGCCCTTGTCCATCAGCTCGGCCCGCTGACCCGCCGAAAACCCCGACCACATGCTGTCTTCGGTGAAATCGGGCGCGGCAGCAATCCCGACCAATCCCGCAATCCGCCCCGGCATCGCCCGCGCCACAAGCAGTGAAATCCAGCCCCCCATGGACGAGCCGACAAGGATCGTCGGACCTTTTGACAGCGCGCTGATGACCGCCACCGCATCCTCGAACCAATCACTGATGGCCCCGTCTTCAAATGCGCCAGACGATCGCCCATGCCCGGAATAATCCATCCGCACGAACGCGCGGCCCGTGCGCGCGGCCCATTCCTGCAGGAAAACCGCCTTCGTCCCGGTCATATCCGACCTGAATCCACCCAGAAACACCACGCCCGGCCCCTGCCCCGACGTCTGATGAACGGCAATCCGCCGCCCCTGCTGCGATGTCAAAAAGGTCGGCCCCTGCATCATTTCCCCGATTTTTGTGACACCATAGCGCGGCGCGGTTGACATGGCCACGGGCCACGGGCAAAACCCCGCCATCATACCCGCAACCGGGCGCATCCGTAGGCGCCAAATCGACGAGGAGGACGACATGTCCCAGATTTCCCTGACTTTCCCCGATGGCAACTCGCGCAGCTATGCCGAGGGCATCACGGCGGCCGAAGTGGCGCAGTCCATCGCGCCGTCCCTCGCCAAAGCCGCGATTTCGGCACAGCTGAATGGCGCGCACTGGGATCTGCAATGGCCGATCCGGCACAGCGCCGCAATTTCGATCAACACCCTCAAGGATGATGCCGCCGCGCTGGAACTGATCCGTCACGACTGCGCCCACATCATGGCCCGCGCCGTGCAGGAAATCTGGCCTGATGTGAAGGTCACCATCGGCCCGGTGCGCGATTACGGCTGGTTTTACGATTTCGACCGGGCAGAGCCGTTCACCCCCGAAGACCTTGGTGCGATCGAGGCGAAGATGAAGCAGATCATCAACGCCCGCGATCCGGTGAAAACCGAGGTGTGGGACCGCGCCCGCGCCATTGCCTATTACGAAGGGCGCGGCGAGCCGTTCAAGCTGGAGCTGATTGCGCGCATCCCCGAGGGCGAGGATTTGCGGATGTATTGGCACGGAAACTGGCAGGATTTCTGCAGGGGCCCGCATCTGGCGCATACGGGGCAGGTGCCTGCCGACGCCTTCAAACTGACGCATGTGGCCGGGGCCTATTGGCTGGGGGATGCCAGCCGCCCGATGCTGCAACGCATCTACGGTCTGGCGTTCAAAAACCGCGAGGATCTGAAAGCACATCAGATGATGCTGGAAGAAGCCGCGAAACGCGACCACCGCAAGATCGGCCGCGAGATGGAGCTGTTTCATCTGCAAGAAGAAGCGCCCGGCATGGTGTTCTGGCACCCAAACGGCTGGACGATTTACCGCCAGCTTGAAGATTACATGCGCGGACGCCAAAAAGCCGCCGGTTATCGCGAAATCAAGACGCCGCAAGTGGTGGACCGGGTTTTGTGGGAGAAGTCCGGCCATTGGGAGGCCTACCGCGAGAATATGTTCATCGTCGAGGTGGACGAAGACGGTGCCAAGGAAAAGCGGATCAATGCGCTGAAGCCGATGAATTGCCCCTGTCATGTGCAGGTCTTTAACCAAGGCCTGAAATCCTACCGCGACCTGCCGCTGCGGCTGGCCGAGTTCGGCTCGTGCCACCGTTACGAATCCTCCGGCTCTATGCACGGTCTGATGCGGGTGCGCGGTTTTGTGCAGGACGACGCGCATATTTTCTGCACCGAAGATCAGATCGAATCCGAATGCGGCGCGTTTATTGCGCTGCTGTCTTCGGTCTATAAAGACCTGGGTTTCGAGAAGTTTGATATCAAACTGTCCACCCGCCCCGATGTCCGCATCGGTTCAGATGAGACATGGGACAAACTTGAGGGCGCGCTTAAAAATGCCATCGAGCATCTTGGTTTGCCCTACCAGATCAACCCCGGTGACGGCGCTTTTTATGGCCCAAAACTAGACTTCAAACTGACCGATGCGATTGGCCGCGAATGGCAGTGCGGCACTTTCCAGGTTGACGGAAACACGCCGACCCGGCTGGACGCGGAATATGTCGGCGAAGACGGCGCCAAGCACCGCCCCTACATGCTGCACCGCGCCATCTTGGGCAGCTTTGAGCGGTTTATCGGCATCCTGATCGAAAACTACGCCGGCAAACTGCCGTTCTGGCTGGCGCCGCGCCAGGTGGTGGTGGCGGCCATCGTGTCGGACGCCGACCCCTTTGTGAACGAGGTCGTGGCCGAGTTGCGCCGTGCGGGCGTTCGGGCCGAGGCCGATGTGCGCAACGAAAAGATCAACTACAAGGTGCGCGAGCATTCGGTGGGCAAAGTGCCGGTGATCCTGGCCATCGGCATGAAAGAGGTCGAAGAGAGGACCGTTTCCCTTCGTCGTCTGGGCGAAACCCGGGTTGAAACCTTGACGCTGGATCAGGCCATTGCCACCCTGGGGCTCGAGGCGCTGCCACCGCGCCATTAGGCTGGCACCCCGTTTGCCTTTCGGCACAGGCGGGAGCGGGCGGCTGTTGATCCGGGGAACCTGAGGGATGTGTCAGTGGGTGTCGGGTTGGGACGCGGCAAGCGCCAGAACCCCGCCCAGACCCAGCATCGCGATGGGGAACATGGTAAAGACGTTGAAGCCGAAGCCGTACATCAACAGCGCGGCAGCGGCCAGTTCAAGGATCCCCGCCGCGACGTTGCGCGACCGGGCCATCGCCGCCCCGGCAATCGCCAGAACCGGAGCCAGAAAGCTGGC
>JANNBM010000059.1:0-12883 GCA_031385445.1 Paracoccaceae bacterium | reverse complement strand
GGTGCCAACGGACCTTGCGTCGTGGATCGAAGCGAGCGCGCTTGGCACCAAGACATCGGCTGACCCGGCCCTGTCGCAAGCATCCTTCGGCGCGGTCATCGCGTTTCGCGACGCCGCATACCGGGTATTGCTGGCAACGTTGGGAACCACAGCCGCGCCAAACGCTGACCTCCAAGCGGTAGAGCACTGCCTCAAGAGCGCACTACAGAGGGCCACATTTGATATAGCCACTTCATCGACGATCTGGCGCGCCAACCAGAAATCTGATCATCACCATCAGGATTTATTCGCGTTGATGCTGGATGACTTTCTAAGATCGCCGGATAGGGAACGACTAAGCCAGTGCGAGCGGTGCACATGGCTATTTTTGAATTCCGGCCGTGGACGCGGGCGCAGGTGGTGCAACATGGCGACCTGCGGCAACCGCCACAAAGTTGAAATGCATCGGTCGCGAAACCGCCATCAGAGCGACGCAGTCTAAAAGAAGCCGACCAGGAATTCTTCGGAGCCGCCGCAGGAAACGGGCTTCAGAACAGCCGCAAACGGCAGAAAAGTTTCGCGGTGCTGCCCATGAGACATCCTTTTGCATGCGCTTCGCAGGCCGAGGTAAAGAGCAAATGCCTGATCTTTATGACGAAAAACAAGTTGCCCGGATTTTTGCCCGATCTAACCCTTGCGTTACAGGCGGCAGAACCGATCCACCTTAGGGTTGTGACAGCGCCAGCCCTGGTGCGCCGCTGCTATGGGCGAAAACGTCGGCAAACCTTCTGGTGCGGGAGAGGCAGCGGGGGCCATTTCAGGTTCTTGCCGTTCATTCTTGAATTCCGACTGTTTTAGTCAACTTATATCTTGACTCTTTTTGTAATCTTTTGTTGATAGCGGGTGTTGGGTCAGGAAGTCCCCCTGCCAGCACAGATCAACAATCCGGTGGCGGATCACGGTTTTCAGGCAGGAGCATTGACATGCGGTTCAATCAGATTTTTGGAATTGGCGTTACAGGCTTGATACATTTTCAAACGCTCGCCTCGGCATTTGGCGAAGGAGCCGGCCTGCACACATCTTCTGCGCCGCAGGGCCATTGATCATGGACAAAGGCCTGAAATCTGACCACTCCCGGCGAGACTGCCACAGTCAGCCGGACGCCCAAAAACGATTGCTGGCGGAGTCCGGGCTGGACGCGGATGAGATGGTCATTCTGACCATCGCCCGTCATTACTTTCAGACATTTGCCTATCCCGAAGGCCACGGCTGGCTTCCGGCAATGGTGATTGCCGCCGACCACTTTCAGCGCCAGGGCGGGCCGGAAGTGGCCTATGCGACGCTGGCTGCGGTTCAGGCGATGCGCTACGCGCGCAGTACGGTGTTTCACTTTTCCAACCCGCAATGCCCGGATTGCTGCCAGGTGCTGACCGGGGATGAACGCCAGTTCATGGCGAGTTTGCAGGCGATCCGGCAGGCGAGCTCGGCGCAAAGTCTGACCCAGGCGATCATCCTGTGCGAAGGCGGCGACGTTCGGGCCTTTCTGGCAACGCTTGGCGCGCTGGCCAATCTTATGGGCTCAAGGCGCGCGCAAATCCGGGTCAACTGACACGCCCGGCGATCAAACCTGCGGCCAGCCCCCTACGGCAGGCTGCATTTCATTCCACCCAACAAAGGATAAGACCATGACTTCACCGATTTCCCGGTTGCGCGGGATGCTTTTGGCCAGCGCCGCAACCCTTGCTCTGGCCAGCGCCGCCCATGCGGGCGAGGCCATCGTTCTGGTTCAGATGAACGAATATGTCGGCGACGAGGCCTATTTCTCGCTGTACCTCGTGAACCCCGAGGGCAAGTATGAAAAGACCCTGTGGCTGTCGGGGCCGGAAAAAGTCTGGTGGCCGCAGACCGCGCGTTGGTTTGGCTATTTCTCGCGCAATGCCGAGGATGTGGATGCGATCACCGGGGCATCAACGCCGTCGGGTTCACGCAATGTAATGCGGCTGGAGATTGACCCGAAGTATATCGACGCGGGCTATTCGCTGCGGATCGAAACCTCGGTTGACCAGCAAGAAAACCATCAAACTGACGCCGAGGTCGCGCTGATCACCGCCAACCAGCGCATCAAGACACCGGGCACCGGCTATGTGCGCTACATCCGTTTCAAGCTGTAACGACATGTGGCGGCAGACACATCGCTGGCCGGCCCTGACCTTGGGTCTGTTGCTGATCTTTTTGTCCATCACCGGCTCCATCCTTGCGATTGACCCGGTGTTGCGGCAGTTTGACCGGCATATTGCCCCCGTGGGGGATATGTCGGTTGGCGATGTGCTGCGGATGGCTGCGAAAAGCACGCCGAATTTCAAAGTGGACCGGATCCGCATTGATTATTCTGGCCGGGTGATGCTGCGGGGCGCCGATGGCGGCGGGTCGCGCGATGTGCCGATCAATCTGGAAAGCGGGCGTTTGGGCCGGGTAGACAGGCCCCGTCCGTTGATGGATCTGGTGCGGCGGCTGCACAGCACGCTGAACCTTGGTCCAAGCGCGCGGCCGGTAACCTTGGGGGCGGCAGTGACCATGCTGGCGCTGTTGATCTCGGGCGCGGTGCTGTTGGTGCGGCGGCTGGGTGGTATCCGCAAGGCCCTGTTCCCGGACCCATCCGGGGAAGGGGGGCCGACAAATGGCACAGTGTTTTGGGCCGTTTGATGATCCTGCCGCTGTTTGTCACCGTGTTTTCGGGCTGTTGGATGGCGTTTGCGACCCAAGGGGTGCTGCCCGCCCCGGCTGGTCCGCCGCCGCCTGAAACCCTGATGCAGCCTGCGGCAGATGCGGTTGAGGTATCGGCGCTTGATCTGGCAGTGTTTGACGCGTTCAAACTGGCCGATCTGACCGAGCTGACCTTTCCCATCGCCGCCGATTGGTGGGATGTCTACACCCTGCGGCTGGGCGGCGATCTGACCTATATTGATCGCTCTACGGGCGCAATACTGGGCAGGGCTTCGGTGCCAATGTGGACCCGTGCGCTGGATTTGTTCACGCTGTTGCACACCGGGCAAGGCGCCTCGGTCTGGGGCGCTGTGGCCGGATTGGCCGCGCTGTCGGTGCCGTTTTTTACCATCACCGGGTTGCTGATCTGGCTGCGCCGCCGTCACCCTCACCCGCGCGGCATGGTGCGGGCGGGGCTGGCGGATGTGGTCATTCTGGTGGGCTCGGAAACCGGCACGACCTGGGGCTTTGGCGCCCATCTTGCGGATCGGTTGCAGCGTCAGGGGCGGGCGGTGTTTCTGGGAGCGATGAATTCGACCTATGCGCTGCGGCCCGATGCCACGCTTTTGATATTGGCCGCCACCTACGGCGACGGTGCGCCGCCCATTGGGGCCGCACAGTTTTTGACGCGGTTGCCCGGCTATACCGGGGCCGGCCAGTTCGCCGTGCTGGGCTTTGGCGACAAAAGCTTTCCGCACTATTGTTCCTTTGCGATGGAATGCGCCACGGCCCTGTCAGTCACGGGCCGCGCGCCCATATTGGCGATGGCCGATATCAACCGCCGTTCTGGCCAAAGCTTTGCCACCTGGGGCCGCAGCCTTGGTCCGGCGCTTGGCCTGCCGGATCTGGTGCTGGATTACACCCCACCCCGCCCGCGCACCCGCAAGCTGGAATTGGTGGAACGGCAGGATTTTGGCGCCACAACCGACGCGCCCGCCGCAATCCTGCGCTTTCGGGCTCCGGGCAAATGGGCGCGGCTGCCCCGGTTTCAGGCCGGCGATCTGATGGCGATTCTGCCCCCCGCCGATCCGGTGGCGCGGCTGTATTCGCTGGCCTCATCGTCGCGCGAAGGCTTTGTTGATCTGTGCATCGCGCGGGTTGAAGGCGGGATTTGTTCCAACCACCTGCTGGCCTTGCGACCCGGCGACCGCATCGACGCCTATGTCGAGCCGAACCCCGATTTCCGCCCTGCCCGCCGCCGCCCGACCATCATGATCGGCGCCGGGACCGGGATTGCGCCGTTTGCTGGCATGATCCGCGCCAATGCCAAGCGCCGCCCGATGGACCTGTTCTTTGGCCTGCGCCATCCGGACAGTGATTTTTACTGGCAAAACGCCATCACGGATTGGCAAACCAACGGCGCGCTGACCGCATTTTACCCGGCCTTTTCGCGCCACCAAGGCCGCACCTATGTGCAGGACCGCCTGCGCGAAACTGCCCCTTCGGTGGCCGAACGGCTGCGGGCGGGCGGCACGGTGATGGTGTGCGGATCGGTCCGCATGGCCCATGCCGTGGCAGATGAGATTGAAACGATAGCCAGATCGCTGGGCACCAGCGTGGCCGAGCTGAAAGCAACCGGTCGCTATCTGGAAGACGTCTACTGACCGAAAACCCCTTGAAAAGGATATGACATGATACTGAAAACCCTCCTTGGCTCGTTGGCCATCATCGCAGGTTTCAGCGGTGCGGCCATGGCCCAAAACCCGCTGATGGATGCGAATTTCTTCACCGACAAGACCACCGTGGCACAGGTTCAGGCTGAATTGGACAAAGGCGCGCGCGTGGATGAACGCGGACCATACGGGGAAAACCCGCTGCATTTCGCCATTGATGGCCATGCGCCGATTGACGTGATCAAACTGCTGATCGCCAGCGGGGCCGCAGTGAACCAACCTGCGGGCAAAAAGGGCGCTATCGTGGCGCTTGAGGCGGCCTATGCCGGCAATCTGGAGCTTTTGCAGGTGCTGAAAGCGGCGGGCGCCGATTTCAAGGCGGCGGATGATGTCAAGGAAACCGCGCTGCATTGGCTGACTTACAACGACCATTACGATCCGGCGATGCTGACATTCCTGTTGGCCGAAGGGCTGGACCCCAACGCGCAAAGCCAATCGGGGGATACCCCGGCGCGGGCTGTGGCATGGCATCAGTCAACCGATGCGGGCAAGTTGCTGGATGATATGATTGCCGCCGGGTCAGATCCGACTGGCATCAATGCCGACGGACAGGATGCCTTTATGATGTCGATTTCCTATGCCGGCGGGATGAGCGGCATGTTGGACCGATTCTACGCGATGAGCGAGGATCCTATGGCCGCAGATAACAACGGTCTGTCGGGCATCTTGCTGGCCAGCCAATGGGGTATTGACAAGGAACGGCTGGAATTCCTGAAGGCCAAGGGCTTTGATCTGCAAGCCCAAACGCCAAAGGGGGCCAACGCAATCGTCCTGAACGCCACCTACGGCGAGCCGGACAGCATGAAACTGCTGCTGGACGAAGGTTTTGACATCAACGCCACCGATGATGCGGGCAATTCGCCGCTGCTGGTCGCGATGGTCAAAAGCGAACCCGCCAACATCCGCGCCATCATTGACGACGGTGCCGACGTCACCCACGCCAATGCCAAAGGCGAAACGCCCCTGCTGCGGGCCTTGGCGCGCCAGAACGACGATCCGGCCAGCGACGGCGGCAAGGAACTGGTCGCGCTGATCGACCTGCTGATCGAAAAGGGCGGCGATCTGAAAGATGTGGATGCGGCGGGTGCCGGCGCGCTTATCTATGCGGTGAAAGCCGGGCAACCCCTGGCCCGGATTGACCAGATCATCGCGGCGGGCGTCGATGTGAATGCCACCGATGCCGATGGAACCACCGCGCTGATGTTTGCGGCCATGGCAGGCAAGGACCCTGCCGTGATCACGTCCTTGATGAATGCCGGGGCTGATAAAACCGTCAAGGACGTGTTCGAGGATACGGCCGCTGTGATGGCCGCTGACAATGCCGCGCTGAACCACAGCCCGGTTTTGGCGCTGTTGCAATAGGTTTTGACGGTCAAGCTTCACCGGCCCTTTGCCGGGGTCGGTGGAGATTTAAAATGGAAAAACAGATGACTATCGAAACATTTGAAGGTCTGTCGATGGGCGGCACATGGCGGCTGCGCTTGCCTGTGCCGGGCCACCGGGCGGCGGCCATTGCACAGGCTGCACTGGATCTGGTCGAGGATCAGATGTCGGCTTGGCGCCCCGCCTCGGCGCTGTGCCAGATTAATGCGGCCCCGGTGGGCGCATGGGTGATGGTTCCACCCGAAATCGCCTTTGTCATCGGGGCCGGGCTGGCCCTGATGCGCATTGCGCCCTCTGCGTTTTCGGTTCTGATGGGCGGGGCGCAGGCGCGCGAGGGCTTTGTACCGGGGCGGGTTTGCGCGATTTCGAGCGATGCCGCCATGCTTGAATTGGACGGGTTGCGCGTTCGTCGCCACGCCGATGTGGCGCTGGACCTGAATGCGATTGCAAAGGGTTACGCCGCCGATCTTGTGGCGCAACGGCTGATCCGGGCCGGGCATGACGCCTTTGTGATCGAGGTGGCGGGCGACATTGTGGCGCGCGGCCTGCGGCCCGACGGCATGGCCTGGACTGTGGCGTTGGAACTTCCGATCCCCGACCGGATGGTCGCAGCGCGGCTGATTCCGCTGCATGATATGGCGATTGCCACCTCGGGCGGATATCGCCGGGCGATTGGCGCGCGGTCGCATCTGCTGTCGCCCATCACCGGGGCGCCGATGCCAGCCACCAGTGCCTCGGTCGCGGTTCTGGGTGAAACCGCGATGCAGGCGGATGGCTGGGCGACGGTTCTGACGGTGCTTGGCCCACACCGGGGCCTGACCCTTGCCGCCGAGCGCGGGCTTGCCGCCACGTTTATCGATCATGCGCCCGGCGGGTTCGTTGAATTTGGCAGCCCGGCGATGGACCGGATGCTGGACGCCTGACCTGACACAAAGCCAGCCTTTGGCCCGCCATCCTGCTTGGCCCAGTCACGGCGGACGCAGGATAAAAACACCTGACCGCAAGAGATGCCAAAGGCCCTGAAAACCGCCATTCTGGCAGCCGCCCCATAACGCCGCCCCAGATCACCGCTCCGCAAATTGTGTATTGTGATTTGGTTTTGATCCGGGCAAAGACAGAAATATGAGCAGGATACTAAGAATCTTTGGGTTGGTTCTGACGCTGGCAACGATGATCGTTGCTCCGGTGCAAGCGGCCAATGCCCCTGTGACGGCCATAACCACTCCGATAATGCAGATGGCCGATGGGGCGCCATGCTCACAGCAAAGCTGCGCCAAGATGCCTCACTGCCCAATGGCGCTCCCTTGCCTGTCGGTGTCTGTGGCGGTGGGGGCACCTTCTGTTCGGCCTTTATTCCAGCCCAGAGTTCAAACCGTCCATTTCGCCTTTTCGACAAAGCCTCTGCTGCCATCGTTGGATAGCTTTGGGCTGCGAAGGCCGCCCAAACTTTAACTGTCAGGGGGTGCCAAGAGCGCCCGAAGCCCGTTCGGCACATGGCCGGGCGGAAAGCACAACCTGGCCGAGGCCAGGCTGTAAACGCGCTGACGCGCAGTTCTGACAGTCGGAAAAATTGACATGATCATCAAACACCCGGTGCGCAGCCTTGTGCTCGCGCAAGCTTTGACCCTCGCGGCGACCTTTGGCGCTTTTGCCGCCCCAGAAGACTTTGCGTTCAAGATCATCGGCAGCGAACTGCACCAAGGTGCGGGGACCACAATCACGGTTTCACTGACCGACCTGCGGACCAATGCGCCGGTGGCTGGCGCTGTCATCTTCACCACGCGGCTGGACATGGCACCCGATGGGATGGAGGGCATGACGACCCCGGTTGAGGCGGTGACCTCTGGCATTCCGGGCCAGTACCAGTTCAAGACCGACCTGACGATGGCGGGAAACTGGCGGTTTCAGATTGCCGCCAAGGTGCAAGGAGAGGCGGATACGGTGCTAGGCGAGCTGATCCTTGGCGTGAAGCCATGAGCATTCTTGGCAAAACCCTCATGGTGGGGCTTATCGCCGGGTCTGCGGGGAGTGCCGGGATTTGGGCTGGTAATCACGGCGTCGTAGCAGCGGACATTTCAACATCGGTCAAGGCTTCGGTGGCCCGGCTTTTTGGCGGCGAGGCCGAAGCATTGGCATCCACTGGCCTTGAAGCGGTGTCGTTGGCTGTCCCGGAAGGGCCGGTCATCTATTATCGTCATCCCGATCAGGCCGCCTATTCGGCAACGCCGATGAAAGCGCCGGATGGACGCGACTATCTGGCCGTGTTGGCCAGTCAGGATGTCAGTTTTGATCCCGCAGCAAAGCCCGCTGCAACGGCTCCGGCTGCGGCGGATGCCGAAAAGCACATTCTTTACTATCGCAATCCGATGGGGCTGCCGGATACTTCGCCCTCGCCGAAGAAAGACTCGATGGGGATGGATTATCTGCCGGTTTACGATGGCGAGGAAACGGATGGATCGACCGTCACGGTGCCCTCGGGCAAGATTCAGCGTTCGGGAGTGAAAACCACGCTGGCCACGCTGTCCAGCATCCGCCGACCGATCCTGGTGCCGGGCGTGGTCGAACATGACGAGAGCAAGGTCAGCGTGATTTCCCTGCGCACCGAGGCCTTTGTCGAAAAGGTTGCCGATGTGACGACCGGGGCACCGATCAAGGCGGGGCAACCATTGGTCACGCTTTACGCCAAGGAATTTGCCTCGGCCGGGGCGCAGTATGCGGCGGATATTGGCAATGAGGGCAAAGCAAGGGCTGCGGGCAGTCTGCAACGCCTGCTGAACCTCGGCGTGCCCGCCGAGATGATTGCCGAGATCGAGAAAACGGGCAGACCGCCAATCTCGGTCACGTTGAGGGCCCCGCAAAGCGGGGTGGTGCTGGAACGGATGGCAGTGGACGGGATGATGGCGGAAGCGGGCGAGACGCTGTTTCGCATCGCCGACACTTCGACAGTCTGGATCATCGCCGATGTGCCGGAATATGAGCTGGCGTCGGTACAGCGGGGGGCCGCGGCAATTGTGCGGTTCCGCAGCCTGCCGGGGCGGGAGTTCACCGGTAAAGTTGATGAGATTTACCCGGAAATTCAAGCCGAAACCCGCACGGCGAAAATCCGCATTGAATTGCCAAATCCCGACGGTGCGATGATCGCGCATATGTATGCCGATGTGGAAATTAGGGGCGGCGACAATGCGCCTGTGGTCACCGTGCCAGACAGCGCTGTGATCGACAGCGGCGACCGTCAGGTGGTGATCGTCGATCTGGGCGAAGGCCGGTTTGAACCGCGGGATGTGCAGCTTGGCCAGCGCGGCGCGGGCATGGTCGAGATCAGGCAGGGTGTGGCGGCAGCCGAGACGGTGGTCGTGTCGGCCAATTTCCTGATCGACGCCGAAAGCAACCTCAAGGCCGCGCTGTCGGCGCTGACCCCGGCAGAGGCGCAGCCATGATCGCCAGACTGATCGACTGGTCAGCCCGCAATCTGGTGCTGATCCTGTTCGCCGCCGCTGTTGCCGTGGCAGGAGGTGTTTATGCCATTCGCACCCTGCCGCTGGATGCGATCCCCGACCTGTCGGATGTGCAGGTGATCGTGCTGACAGACTACCCCGGTCAGGCGCCGCAAGTGGTCGAGGATCAGGTGACCTATCCGCTGACAACGGCTATGTTGACGGTACCAAGGTCCAAGGTGGTGCGGGGCTTTTCGTTTTTTGGGGTGTCGTTCGTCTATGTGATTTTCGAGGATGGCGTCGATCCCTATTGGGCACGAAGCCGCGTTCTGGAATACCTGAATGCCGCCGCCAGCCGCTTGCCTGATGGCGTGACGCCCGCGCTTGGCCCGGATGCCACCGGGGTCGGCTGGGTCTATCAATACGCGCTGGTTGGCAAGGAATTGTCGCTGGCCGAACTGCGGTCGTTGCAGGATTGGGTGGTGCGCTTTGGGGTCTCAAAGGCCGATGGCGTGTCCGAGGTTGCCAGTGTTGGCGGGTTTGTGAAGCAGTATTCCATCGTCGTCGATCCGGCCCGAATGCGGGCGCAAGGCGTGACGCTAGCCGATATTGGCGACGCTGTGCGCGACAGCAACATGGATACCGGCGGGCGCACGGTCGAGATTTCTGAGTTCGAATTCATGGTGCGCGGGCGCGGCTATCTGAAAGGCGTGGCCGATATCGAAGCCATCACCTTGACGACCAAATCCGGGGTGCCTTTGCGGCTGTCGGATGTGGCGCAGGTGGAAATCGTGCCAGATGAGCGGCGCGGCATCACCGAGTTGAATGGCGACGGCGAGGTTGCAAGCGGCATCGTGCTGCAACGGGTCGGCTCCAACGCGCTGACGGTTATCGACAACGCCAAGACCGCCCTGGCCGATGTGCAGAAGTCGCTGCCAGAGGGCACGCAAATCGTGCCGGTCTATGATCGGTCAACCCTGATTAATTCGGCTATTGAGACGCTGAAAGGCACGTTGTTCGAGGAAAGTCTGGTTGTGGCGGCCGTCACGATCATCTTCCTTTTGCATGTGCGCAGCGCCTTGGTGGCAATCATCATGCTGCCGGTTGGCATCCTGATGGCGTTTTCGGCGATGAAATTCCTTGGCCTTGGCTCCAACATCATGAGCCTTGGTGGCATCGCCATTGCCATCGGCGCAATGATCGACGCGGCGATTGTGATGATCGAGAACGCGCACAAACATCTGGAACGCGCCGAACCCGGCAAACCACGGCTGGAGATCCTGATTGAGGCGGCAGCAGAGGTTGGCCCGGCGTTGTTTTTCAGCCTTTTGATCATCACCGTGTCGTTCCTGCCGATCTTCACGCTGGAAAACCAGGAGGGCAAGTTGTTCGGGCCCTTGGCCTTTACCAAAACCTTTTCGATGGCGGCGGCGGCGATCCTGTCGGTGACGCTGGTACCTGCGCTGATGGTGATCTTTGTGCGCGGGCATATCGTGCCGGAGCATAAAAACCCGGTGAACCGACTGCTGATCGCGCTCTATCGCCCGATCATCCGCGGGGTGCTGAAGGTGCGGGGTCTGACGATCCTTGTGGCGCTGGCCGCTTTGGTGGTCACCATCTGGCCCGCACGCCAGTTGGGCAGCGAGTTCATGCCGGCACTGGATGAAGGCACTCTGATGTATATGCCGACAACGCTTCCCGGCATTTCCGTGACCAAAGCTGCCGAACTGATGCAGATGCAGGACCGCATCATCAAAAGCTTTCCCGAAGTGCAATCGGTGTTCGGCAAATCTGGCCGGGCACAGACGGCAACCGACCCGGCCCCCACGGAAATGTTTGAAACCATCATCAATCTGAAGCCGAAATCGGAATGGCGCGCAGGGGTCACCTCGGAAAGCCTGAAGAATGAAATGGACGCGGCTTTGCAGTTTCCCGGTGTGTCGAACGCCTGGACCATGCCTATCCGGGCGCGCACTGATATGCTGTCCACTGGCATCCGTACCCCGGTTGGCATCAAGATCTACGGCACCGATCTGGCCAAAATGGAGGGCGTTGCGCGTGAAATCGAGGCCGTGGTGCGCCGCGTGCCCGGCACCTCCAGCGCCTATGCGGAACGGGTGATCGGCGGCTATTTCCTTGATATCACGCCCGACCGCGCCGCCTTGGGCCGCTATGGCCTGTCGGTCGCTGCGGTCCAGGAGGTGATTGCGATGGCCCTTGGGTCCGAGGTGATCACGCAGACAGTTGAGGGCCGCGAACGTTACGGCGTCGCCATACGCTACCCGCGCGATCAGCGATCCGACCCGCAGTCGATCGCCCGCGACGTGCAAGTGGCGCTGCCAGGCGGCGGATCAGTGCCCCTGGGCGCCGTTGCCACGGTGGAATTGACCCGGGGGGCCACCACCATTCGCACCGAAAACGGCCAGTTGGCGGTCTATATCTTTGTCGACATCTCGGGCCGCGATCTGGGCGGCTATGTCGCTGCGGCGAAGGCCGCAGTTGAAGCGCAGGTGGCTTTGCCCACCGGCTATTCTGTGGCCTGGAGCGGGCAGTTTGAATATCTGGAACGGGCCACTGCACGGCTGAAGATCGTAGTGCCGGTGACGCTAGCGCTGATCTTCCTGCTGCTGTTCCTCAACTTCCGCAGGTTGACGGAAACCCTGATCGTCATGCTGTCGCTGCCCTTCGCGCTGGTGGGTGGCATCTGGTTGATGTGGTTTCTTGGCTTCAACACCTCGGTCGCGGTGGCGGTGGGTTTCATCGCCTTGGCCGGGGTCGCGGCGGAAACCGGGGTGATCATGCTGATCTACCTAGACCATGCGCTGCTGGAGGCGCGTGCCAAGGCCGCGACCGAGGCCCGCCCCTTCACCCGCGCCGATCTGAATGCCGCGATCATGGTCGGCGCAGTGGAACGCGTGCGCCCCAAGATGATGACCGTGGTGGCGATCATGGCCGGGTTGATGCCGATCCTTTGGGCGCACGGCACGGGGTCCGAGGTGATGCAGCGCATCGCGGTGCCGATGATCGGGGGGATGGTCAGTTCAACCGTTCTGACCTTGGTGGTCATCCCGGCGGTCTATTCGCTGGTGAAAGGGTGGAGGGTAGCTCGCGACTATCACGCCATCCATTTTCCCGAGAGGCAGAAACTTCAGGGCAAACTGACCTAAGGCGTGATGACGAAACTGGAGCAAAAAAGGCAGTCGCCTTCAGCCGGAAGCGAGGTTGCGTCCGTCACCGGACGCCCAATCTGAAGTCTTCAGAGCACCTTGAAGCATCGCCGATTGATCTGCAAATCATTCACCGCCCCCGTTTGTCAGCGACCGACCAAACCACCGACCCATTCGTCATTAACGCGCCGATCACCGGCTCTACATCGGAGGCCCTGACGCAGCCTTTGGAGACCAGTTCGGTGTCAGCGACAGTCAGAACTTGGCGGATGAGCGCAAGAATTGCGGGTTTCAGCATGGTTTTCTCTTGTTCAGATTCCATTCGTGGTGGCGATGAATTCGCTCGGACCCATAGTCGGCAGACTTTACAGGCACGGCAGGTAAATCGCGGGCCTGCGCGCGCCCAGCAAGGGTTCATCGTGCTGGCCCATGCGGATGCAGATCAGGACGAAATCGCTGTGCCAGAGGTTCCCGGTCGGATCGC
>JANNBM010000058.1:0-4821 GCA_031385445.1 Paracoccaceae bacterium | reverse complement strand
TTCCCCGATGTGCCGATGGTGATTGACGCGGGCCTTGGCCTGCCCAGCCAAGCGGCGGCGGCGATGGAGATGGGGTTTGACGCGGTGCTGCTGAATTCGGCGGTGGCCAAGGCGGGCGATCCTGCGGCGATGGCGCAAGGTTTCGCACGGGCGCTGGAGGCCGGGCGTTTGGCGTTTGACGCCAGCCCGATGCCGCCACGCGATATGGCGGCCCCGTCCACGCCGGTTTTGGGAAAGGCATTTCTATGACATTGGACCGATTTTATCCGATTTTCGATGATGTAAGCTGGCTGCGCCGGATGCTGCCGCTTGGCGTGCGGCTGGTGCAGTTGCGGCTGAAAGACCGCAGCCCGGATGTTCTGCGCGCCCAAATCACCGAGGCCCGCGATCTGTGCAAATGCCACAATGCCGTGTTGGTGGTGAATGACCATTGGCAACTGGCGATAGAAACCGGGTGCGATTTCATCCATCTGGGCCAAGAAGACCTTGATACCGCCGATCTGCCTGCGATCCGCAAGGCCGGGTTGCGGTTGGGTGTCAGCACACATGACAAAGCCGAACTTGACCGCGCGTTGGCCCTGGCACCCGATTACATTGCGTTTGGCCCGATCTATCCGACCATCCTGAAGCAGATGAAATGGCATCAACAGGGGCTGGACAGGCTTGCCGACTGGCGGCGGCTGGTGGGCGATATCCCGTTGGTCGCCATTGGCGGGATGACGATGGCGCGGGCGAAAGGTGCGTTCGGCGTCGGGGCGGATATCGTCTCGGCCGTGACCGACATCACGCTGCACGCGGACCCCGAGGCGCGGTTGGCCGAATGGCTGGCGGCCACAAGATGACGCGCTATATCCGCCAAATTCCGGTGATTGGGACGGGCGCGCAGGGCAGGCTTGCAGCGGCCAAAGTGCTGGTGATCGGCGCCGGCGGTCTGGCAGCGCCGGTGTTGCAATATCTGGTGGGAGCGGGGATCGGCCATATCCGGTTGGTGGACCCGGACATCATCGATCTGTCAAATCTGCACCGCCAAACCCTGTTTCGCATGGCTGATCTTGGTGCGCCCAAGGTGCAGGCCGCCGCCGCACATCTGGCGCAGCTGAACCCCGATTGCAAAGTTGAAGCCATTCAACACGCGCTGGACCCGGCCAATGTGGCAAGCCATTGCGACGGCGTGACGGTAGTGCTGGACTGCGCCGATAGCTTTGCTGTCAGCTACACCGTGTCTGATCATTGCAAGGCCCATGGCCTGCCTCTGATTTCTGCCTCTGTCACTGGAACCGCGGGCTATGTCGGCGGCTTTTGCGGCCCTGCCCCCAGTTTGCGCGCAGTATTCCCCGACCTGCCCGCCCGCGCCGGAAGCTGCGCCGAGGTGGGCGTGCTCGGCCCGATGGTGGGCCTGTTGGGCAGCCTTCAGGCGCAGATGGCACTGGCGACATTATGCGGCATTGCCCCGTCACCCTTGGGTCAGTTGATCACTGCCCAGAACCTGCGCCTTGGCGGGTTTCGGTTTGATGCCGCACCGGAACCCGACTGGCAGCCGCGCTTTATCGCGGCCTGCGCTATCGCAGCAGATGATTTCACCGTCGATCTGCGCACCCCTGATGAGGCCCCGCTGATCCGCGCTTTCGCCCACCGCCTGCCCGCCACTGCCTTTGGCCCCGGCGGGCCAATCCCTGCCCCCGGCCAACGTGCTGTTTTCTGCTGCCGCTCTGGCCTGCGTGCCTTTGCGGCGGCTGAACGCCTGCACGCCGTCTGGGACGGACCCATCACCCTTGTCGCAATCGGAGACGTACCTTGAAACACCTGATCCTGACCGCAGCCCTGCTGGCCGCATCGCCCGCACTGGCGAATGATAAAATGACCCTGCTGCTGGATTGGTTCGTGAACCCCGATCACGGGCCAATCATCATTGCGCAGGAACTGGGCTATTTCAATGACGCGGGGCTTGATGTCGAAATCATCGCCCCCGCCGACCCGTCTGATCCGCCGAAGATGGTGGCCGCAGGCAATGCCGATCTGGCAGTATCCTATCAGCCACAACAGCATATGCAGGTTGCCGAAGGCCTGCCGCTGATCCGTGTTGGCACCCTGATCGCCACGCCGTTGAACTGTCTGGCAGTGTTGAAAGACGGGCCGATCAAGGCCATCGGTGATCTGAAAGGTCGCAAGGTTGGCTTTTCCGGCGGCATCGAAGAGGCAACGCTGACAACCATGCTCGGTTCTGCCGGGTTGACCACAGCGGATGTGACGCTGGTGAATGTGAACTGGTCAATTTCGCCCTCGCTGATGTCGGGGCAGGTTGATGCTGTGATCGGCGCGTATCGCAATTTTGAACTGACACAGATGAAACTGGCCGGCGTTGAAGGCCATTGTTTTTACCCCGAAGAGGCGGGCATTCCGACCTATGACGAGCTGATTTATGTGGCCAATCCGCAGACGATGGACAAAGGCAAAATCCGCCGGTTTCTGGCCGCAACCGAACGCGCAGCACAATATATCGTCAACCATCCCACCGAAAGCTGGGAAACCTTCGCCGCCACCGCCCCCGAATTGCAGGATGATCTGAACAAGCAGGCGTGGCTGGATACCCTGCCCCGCTTTTCGCAAAGCCCCGCCGCCCTTGATGCCGGCCGCTATGCCGCGTTCGAGGCGTATCTGGTAGCCGCAGGTCTGGTGCAGGGCAAACGCAGCGTGGCGCAACTTGCCATTGATCTGGGAGCGGAAGAATGACCTACGGCGTAACCTTTCCCCTGCTGCGCAAGGCGGCGGGGGCACATTGGCCCGATTACACCGAACACGCCTTTGTGGCGGGTCTGGGTGACGGAACCCTGCCGCGCGCCGCGTATCTGCGGTATCTGGTTCAGGATTACCTGTACCTCATTCAATATGGCCGGGCCTGGGCATTGGCCGTGACGATGGCAGACACGCTGGAAGATATGCGCGCCTGCGCCAAAACCGTGCAGTCGCTGATTGGCACCGAAATCCATCTGCATGTGCAAACCTGCGCCGCCGCTGGCATATCAGAGGCGGCCCTGTTTGCGTCAGAGGAAAAGCTGGAAACCATCGCCTACACCCGTTTCGTGCTGGACGCGGGGCATTCCGGTGATTTCCTTGATCTGCTGATGGCGCTGGCCCCTTGCGCCTTTGGCTATGCCGAGATTGGCGCGCGGTTGGGCGCGGCCCCGCACGCCGCGACCTATGCAGAGTGGATTGGCAATTATTCCGGTGACAGCTTTCAAGACAGCTGTCAGCGCATCGGCGCATTGGTGGACCGTGCCGTCGCCCAACGCCTTGGCCCAGACCCCGAAAGCCACCCGCGTTGGCCCGGCCTTTGCGCCAGATACACCACTGCGACCCGGCTTGAATCTGCCTTCTGGCAGATGGGGCTGACCGGGTGAACGCCCCGGCGCTGGTTCTGTCGGGTACTGCGCGGATCGGCGCGGTGGTGCTGTTTGCGCCGATAAAGCTGGATGTGCCCGCTGGGCGCTGGACCTGCCTTTTGGGCGCGTCCGGGATTGGCAAAACCACCGTGCTGCGCTTGCTTGCGGGATTGGCAACCGGGGTGGCCTTTGACGGCACATTCGGCGCGGCGGATGGGCTGCCCCTGCCGGGCCGGGTTGCGCTGATGGCGCAAAATGATCTGTTGCTGCCGTGGCTGGATTGTCTGGGCAACGTCACCTTGGGTGCCCGGTTGCGCGGGCATTCCCCCGACCCTGCCCGCGCCATGGCGATGCTGGAACAGGTGGGGCTGGCTGATATTTTCAGCCGCAAACCTGCCCAGCTTTCCGGTGGCCAGCGCCAACGTGTGGCCCTTGCCCGCACCTTGATGGAGGATCGCCCGATCGTCCTGCTGGACGAGCCGTTTTCCGCGCTGGACGCGCGCACCCGCGCGCAGATGCAGGATATGGCGTCAAGTCTGCTGGTTGGCCGCACGGTATTGATGGTCACGCATGACCCCGCCGAGGCCGCACGTTTGGGCGACCAGATCCTGCTGATGACGGCGGAGGGGGTGCGGCACCTTCCGGCCACAGCCTCGCCGCCGCCACGCGCCGTAGACGACCCTGAAACGCTGACCCTGCAAGGCCGTCTGCTTCGGCTGTTGATGGAGGCTGCATGACACGGCCCTTGCGTATTTTGACGGGTTTCGCGGTGTTCTTTGGGTGTTGGCAGGCCTTGGTCACCCTTTCGGGGTTGCCGCCATTCTTGCTGCCGGGTCCGGGGTTGGTGCTGCAAACGCTGTGGACCAGCCGCGTGATGATCGCAGACGCCGCGGCGATTACCATGGGCGAGGTGGCGATCAGCCTTGTTTTGGGGGCGGCTTTGGGGGTGGCGACTGCCATTGCACTCGCGGCATCTGCCCGGCTGCGCGCAACCGTGCAACCGATCCTGATCATCAGCCAAACCATCCCGATCTTTGCGCTTGCCCCGTTGCTGACGCTGTGGCTTGGCTATGGTCTGGCGTCAAAGGTGGCGGTTGCGGTGCTGGTGATCTATTTCCCGGTGACCAGCGCCTTTCTGGATGCCATCCTGCGCACCCCGCCCGGTTGGTTGGAACTGGCGCAGATAATGCAGGCCCGCCCCTCGCAGACCCTTTGGCGCATTCGCGTTCCTGCCGCTTTGCCGGGGCTGACGACAGGCCTTCGGCTGGCCGTGATTTATGCGCCGCTTGGTGTGGTTTTGGGCGAATGGGTGGGTGCGGCCCAAGGTCTGGGCTACCTTATGCTGCTTGCCAATGGGCGTGCCAAGATCGACCTGATGTTCGCCGCTTTGCTGGTTTTATGTACCCTGACATATGCCTTGCACCGGGGGCTGGATTGGGCG
>JANNBM010000051.1:0-223319 GCA_031385445.1 Paracoccaceae bacterium | reverse complement strand
GTGTCCGAGGTGAACTCGGTCATCAATTCCGGCAAATCCGAAGCCGCGATGTTCAAGGATTTTGAACGGATCTTCGCAACCTATGCCGATGTCGCCACCATCGGCCGCTCGGCCCTTGGCGTTGCCGCCAAACAGGCCAGCTCCGCGCAGATGTCCGCCTTTACCAAGGCGTTTCAGGGCTATATCAGCCGCAAATACGGTCGTCGCTTCCGCGAGTTCATCGGCGGAGAGATCGAAGTTACCGACAGCAAGGCCGTCAAAAGCTTTTTCGAAGTAGTTTCGGTCGCCAAATTGCAGGGCGAGGCGCCGTTTGACCTGCGCTGGCACGTCTCGGACAAATCCGGCAAGAACCTGTTTTTCAACATCATCATCGAGGGGGTGAATATGCTCGCCTCTGAACGCACCGAAATTGGCGCGATTCTGGACAAGAATGGCGGCGATCTGGACGCGGCCATCGCGATGATGAAAACGCTGTAACCGCAGGGCCGGATTGGCCCTGCGTTAGTTGTTCTTGCCAAACAGCCGTTTCAAAAAGCCGCCGCCGGACTTTTGGTCTGGCGCCGCCGGGGTTTGCCCCTGCGGCAGCTGCGGCGCGGCGGGGTCCACGAAAACCTGCGGCTGCGGCAAAGCGCGCGGCGCGGGGATGATCATCGGCAAGGGGCTTGGCGTCATGCCCTCGACAATCCGCACCATGGTTTCGTGCCAGATCTCGGCCGGAAGCCCGCCGCCCGTGACCCCTTCCAGCGGGGTGTTGTCATCGTACCCCATCCAGACGCCGGTGACGTAATCGGCGGTAAAACCGATGAACCAGGCATCCCGCGCGGCAGATGTGGTGCCGGTCTTGCCCGCCACTTGCCAGCCGTCCAGCCGCGCCCTTGTGCCGGTGCCGCGTTCAACCCCTTGATTCATCATGTAAATCAGCTGAAAAGCGGCGTCTTCCGAGATCACCCGTTCGCCAATTCCGCCGCCCGCGCCGATCAACGGCTCCGTCTCGCCCTTCAGTCGCAGCGCGTTCATGCCAAACGGCGTCACCGAAGAGCCGCCGTTCAAAATACCCGCATAGGCGCCGGTCATCGTCAAAAGCGTGGATTCCGACGCCCCAAGCGCCAGCGCCGGACCCGCCGCCAGATCAGAGGTCAGCCCGAAACCCGCCGCCACCGCCCGCACCGCCTCGCGGCCCGATGCCTCGGACACTTTGACAGCCGGAATGTTGCGGCTTTCGGCCAAGGCGTCGGTCAGCGTGATCAGGCCTTTGAACTTGTTATCGTAATTGTCGGGCGACCAGGGGCCCGAACCGGGGATATTGATGGTCAGGGGGCTGTCGTCGACAAAATCCATCGGGCTCCACCCCAGATCAAGCGCGGCGGCGTAGACAAAGGGTTTGAAGGTCGAGCCGGTTTGCCGCAGCGCCTGCGTCGCGCGGTTGAACGCGCCCGCATCTTCGGTGTTGCGCCCACCAACCATGGCGCGCACCGCGCCGTCCGCGCTCATCACCACGATCGCGGCCTGTGCCTTTGACCCTTCCTTGATCTTGTTTTCAAACACCCAAGCCAGCGCCGCCTCGGCCTTTGCCTGCATCACCGGGTCAAGCGTGGTGTCGATGATCACATCTTCAGTCGTCTCGGAGGTCAAAAAAGCCGGCGCGCTTTCCATCACCCAATCGGCAAAAAACCCGCCCGAAGATTGGGCCGCCGCCGCAGACAGCACGGCCGGACTGGCCAGTGCCGCGCTGGCCTCTGCTTCGGTCAAATAACCTTGTTCGGACATCAGCCCGATGATCACCGCCGCCCGGTCCTGCGCACGTTTCAGATTGTTGGTCGGCGCATATTTCGACGGCGCTTTCAAAAGCCCCGCCAGCATCGCCGCCTGCGCCGGGCTGACCTGATTGGCACTGATCCCGAAATAGCGCTGCGCGGCCGCTTCGAAACCGCGCGCGCCCGCCCCCAGATAGGCCCGGTTGAAATAGATCGTCAGGATATCGGCCTTGGAATACTTGGCCTCCATCGCCATCGAATACGGAATTTCCTTGACCTTGCGCCAAACCCCGCCACTGCGGCAGTCGGCCTCGTAATCGGCTTCAGACTTCCAGTCGGCGGCCACATAGGGCGTGCCGAGGCACAAAAGCTTGGCCACCTGCTGCGTGATGGTCGACCCGCCGTTGCCTTCCAGCGGGCCGCGCCCGGCGGCAAGGTTGATGCTGATCGCGCTCGCGATGCCGCGCGGGCTGATGCCAAAATGGCTGTAGTATCTCTTGTCCTCCGTTGCGACGACCGCGTTCAGCAAATAGGGCGAGACGGTATCCGAGGTGATCTGCCCGCCAAAGGTTTCGCCGCGCCATGCAAAAACGGCGCCGTCACGGTCCAGCATGGTAACCGATCCCCGCGCCCGGCCATCCAGCAGGTCCGCCATCGGGGGCAGTTGCGCGTAAAAATAGAACACCACGCCCGCAAGGCACAGCGCCGATACGAACCCCACCCGCCACATGACTGCCCAGACCAGCCGCCAAACCCACAAGACCATGCGCACCAGCACCCCGTGTTTGCGCGCCGGGGGGCGCCTGCGCCCGCCCGATCCGCCCGAAGTTTTGCGCTTTGCCGGCGGTTTTGGCGCAGTGGACTGCCCCGGATAGCGCCGGTCTGCCACCAAAGTCTTGCGCCCTTTCGAGGTTGCCGCCATGCCTGCCACTGCCCTTTTGCTCTTTTGCGCTGAGTCTATCCGAGTTTTCTGCCATTGTGGAGAGCGCTGCAAATCGCCGGGCGGCTTTGCCTTTTGCCTGCAAATCCGGCAGTGAACCGCATCGCCGCCTCTTTTTTAGACAGTGATGTTTTTTCGGGCGTTTTATTGACCGACCCGGTTGCGCTGCACCTGCAGCATATCCCTGATGAACCCGTCAGCTGGGGGATCAACCTTCAGCGTTCACGAGGGGTGCGTCATGAAGATGATCATTGCCGCCATCAAACCATACAAGCTTGACGAGGTCCGCGAAGCGCTGACCACGATCGGCGTGCGGGGCATGATGGTCACCGAAATCAAGGGGTTTGGCACGCAATCGGGCCATACAGAGATTTATCGCGGCGCCGAATATGCGGTGAATTTCGTGCCGAAAATGCGGCTGGAAATCGTGGTGGCGGACAGCATGACCGACACCGTGGTGGACGCGATCACCAAAACCGCCCGGACCGGCAAGATCGGCGACGGCAAAATTTTCGTCATGGATGTCGAAAAGGCCCTGCGCGTGCGCACGGGCGAACTCGACGATGACGCGCTGTAAGATCAGGGAAGGGGAAATCACAAAATGAATACGATGTTGAAACTTGGACCGGCAGGGGCGTTTGGCGCGCTCGCGCTGTCCGGCCTGCCCGCTTGGGCGCAAGAAGGCCCGATCAAGGCCCCCACGGTCGAACAAATGGCCGGAATGGTGGACAAGGGCGATACGACCTGGATGCTGGTCTCGTCGGTTTTGGTGCTGATGATGGCGATCCCGGCGCTGGCGCTGTTTTATGGCGGCCTGGTCCGCACCAAGAACATGCTGTCGGTTCTGATGCAGGTCTTCATGATCGTGGCTGTCGTGGCCGTGGTCTGGGTCGTCTACGGCTATTCGATGACCTTCACCGGCGGCGGGCCTTTCGTTGGCGGATTGTCCAAGATGTTCCTCGCGGGGGTCGGCACCGGCACCTATGCGGCAACATTTTCGAACAATGTCTATATCCCGGAATATGCCTTCGTCATTTTCCAGATGACCTTTGCCTGCATCACCCCCGGCCTGATCGTTGGCGCCTTTGCGGAACGCATCAAGTTCTGGCCTTTGATGCTGTTTTCGGTCCTGTGGGTCACTGCGGTCTACTTCCCGGTGGCACATATGGTCTGGTACTGGTCTGGCCCGGACTTCCTTTCGGACAACACCGCAGACGCGGGCTATCTGTGGGGCATGGGCGCTCTGGACTTTGCCGGCGGCACCGTGGTTCACATCAACGCGGGCATCGCCGGCCTGATGGGCTGCCTTGTGATCGGCAAGCGTGTGGGCCTTGGCAAAGAGAACATGGCCCCGCATTCGCTGACCATGACCATGATCGGCGCGTCCTTGCTTTGGGTGGGCTGGTTCGGCTTTAACGCCGGTTCCAACCTTGAAGCGAACGGTCTTGCGGCGCTTGCCTTCATCAACACCTTTGTCGCCACCGCTGCTGCCGCGCTGGCTTGGGTTCTGGTCGAACAGTTCCGCCATGGCCGTCCGTCCCTTTTGGGCGCTGTCACGGGTGCGGTTGCCGGTCTTGTGGCCATCACTCCGGCCTCTGGCTTTGCCACGCCAATGACCTCGATCATCCTGGGTCTGGTGACCGCGCCGGTCTGTTACATCTTCGTGTCTTATGTGAAGGGCAAGCTGAAGTATGACGACAGCCTCGATGTGTTCGGTGTGCACTGCATCGGCGGTATCGTCGGCGCCATCGGCACCGGCATCGTCGCGGCCCCGTCCTTGGGCGGTCAGGGCTGGGTCGATTACAGCGTCTTCCCGGCGGTCGCGGGCACCTTTGACATGACGGCGCAGGTCATCACCCAGATCAAGGCGGTTGCCGTGACCTTGGTGTGGTCTGGCGGCGTGTCATTCCTTCTGTTCAAGGGGATCGACATGGTCTTTGGCCTGCGTCCAACGGCGGATGATGAACGTCAGGGTCTGGACCAGACCTCGCACGGCGAAAGCGCTTACAACTTGTAAGCGAAGCGGCGGGCCACTTCTCCCGGTCCGCCGTAACTTGAAACGGCCCGCGCGTCCCTCGCGCGGGCCGTTTCCCTTTGTCAAAGGCAAATTGGCTTGCACGCAGGGTAAGGCGCCGTTCATATGGAAACGCAACGGGCCCCTGCGGCAAGGCCCTGGGCTGATCATCGCCAGGTCAAAGCGTGCCCAACCAACGAAAGGTCAGGCCATGGACTATCCCGCCTTCATACGGGCTTTCCCCGGCCTTGATGTGCCCTTTTCATCCGAGCAGGTGACCATCCATGCCATAAGGTCCGATGCCGGGCTGGTGGTGTTCTTCGATTTCCTGCAGGATTTCACCCTGCCGCCCCATGCCCACAAGGGCCAATGGGGCACCGTGATTTCCGGCGAGATAGCGCTGACCATCGACGGCGTTACCCGAACCCTGCGCCCCGGTGACAGCTATGACATCGCGGCGGGGGCGGTCCATTCGGGGCAGATTGCGGCGGGAACCAAAGTGATCGACGTTTTCGAGGAACCCGACCGCTATCGGATCAAACCCAGATAGCCCCGGCCCAAGCCCATGAGCCGGGCCGGTCTGTTCTACCCGGCAACCTTCGCAATCGCCGCTGCCAAGATCGGCACGGTCCTGGCGTTCAGGCCCGCGATGTTGATCCGGCTGTCACCGACCATGTAAATCCCGTGCACCTCGCGCAGAACGTTCACTTGCGCTTCGCTGAGGCCCAGACGGCTGAACATCCCCCGATGGCTTGCCACGAAATCGAAGCGGTCCGAATTGGTGGCGCGGCGCAGCGCGTCGGCGAGCGATTGGCGCAGGGACAGCATGTTCGCGCGCACCTCCTCCAGCTCGGCCTTCCAATCGGCGCGCAGGGCGTCGTCTTCAAGGATCATCGTGACCAGCCGCGCGCCGTGATCGGGCGGAAAGCTGAAATTCTGGCGGTTCAGAAAGTTCAGGTTGCCCTGCACAACCGCTTTGCGGTCAGGTGCAGTCAAGGCGATCAGAATCCCCGTCCGTTCGCGGTAAATCCCGAAATTCTTGGAACAGGACGCCGCGATCAGCACCTCGGGGAACAGCCCCGCGATCATTCGCGTGGCTGCCGCGTCCTCCTCCAGCCCATCGCCAAAACCCTGATAGGCCAGATCGACAAACGGAACCGCGCCCTTGGCCAGCAGCAATTTCGCCACCTGCGCCCATTGATCCGCGTACAGGTTCGCGCCCGTGGGATTGTGGCAGCAGCCATGCAGCAGCACCGCATCGCCCGCCTGAACCGATGCCAGATCTTCCATCAACCCGGCGAAATCAATCCCGCGCGTTTGCGCGTCGAAATAGCGGTATTCGGCCATCCCGATGCCCAGATATTTGATGATTGACGGATGGTTCGGCCAAGTCGGGTTCGAAAGCCAGACCCGCGCCTTCGGGTTTGACAGGCGGATCAACTCCAACGCTTGCCGGATCGCCCCGGTGCCGCCGGGCGTCGCAACCGACGCGGCACGGTCCGCAAAGCCGCCGCCAAGGATCATCGTCACCATCGCCGCGTTATAAGCCGGCTCTCCGGCGAGGCCGGTATAGGTCTTGGTCTTCTCCGTCTCCCACAACTGCTTTTCCGCCGCCTTCACGGCCCGCATCACCGGGGTCAGGCCGGTCGCGTCCTTGTACACACCGACGCCAAGGTCGATCTTGTCGCTGCGCGGATCGTCGCGGTACATGGCAATCAGTTGCAGGATCTTGTCCTGCGGCTGCGGGGTCAACGTTTCTAGCATTTGGATCAGCCTTTCTGCGCCTCAAGGTCGTCGTACATGCCCCATTCGGACCAGGATCCGTCATAGAGCGCATGGTTTCGGTGGCCAAGTCGTTCCAGCGCCAGCGACAGGATCGCGGCCGTCACCCCCGATCCGCAGGTGGTGATCACCGGTCTGGACAGATCGACCCCCGCCTCAGCAAAAGCGCTGCGCAGATCGGGCAGGGCTTTCATCGTGCCATCGGCGTTCAAAAGCGTGGTGAAGGGCACGTTCTTGGAGCCCGGAATATGGCCCGAGCGCAGCCCCGCGCGCGGCTCTGGCGCGTCACCCCGAAAGCGAGCGGCTGAGCGGGC
This sequence comes from Paracoccaceae bacterium, assembly GCA_031385445.1. GTDB lineage: Bacteria > Pseudomonadota > Alphaproteobacteria > Rhodobacterales > Rhodobacteraceae > CAIYZT01. Next base: position 216,515 of record JANNBM010000051.1, on the reverse strand, counting down.
ATCGACAATCTCGGCCTCGAAAAGTTTGGCCGCGTGGGCGACTTGGGTGACATCCTTAACCAGATCGCTTTGACGCCGCGCGGTCATATGCCGCTCGCGCGTCGTCGGTGCGAGGTCATCAACAGCGCGCCCTTCGGTCAGCCATTTCGGCATCCCGCCATCCAGCACCGCCACGTCATCCTTGCCCATCAGCCGGAAGGTCCACCACACGCGCGCCGCGCTGAACAGCCCGGTGCCATCATAAATCACCACCTGATGCCCGTCGCCCACCCCCAGCGCCCGCATCCTGCTGATGAACTTTTCCGGCGGCGGCGCCATATGCGGCAGGGCGGAGCGTTGATCGCTGGTCTGGTCAATGTCGAAAAACCGCGCGCCGGGGATATGCTGCGCCGCATATTCGGCCTTCGCATCGCGCATTTGGGCAGGCATGTACCAGCTGGCATCAAGGATCCGCAGATCGGGGTCTTGCAAACGAGCGGCCAGCCAGTCGGTGGACACCAGCGTTCCGGGATCATCTTGGAATGCTTCGGGCATGGGCATGTCCTGAACGTTTGGCATTTATCCCGCACTATCGCCCCCGCGCAGCCAACGCAATATAATTGCGACGGGCCTTTGCAAGGCAAAAGGGCCGCCCCAAAGGACGGCCCCAAACCTGCGCCCTGGCAGAAATTACTTCTGCATCATGCCTTTGACAACGCCGACGATCGCCATCACGACGCCGCCGCCAACACCGCCCGATGCCAGCGAGGAAACGATGGATCCGATGTCCATGCCGCTGGCGCCAGCCGCCGCACCCGCCATCCCGGCGCCGCCCAGCATGCCCAGGATCTGGCCGCCCAAACCGCCGCCAACGATCCCGGCAAGCGAGTTGCCAAGTGTGCCGAGGTTCAGGTTCTTCAAGACTGCACCTGCGGCATTGCCGCCAATCGCGCCCGCAACGAGCTGAATGATTAGTTGTTCCATAACTGTGTTCCCTTGTTCACTTTGCCACCCACCTTTTGGGGCGTTCTTGTTGTTCATCGGCCAGCGGGTGGCCTATGATACAACACAGAGTGGCATCATCTGAACCATTCGGCAAGTTTGTTGCCAAAACCGAAACGATTAGTCGTGACGACCCTGCTTCAAAAGCCGGGCTTTTTGCCGGTCCCAGTCGCGTTTCGCGCTCGTCTCGCGCTTGTCGGCCAGCTTCTTGCCCTTGGCCACACCGATCTTGACCTTCACGATCCCGCGCTCGTTGAAGTACATCTTCAGCGGCACGAGGGTCATGCCTTCGCGGGCGGTGGCATTCCACATCCGCGACAGTTCTTTCTTTGAAACCAGAAGCTTGCGCTTGCGCCGCTCTTCGTGGCCCCAAATCTTGGCCTCGTTATAAGGCGCGATATAGCCGTTGATCAACCACAACTCGCCCTGTTCGACCGAGGCATAGCTTTCACCAAGGTTCGAGCCGCCCTTGCGCAGGCTCTTCACCTCGGAGCCCAAAAGCATGATCCCGGCTTCCACGTCGGATTCGATGGCATAATCGAACCGCGCACGCCGGTTTTCCGCGATAAGTTTGGAATTGGGATCAGATTTGACGACCATGATCCGACCGAAATAGGCGAGGTCGGCCGTTAAGTCCAGCCGGGGCAAGAAAAGTTGTATCAGACCTCAAGCGGCGGTTCAGACCCGCGCCCGCCGTCCGCTGACCATCAACACGACGCCGCAGCCCACGATCAGCGCCGCGCCCAAAAGCGTGGCCGCATCGGGGCGCTCGCCAAAGACCAGCGCGCCCAGTGCCATCGCGAACAACAGTCGCGAATACCTGAACGGCGTGACGGCCGAAACCTCGCCCGTCCGCATCGCCTTGGTCAGCGCGCCGTATCCCAACACCCCAAACACCGTCGCCGCCCCGATCCTGGCCCAGACCAAAGGCGCGGGCCATGCCAGCCCGCCGCTCCAGATCAACAAGAGCAGCCCGGCAAAGGCCAGCACCGAAAATCCCGCCACGCCCAGCTGCGCCATCGACAACGAAGGCGCCGCTGCCCGTGTCGCCAGATCGCGCCCGGCAAAGCCCAAAAGCCCCAGCACCGCCAGAAAAGACAACGCATCAAACCCGGCAAGACCGGGGCGGATGATGATCAAAACCCCGGCAAAACCAATCGCCACCAGCGCCCAGCGCAGCAGGCCAACCTTTTCGCGGAACAGATAAGCCGCCCCCAGAACCACCACCAAAGGCGTGGCCTGCAGGATCGCCGAGGCGGTCGAAATCGGCGTCAGGGCGACGGCGAGCCCGTAAAACAGCCGCCCCACCACCTCGAACGCGGAACGGATCACCATGGTGCGCCGGAACAGATCGCGCGGCAGCACCGGCTCGCCCGATGCGCGCGCGAGGATGGCGAAAACCAATGCCCCCGCCGCCCCCATGATCGCCATCACCTGCCCCAAAGGCACCTGCATGGACGCCGATTTCAGAAACGCGTCCTCGACGGCGAAGCCCGCCATCGACCCGGTCATCCAAAGGCTGCCCGCCAGATTGTGGCTGGCATCCCGGCTCATCGGTTACAAGAGGCCCGCATGGGCCATCGCGGCCTTGATCCGCGCCTTCGTTCCATCCGTCAACCCAACCAGCGGCAAGCGCACCTCTTCGCTGCACAGGCCCAGCAGGGACAGCCCGTATTTCGCGCCGACCAACCCCGGCTCGATAAAGATCGCCTCGTGCAGCGGCATCAGGCGGTCTTGATAGTCCAGCGCCAAAGCATAGTCGCCGCGCAAGGTTGCCGCCTGAAACTCTGCGCACAGCTTTGGCGCGACATTGGCCGTCACCGAAATACAGCCGACCCCGCCCTGCGCGTTAAAGCCCAAAGCGGTGGCATCCTCGCCCGACAACTGCATGAAATCGGGGCCACAGGTCATGCGCTGCAACGACACGCGCTCGATCTTGCCGGTGGCATCCTTCACCCCGATGATGCGCGGCAGTTTGGCCAGCATGCCCATGGTTTCGGGCGACATATCCACGACCGACCGGCCCGGAATGTTGTAAATCACAATCGGAATGGTCGCGCAGTCGTGCAGCGCGGTGAAATGCGCGATCAGACCGGCCTGCGTCGGGCGGTTGTAATAGGGCGTGACCACCAGCGCGGCATCGGCCCCGACCTTTTGCGCGTGGCGGATCAATTCGATCCCCTCCGCCGTGTTGTTCGACCCGGCCCCCGCAATCACCGGCACGCGGCCCGCCGCGGCCTTAATCACCGCCTCCACCACCGCGCCATGCTCGGCATGGGTCAGCGTCGGGCTTTCCCCGGTCGTGCCCACTGGCACCAGCCCGTCACTGCCCTGAGCCACATGCCAATCGACAAGTTTTTTCAAAGCGTCAAAGTCCACAGCGCCGTTCTTGAACGGCGTGATGAGGGCGGGAAGGGACCCTTTGAACATGACACGCTCCTGTTGTTGGGTGGGCAGACTCAGCCCGTGATCGGTGCGGCACTGATTAACGGCAACCCGGCACTTTGCCAAGTCTGCGCGACAAAATGCCGGAGTGGGGCCGTAAACACTCTTGTGAGTTGAGCCGTGGACGCTATCTGATCATCCTAAAAGGCATGAGCATAATAATGATGAAAACCCGCCTGATCGCCCTTTTGGGCCTGTCCCTTTTGGCCGCCCCCGTTTTGGCAGACCAGACATCGTCGCTTCGCACCGCTCTGGCGGCGTCGGCAAATGCCGATTGGCCTGCCGCGCTGTCTTCGGCGCAGGGCGCTGCCCCGGAAGGTGCCGATGTGATCGTCTGGCAATGGCTGCGGGCGTCCGAAGGCAAGCTGAGCGACTACGAGTCTTTCCTTGCCCGCCGCCCTGACTGGCCCGGCTTGCCCCTGCTGAAAGAAAAGGGTGAGGTGGCCGTCGCCCGTTCGACCGATGCCGCCCGCGTCATCGCTTATTTCGGCTCTGATCTGCCGCGCTCGGGTGCTGGCGCAGTGGCCCTTGTTCGCGCCCTTGTCGCCGTGGGCCGCAGCCCTGAAGCCGAAGATGAGGCCCTGCGCGCCTGGTCCACCCTTAAATTCACCCCCGAAGATCAAACGGCGATGTTGTCGCTTTTTGGTCCCGCGCTGGGCGTTGTCCACGAACTCCGCCTTGATCGTCTGCTTTGGGACGGCGAGCGTGTGGCCGAGGCGGAGCGCATGCTGCCGCTCGTCTCGCCCGGCTGGCAAGCGCTCGCCCGCGCCCGGTTGGCCCTTCGCGCCGATCAGGATGGCGTGACGGCGTTGATCGCGGCGGTTCCGTCGGCGCTGAAAGACGACGCTGGCCTTGCCTTTGAACGCTTCTTGTTTCGCATGCGCGCCGATGATTACCTCGGGGCGGCCGAGCTGATCCTTGAACGCTCCGGCAGTGCCGCGCAGTTGGGTGATCCTGCCGCATGGGCCGAAAAGCGCGCGTCACTTGCGCGGTGGCTGATGCGAAACGGGCAGGAAAAGTCCGCCTACCGCGTCGCCTCCAGCCATCAGATGAGCGAAGGCGCCGACGATCTGGAGTTCCTTTCGGGCTTCATCGCGCTGCGCAAACTCGGCGATCCATCGCGGGCGCTGAAACATTTCAGCCACCTTAAAACCACGGTCGCCACGCCCATAAGCCTCGCCCGGGCCGAATACTGGACCGCCCGCGCGCTGGAAGCGAAAGGCGACGCGGGGGCAAATGCCGCCTACCGCTCGGCGGCGCAGTATCAGACCGCCTATTACGGCCTTCTTGCCGCTGAAAAGCTGGGCCTGCCACTTGATCCCGCTTTGATCGCCAACACCGCCCCGAACGGCGACTGGCGGGCCGCGCCTTGGGCCGGCTCGTCGGTTCTGGCCGCCGCGCGCCAGATGTCCGCAGCGCAAGAGCGGACCATGGCCAAGCGGTTCTTTCTGCACCTTGCTGAAACCCTCGATGATCGCCAACTGCCCCTGCTGGCCGAGGCCGCCTTTGATATCGGAGAGCCACATATCGCGGTTCTGGTTGCCAAAGCCGCCGCGGAGCGCGGGCTGATCCTGCCGCGAGCCTATTTTCCGGTGCCCGATCTGGTGCCGGATAATCTGGCGGTCAGCCGGGCGCTGGCGCTGTCCATCTCGCGACGGGAGTCGGAATTTGACACCCGCGCCCGCTCGCCTGCCGGGGCTCAAGGATTGATGCAGCTGATGCCGGACACGGCGGCGGCGACCGCAAAGGATCTGGGAATGGCGTACCAAGAGGCGTGGCTGACGTCGGATCCGGCCTATAATGTCACCCTCGGATCGGCGTTTCTGCGCAAGCTGGTGGACGAGTTCGGCCCCGCGATCCCGCTGGTCGCGGCGGGATATAATGCCGGTCCGCGCCGCCCGCGCGAATGGCTGGCCGCCTTCGGAGACATCCGCGCCGGCGCCGATCCGGTCGACTGGGTCGAGATGATCCCCTTCACTGAAACCCGCACCTATGTGATGCGCGTCACAGAAGGCGTGGTGATCTATCGCGCCCGCCTGAAAGGCGTGGCGGGGCCGGTGCGGATCATGACGGAGCTGACCGGAAACTGAAAGCGTCCAGATCTGGACGTTTTGCGTTTCGTTTTAGGATCAATGGGTTGGCTTTCGGGGTTTAGCGGGACGTTCAGGATTGGCACCAAAATCGCGGCCTGCGGTTTGCAACCCTTGCCGCTCAACCTGCCCCTTCTGCAAGCGACCCTACCCCGCCTTCCCCCGTTCCAAAGTCAGCGCATACAGCCCCGCCGCCACGACCACCGCCGCGCCGATGGCGACCTGCGGGGCGAGGGTTTCGCCAAAAATCAGCATGCCCACGCCCGACACGAACACGATCTGCAAATACGCGAAGGGCTGCACCACCGAGGCTTCGGCGGTCTGATAGGTTTTCTGCAAGGTCCAGTTCGACAGGATCGACACCCCGCCATAAGCGGCGAAAATGGGCAGGTCGGCGGGGGCGATGGCCTGCATATGGGGCACGCCGATCAGCGTCATCAGCACGGCGCCGATAACGGCGGGCCAAAAGAAGGCGGGGAAATTCGCCTCGCCCTTCGTGGTCAGGCGGGTAAGAACGGAGTAAAGCGCAAAGAGGACCGCCGAAACCATGGGCACCAGCGCGGTCCAGGAAAACACGCCCGCGCCGGGACGCAGGATGATCAGAACGCCGATCATCCCCGCCCCCACCGCCAGCCAGCGGCGCAGCGAGATCGCCTCGCCCAGAAGCGGGCCAGACAGGGCGACGATCAAGAGCGGGCAGATGGCAAAGACCGCATGGCTTTCGATCAGGCCGATCAGGGTGTAGCCCCAGACGATGATGCAGATCTCGGCCACCAGAAGCACGGCGCGCAGGATATGGGCAGGCAGGCGGGCCGAAGTCACGGCGGCGCGAAAGCCCTCGGGGCGGCGGGCGGCCCAGATCAGCACGAAGGCGGAAAACACCCAATAGCGGATCGTAACCACCATCAGCGTGTTGTAAGTGCCTGCCAGATAACGGGAAAATCCGTCCTGAATGGCGAAAAGCGCGACCGAGGCGACCATCAGCCAGATGCCGCGCCGGGTGCTGGTCATGGCAGGATCCCTTGGGACATGTGGCGTTTATGGCCGTGGCCGGGACGGCGCTGCACGGTGAAACCGGCGCTTTGCAGGGCACGGCGCACATGGCCGGCGGCGGTATAGGTGGCAAAGGTGCCGCCGGGCCCGGTATGACGGGCGACCTCGGCCATCAGATCTTCGGACCAAAGCTCGGGGTTTTTGGCGGGCGAAAAGCCGTCAAGATACCAAGCGTCCGCGCAGCCCTGCCAGCCGGGCAGCGTCTCGCGCGCATCGCCGACGATAACCTCAACCTGCAGCGGGCCAAGGGCAAAGCGCGTCTGCCCCCGCGCCCAGGCATCAAGGAACGGCGCGGCGGCGCCGGCGGCCTGCGGGAAATGGTCCAGCGCACGGGCGATTTGCGGGGCGGTCAGGGGGAAGGCTTCAAAGCTGGTGTAGTGCATCGGGCCGGGATGGGTTTGCGCGGCGATCAGCGTTGCAAGCAAGTTCAGCCCGGTGCCAAACCCCAGCTCTGCGATGTGAAAACCGGGGCAAAGCCGCGCGGGCAGATCGTTACCGGCCAGAAAGACGTGGCGGGTTTCGGCCAGACCGTCGTTCAGGCTGAAATAGGGATCATCAAAGCGGTCCGAGACCGGGATAACCCCGTCTTTCCAGCTGATCCCACCCTGTTGCATGCCCGTCATCTGCGTTAGTCCTTGTCGCGGCGGACCATGGGGAAGGCGCAGGGAATTGGCAAGGCTGGATCGCGGCAAAGCAGAGGTCACGGTGCGCGGCGGCGGCATATTCGGATTGTCGGCGGCCTTTGCGCTGGCGCGGCGAGGGGCGAGGGTGCGGCTGATCGAGACGGCGCATCTGGGGGCTGGGGCCTCTGGCGGGGTGGTGGGCGCGCTGACGCCGCATGTGCCCGAGGCATGGAATGAGAAGAAAGCGTTTCAGCTGACCTCGCTTTTGATGGCGCAGGTTTGGTGGGACGCGGTGGGCGCGGCAAGTGGGCTGCGGACGGGATATGGCAGGATCGGGCGGCTTCAGGCGCTGGATGATGCGCAGGCGGTACAGATGGCGCGCGCGCGCGGCGCCTCGGCCGCCGATCTGTGGCAGGGTCAGGCTTTGTGGCAGGTGATCGCGGCAACGGGCGCGGCGTGGGAGCCGCTCAGCCCAACCGGCTTCTTGCTGCACGACACCCTGTCCGCCCGCATTTCCCCCCGCCTCGCCCTGCCCGCCCTCGCCAAGGCCTTTTGCGCCCTGGGCGGCGAGATCATTCTGACCGACGCCGAGGATCAAGGCGCGGTGCTGTGGGCGAGCGGGGTGCAGGGCCTGCACGATCTGGCGCAAACGAGCGGCCGGGCCGTCGCGGGCGCGGTCAAGGGGCAGGCAGCGCTTTTGCGCGCCGAGGCCGGGGACGCGCCGCAGGTCTATGCCGATGGCATGCACATCGTGCCGCATGAGGGCGGCCTTGTGGCCATCGGCTCCACCAATGAACACCTTTGGAACGCCCCTGATACCACTGATGATCAGCTTGATCTTCTGATCGCGCGCGCCCGCGCCGCCTTGCCCGCCCTGCGCGATGCCCCGGTGGTCGAGCGTTGGGCCGCCCTGCGCCCCCGCGCCGCCAGCCGCGCGCCGATTGCCGGCCACTGGCCCCAAAGGCCGGGCCATTTCATTCTGAACGGCGGCTTCAAGATTGGCTTCGGCATGGCGCCCCTGCTGGCCGAACGCATGGCCGACCTGATCCTGTCAGGACAATCCCAAATCCCCGCCTCGTTCAGCCCGCAGGCCGCCTTGGCAAAAGCAAAGCCGTTGCAAACCAATCCTTGAGGCGCATTCAATGCGCTCCAAATATCCTCAGCGGGCAAAGCTGCGGCACGCGGCGTTGCGGGAGGGGGGGCAGAAAGCCCCCCAAGCGTCAGCACCTTCAGGCGCCGGTGTTAAAGAATTTGCCCGCAGGCGACAGCGTGAATATCTCGCATCCCGTCGCGGTTACGCCCACCGAATGTTCAAACTGCGCCGACAGGGACTTGTCGCGCGTCACGGCGGTCCAGTCGTCGCCCAGAACCTTTGTTTCGGGTCGCCCCAGATTGACCATAGGCTCGATGGTAAAGAACATGCCCTCTTCCAGAACCTCGCCCGACCCCGGACGCCCATAATGCAGCACATTTGGCGGGGCATGGAACACCCGGCCCAGACCATGGCCGCAAAAATCGCGGACCACGGACATGCGCATCGCCTCGACATGGGTTTGAATGGCCGCGCCGATATCGCCAAAGGTATTGCCCGGTTTCACCTCGGCAATCCCGCGCATCAGCGCCTCATGCGTGACCTCGACCAGACGCTCGGCCTTGCGGCTGGGCGCGCCTGCGGCATACATCCGGCTGGTATCGCCAAACCATCCATCCACAATCACGGTCACGTCAACATTCAGAATATCGCCGTCCATCAGCACCTTGGCGCCCGGAATGCCGTGACAGACCACATGGTTGACCGAAATGCACGAGGCGTGCTGATAGCCTTTATAGCCGATGGTGGCCGACACAACCCCGCGCCGTTCAATCTCGATGCGGATGAAATCGTCAATCGCGGCGGTGGTCACACCGGGCTGAACCAGGGCGCAGACCTGATCGAGAATTTCTGCCGCCACACGGCCCGCGTCGGCCATACCCGCGAAATCCGCATCCTCATAGATGCGAATACCGTTCCTGGTCACACGGGCGCGCATGTCTCGCAAGGCCATTCTCCGTTTAATGTCCCATAATTAGGCGAGGGGGGGGCAAGTTGCAAGGGGGCGGCGCGCGGTGCAAAGCGGCGATTGCGCGCGAACTTCGCCTTGAAAAAGCGCTGAAAATGCGGCCTTGTCGCAGAACAATTCAAAGGGCAAGACATGCAAAATCCTAATGCGGCGATGCTGGTGATCGGCGACGAAATTCTGTCCGGGCGCACGCGCGACAGCAATATGCACCATCTGGCCGGGGCCCTGACCGAAAAGGGCATTCCCCTGGCCGAGGTGCGCGTGGTGGCCGATGATCACGCCGCGATCGTTGCGGCGGCGCGGGCGCTTTCGGCGGGGTATACCCATGTCTTCACCTCTGGCGGGATCGGCCCGACGCATGATGACATCACCGCAGATGCAATTGCCGAGGCGATGGGCGCGCCGATCAGTCACCGCGCGGACGCCATGGCCCTGCTGGGGGCGCATTACGCCGCGCGCGGCCTGCCGTTCAACGAGGCGCGCCAGCGGATGGCCCGCATCCCGGACGGCGCCGATCTGATTGACAATCCGGTGTCAATCGCGCCCGGTTTCACCCTTGGCAACGTGCATGTGATGGCCGGGGTTCCGGCGATTTTTCAGGCCATGGTCGCCTCGGTGATGCCAAAACTGGTGGGCGGGCCGCCCTTGCAAAGCCAAAGTCTGCGGCTTTTGATGGGCGAGGGCGATATAGCCGCGCGGTTCGGGCAGATCGCGGCGGGCTATCGCGATCTGTCGATGGGATCGTATCCCTTCACCCAAGACGGCCATTACGGCACCAACCTGGTGGTGCGCGGCACCGATCCGGCGCTTTTGGACCGCGCAATGGCGGATCTTCGGGCCGCTTTTGCCGGATGAGCGATCTGATCCACCTGATGGAGGAAACCTGGCCCCCGGCGCAGCGGGTGCAGGCCGGTGCCTTTGCGCTGCGGTGGGGGCTTGGCGGGGGGCAGCGGGTTTCCTGCGCCACCGTGGCGGGGGACTGGAACCTTGATGATCTGATCAGGGCCGAAGAAGGTATGCGATCCATGGGCCAAGCGCCCTTGTTCATGCTTGTGCCCGAAGATGCGGCGCTGGACGTTGCGCTGGAAGCGCGCGGTTATGCGATCAAGGATCCGGTGGTGATGTTTTCGGCAACGGCCCGGGACGTGGCCGGGCAGGGGCCGGCCCCCATGACCAGTTTCCCGCATTGGCCGCCCCTGTCCATCGCGCGCAGCCTGTGGGACGAGGGGCATATCGGCCCCACGCGGGTTGAGATCATGGCCCGCGCGGCGGGGCCGAAAGCGGCGGTTTTGGGCCGCAGCGATGACCGCGCGGCGGGGGTGGCCTTTGTGGCGATTGCGGGCGGTGTCGGCTTTGTCCATGCGCTGCATGTCGCGCCCGCGATGCGGCGGCGGGGGTGCGCGGCGAACCTGATGCGCGCGGCGGCGGTTTGGGCGCAAGGGCAGGGTGCGGCGCGGCTGGCGCTTGCGGTGACGGCGGCAAACGCGCCCGCCTGCGCGCTGTATACTTCCTTGGGAATGCAAATTATGGGACGATATCATTACCGGGTTCTGGCGGCATAAGGGTGTATCCAAGGTGACAGGCAGGGGCCTTCTTTGCGCAGTTGGGGCGATCCTTGCCGGATGCGCCGCGCTGCCCGGCCTGGCGCAGACCCTGCCCGAGGGCGCCGAAGCTTTGCGCCTGCAGACCCTGGACGCGGGCGAGATTTTGGTGGCAAGCGGGCCCTGGCGCAAGGACGGCGGATTGGCCTCGCAATTGGTTCAGGGCGCGGTCAGCACCCAAAGCTGGCAGATCCCGGACGCCTCGATCAGCACCTTGCGGTTGATGAACGATGTGCAGCGGCAGATCGAGGCCGAGGGGTTTACCCTGATTTACACCTGCGAGACGGCGGACTGCGGCGGCTTTGATTTCCGCTTTGCCATCCCAACCCTGCCAGAGCCGGATATGCATGTCGATCTGGGCGATTTCAGGTATCTTTCGGCGCGCAAGGCGGGCACGGCGGGCGACGCGTTCCGGATGGTTCTGATCAGCCGTGGTCCGGGGGTTTTGTTTGTGCAGATCACCAAGGTCTTGCCGTCTGGCACCGCGCCTTTGGCCATCGGCATGGCAACGACCCCCGATCCCCTAAGCGCCATCAGCCCGGTTGAACCGCAAGAGCCGACGCCCGCACCGCAACCCGCCGCTGCCGGGTCTTTGATTGCGGCGCTTTTGGCAAATGGCGGGGCGCCGCTGGACGATCTGATCTTCTCCCCCGGCGCGGCGAACCTTGAGGCGGGCGATTATGCCTCGTTGACCGAGTTGGGAACGTGGCTGCTGGCCGATCCGTCTATCACGGTGGCTTTGGTCGGGCATACCGATGCCACGGGCGGGCTGGAGGGCAATATCGCGCTGTCAAAACGCCGGGCCGAACAGGTGAAGGATTGGCTGCTGAACAAGTATGCGCTGCCGCCCGGTCAAGTGGTGGCGCAGGGTGTTGGCTATCTTGCGCCGCGCGCGCCCAACAACACCCCCGAAGGGCAAGCCAAAAACAGACGCGTCGAAGTCATGGTGACTTCGACGCGCTGACGTGTAAATTTTTGGCCTTAAAAATGTCTTGGATCAATGGCTTACCAGTTGTCTGGCCCCTTGTCGGCAAAACGGTGAGCCAGAAAGTCGATGAAAGCGCGTACTTTTGGCTGGGTAAAGCGGCCCGGAGGATAGACGGCATAAATGCCCTGAACCTCGGTCGGCAGGCCGGGAATGGCCTCTTCGACCTGTCCCGCTTTCATCGCATCGGCGTAAAGGAACGAGGGCAGGAACGCGATACCAAGGCCGGAAACGGCGGCATTAAGCAACGATTGACCATCATTCACCGTAAGCCAGCCGTTGGAGCGGACCTGACGTTTTTCGCCCGAGGTCGCGGTCACTTTCCACACGTTGCCATTGGCTTGGTTGGAATAATGCAGCAGCTTGTGATCGTTCAGATCGTCAATCTTGATCGGGCGGCCATAGCGCTGAAAATAGCTGGGCGAGGCGATCATTCTTTTTGCGGTGTCGGTCAACTTGCGCGCTCGAAGCGAGGAATCCTCCAACTCTCCCACGCGGATGGCCATGTCGAATCCTTCGGAAATCAGTTCGACATAGCGGTTGTTCAGCACCATGTTCACCGTGATGTCGGGGTATTCCAGCAGGAATTCCCCCAAGATCGGCGACAACAGGTTCACCCCGAAATCTGTCGCAACCGAGATGCGCAACAGGCCCGAAGGCGCCGATTGCATCGAGGTGACAAGCGCATCGGCTTCGCCAGCATCGTTCAGAACGCGGCGGGCGCGGTCATAATAGGCAAGGCCAATTTCGGTAGGCGAAACCCGGCGTGTGGTGCGGTTCAAAAGCCGCGCCCCCAGCCGCGCTTCAAGCGCCGATACGTGCTTTGATACCGCTGACTTCGAGATCCCCATCTTCTTAGCCGCGTCCGTAAATCCACCTTGGTCCACAACCGTGGCAAAGGCTTCCATCTCAGTCAAACGATCCATTTGTTTCCCCAAACAGGCAGCGTGGGCAGATGTGATCTTTTTGACCCTCAATTCAGGCGATATCGGGGCGAATGCGCGACCTATCCGGGGTTTTACGGCGGATCGTTTATGGCACAGAAACGACGGAACCCGGAAACCCGCCACATTTCAGTGAGGCTTCCTTGGTTTTGGGGCGCGGCCTCTGATGGCGTTGTCACAGTGCCGCAGTTCAGCGTGTGGTTTCCAGACAATGGCGCCGGAACGCCTGCTTCAGCAAATCCAACTCTTGCCGCAAAAGATCGACCTCGGCGCGCATGTCGTCCTCCATCGCGACACCTGTGATCACGGTGAAATGCGCCAGCGCGGTCGTGGAGCCAACTTCGCGCAGCAGAAAAGTCTGCACGCCTTCGGACAGATGTTCGGCCGATATGGGCACGCGCACGGACCATTCGCCCAAACGATCTGCGATCGCGGTTTGCGTGACACCGACGATGATTTGGCCTTCAAGCACGGCCTCGATTTTGGCCGTGCTCTGGGCGCTGTGCAAAATGCCCTCCCAGACGCCGGCGCGGATTCGGGTTTTGGTCAGTTTGGTGTCGGACATGGCCAGCCTTCAAAGTTCGGCGCGCGGGCGGCGCGTGATTGTAACGTCGCGCAGGATGATCTGGTTCATCTCCGGGCCTTCAAAGATCAGGTCGATCCACAGCTTTTCAACCCGCTTTTCGTTGATCTTGGTGTAGGCGAGGTCAAATTCCACCGCAATCTCTTCGGCATTCATCGGCAATTCGCGCACGATCTGTTCAACGTTTGGCCCGTGTTTGATGTTCAGCCGCGCAAAGATTTCCAGCGGCTTTTCCATCTCGGCGATGACATCCAGCTTGATCAGATGGCGCAGGCGCAGGCCGCGCGCGGCCTCTTCGGGCAGATCAAGGACCAACGACAGAAACGAGCCGTCAAAGCGGAACACATCCATCCGCAGGCCGAAAGGCGCGATATCCACAGCGCGCGAATTGCGGATCTGGCGCACGGTCAGCTCTGATCGGCGGCAATCGTGAAACACCGTCGCGCCCTCACAGATCTGCGCGCGCGGCTGCACGGCGGCCATGCCCGGCTTCGGTATCTGCCCTTTCCACAGGTCGGGCCGCCACGACCAATCAGTGCCAAGGGGCCGGCGAATCACATTAGAGCCGATCACAGGCAGGGCCAGCCGATGCTCCGCTTCATGGATCACCCGGTCCAGATTGCGGCGCAGCGCCCGCGCGGAAGAGCGCATCGTGCGCAACTCGTCCAGATCGGCCGAGGGGGCCGCCTCTGCACGCTCTTGCCAATAGCGAAGGCTTCTTCGTTTCAAGAGCTTTTCGAAAAGCCGGATCATACCAGGTCAATCTCGCGTTGAGCGTATTGTTTCACTTTGGGCCGCAGTAAAGGCGATTGTTTCTTATTGCCGCACAATCGTAAATACGCCACCTCAAGTTCGACTATGGATGAGGAAATATTTCAACCAAATGGTCGCTGTGCGTCAACGCGCCGGATTTGCCTGGTGCAGGGCAAGCAGCGACGCGTTCACAATGTCGCGGCTTTGCTCGGGGGTCAGGGGAACGGCGGCCGTTCCGGCGGCCGAAACGGTGATCACCCGGCCATTCAGCGCCGTAATCGCGCGCCAGTAGGGGCTTGCAGAGGTATCGTTCAGCAACATCAGGAAATCGTCGCCGGCCAAAACGGCCCGCATAACCGTGACATCACGGGGATTTCCACTGCGCGCCAAGGTCGCGCGCCCCTCGTCCGAGACAAAGAACGCGCTCAGCGCCTCGCCCCCGGCGGCCATGACCCCACCAGAACCCGGCTCGCCAACCGTGACCGTCACAATCGCGGCCTGGGCCTGGCTGCCATCGCGGCACCGGCCGATCAGCACCACCGCCGAACCGCCGGTCTGGGTCGAAGGTTCGGGGTTCACGCAATAGCCGTTCGGCGCGGCAACGGTCAACGCACCGTCAAAAAGCCGGATCTGCGTCGGGCCAATCCCCGGGATGGATGCAAGACAACCCGTCAGGGCGATCACCCCGAGGGGCGCTGCAGCATAAAGCCGAATGCGAAACGGGGGAAAAGGGATCACGCGGTTGGCTCCGGCCTTGTTTTGCAGAACCTTAGGGGCAACGTGCCACCGCCTCAAGTTCAAAGGCTGAACACAGGGCTGTTCGCCGAGCGGCCAAATCCTGCGCAACCGACACCCGGTTTGCTCGCCAGCGGCGCCGGGGCCACAGCACCAATTGCATTTCCCGCCCCCCCGGCTTATTTCCTGAACCATATTGACCAAAGGGCCATTCCACATGAATTGGATCACGAACTACGTCCGGCCAAAGATCAACTCGCTCTTCTCGCGCCGGGAAGTGCCGGAGAATCTTTGGACCAAGTGCCCCGAATGCGGCACGATGTTGTTTCACCGCGAATTGGCCGACAATCTGAACGTCTGCTCCAACTGCGAGCATCACATGGCGATCGCGCCGCGCGACCGGTTCGTGGCGCTGTTTGACGGCGGGATTTTCAGCGAAGTGAAGGTGCCGGATGTGATGGCGGACCCGCTGCATTTCCGCGATCAGAAAAAGTATCCCGACCGTTTGAAAGCCGCGCAAAAGGCGACAGGCGAAAAAGAGGCGATTCTGGTCGCGACCGGACAGATTGCCCGCACCCCGATCGTGGCCGTGGCACAGGATTTTGCCTTTATGGGCGGGTCGATGGGGATGTTTGTCGGCAATGCCATCGTCGCGGCGGCAAAAACGGCTGTTGAACTGCGCCTGCCCTTGGTCGTGTTTTCAGCAGCCGGTGGCGCGCGGATGCAAGAAGGTATCCTGTCCTTGATGCAGATGCCGCGCACAACGGTCGCGGTTCAGATGCTCAGAGAGCAAGGACTGCCCTATATCGTGGTTCTGACCCATCCGACCACGGGCGGCGTGACGGCCAGTTATGCCATGTTGGGCGATGTGCAGATTGCCGAACCCAATGCGCTGATCTGTTTCGCGGGCGCACGGGTGATCGAACAGACCATCCGCGAAAAGCTGCCCGAAGGGTTTCAGCGCGCCGAGTATCTGCTGGACCACGGCATGCTGGACCGCGTGACGCACCGCAAGAAAATGCGGGAGGAACTGGTCACAATCCTGCGGATGCTGACGGGCCAGTCGGCCCCGATCATGGGCGATCTGCCCGCGCCGCCTGCTGCCCCATGACCACCGGCTCGGACGCCGTTCTTGAACGGATGATGACGCTGCATCCCAAAGTCATCGACCTGACCTTGGACCGGGTTCACCGCCTGCTGACCGCCTTGGGCAACCCTGAACGGCGGCTGCCAGACGTGATCCATATCGCAGGCACCAATGGCAAAGGCTCGACCCAGGCGATGATCCGCGCCGGGCTGGAAGCGCAGGGCAAACGCGTTCACGCCTATACCTCGCCGCATCTGGCCCGGTTTCATGAACGCATCCGGCTGGCGGGCGAGCTGATTTCCGAACCCGATCTGACGGCACTGCTGGATGAATGCGTGGCAGCGAACGGGCCGGGCGATATCACCTTTTTCGAGATCACCACCTGCGCCGCGTTTCTGGCGTTCTCGCGCGTGCCGGCGGATTATCTGTTGCTGGAGGTCGGGCTTGGCGGGCGGCTGGACGCCACCAACGTCGTGACCCCGGCGCTGTCCATCATCACGCCGGTGTCGCTTGATCATCAGCAATATCTGGGCGAGACTTTGCCTGAAATCGCGGGCGAAAAGGCCGGGATCATCAAGCGCCGCGTGCCGGTGGTCGTTGGTCCGCAGGCGCCCGAGGGTCTGGCCGTGATCGAGGCGAGGGCCGAGGCATTGGGCGCGCCTTTGTTGGTGCAAGGCCAGCATTGGACCGTTTGGGAAGAGGCCGGGCGACTGCTGTTTCAGGATGAAAACGGCCTGCTGGACCTGCCGCTGCCGAATCTGCCCGGCCCGCATCAGATTGAAAATGCCGGCGCGGCGCTGATGGCTTTGCGCCATTTTGGCGCAGATGAGGCGGCCTGCGAGGCGGCGGTCAGCCGCGCCTTTTGGCCCGCGCGGATGCAGCGCTTGCGCAGCGGCCCCCTGACCGACTTGGCCCCGGGGGTGGAGCTGTGGCTGGACGGCGGGCACAATCCGGCGGGCGGGCAGGCGATTGGCGCCACGCTGGCGCGGATGGCGAGGCGCCCGACCTATGCGATCTGCGGGATGCTGAACACCAAGGATGTGCGCGGCTATATGCGCCCGCTGGCCGACCAGTTGGCCGCACTTTATGCTGTGTCGATCCCCGGCGAGAAGAACACCCTGCCCGCCGAGGAAACCAAGGCCGCCGCGGCGGATGCCGGGATAGAGGCCCAGGCGGCAGGATCGGTTGCACTGGCATTGGCTGCGATTTGTGCACAAGACCCCACGGCGCGCGTGCTGATCTGCGGCTCGCTCTATCTTGCGGGCAGCATTCTGCGCGAAAACGGCTGAGCGGCGGCCCGTTTTCGCCCTTTCCTTGCCCTCGCCTCCGCCCTAGATTGGAATCATTCCAAACTGTGAGGCCCCCATGATCCCCGGCATTTCCTCTAGGCGTCGTTTCTCGGACCTGTCCGAACAAGAGGTTCTGGCGCTGGCCATTTCGTCCGAAGAGGATGACGCCCAGATCTATCGCACCTATGCGCACCGGCTGCGGGGCGATTATGCCGCGTCTGCGGCGGTGTTTGACGGCATGGCAATCGAAGAGGATCAGCACCGCCAAAGGCTGATCGCGCTGCATCAGGCGCGCTTTGGCGAGGTGATCCCGCTGATCCGGCGCGAGCATGTGGCGGGGTTTTATGCGCGCAAACCGGTCTGGCTGAATGAAACGCTGGGGCTGGACGCTATGCGCGCCGAAGCGCGCGGGATGGAGCAGCAGGCGGCTGCGTTTTACCAAAGGGCGGCGGCGCGTAGCACGGATGCGGCGACGCGCAGGCTGCTGGGCGATCTGGCGGCGGCGGAGGCGGGGCATATGCATCAGGCGGGTGGGCTGGAGGCGCGGCATCTGGACGATGATACGCGCGAGGCTGAAGATGCGGGCGCGCGGCGGCAGTTCATTCTGACATGGGTGCAGCCAGGGCTGGCGGGGCTGATGGACGGCTCGGTCTCCACCCTTGCGCCGATCTTCGCGACGGCCTTTGCCACGCAAGACACCTGGACAACGTTTCTGGTCGGCACAGCGGCCTCGGTCGGGGCGGGGATTTCGATGGGCTTTACCGAAGCCGCGCATGACGACGGCGTGCTGTCGGGGCGCGGCAGCCCGTGGAAGCGCGGGCTTGCAAGCGGCGTGATGACCATGCTGGGCGGGATGGGCCACGCCCTGCCCTATCTGATCACCGATTTCTGGACCGCAACCACCATCGCCGGGATCGTGGTGTTCGTCGAGCTTTGGGCCATCGCATGGATTCAGAACCGGTTCATGGAAACCCCATTCCTGCGCGCCGCCTTGCAAGTCGTCCTGGGCGGTGCTTTGGTTCTGGCGGCGGGGATCTTTATCGGGGGCGGGTGATGTACAAAAAGGGCGAGGTTTCGTATCAGCCGCTGGCCCTGCCCGACCGTGTGCAGATGGACCCGGAGGCGAGCCTTGCCGCGGCAGAGGCCAATTTAACTTATCTGCGCAAACGCCATTCAGTGCGGCAATATGCCAGCCGCGCTGTGCCCGAAGCGGTGATCACCGCCTGCATTCAGGCCGCCGCAACCGCGCCTTCGGGGGCGAACCATCAGCCCTGGCATTTCGCGGCGATCAGCAATCCGGCAATGAAAGTGCAGATCAGGGAAGCCGCCGAAGAGGAAGAGCGCGCGTTTTATACCGGCGGCGCGGGCGATGAATGGCTGGCCGCGCTGGAGCCGATCGGCACCGGCGTGTCCAAACCGCATCTGACCGAAGCGCCGTGGTTGATCGTGGTGTTCGCACAGCGATACGGCGTCACCGAGGATGGGACGCGGTACAAGAATTATTATGTCCCCGAAAGCGTGGGCATCGCGACCGGGTTTTTGATCGCGGCGATCCATCAGGCGGGGCTGGTCTGCCTTGAACATACGCCCAACCCGATGAAATTCCTGCCCGGCCTTTGTGGGCGCGGGGCCGAGGAAAAAGCTGTGATGATCCTGCCCGTCGGTTATCCGGCGGCCGAGGCGACGGTGCCAGCGGTCGCCAAGCGCAAAAAGCCGCTGGATCAGGTATTGAGCGTTTTTCGCTAGATCAACGCGCGCAGCGCCTGCATCACCTCGGTCAGGATCTTGACCATATGCGGATCGCTCAGGCGGCCCTCTGCGTCAAACGCGCTGCCGCTGTTCGCCAGCAGAATTTCCGGGCCGGAAACGATATTGGGCCGAAACGGGACAAGGCACAACCGCAGCGACGATTGCGCCCGCTCGCCGCCCGAACGGCCCGCCGCCGCCGACAGGATTGCCACCGGCTTGCCTGCCCAAGGGGACGGGCCTTTGACCCGGCTGACCCAGTCCAGCGCGTTTTTCAGAACCCCCGACAGCGCTTTGTTGTACTCCGGGGTCGAGATGACCACCGCATCCGCCTGAGCGATCTGCGCATGCAGGGCCAGAACCTCGGGCGGAATGCCAAGGTCTTCCAGATCGCCGTCATACAGCGGCAGGCGCAGATCGGCCTTTGCCTGTTCTGCGGGGCCAAACAGCCGGGCGGCCTCGGCCAGAAGCGCGCGGTTGGTGGAGGCGGCGCGCAAAGAGCCGCTGATCGTCAGAAGTTCAAGATTGCTCATCACGGGCCTTACAGGAAAAAAGACAGCACATAGGGGGCGAGGATGGCGGTCAAAACCGCGTTCATGCCCATGCCCAGCCCGGCAAAGGCCCCCGCCGTGGGGTGGACCTGCATCGCGCGGGCGGTGCCGATGCCATGCGCCGCCACGCCAACGGCAAAGCCGCGCGCGCGCCAGTCCTTGATGCCCAGAAGGTTCAGCAGCGGCGTGGCCATGACCGCGCCCATGATCCCGGTCATGATCACCAGAACCGCCGTAAGCGTCGGCGAGCCGCCGATCTTTTCCGCGATGCCGATGGCAACGGGCGCGGTGGTGGATTTGGCGGCAAGCGAGGCCAGCGCCTCGCCCTGCACGCCAAAGGCATAGCCAATGCCAACCGCAGTGCCGACGGCGGTGACCGACCCCGCAATCAGCGCCGCCGCGATGGGCAGCAGCGCCCTTCTTACGCGCGGCAGGTTTTCATACAGCGGAAAGGCAAGGCATACTGTGGCCGGTCCAAGCAGGAAATGCACGAACTGCGCGCCCTCGAAGTAGCTTTGATAGCTGGTCCCGGTCAGCCAAAGCAAGGCCGCCAGCAGCGCAACGGCGATCAGCACCGGATTGACAATCGGCGCACTTCCCGCCGCCCGAAAACACGCATCGCCAATCGCATAAGCGCCCAAGGTCGCCGTCAACCACAACAGCGGCTCTCGCGACAGATAGACCCAGATTTCGGCGAAATCAGTCATCAAGATTGCCGGTTGCCCGCGCCACGGCGGCAAATACCAGCGCGCCCACGGTGATCGCCGCCGCCGTTGACACGGCGAGCGCCAAAAAGATCGCCGGACCCTTGCCGCCAAGCGCCGACAGATGCCCCACAACGCCGACCCCCGCCGGCACGAACAACAGCGACAGGTGGCCCAGAACGCCCCTTGCAACCGGACGGATCAGATCGGCAAAGCGCGGGATGAACCGCAGGGCCACCACCATGATGATCATGGCCAGAACCGGGCCCGGAACCGGCAGGGAAAGACTGCGCGACAGGGTCTCTCCGGCGAGCTGTGCCGCAAGAATGGCGAAGAGGGCTTGGATCATCGGCGGCCTTTGGCAAAGCTGAAGCACCAGCGCGACATGGGATGGCTGAACCGCTCTGGCGCTGAAACTGGTCGGAGTGAAAGGATTCGAACCTTCGACCCCCTGCTCCCGAAGCAGGTGCGCTACCAGGCTGCGCTACACTCCGACCTTCGGGGCGGGTTAGCGCGACTTGGGGCGTTTTGCAAGGGGCGAGCGGGGGGATTTCAGGAATGGTCCTGCGCATCCGTCTTGGCGCTGCGGCGGTCAAAGAGTTTCAGCAGCGACGACAGACGCGGCAAAAGGCCCATATCGATGCGCGAGCGGGTTTCCAGAACCGGGCGGTTTTTCGACACCTGCGGTGTGCCCTCGCGCAGCACTATGTAAACGCCTGAGGCGATGATCACGGCGGTGCCGATCAGGGTGACGCGGTCCATTGTCTCGCCAAAGATCAGCGCGCCAAAGATCGTGGCCCAGATGATCTGCGAATATTGCATCGGCGCGACGATCACCGCCGCCGCCCGCCGATACGCCGCGATGGCCAGAAAGCCGCCCAACAGGCCAAGCGCCGCCATGGCGAACGACAGGCCCAGATGAGCGACGGGCATCGGAACATAGACGAAGGGCAGGGCAGTGCCGCTGACGATCAGGTTGGCCATCATCGGGTACAGCATGATCACAACCGAACGTTCGGAATTGCCGATTTTCCGCATCAGGACCGAATTGACCGCACCAAAAATCGCAGCGGATATGGCCGCCAGATGGCCAAGGCCAAAATGCGCATCGCCGGGCCGCACCACGATCACCACCCCGATCAGGCCGACAATCACCGCAAGACCCCGATGCAGGCCAACCTTTTCGCCAAGGACCGGGATCGCGATCAGGGTGATCAGCAGCGGGGTGGCAAAGAAGATCGGGTAGGCCTCGGTCAGGGGCAGGACGGAAAAGGCGTAAAACCCGCAGAGCACGCAGATCACCGTCAGAACGGCGCGTGCAAGGGTGAACCACGGATAGCGCGGGATCAATGTGCCGTCAGAGCGGTCGCCGATCAGCATCAGCAAAACCAACGGAAAGCCGAACAGGACCGAAAAGAAGATGGTCTGAAACGGGCTGTAACTGCCGCCGAGGAATTTGACGATCACATCGTTCGAGGCATAGACCGCAAAGGCCGCAAGCGACAAAAGCGCGCCGGTAAGGGTGGACTGTGGGGGCATTTGGGCGATCCTGCGGGGCCGCGAAAATTGCTGGCCCGGTGCGCGCAGGACTCTGCCTTTGAACGGGAAAGCACAAGGGGCCGGATCAGGTTTTTTGCGCGGCTTCGGCCGAATTCACCGCAGGATTGGCCGATTTCCACAGCAGAACCAGCCCCGCGCCGATGATAACGGCTATCCCAAGGATCATCAGGCCGTCCATCCGCTCGTCAAAGATCAGCGCGCCGCACAGCGCACCCCAGATGATTTGACCATATTGCATCGGGGCCACCGCGATGGCGGGCGCGCGGGCATAGGCCTTGATCACCAACACCCCGCCCACAGTTGAAAACAGCGCGATCATGGCGGCGACGAACCAGCTTTGGCCGCTCATCGGTTGCCAGAGCCACGGCATGACACAGCCCAGCACCACAACCTGCGCGGCGGCGGGATACAGCAGCACGACGGCGGGCCGCTCCCTGGCGCCAATCTTGCGCAGCATCAGCGAGATGAGCGCGCCCAGCGTGGCGCCTCCCACGGCTGTCAAATGGGCCAATTGCAGCGGCACCGCGCCGGGCCGCACGGCCACAAGAACGCCCGCGAACCCGGCCAGAACGGCAAGCCCGCGCAGCAGATCAAGACGTTCATGCAGCAGGGGCACTGCCAGAAGGGTGATCAGCAAGGGCATGCAGAAAAAGATCGCATAGGCCTGACCGACCGGCAGTTTGGTAAAAGTATAACTGACGATAACGGAGTTCACGACCGTCAGCACAACGCGGATGGCCATCCAGCCGGGCAGCGCCGGGCGAAGGGCAAAGCCGCCCGCCGAGGCGCCTGCCTGTATCAGGATGAACGGAAGGCTGCAAAGCGCGGCGGTAAAGATGATCTGCGGCGCCTCAAGGCCCTGCCCCATGAATTTGATCATCATGTCCGACAGCGCATAGACGCTGAACCCGGTCAGCGACAAAAGCGCCCCTTGAACCGAAGCGTTACGGATCATGGGGCAGGCGCCTGCCGGGCGAGGATGACCACGCCCGCAAGGATGATCAGGCCAGCGCCAAAGCCGGTTGCCCAGCTCAGCCGCTCGTCAAACAAGACGGCGCCCATCAGCGTGCCCCAGATGATCTGACTGTATTGCATCGGCGCGACGATGATGGCGCGGGCGCGGCGATATGCGGCGATGATCATGATCCCGCCGCCGACCAGCACCGCGCCCATGAATGCCGTCACCGCAAGATCGCCAAGCGGCATCGGTTTGTAAACAAAGGGCAGCACGAGGGCCAGCACAACCAGCTGCGCCAGCATCGGGTATAGTATCAGCACAATCGTCCGCTCCGTTCCGCCCGTCTTGCGCAAAAGCACATAGTTCGTCGCCCCAGTCATCGCGCCGGCAATCGCCGCCAGATGCGCGATCTGCAACGGCGCCGCCCCCGGGTCCAGCGCGATGATCACCCCGATCAGCCCGGCGACAACCGCCGCGCCGCGCGTCATGTCGATCCGCTCGCCCAAGACCGGCACCGCCAGCAGGGTGATGAAAATCGGCATGGTAAAGAAGATGGCATAGCATTGCGCCAGCGGCAGGTTGGCAAAGGCATAGGGGCCGATGATGCCGTTGAACACCACAACCACGACCCGCAGCATCAAAAGGCGCGGGCGGACCGGGCGCAGACTGCCTTGGTCGGGGTCAAGTACCGCGAACAGCAGGACCAGCGGCAGGGCCATCAACCCGGCGAAAAAGATGATCTGGAATGCGGAATAGCCAAGCCCG
Organism: Paracoccaceae bacterium; assembly: GCA_031385445.1. Lineage (GTDB taxonomy): Bacteria > Pseudomonadota > Alphaproteobacteria > Rhodobacterales > Rhodobacteraceae > CAIYZT01. The sequence continues at coordinate 193,002 of JANNBM010000051.1, read as the reverse complement.
AGGAATTTGACCGAAATGTCATAAGCCGCGTAAAGCCCGAAAGCGCCGATGGCGTAAAGGGCGCCGGTGAGGGGGTTTTGAAGGCGTGGCATGGGGTGATCAGTGGCAGAGCGGTTGGTCACGGGCTTGCCTGAACCCGGCAAAAAGTGCCGTTTTTGAAGTATTGAATTGGATCGCGCCCCGGGTCTGAACGGGATGATACGCCAGACGGATTACATGGTCTTTGCAAGCCGAATGTGCCGAAGCCTGCGTGTAGCTTCAGCAGCTGCCGGAGCGGTTTTACGGCTGCAATCCTCGGCGCGTGCGTTTCAAAAGCCTTCGCCGAGTGATTTGCGAACCCCTGATCTTAAAGGCTGGCGTTCAGCGCGGCGATCACCGCGTCGCCCATCTGGGCGGTAGACACAGGCGTGCCGCCTGCGGGACCCATCAGATCGGCGGTGCGCACGCCGTCCGCCAGCACCTTTTCGACAGCCTTTTCAACGCGGGTCGCATCCTCGCCCATGCCGAACGAATACCGCAGCGCCATTGCGAACGACAAAATGCAGGCGATCGGGTTGGCCTTGCCCGTGCCCGCGATATCGGGGGCCGAGCCGTGCACGGGTTCATACAGCGCCTTTGGCCGGCCATTTTCCATCGGCAGACCGAGGCTGGCCGAAGGCAACATGCCCAGCGAGCCGGTCAGCATCGCGGCCATATCGGACAGAAGATCACCAAACAGGTTGTCGGTGACGATCACGTCAAACTGCTTGGGCCAGCGGCACAGCTGCATCGCGCCCGCGTCGGCGTACATGTGCGACAGCTCGACGTCGGGGTATTCCTTGTCGTGAATTTCCTGCACCACCTCGCGCCACAGGATGCCCGATTCCATCACATTGGCCTTTTCCATCGAACAGACCTTGTTGCCGCGCTTGCGGGCCAGTTCAAACGCCGAGCGGGCCACGCGGGCAATCTCGGATTCGGTATAGCGCTGGGTGTTGATGCCCACCCGTTCGTTGCCTTCGGTAAAAATCCCGCGCGGCTCGCCGAAATAAACGCCAGAAGTCAGCTCTCGCACGATTACGATATCAAGCCCGGCGACGACTTCTTTCTTCAAGGACGAGAAATCGGCGAGCGCGTCAAAGCATTGCGCCGGGCGCAGGTTGGAAAACAGGTCCATCTCCTTGCGCAGGCGCAAAAGCCCGCGCTCTGGCTTGACCGAAAAGTCCAGCTTGTCGTACTTCGGCCCGCCCACAGCGCCCAGCAGAACCGCGTCCACTGCCTGCGCCTTGGCCATGGTGGCATCGGTCAGGGGCGTGCCATGCGCATCATAGGCGCAGCCTCCCACCAGATCTTCGGAGACATCAAAGGAGACGCCGCGCGCGGTGCCGAACCAGCCGATGATCTTTTTGACCTCGGCCATGACTTCGGGGCCGATGCCGTCACCAGCGAGGATAAGAAGGGAGGGATTGGCCATGGGGCGCCTCTTGCAATTTTGGTTGCGGCTGGCCTAGCCAATGGGCGCGGCGGGGTCAAGGTTTGAGGGCGCGAAAGGCCGCAGACAGGTGATCAAACACGCGGCGGATGCGCGGCGTGTGGCGCAGGGCCTGATGGGCGGTGATCCAGACCGGCAAGGGCGGTATCGGCAGTTCGGGGAAAAGCCGTACCAGATCGGGGGCATCGCGGGCGATGATGGTCTGCACGCCGCCGATGCCGAGCCCGGCCCGCACCAGCGCCAGATAGACCAGTTGATCATCGCAGCGCAGAGGGAAATCCTCGCGCTGACGGCGCAGGCCCATGCCCGCCATGAAGCGCAGCATCAAAGCAGAGCGGTCAAAGCCGATCATGTCGTGATCGGTCAGATCAGCCGCTGTTCGGGGCTGTCCCCGGCGGGCAACATAGCTGCGCGCGGCATAGATGCCAAAGGGCAGATCGGCGATATGGGCGGTGATCACGTCGGGCTGATCCGGGCGGTACATGCGCAGGGCGATATCCGACTCGCGCGTCAGCAGGTTTTCGGTGGTGTCCGAGGGGACAAGATCAATCTGGATGCCCGGCTCGGCCCGCCGCAGATCGGCGAGGATCGCGGGCAGGATATGGGCGGAAACGATGCGCGAGGCGGTCAGGCGCACGCTGCCGCTGAGCGCCTCTTCGCGGCCAGCGGCAGCCAGGGTCAGGCGGGCGGCGGCCTCGTCCATCGCGCGGGCATGGGGGATCAGGGACAGCGCGGCGTCATTGGGGACAAGGCCGCGCGGCTGGCGGTGAAACAGCGGGCCAAGCGCCGCCTCGATTTCCGCAATGTGGCGCGACAGCGTGGGCTGCGAAAGTTTGAGACGGCGCGCAGCCTGCGTCAGCGAGCCGGTTTCGGCGACGGCAAGGAAGGATCGGGTCAGGGTCCAGTCGAGATTATCCATACAAAGGTGAATAGCATGGATCGGATTTTGGGGAATATGTATTTGCCTTTGGGTGTCTATTTTGGGATCAGCAAAATGGAGGCAGCAATGGCGAAGGTTTTGGTTCTGGGGGCAAACGGCAATTTCGGGCGGCGCGCGGCAGAGGCGTTTGGCGCGGCGGGCTGGCAGGTGGACCGCTATGCGCGCGGCACAGATATGGCGGCGGCGGCCAAGGGGGCGGATCTGATCGTGAACGCTTTGAACCCGCCGATGTACCACGACTGGGCGCGGCTGATCCCCGAGATCACCTCGCAGGTGCTTGCGGCGGGAAAGGCAAGCGGCGCGCGGATTTTGGTGCCGGGCAATGTTTATGCCTTTGGCCGCCAGCCGGGACCTTGGGGGCCAAATACGCCGCAGGTGCCCGTGACGCGCAAAGGGGCGATCCGGGCGGAGATGGAGGCGCGCTATGCGTCCTCAGGGCAGCGTGTTTTGATCCTGCGCGGTGGGGATTTCATCGACGAAACCTCGGATGGGGCCGTGTTCAATCTTGTGGTGCTGAAAGCCGTCGCGCAGGGGCGGATGACCGCGCTGGGCGGGATGGAGGTGCGCCGGGCCTATGCCTATTTGCCGGATATGGCGCGGGCGGCGGTGGGGCTGGCGGAATTGGGCGAGGCATTGCCGCGATTTGCCGACGTGCCTTTCGCGGGCCTGACGATACGCATGGCGGATCTGCAGGCCGAAGTGGAGCGGCAGCTGGGCAGGCGGGTGAAGGTTGGTCAATTCCCGTGGTGGGCGATGACGCTGGCTGCGCCTGTCTGGGAATTGGCGCGGGAAATGAAGGAGATGCGGTATTTGTTCGACACAAATCACGCGCTGGACGGGGATGTGATGGCACGGCTGTTGCCGGGATTTCAGGGGCTGGCCCTGCCAGAGCTGGTGGGGCGGCATTTGCAGGCCAAGGGGCTGATTGGCGCAAATTTGACCTAATTTTTACCGATCAACTCCAGATCGGCCCAAACAGGCCGATGGCGGGAGGCGGCGGCGAGGGTTTGGGCGAAAGGATCGGCCTCCGGCGGCCACATCACGCCCGAGGCTGCAATCCGGAAATCGCGCGAGGGCAGCAGGATATCCACCCGCAGCCCCCCCGCGCCCGTGTCGTAAAATGCGGTATCAAGCGCGGGATCGCCCAGTTGGTCAGGCTCGGTCCGGGCAGCGGTGCCTTTGGGGCCGGGGTCTTGCAGACGGGGATGGGATAAAAGCGCGTCAATGGCCGCGCGCCGCCCCTCGCCGTCCACCGGGTCAAGGTTGGAATTGCCCAAAAGCACTAGCGGCCCCTCGGGCGCGGGCAGGGGCAGCGCACCGTCAAGATAGGCCAGCCAAAATGCTGCCTCGTCGTGATTCCGTCTGCCATTTCGGTCTTCGGGACCATCAAAAACCGGCGGCGTGGCGCCGTAGGCCAGCAGATGCAGAACCGTGCCATCCGGCAGGGTCACGGGCACATCCCAATGCCCGGTCGAGGAAAGACGCTGCACCGCGGCCACTTGGGGCGTGGTTTTGGGCATCAGATGACCAGGCAGATCGCGCCACAGAAAATCGGTGAAATCGCGCACCCCGGCGCTGTCGATGGGAAAGCGCGACAGCAGCGCCATCCCCCCTGCCCCGGCAAACCGCCCGTAACCCATGGCGTCATCCGCGCCGCCCAAAACGCCGTCAGCGTTCAGATCAAGCCCGGTCGCCACGCCCGAATTGGGCCGAAGCGCAAGTTGGTAGGGATAGCGCACCCCCGCCGCCGCCAACCGGTCTGTCAGCGCCAAAAGCGCCTCGCCCCGCGCGTCAAAGTCGATGTCGGTGAGCACAAGAATATCCGCATCCAGCCGCAGCAGAACCGCGATCATCGGACCTGTTTGTTTATTGGACGCGCGCCGCAGGTCGGACAGCAAAATACCCGGACCAAAGCGCCCCAGATCAGCGCTGTAGGTGGCGATGCGGAAGGTTTCGGCCTGCGCAGGCAGCCCCAAGGCCAGCATGCCCCACAGGAAAAGCGCAAGGATTCCGCCGAAACGGGCGATCAGGCCGTCGCAAGGACGGACGATTCCTCGGCCAGAACACCCGCGCGCCGCTTTTCGCGGATCAGGTCGGCCACCCGGCCCATCGCAATGCCGCGCATGAACAAACTGGCGGGAAGAAACGACCATGCGGTGACAGTCCAGATCAAGGATTGCGGCGAGTCCATCGAAAGCGGCTGAAAGCCAAGCGAGGCCATGTTCAACACCAGAGGCGTCCAGAATGGCAGCAAAAACCCTAATGCAATGTTAATGCGCGCATCGCGGTTCAAACGACGAACCACATCACCGCCCGCCGACGGATCAAACGTGGGCAAATTGACCCAAACGTTGAACGCGGAATCCCGGCGCGGCCAAGCCCCGGATCTCAGCTGAAGTACAAATATCGCAAGAGAAATCAGAGAGATGAGATAAGCCATGCCCGCCGCGGTACGCACGGTTTCATAGGCCGCCGGGCTGCCGGATCGCGCCATCAGTTCTGCTGCAAGGCGCACGGGCGAATAGGGGAAATCCATCGAATACCCGATCAGCGCCCCAACGGCATGGACAAACTCCGACAGGGCGGTCGGCTCCACACGGCCCGATTCGATCACAGACAGGGAAACCACCGTGACGAAAAGCATGGAAAAGCGGATACGGTTGAACGGTTTGGCATCCCGAAATTCAACAATGCCGGGATACATCGCGTAGTATTCGACGAAGGTAAGCAGGCTTGCGAACAGGGCGACAAGCGCGACCATTTGCCGGGAATCAACCGATGGATTGATCAGGATCGCCGACGGCGTTGCGATAAGCATCATCACAAGCGCGGCGCGAAAGATCGCTCCCGTCAGGTTGGAAACCACTGCCTCAGTACCCCTCTTCCGGTCAGCCAGTGTGCTTTGCGCTGGCTTTGTCCCGCCTATTGCCGCCCAATTGTGACGGCCTGCCTTAATCTTGCCCAATTTGTGCCTTCTTTCGCGACCGCTCGCAACCGTAGGCGCCAATAAACGCCTGCAATCAGGCTGTTTCAGGGAAAGGGTGTTGCAGGATTGAATCAGCCCTGTGGCAAGAAAAAGGCCGCCTCGACTGTTTCAGCGAAGACGGCCCTATATGTAGTGGTTTAGAGGGGATTCAGGCCCAAGGGCGCAAAGCGGCGTTCTGTTTTTCAAAAGAATCAATTGAGGCAGCTTTTTCCAGCGTCAGGCCGATATCGTCCAATCCATTGATCAGGCAATGCTTTCGGTGAGGGTCCACGTCGAACGCAAAATTTTGGCCGTCCGATGCGGTGACGGTCTGCGCGTGCAGGTCAATGGTCTGGCGGGCATTGGCGCCCTTTTTGGCGTCAGCCATCAGGATATCGACCTGTTCCTGCGGCAAAACAATGGGCAGGATGCCGTTCTTGAAACAGTTGTTATAAAAGATGTCGGCAAAGCTGGTGGAAATCACGCAGCGGATGCCGAAATCCAGAAGCGCCCAAGGCGCGTGTTCGCGGCTGGACCCGCAGCCGAAATTATCGCCCGCAACGATGATTTCCGCATGGCGGTAGGCGGGCTGGTTCAGCACGAAATCCGGGATTTCGGCCCCATCGAGCGTATAGCGCATCTCGTCAAACAGGTTCTTGCCCAGCCCGGTGCGGGCAATGGTTTTCAAAAACTGTTTCGGGATGATCATGTCCGTGTCGATATTGACCAGCGCCATGGGTGCAGCGATGCCGGTGAGGGTGGTGAATTTTTCCATTGGTCCGGTCCTTACGCTTTTTCAGTCAACACATCGCGCACATCGGTCAGATGCCCGGTGATCGCAGCCGCAGCGGCCATTGCAGGCGACAGAAGATGCGTACGCCCGCCCCGGCCCTGACGGCCCTCAAAGTTGCGGTTCGAGGTCGCGGCGCAGCGCTCGCCCGGCGCAAGCTGGTCTGGGTTCATCGCCAGGCACATCGAGCAGCCCGCCAGACGCCATTCAAACCCGGCGTCGATGAAGATCTGCGCCAGACCCTCGGCTTCGGCTTGCGCGCGGACAAGGCCCGAACCGGGCACGACCATGGCGCGCAGGCCGTCCTTTTTCTTCTTGCCCTTCAGGATCGCCGCCGCCGCGCGCAGATCTTCGATCCGGCCGTTGGTGCAAGACCCGATGAACACGGTGTCGATCTGAATATCGGACAGCTTCATGCCCGGCGTCAGGCCCATGTAATCAAGCGAGCGCTTCACGGCATCAACCTTGCCGCCGGTGAAATCCGACGGGCTGGGCACGATGCCGGTGATCGGCAGAACATCCTCGGGCGAGGTGCCCCATGTCACGACGGGCGCGATATCTTCGCCTTTGAGCGTGATAACCTTGTCCCAATGGGCGGTATCATCGGAAAAGAGCGTCTTCCAATAGGTGACCGCCGCATCCCATTCTGCCCCTTTGGGCGCATGCGGGCGGCCAAGGCAATAGGCATAGGTCTTGTCATCGGGCGCAATCAAACCGGCACGCGCCCCGCCTTCGATGGCCATGTTGCAGACCGTCATGCGGCCTTCCATCGACAATTCGCGAATCGCCTGCCCGCAGTATTCAATGACATAGCCCGTGCCGCCCGCCGTGCCCGTCGCGCCAATCACCGACAGGGTGATGTCCTTGGCGGTCACGCCGGGCAGCAGGCTTCCGGTGATTTCCACCTTGAAATTCTTCGCCTTGCGCTGAATGAGCGTCTGAGTGGCCAGAACATGTTCGACCTCAGACGTGCCGATGCCATGCGCAAGCGCGCCGAATGCGCCATGCGTGGCGGTATGGCTGTCGCCGCACACCACGGTCATGCCGGGCAGGGTCCAGCCCTGTTCGGGGCCCACGATATGCACGATGCCTTGGCGAACATCGGTCACCGGATAGTAATGGATGCCGAATTCCTTGGCGTTGGTGTCCAGCGCGGCCACCTGAACGCGGCTGTCTTCGGTCATGGTCGCGGCATTGGCGCGGTCCAGCGTGGTCGGCACGTTATGATCGGGCACCGCGATGGTCTTTTCCGGCGCGCGGACCTTGCGGCCCGTCATGCGCAGGCCCTCAAAGGCTTGCGGGCTGGTCACTTCGTGCACGAGGTGGCGGTCGATGTACAAAAGGCAGGTGCCGTCATCGGCCTGATGGGCGACATGCTCGTCCCAGATTTTGTCATAAAGCGTACGAGCGGTCATGGCTCAACTTTCAGTTTGGCGGATGGGAATGGGATGGGCGGACGCAGGACCAGTGATGGTCAGCGCGGGCCGGACAGAATTGACCGCATGAACGCGGTAAAGCGCCATGGCAAACGGTCGTGATCGGTGATGTTGAAAACCGGGGTCATGGGCCGGGGTGTTACCCGGGAACGGGCGTTTTTGCAAGATGGTTTGCGGCGGGGTTTGATGCAGAAAAGACCCGCCGCGCCGATTTTTACCCGGCGAAAACCGGGGCTCGTGCACAAAATGCCTTGTGATGGGCGGGCGCGGGGGGTATTCGCGCGGCTTGCTCTGCCGTTGAGGTTGCCGCGCTGCGATGATACTGTGAGACGCAAGCCCCGGCGCCGGGGACAATTGGCGCGCTAATTGGAGGTTCTGTCCTGTCTCATTCTGACCCCGCCACCGGATTGCCGGTTGGCCCGCGTGTTGTGCGTACCAGCACCGACGCAGAGTATACTTCGGAACAGGTTCTGGCTGCGGTCCTTGCCTCGGTTGAGGATGACAAGGCCGAAGAGGTCGTGCAGATCGATCTGCGCGGGCGCTCGGACGTGGCCGATTACATGGTGATCTGCTCGGGCCGCTCGTCGCGGCAGGTCGGGTCCATCGCGGAAAAGCTGGTGGACAAGCTGCGCTTTGATTTTGGCATGAACGCCAAGATGGAAGGCAAAGAGACCGGCGACTGGGTGCTGATCGACGGGCGCGATGTGATCGTGCATGTGTTCCGCCCCGAAGTGCGCGAGTTCTATCAGCTGGAAAAGATGTGGCTTCCGGGAAGCGCGCATCGCGGGGCCTGAGGGCCTTGCGGGTGCATATCTGCGCTGTGGGGCGGCTGCGCGCCGGGCCGGAGCGCGATCTGATCCGCGATTACATGCTGCGGTTTGACCGCACGGGGCGGCCCTTGGGCCTTGGCCCCATCACCGAGCATGAGGTGGAAGACAAAAAGAACGCAGGCATGGCCGCCGAGGCCGAGCTTTTGGCGCGCGCGGTGCCTGCGGGCGCGGTTCTGGCAGTGATGGACGAGCGCGGCCGGGCCTTCAGCAGCCCCGACTTCGCGGCGCAGATCGCGCGCTGGCGCGACGACGGGCAGCAGGATCTGGCCTTTGTGATCGGCGGGGCGGACGGGATTGACCCAGGCTTGCGCGGCAGAGCCGATGCCGCGATCAGTTTTGGCGCGATGGTCTGGCCACATATGCTGGTGCGGGTGATGCTGGCCGAACAGCTGTACCGGGCCGCGACGATTCTGGGCGGCGGGCCGTATCACCGGGTTTGAACCGGGCCACGATTTTTCTGCAAAAAATCACGCGTGGTGATGAACCGGGTTCGCGCTGCCAAGGCAGGTTAAACCATCACAATGCACAGCCGCCGAGCGGACAAGCGTTGCCCATTCCGGCTGGTCCAAGTATTCAAAGGGCCAAAAGTCAGCAAAGGCACCGCCATGACCCCTTCAAAACCTGTGGTTCTGTGCATTCTGGACGGTTGGGGTCTGGGGCAATTTCCGCAGTATTCGGCGCCGGCGCAGGCGGCGGTGCCCAATTTCAACCGGATCTGGGCCAACTGCCCCCATGCCACGCTGACAACTTTTGGCCCTGATGTCGGCCTGCCCACGGGGCAGATGGGCAATTCCGAGGTTGGCCACACCAATATCGGCGCGGGGCGGGTGGTTGCGATGGATCTGGGCGCGATTGACCTTGCGGTCGAGGATGGCTCTTTCGCGCTGAACCCCGAGGTTCTGGCCTTTGCAGCCAAGCTGCGGGCGACGGGGGGGACCGCGCATCTGATGGGGGTCATCTCGGACGGCGGGGTGCATGGGCATTTGAACCATGTGCTCGCCGCTGCCCGCGCGATCACGGCGCAGGGGGTTCCGGTCGCGCTGCATGCCATCACTGATGGGCGCGATGTGGCGCCGTCTTCGGCGGCGGCGTTTGTGGCGCAACTGGTGATTTCCCTGCCTGCGGGCGCGCAGGTTGCCACGGTTTGCGGGCGCTATTGGGCGATGGACCGCGACAACAGATGGGAGCGGGTCAGCCGCGCCTATGACGCGATGATCAGCGGCAAAGGCGCGCAGGCGGCGGATGCGAATGCGGCGGTCGCGCAAAGCTATGCCAAGGGCGAGACGGATGAATTTCTGGCCCCGACGGTGATCGGCGGTTATGCGGGCGCAAAAGACGGCGACGGGGTGTTTTGTCTGAATTTCCGGTCGGACCGCGCGCGCGAGATTTTGGCGGCCTTTGGGCAGCCGGACTTTGCCGGGTTTGACACCGGGCCGCGCCCGAAATGGGCTGTAATGCTGGGGATGGTGGAATATTCCAGCGATCACAACGGGTTCATGGGCACCGCTTTTCCCAAGCGGGTGATTGTGAACTGCCTTGGCGAATGGGTTTCGGCGCAGGGGCTGACGCAGCTGCGGCTGGCCGAGACGGAAAAATACCCCCATGTCACCTTTTTCCTGAACGGCGGGCGCGAGGTGCCTTATCCGGGCGAAGACCGCTATATGGCGCCCTCGCCCAAGGTTGCGACCTATGATCTGCAGCCGGACATGAGCGCGGGCGAGGTGAGCGATCAGTTGGTGGCGGGGATCGAAAAGGGCTATGATCTGATCGTGGTGAACTTTGCCAATCCCGATATGGTGGGCCATACCGGCAGTCTGCCCGCCGCAATCAAAGCGTGTGAGGCGGTGGATGCGGGGCTTGGCCGCGCGCTTGTCGCGCTGAAAAATGTCGGGGGGGCGATGATTGTGACGGCAGATCATGGCAACTGCGAACTGATGGTCGATCCGGTGACGTTGCAACCGCACACCGCCCATACGGTGAACCCGGTGCCGGTTATTCTGGTTGGCGGGCCGGCGGGGGCCAGCCTGCGGCAAGGCGGGCGACTGGCCGATCTGGCGCCGACGTTGCTGGGCCTGATGGGCCTGCCGCTGGCGCCCGAGATGACCGGGAAAAGCCTGATCGCATGATCAAAGCCGCCGCCTTTGCGCTGGCCCTTGTCTGGGCAGCCCCTGCCCTCGCGGGTGTGACCGAAGAGGCACAGGGCGCGGCGGCGGCGCTTGCGGAGGCCGTGGCGGCGCTGGACGCGGCAAGTGATTCCAAAGACCGCGTTGCGGCGCTGACCAAAACCATCCGTGCCTATGAGGCCGGTCTTTCGGCCCTGCGCGCCGCGCTTCGGCAGGCTGATATCCGGCAAAAAGAGCTGACCCTGCGGTTCGAGGCCAAACGCGACCGGCTGTCGCGGCTGATCGGCACCCTGTCCTCCCTGGACCCGGAGGCCGGACCGCTGCTGCTGTTGCATCCGGACGGCCCGCTTGGCACTGTCCATTCCGGTATGCTGATGGCCGATGTGACCCCCGCCTTGCGCGCCGAAGTCGATGCCGTGAGCGCCGATCTGACCGAGCTTACGCAACTGCGGGATTTGCAGGTGGCGGCGGGGCGCACCTTGCAAATCGGTCTGCAAAAGGCGACGGCGGCACGCTCGGCGCTTAGTCAGGCGATTTCAGAGCGCACCGACTTGCCCCGGCGCTTTACCGAAGATCCCGACGTGCTGAAGGGCCTTTTGGAAAGCGCCGATACGTTGCAGGCCTTTGCCGAGGGGCTGAACCTGGACGACAGCATGACCGGCGGGTTTGGGCAAGCGCGGGGCAAACTGCCTCTGCCGGTCTTTGGCCGCACCCTCCTGACCCCCGGCGAGACGGACGCCCAAGGCGTCATCCGCCCCGGTCTGACGCTTGCCACCCGGCCCTTGGCGCTGGTCACTGCGCCTTGGGGCGGCACGATCCGCTATGTCGGCCCCTTGCTCGACTACGGAAATGTGATGATCCTTGAACCCGGTGACGGCTATCTTCTGATCCTTGCTGGTTTACAACAGCTCTATGGGCAGGTCGGTGATATCGTGGCGCAAGAGGCCCCGCTTGGGATGATGGGCGGCGGCGAACAAGGAACGGCGCAGAGCGGTGATTTGGGCACAGATGGAAATGCCTCTGGTGCAAGTCAGACGGAAACGCTTTATTTGGAACTTAGACAGGGCACCGAGCCGGTAGACCCGCGCGACTGGTTCGCGGTGACAGGAGAATGAGACAGCTATGAAGAAATTCGCAATTGCCGCTGTGTGCGGGACCCTTGCAGGTGCGGTTTTGACCACGCAGGTCGCGGGGCCGATGCTCGCCGAAGAGCCGACCACGGTTTACGAACAGCTTGATCTGTTCGGCGATGTTTTTGAACGCATCCGCGCGCAATATGTCGAAGACGTGGACAGCCAAAAGCTGATCGAAGCGGCGATCAATGGCATGCTCACCTCGCTTGACCCGCATTCCAGCTATATGTCGGACGAAGCCTTTAGCGACATGCAAGTGCAGACCAAGGGCGAGTTTGGCGGGCTTGGCATCGAGGTCACTCAGGAAGAAGGCGTGATCAAGGTGATCTCGCCGATGGACGGAACCCCGGCAGCAGAGGCGGGGATCATGGCGGGCGATTTCATCACACAAGTGAACGGCGAAAGCATGATGGGCCTGCTGCTGGATGACGCGGTCGCGCTGATGCGCGGGCCGATCGGCAGCGAGATCATCATCACCGTGGTGCGCGCAGGTGTCGCCGATCCGTTCGATGTGTCGATCATCCGCGATACGATCAAACTGACGGCGGTGAAAAGCCGGGTGATCGGCACCACGGTCGTGCTGCGCATCACCACCTTTTCCGAGCAAACCTATTCAGGGTTGGAAACCGAGTTGAAAAAGGCGGTCGACGAGGTTGGCGGCATCGACAAGGTGTCCGGCTTTGTTGTCGATCTGCGCAATAACCCCGGCGGTCTGCTTAATCAGGGCATCGCGGTGGCGGATGCGTTTCTTGAAAAGGGCGAGATCGTTTCAACGCGCGGCCGCAATGCGCAGGACGACGAGCGGTTCAACGCAGAGCCGGGCGATCTGGCGCAGGGCAAACCGGTTGTGGTGCTGATCAACGGCGGCTCGGCTTCGGCTTCGGAAATTGTGACCGGGGCGCTTCAGGATCACCGCCGGGCGATTGTGGTGGGCACGAAAAGCTTTGGCAAAGGCTCGGTGCAGACGCTGCTGCCGATTCGCGGACAGGGCGCGATGCGTCTGACGACGGCGCGCTATTACACGCCATCGGGGCGCTCTATTCAGTCGCTGGGTGTGATGCCGGATATCGTGGTGAACCAGCCGCTGGTGGACCCGGCGAAAACCGGCACTGAAACCGCCGCAGCCGAGGCGGAAAAGAGGTATTCGGAGGCCGATCTGCGCGGTGCGATCAGCAACGATTCGATGACCGACGACGAGCGCGTGCTTTTGGAAGAAGAGCGCGCCCGCACCGAGGAATCGGCCAAGCTGCGCGACGAGGATTATCAGCTGGCCTATGCCGTGGATATCCTGCGCGGCTTGTCGGTTGTGGCGCCCAAGCCTTGACCGTGGGCGATCTGCCCTATCGCCCCTGCGTGGGCATCGTTTTGATCAATGACGCTGGCCGGATTTTTACCGGCCAGCGCAAAGACAGCCCGTCCGCCGCGTGGCAGATGCCGCAAGGTGGGATCGACGACGGCGAAACGCCCCGGCAAGCCGCCCTGCGAGAGCTTGGCGAGGAAACCGGGGTAACGCCCGATCTGGTGGAATTCATCGGCAAAACCCATGGCTGGGTGACCTATGATCTGCCGCCAGAGCTGCTGGGCAAGGTTTGGGGCGGCAAATTCAAGGGGCAGCGGCAGAAGTGGTTTTTGTACCGCTTCATCGGCCGCGATGATCAGGTGAATATCGCGAGCACCCACCCCGAGTTTTCCAGCTGGAAATGGATCGGGGCCGGGGAAATGGTCGCGTCGATCGTGCCCTTCAAGCGCGCGGTTTACGAAGAGGTCGTACGCAGCTTTCGCGCCCATCTGACGCTGTAAAAGGGTCCGGGCTTTGGCGGATGCAGGCTGGCGCGCTTGCAAAAGCGGTCACGCCCCCCAATCCGCCGCCTGCATTTCGCGCAGCCGGCTGGCCGTGCGTTCAAATTCAAAGCTGCCCGAGCCTTCGATATAAAGCCGTTCGGGTTCCTCCGCCGCCGAAGCGATCAGCCGCACCTTTGCTTCGTAAAGCGCGTCAATCAGGATGACAAACCGCTTCGCCTCGTTATAATTGGAAGAGGAAAGCTGCGGGATGTCTTCCACAATCAACACCTTGACCGCCGCTGCAATCGCCAGAAAATCCGCAGCTCCAAAGGGTTTGGCGCAAAGATCCCAGAACGATGCGCGGGCGATGCCGCTGAAAAAGGTGGGCAATTCGATCATCCGGCCATTGACCGCAAGACGCAGGGACTGCGCCAAGCCGCCGCCCGTCAGATCGCGCCAGATCGCGTCTATCTGCGATTTTGCCTTGCCTGCGGGATGAAAATACCGCTGCGCGCCCTGCAATCGGTGCTGGCGATAATCTGTCGGGGATTGCAGATGCAGAACGTCCAGCTTTTCGCCCAGAAGGTCGATGAACGGCAGGAACAAGGCGCGGTTCAGACCGTTCAGGTACAGATCCTGCGGCGCGCGGTTCGAGGTTGTGATGATCACCACCCCCGCCGCCATCAGCTTTTCGAAAAGCCGCCCCACAATCATGGCATCGGTGATATCGGTGATCTGCATCTCGTCCAGCGCCAGCAGGCGCAGATCCGCGGACAGCGCATCGGCCACCGGCGCAAGCGCGTCGTCGACGCCGGTTTTGCGGGCCTCGTGCAGGGCGTGGTGAACCTGCTGCATAAAGGCGTGAAAGTGGACGCGGCGTTTCTGCGGGATGTCCAGCCTGTCGCAAAACAGGTCCATCAGCATGGATTTGCCGCGCCCGACCCCGCCATACAGATAGATGCCTTTGTGCGGGGGAACAGGTTTGGAAAAAAGTCCCGCAAGCAGCCCCGGCTTGCGCGCTGCCTGCCCCTCCAGCCAGGTTTTCAGACTTTGCAGATGCGCCAGAACCGCGCGTTGCGCGGGGTCCGCGCGCAGGGAACCAGCAGCAACAAGATCGGCATAGATGGTTTCAAGGTCGGCGGACATGCCCTTTGTTAGCCGCCCATGGGGCAACGGAAAAGGGGGAAATCAGAAACTTCGGATCAGATCCAACGCCGCGCCCCGCAGAGGGGCGATGGTTTCGGACAGGATCGCGATACGGTCAAAGCGGGCGGCGTCGCGGGTGACGGCGGTGCGCAGGGCCTGTCCGAAGGTCTGGCGCAGCTCGGTGCCGATGTTGAATTTGCACACAGCGCTGGTCTGGGCGAGGCGCAGGCGGTCCGCCGCCGCAATCCCCGATCCGCCGTGCAGAACCAGCGGCAGGCCGGGCACTGCCGCCTCGACCCGGCGCAGGGCGGGCCAGTCGATCACCGCGTCATGGGTCTGCATCAGATGGACATTGCCGATGGAAATCGCCAGCGCGTCGATGCCTGTGGCGGCCAGCGCCGCAGCCTCGGCCGGGTCGGTCGGGGTGGAGGCTTTGCCCGAAGCATAGCCGACCATGCCCAGTTCCGCCTCGACCGAGACACCGGCGCTGCGGGCCAATGTGACCACCCGTTCAGTTTGCGCGATATTCTGCGCCAGCGTCAGCGCAGAGCCGTCATACATCACCGAGGAAAACCCCAGATCGATCGCTTCTGCGCAGATATCGAAAGACTCGCCGTGATCAAGATGCGCAACGATCGGGACGGTGCTGCGCTGCGCGAGGGTGCGGAACATCGCGGCCATCACGGGCAGCGGCGTATAAGCGCGGCAGCCGGGGCCGCATTGCAGGATCACCGGGCGCTGCGCGGCCTCTGCGGCGTCGACAAAGGCGCGCGCCTCTTCCCAGCCCAGCACGACCAGCCCCGCCACAGCGCGGCCAGAGGCGGGGTCCAGCACGTCTGCGAGGGTTGCAAGGCTCATTTGAACTTGGCGATCATATCCTTGATCCCGGGAATCGTTTCGATCTGATCCGCGTGGGAGGGCTGGAAAAACTGCACCAGCGAGCGCTGCGATTTTCCGGCAAGGATGGTGAAATAATACATTTCGTATCCGGGAAGAACGGCAACGGGGTGAAAGCCCTTGTCGAGGCAGATCGTCGATCCGTCAACGATGTGATAGGCGTCGCCCGGCTGACCGTCGATCCGTTGCAGCATTTGCACGCCCGACCCATGCGGCGGATTGAAGCGAAAGTTGTAGACCTCGTCATGATGGGTTTCCAGCGGCAGGCGGTCGGTATCATGCTTGTGACTGGGAAAGCCGGACCAGCCGCCCGCACCGACCGTAAAAAGCTCGGACACCAGAAGGCGGCCCACGCGGTCATGGTATTTGGTGCCAAGGATGTGTTTGATCTTGCGGTGGGTTTTCGTCTCGTCACTGCCGTATTGGATGGGGTCGATGTCGACGGCGCGGATGGCAAAGGCGGTCAGAACCTGATCAAACGCTGCCCCGGCGACGAAAACCTCGCAATCAGTCCGCGCGGTGATCAGGGCGGCGGCGCCGGTGGGGATATAGGCGCCCTCAGGCGGGCCGTCCCAGACATTTGCACGGCGCTGGCCAAGGTTTTCAAAGACCAGGCCCATCACCGCAATGTCGATGGTGCCGGTGGCGGGCACGATACAGGTTTCATAGCCCGGCACGACAGAGGTAAAGCTTTGCCCGGCGCTGAGTTTGACGATGTTGAAATAGCACAGGGGCACAATGGGGTCTTGCACGCCCACTATGGCCCTGTTTTGATTGTCAAAAGGCGCTATATGCATAGGGTTTCCCTGTGGTTGGACATAAAGGCGTCAAGCGCGGCGGAGGTGGGCGATGCAGGCGCGCAGCCAAAACCGGCAACAATCATCGCGGCGGTGGCGGCGCCGCGCCGGACCGCCGCATCCAGCGGTTGACCCTGCGCCAGTCCCGCCATAAGCCCGCCCATGAACCCATCGCCCGCGCCCATGGGTTTCAACGCCGTCACGGGAAAGATGCCGCTGGCAAAGTTGAAATCGGGGGTGAAGGTCAGCGAGCCCTTGGCGCCGCGTTTGTAAACGGCAAAGAAGGCGCGGTTGGTCAGGCTGTGGGCAAAGGTCGCGCCCCGGTCATATCCGCCAGCCAGAAGGCCGAACTCTTCATCGTTGCCAACCACGATATCGCAGACGCGGGCAAAGTCGGCGCAGACGCTGCGGGCCTCATCGGCCGATGCCCAGGAATAGGCGCGGTGGTCGATGTCAAGCGCGACAAGCGCCCCGGCGGATTGTGCAGCGCGCAGGGCCGCCCATGCCGCGCGGCGGGAAGGATCGCGGGCAAGGGCCGTGCCCGTGACAATCAGCGCCCCGGTTTGGCGAAAATCGGCACGGGCCACGTCAGCCTCGGTCAGGGCGAAATCGGCGGCGCCGTTGCGGTACAGCACGACTTGCGTATCTGTTGGTGTGGTTTCGGTCACGGCAAGAGAGGTCCGCGTTTCGCCCGGATCATCGCTGATCAAGCGGCAATCGACGCCGTAGCGTGCCAGTTCGGCCCGGCAATACCCGCCCACCGCATCGGCGGAAACGCGGGTCAACAGCGCGGCTTCAACGCCCTGCCGCGCCAGCGCGACGGCGATGTTGCCCGCCGAGCCGCCGATGGCGGTGCGAAAGGTCTGCGCATCTTGAATGCGGGTGCCGATGGGATCGGCGTACAGATCCATCCCGACACGGCCAAGCGCCACAAAACGGCGCGCGGACAGCTTTTGCCAAAGTCTTTGCATTCAGACCCTCCTTCCCCATTGACCGGGAAATGCACACAGGTTACTCATTTTGCAACCGGTTGCAATCATTTTCGAAGAAGGGCGGCGGATGCGCGATATTGGCATCGGAATTGTGGGTGGCGGCTATATGGGCAAGGCCCATGCCGTGGCCATGTTGGCGGTGGGGGCGGTGTTTGGCACCGCACTGCGCCCCCGTTTGGAAATGGTCTGCGCCACAAGCGAGGCCAGCGCGGCGCGCTATCGCGGCGCGTATGGGTTTGTGCGGGCGACGACGGATTGGCGGGCGCTGGTGGCGGACCCCAAGGTTGAGGCTGTGGTGATCGCCTCGCCGCAGGAAACGCACCGCGAGATTGCGTTGGCGGCTTTTGCGCTGGGCAAGCCGGTTTTGTGCGAAAAGCCGCTGGGCGCGTCCTTGGCCGATTCCATCGCGATGACCGAGGCGGCAGAAGCCAGCGGCGCGGCGAATATGGTCGGCTTCAACTATATCCGCACCCCTGCCAGCCAGTTTGCCCGGCAGTTGGTGGCCAAGGGCGCGATTGGCCGCGTCGTGTGGTTTCGCGGCGAGCATACCGAAGATTTTGACGCCGACGGCAGCCAGCCCGCAAACTGGCGCAGTTTTGGCGCGGCGAATGGCACGATGGGCGATCTTGCGCCCCATATGATCAACGCGGCGCTGGCGCTGATCGGGCCGATTGCCTCGGTCGTCGCGGATATCGATACCGTGCACCAGACGCGGCCGGGGCCAACCGGGCCGGTGCAGGTGACCAATGACGATCAGGCGCAGTTTTTGTGCCGGTTTGCCGGCGGGGCGATGGGGCATTTGATGTTCAGCCGCGTCGCGCAGGGTCGGAAAATGGGCTATGCCTATGAAATCACGGGCACAACCGGAGCAATCCGGTTTGATCAGGAAGATCAGAACGCGGTCTGGCTTTTCAAGGCCGAGGGCCCGGTGGAAGAGCGCGGGTTCCGCAAGATCCTGACCGGGCCGCTGCATCCGGACTATTTGCCGTTTTGTCAGGGGCCGGGGCACGGCACCGGCTATCAGGATCAGATTATCATCGAGGCGCGGGATTTTCTGCGCGCGATCGAGACGGGGCAACCAGTCTGGCCGACGTTCCGTGACGGTCTGTCGGTGATGCAGGTGGTGGAGGCGGCGATGCGCTCGCATCAGACAAAAGCTTGGGTGGAGGTTTCAAAATGATCGAGATTGGCAATGCGCCCTGTTCCTGGGGTGTCGAGTTTGCGGATGATCCGCGCAACCCGTCCTGGCGGCAGGTTTTGGCCGATTGCGCGGCGGCGGGGTATCGCGGGATCGAGCTGGGGCCGATTGGCTTCATGCCTGAAGACCCTGCGGTTTTGGGCGACGGTCTGGCCGAGCATGGGCTGACGCTGATCGGGGGGGTGGTGTTTCGCCCGTTTCATGACCCATCGGCCTGGGATGAATTGCAAGACGCGGCGCGGCGCACCTGCCGCGCGCTGGTCAGCCACGGGGCAAAGCATCTGGTGCTGATCGACAGCATTTCCGCCCGGCGCGCGCCAACGGCTGGACGCGCGGCGGAGGCCGAGCAGATGGGCGCGGCGGAATGGGCGGCCTTTTCGAACCGCTTTCGCGAGATCGCCAAGATCGGTGTTGATCACGGGTTGACCGTGGGCGTTCACGCTCATGCTGCGGGCTTCATGGATTTTGAGCCGGAGCTGGAGCGGTTGCTGAACGAGGTGGACGAGAGCCTGTTGAAGATCTGCTTTGACACCGGGCATCATTCCTATGCCGGGTTCGATCCGGTCAGCTTTATGCGCCGTCACATTGGGCGCATCAGCTATATGCATTTCAAGGACATTGATCCGGTGGTGAAGGCGCGGGCCATCGCGAACCGCACCGGGTTTTACGATGCCTGCGGCGAGGGGATTTTCTGTAACCTCGGCAAGGGCGACGTGGATTTCGCGGGCGTGCGGCAGGTGCTGCTGGAGGCGGGGTTCAAAGGCTGGTGCACGGTTGAACAAGACTGTGATCCGGCGGGCCCGACCAAGCCGGTCGACGACGCGCGGGCGAACCGCGACTATCTTTCCACCATTGGGTTCTAGGGGAACATCATGCGTTTGAACTGGGGAATGATCGGCGGCGGCGAAGGCAGCCAGATTGGGCCGGCCCACCGGATTGCGGCGGGGATGGACGGGCTGTTTACCTTTGCCGCCGGCGCGCTGGACGTGGACGGCGCAAAGGGGCGCGACTATGCCCAGCGTCTTGGCGTCGCGGCAGACCGCGCTTATGGCGATTGGCGCGAGATGCTGGCGGGCGAGAGCGGCCGCGCGGACCGGGTTGATCTGGTCACGGTGGCGACGCCAAATTCGACCCATTACGAGATTTCAAAGGCGTTCTTGCAGGCCGGATTCAACGTTCTGGTCGAAAAGCCGATGACGGTCACTGTGGAAGAAGCCGAAGATCTGGTGCGCACGGCGCAGGCGGCGGGCAAGATCTGCGCGGTGAACTATGGCTATACCGGCTATGCGCTGGTGCGGCACATGAAGGCGATGGTGGCGCGCGGCGACATTGGCAAGGTCCGCCTTGTGGTGGCGG
The DNA here is from genome assembly GCA_031385445.1 of Paracoccaceae bacterium. Taxonomy (GTDB): domain Bacteria; phylum Pseudomonadota; class Alphaproteobacteria; order Rhodobacterales; family Rhodobacteraceae; genus CAIYZT01. The sequence continues at coordinate 173,146 of JANNBM010000051.1, read as the reverse complement.
AATTTGCGCACGGCCATCACGCCAATGCCGCCGACATGGACAACCCGCGCGTGCGCTGGCGTTACGATCCGGCGATGGCGGGGGTGTCGGCGCAGTTTGCCGATTGCGGTATTCACGCGCTGCACATGGCCAGCTTTGTGTGCGGCGACGAGGTGGAAACCCTGTCAGCCGATTTCGCGTCCTGCCTTTCTGCGCGGGTGCTGGAAGATGATGCGATGGTGAACCTGCGGTTTTCGAAGGGCACGGTTGGCCGACTATGGACCTCGTCAGTGGCGATTGGCCGCCAACACGGTCTTACTTTGCAGGTGTTTGGCGAGACGGGCGGGATGCGCTGGGCGCAAGAGGCGCCGAACCAGTTGCATTTCATGGCGCTGGGTGGGCGCGCGACGATCATCGAGCGCGGCGAGGGCAATCTGTCGCCCGAAGCGGACCGCGCCAGCCGGGTGACGGTGGGCCATGCCGAAGGGATGCCGGAGGCTTTTGCCAACGTCTACCGCGATCTGGGCGATACGATCATGGCGCTGAACGCCGGAAAAACGCCGGATCCGGTGGCGGGCCTTTTCCCCAAAGCGGCGGACGGGCTGCGCTCTATTGCGGCGATTCACGCGGCGGTTGCCTCGGCTGCGGCAAAGGGCGCATGGGTGGACGCAAGGCCGCCAATGTTCCGTTAAGGCTTTACTTGACCGGGCGCAGGGTGCTGCGCTCGGTCAGGGTGCAGGGCAAAAGCCGCGCTTCCGGGGTCAGGCCCGGATCGGCCATCAGCGCGACCAGCCGTTCCAGAACGGCCTCGACCATATCGGCGAAGGGTTGGCGCAGGGTGGTCAGGCCGATGTTGGACCATCCGGCCAGTTCCATATCGTTCAGCCCGATGATGCCGATATCCTGCGGCACGCGGTGGCCCGCGTTCTGCAGCGCCGAAATCGCCCCGATGGAGATAACATCGTCGGCGCAGAAATAGGCTTGCGCCATCTGGCCCGCGCCAAGTTCGGCCTGCATTGCGGCGCGGCCCGCCTCGAACGAGTAATCCTGCGAAAACCGCAGCTGCGCGCGTGCGCCTGCCACCTCGGCAAAACCCGCCCAGCGGTCTTGTGTGGTGGTGGTGCGTTCAGGGCCACCGATAAACCCAAGCCTTGAATACCCGCGCGCCAGCAAAGCCCGCGCGGCCATGCGCCCTGCCTCGACGTTGTCGATGCTGACCACATCAACGCGCGGGGTGGCGCTGCCCCGGCCAAAGGCCAGAACGGTGGGAATGCCCGCCGCCTTGAAGCTTTCGGCGAAAGCGTTCGGCAATTCGGACGAGGCCACCACGACACCGTCAGCCGAATACTGCCGCAGCAGCTGAACCGAGCGGGCCGGGTCCGTCTCTCCGCTCAGGTTCACGAGCAGGGGGCGCAGGCCGCGATCTTGCAGGCCGCGCGTGAACAGATCGAAGATCTGCAAAAAGACCGGGTTGTGAAAGTTATTCAGCACGAGGCCCACCATCCCGGTTTGCCGGGTGGTCAAGGCGCGGGCGAGAAGATTGGGCGAATATCCCAAGGCTTCAGCCGCCAGCATCACCCGGGCGCGCGTGGCAGGGGCGACCGACGCGCCGGGCGTAAAGGCGCGCGACACGGCAGAACGGGAAACCCCCGCCCGTTCCGCCACCAGGGCCAGGGTCACGGCCATCCCCCTAGGCCCCCGCCCATGCAGGGCCGGTGGGATAGGTGTGATCCGACAGGCTGCTTGGGTGCATCTGGGCCGAATAGCCGGGCGCGGTGGGCGGCATATACCGGCCCGCGCGCATCTGTACCGGGGTCAGGAAATGCTGATGCAGATGATCGACATATTCCAACACCCGGTTTTCCAGGCTGCCCGAGACGGCCACATAGTCGAAGATCGACAGGTGCTGGGTGTATTCGCACAGGCCGACACCGCCAGCATGGGGGCAGACCGGAACGCCGAACTTTTCTGCCATCAGCATCACGCCGATAATCTCGTTCGGCCCCGCCAGCCGCGCGGAATCAAGCTGCAGGAACGACAACGCACCGGCCTGCAGAAACTGTTTGAACATCACCGCGTTGTGGCAATGCTCGCCCGTTGCCACCTTGATCGGCGCGATTTCGCGGGCGATGCGGGCGTGGCCCAGAATGTCATCGGGCGAGGTCGGCTCTTCGATCCACCAGGGGTCGTGGGCGGCAAGAACGCGCATGTGGGCGATGGCCTGATCGACCCCCCAGACCTGATTGGCGTCCATCATCAACTTGCGGTCCGGGCCGATTTCCTGCCGCAAAATCGCAGCGCGGCGCATGTCGTCGGCCAGACTGCCGCCGACCTTCATCTTGAAATGGCTCCAACCGTCGGCAATCGCCGCCCGGCAAAGGGCGCGCATCTTGTCGTCCGAATACCCCAGCCACCCCGCCGAGGTGGTATAGGCCGGATAGCCCTGCGCCTGCATCTGCAAAACGCGGGCGGGGCGGTGGGCGGCTTTTTCCTGAAGCCGTTCAATGGCTTCGGGGGGCGACAGCGCATCGGAAAGATAGGTCCAGTCCACCAAAGCCACAGTTTCGGCGGGGGTCATAGCGCACAGAACCTGCCACAACGGCTGATCCAGCGTTTTGGCATAAAGATCCCAGACGGCATTGACGAGCGCGGCGGTGGCAAGGTGGATCACCCCCTTTTCCGGCCCGACCCAGCGCAGTTGGCTGTCCGACGTCATGTGCCGCCAAAAGCCGCCCATGTCGGCGAAAATGCCGTCAAGCTCGCGGCCCTGCAGCAAAGGCGCAAGCGCGGCGATGGCGGCCACGCACAGATCGTTGCCGCGCCCGATGGTAAAGGTCAGTCCGTGCCCCTGATGCGGCCCATCGGTTTCGATCACCACATAGGCGGCAGAATAATCGGGCGCGAGGTTCATCGCGTCCGAGCCGTCAAGGCTGCGCGAGGTGGGAAAGCGGATGTCCATCGGGCGGATGGCGGTGATTTTGGTCGGCATCTGGGGCCTCTTGCGGTGCTGAGCGAAATTGCCAGCGGGCGGGGCGGCAATGCAAGCGGTTTCAGCACGGTCCAGCGCCAGGTTCCGCCCGCCGTCATCAAGAAGCTTCCCCCGCACGCCCCATCCCGTTAGGCTTGGCCAACTCAGGAGAACCCCATGCGCATCCCCGCCATCCTTTTCGCCGCCATTCTGGCTGCCCCGGCTTTTGCCGATGAAATCCTTGCGGCCAACCGGATCACGGCGGTCACGCTGTACCCCCAAGGCGCGATGATCACCCGCGCGGTCACGTTTGACGCAGGCATTGGTGCGCATGAGCTGTTGCTGACGGACATGCCGTCGGAAACCTACGCCGAGGCGATTCGGCTTTTGGGCGAGGACGGGGTGAAAACCGGCGCGGTGTGGCTGCGCAATGATCGGTTGTTTGCCCGGCCAGTGGTTCTTTCTTCGGCGCAACAGACGGCACAGGCGGCGATCAAGGCGGCGCAGGCACAGATTGACGCGGCATCGGACGCTTTGGCTTTGGTGCAGGCAAACATCGAAGCGGCAGAGGCCGAGATTGCCTTTTTGGCTGGCGGTAAACCCGATGGCACCAACCTGACACCCGAGGCGCTGAAAGCGCTTTCGGCAGCGGTTGCGAGCGGTGTGGCACAGGCCCGTGCCCGCGCCATTGCGGCCGGAGCGGCGGCGCGGCCGCTTCAAGCGGCGCTTGATGACACCATCCTTGCCCGCGATCTGGCACAGCAAGCTTTTGCCGCGCTGCCTGCGCCGGACGCCGATTATGTGGCCCTGTCGATTGCGGTTGATGTGGCAGCGCCGGGCCTGCACGCCATCACGATGACCCAGTTTGTCGACAACGCGGGTTGGGCCCCGGTGTATGACCTCACCCTGCGGCGGGCCGCCCCTGCCAGCCTGATCTTGGCGCGCGGTGCGATTGTCAGCCAATTTACCGGCGAAGATTGGGTTGGTGTGGCCCTGACCCTTTCCACCGCGCGCCCTTCGGGCCGCACTGACGCCACCGTTCTTTACCCCGACTACCGCGAGATTTACGACCCGGAGGCCGAAATGGCGCTGATCTCGAAATCCGCCTCTGATGGTGCAATGGCCGAACCGGTGATGGTGACAGAGGCGGCTCCGGTTGCCTTGCCGGACATGCAAGGAGACGTGCTTGTCTATACCTATCCCGGCGAGGCGACGATTGCGACCGGAGTGGAAAACCTGCGGCTGCCGCTTGACGAAATCAGCTTTGTGCCGAAAGTGCAGGCGCGTGCGGTTCCGCGGGCCGACCTGACCGCCTTCGTTTCCGCCGAATTCACCAATACCAGCGACGAGGTTCTGCTTCCGGGGCAAATGTATATGTACCGGGACACCAATCTGATCGGGGTCGGGCAATTGCCTTTGCTTGCCGCCGGTGACGATCTGACCCTTGGCTTTGGGGCCATCGACGGGCTTGTGCTGGAACGGCAGATGCCGCTGGTTTCCGAAGGCGACCGTGGCCTGCTGTCAACCGAGACGGAGCAGGTGCAAAGCGCCACCCTGACGGTAAAGAACCTGACCGACGAGGCTTGGCCGGTGCGGCTGATCGACAGTGTGCCCTATTCGGAACAAGATGATCTTGAGGTCACATATACCGCCGCGCCCACGCCGACCTTCACCGATCTGGACGGCCAGCGCGGCATTCTGGCGTGGGAGTTTGATCTGGCGCCGGGCGCCGAAACCTCGGTTCAGATCGACCATGTCCTGCGCTGGCCCTCGGGTATGGCGCTGCGATAGGGCGTTAAAACCGTTCGGCGCGCAGCACCTGCGCGTCGGTAATGCAGACCACGCCGATGTGCCGGTCCACCACGGTAAAGGCCGCGTCCAGCAGCGTATCCAGCTTTTCCGGGCGAACCAGACAGATCACCGCAACCATCCCGGCGCGGCCAACCTGGCCATCGCGGCTCCACCGCCCGGACCGGCCCGAACCGCCCAGCACGGGCAGCACGGTGAACCCTGTCACGCCGGCCTTTTCCAAGGCTTCGGTCAGACGGCTTTCCATCGGGGCCTCGATGATGATCTCGACGCGCTTTGCGGCGTGGGTTTGCATCTTAACCTCCGATGCTTTGGGCAATGGCAACATAGGCGGGGATGCCGATGGTCAGGTTGAACGGAAAGGTGATCCCCAGCGACAGCGTCAGGTAAATCGCCGGGTTCGCCTCTGGCAGGGCGACGCGCATTGCGGCGGGCACGGCGATGTAACTGGCCGAGGCGGCGAGTGTCATCATCAACGCCAGACCGCCGGGCGACAGGCCAAGGGCAAGGCCAGCGGCAGCGCCCGCGCTTGCGCCAACGATCGGCATCACGATCCCGAACAGCAGCGCGCCGGGGCCAAGCAGCCGGCGCACCCCGCGAAGGCCGCGGCCCGCCACCAGGCCCATGTCCAACAGGAACAGGCACAAAACCCCTTGAAATGGCGAGACGATGAAACTTTCGATCCGCAGCATGCCGGGTTTTCCGGTCAAGATGCCGATCACAAAAGCCCCGATCAACAAGACGATGGACCCGTTCAGCAAAATCTCGTGCCACAGCTTGGCATCCATCCGTGCGCCGCTGCCGGTGCGCGAGGCAAGCCAAAGCGCCGAAATGATCGCCGGCGCCTCCATCGCGGCAGCAACGGCAACCATATAGCCCTCGCTTTCGATGCCCTGCCCCGCCAAAACCGAGGTGGCCGTGACAAAGGTGACGATCGAGATCGAGCCGTAATGCGCGGCCACGGCGGCGGCATCCAGCGTTGACAGGCGCGTCAGCGTGCGCAGCAATCCGAAGGCGGCAAACGGCAACAGGAACGACAGCGCAACCCCGGCCAGCAGCGTTGCAATCAGATGTCCGTCAAACCCGTGGTCTGCGACCGAAACCCCGCCTTTGAAGCCGATGGCGAACAGCAAATAGATCGACATGGCTTTTGCCATCGCCTCGGGAATGGTCAGCTCGGACCTTGCGAGCGCGGCCAGAAGGCCGAGGCCAAAGCACAGGATCATCGGCGTCAGCAGGTTCTGGCCGGCTATGGTCAGGATCTCGGTCATGGCGCCTCTTGGTTTTGGGTTCGGGTGGATTTGGGACTAAACTTCAAACATTTCAAGGGGACGTGGCGATTATTCTTCGGCAGACGAAAGATGGGGGCGGCGGCCGAAAGATGGGACCCGCTTGCCATTGGCAGGGTCTGCCCATGCGGATCAAGGTGCTGCGCGACAGAATCAGCCCCAAAAGCGCGGCGGGCCTTTCATCGCGCGAGGGTTGATCAGCGCGCGGGTAACGCCGCCCGTCAGCGCAGATTTGCCCCGGCTTTTGCGCCATCACAGTGCCGCGATCAAACCAAGGAGGAGCGGCGTCGGCTCTGGCCCCGGATGCTCTTTCAAAACGACGTCAGATGTGGCGTGGATCAGCGCAGCAGGCCCATGGCCGGCAACAGCCCTGCGCGCGCGGCGAAAAGCGCGGCGAACATGACGAGCGCGGGCTCCCGCGTCAGCCGGTGTGCGGTGAAGCCATGGGCGAGGCTGACCGGGATGGATATCAGGGCAGCGAAGGCAAAGGCGGGCCAAGCAACAAGCCGGGCACCGCCCTGTGCACAGGCGGCCAGAAGGGCCTGCGGGGGATGCCTTTGATGTCCGGATCGTCGAAGGTGGTGGCAAGGGGTGCGAGCGGCAGGTTGAAAAGAACCGCAAGCGCGATGCGGGCAAAGCCGGGTGCAACCGTGCTGCGCGACGGGGCAACTTTTGGCCCCACGCCCGCCAGATCGACTTCAAATCTCGGCGAAAGTGCCTTGCGCGGGATCAAACTGGTGCAACTTGCCCTCGCCGGTGTTGGTCCAAAGCCCGTGCAACGTCAGACGCTCATCTTCGACGGCCGCGCGCACAAAGGGAAAGGTCAGCAGGTTTTCCAGGCTGACCACGACCGCCTCTTTTTCCAGCGCGCGCAGAATCTGGTCCTTCGGCAGGCTGGAAACCCGGGCGAAGCCGGGACGCAAGATATCCATCCAGCGGCCCACAAAGCTGGTCTTTTCTTCCAACTCGGGCGCAAGGCCGCAGCACATGTCGTGGCACCCTTTGACGCCGCCGCAGTTGGAATGGCCCAGCACCACGATATGCGCCACCCCCAGCGATGTGACCGCATATTCGACGGCGGCCGAGGTGCCATGCCGTTCACCATCAGGATTGTAAGGTGGAACAAGGCTGGCGATATTGCGGTGAATAAAGAACTCACCCTCATCCGCGCCAAAGATCGAGGTGACATGCACGCGGCTGTCACAGCAAGAAATAACCATGGCGCGCGGGTGCTGGCCGCTTTCGGCCAAGCGGCGATACCATGCCTTGTTTTCCTGATAAGCCGTCGCCCGCCAGCCGTGAAATCTTTGCACAAGATAGGCCGGTAGCGGTTTGACATGCAGCATGTTTCGATCCTTGGGTCAGCCCTTGCCCGCCGCTTGTAGGCTGCATTTTCAGAAAATTCGAGGGCTTTCATCCGCGCCGCGAAACCATTTCTTCAGCATGACGGTGCAGTGTGGACAAGGGTGTGACGAAAGGGTGTGTGTAATGCCAATGACAAACGTGGTTGTCCTTCAGCCGAAGGACAAGATCCGGCATGATGCCGGACCGATTTCTACGATCTATCGAAATCTTGATACGGCCTCCGCCGATCAGGTGGTGACGCGGGCGCTGGGCGAATTGGCCTTGTCGATGGCCGGGTTGGCCGATCAGGTGCGCGCGCATGATCTAAGCGATCTGAACCGGCAGGTCCGCCGCCTGCAACGCATGGCCGAAAACCTGGGCATGATCAGCTTTTCCAGTGTCTGCAGCGATGTGCGCGCCTGCCTTGATCTGGGCGATGTCACGGCCTTTGGCGCGGTTTGGGCCCGGCTTTTGCGGGTGGCGGAACGGTCCTTGACGCCTGAAAAATCATGGGAGGGGATGACGCAGCTTTAAAGTGGTTCAGGTTTTGCACATCGGCCCCGTAAAGAGGCTTTTGTGTGGGCGGGCTTGCAGCTAGGTTGCGCCAAGTTCCACTGGTGCAGGTCCGCGATGTCCCCTGAATTTGCCGCTCACGATACCGTCTCAAGGCCGTTGATTTTGATCACCCAAGATCAACTGCCGCAGTGGTGTGCTGATTTGGATGACATGACCGCGCGCTGGATCGAGCAGACCGCGTTCACGGCAACGCTGGGCGAAGTGCGGTTGATTCCGGGGCCCGATGGCACGGTCATGGGCGCTGTGGCCGGCCTTGGCCCGGCCCAATCGCGCGGGCGCGGGCGGTTTATTGTTGCCAGGATCATGGCGGGGCTGCCCGCCGGGGCCTGGCATTTGGAAGGACCCTTGACCGCCCAGGACCACTCCCAAGCGGCGCTTGCGTCCCTTTTGGGTCAGTACCGGTTTTCCCGGTATCGCCCCGATCATAAACCGAACCCGCAAGCCCTTCTGTCCCCTCCCGCTTCGGTCGATCGCCGCCTTGTTCTGGCGATGGCAGATGGCGAGTTTTTGGCCCGCGATCTGATCAACACCCCCGCCGAAGATATGGGCCCCGCCGAATTGCAGGCCACATTCGAAGCCTTGGCCGAGCATTTCGGGGCCAAATCGCAGGTGATTGTGGGCGATGATCTGCTGACGCAGAATTTCCCGATGATCCATGCGGTTGGCCGCGCCAGCACGCGCGCGCCGCGGCTTTTGGACATGCGCTGGGGCACGTCGGGGCCGAAGGTGACGTTGGTGGGCAAGGGGGTGTGCTTTGACACCGGGGGGCTGAATATCAAACCGTCATCAGGCATGTCCTTGATGAAAAAGGATATGGGCGGCGCGGCGACGGTGCTGGGGCTGGCGCAGATGATCATGCAGCTGGCGCTGCCGGTGCAACTTCGGGTGCTGGTGCCTGCGGTAGATAATGTGATCGCGGGCAATGCCATGCGTCCCAAGGACATTCTGACCAGCCGCAAGGGCCTGACCGTCGAGGTCAACGACACCGATGCAGAAGGGCGGCTCGTCTTGGGCGATGCGTTGGCCTATGCCGTCGAAGAAGAGGTCGACGTGCTGATTTCGATGGCGACGCTGACCGGCGCCGCGCGGGTGGCTGTTGGCCCCGACCTTGCCCCCTATTACTGCGATGATGCCGCCATGATCAAAGCGTTGGAGGCGGGGGCTGCGGCCGGGTTCGATCCGGTCTGGCGTCTGCCGTTTCACGAACCTTATGAGCATATCATCGAACCCGGCATCGCCGATCTGGACAATGCGCCGGGCTGGGGCTTTGCCGGCTCGGTGACCGCCGCGCTGTTTTTGCGCCGTTTTGTCGGCACCGCGCGGTATATGCATTTTGACATCTATGGCCATTGTCCCGCCGATCTGCCGGGGCGGCCCAAGGGCGGCGTCGGGCAAGGCGCGCGGGCGGTTCTGCTGGGGCTGCCGGACATGCTGGGGATCTAAGCGATGGACCTGCGGCTGCATAAAGCCACCAAGCGCATCGCGCACCGATCTTTGGACGGGCAGACCAACCTGCCGCTGACTGATGGGCAGATGCAGGCGGTATCGGCCCCCTTGACCGATCTGCTTGCCGCGCCCGGCGGCGCGCGTGAGCGACAACTTTTATTGGGTGAGGCGTTTTGCGTCATTGACCGGGAACAGGGCCATGCCTTTGGTTTTGCAGAAAAAGACGGCTATTGCGGGTGGCTGACGGACGCTGCGCTTGCCGACCCGTTTGCGCCCACGCATTGGATCGCCACCCCCGGCACGCATCTTTATGACGGCCCAAAGGTGCAACACCGGGCGCTGATGGCGCTGTCTTTGGGGGCAAGGGTTCAGGTGACGGGCGATGCCGGCGGCTGGGCGCAAACGCCGCTTGGCTTTGTGCCGATGGCCCATCTTTTGCCGATCCGTCAACACCATAAAGACCCGGTCAGCGTTGCCGAAAGTTTCCTGCATGTCCCTTATCTGTGGGGCGGCAATTCGCGGGCGGGGCTGGATTGTTCGGGGCTGGCGCAAATGGCGCATCTGGCCTGCGGCATCGCTTTTCCCGGCGATAGTGACCTTCAGGAAGCAGTGGGCGCAGAGCTGCCGCAAGACGCGGCCCTGCGGCGCGGCGATCTTTTGTTCTGGCGCGGGCATATCGCGCTGGTTGTGGATGGCAGCAGGCTGATCCACGCCAACGGCCATACGATGTCCGTGGCTTATGAAGATACCCGTGCCTGCATCGCTCGCATTTCGGCGCAGGGCGGCGGCCCCGTGACCCATCGGCGCAGACTTTGACCCGCAGATCGCCCTAGTCGCCGACCGGCCTGATCAACTTGCGTTCCAGCACCCGCAGCACGACATCCAACTCGTGCCCGCGCCGCAAGACCTGCCCGCCGATCCCGATCACCGCATAGATCCCCTGTTTCGCCCGCAGCTTGGGGCGCTTTTCCACGCGGTAAAGCGGGTTTTCGGCCGTCCGGCGAAAGATCGAAAACACCGCAACCTCGGGCAGCGCGGCAATCCCATAATCACGCCACTCGCCCGCCGCGACCATCCGGCCATAGACGGACAAGATCACCCCCATCTCGCGGCGATCAAAGCTGACACGCTCTGGCAGGGGCGCTTGCGGGGGAAAGGGCGTCGGCGTCAGAACGGTCATAGGCCCAGATTACCCCGCAAAGGGCGCAAATCAAGCGGTTTGCGCAAAGCCTTGTGACAAGCGCAGCTCGCCCGTGGTAAAACCGCGCCAGTTCTTTTGCACCGCCGGAAGCCGCTTTTGCGCCAAAGGATGGCCCGGATCCAGCGCGCCAAGCCCCACCAGAAGCGACACCAAAGCCGCCTGCGATGCCCGCTCGTTGCCGTCTTCAATCTTCAGCGCGATGCCCATTTTCTGATCCGGCAAGATGGCGACGTAAACCGCCTCTGCGCCGCCCTTGATCGCCACGCGCCCGCCCATCGCCCGCATCAGCTCGGTGCAGGCCCGCCCTTCACCGGCCACCAACTCCGGATATCTGGCCATGGCGCGCGACAGACGAAACATCGCCCGCTCGCGCGTGCTGCCGGTTTCAGTCGCAATGGCAAAGCGGGACATGGCCCGCGCGATGGACCCGACCGAGGTGGCAAAATTGGGAGCCGAGCAGCCGTCAATGCCCCAGCCCGAAATAGCCTCGTCGCCCACCTCCTCCACCGCTGCGCGGATGGATTTCTGCAAGGGATGGTCGATCTCGATGTATTCAGAGCCGCCCTTGATATGCTTGTTCACCGTCAGAAAGCCGGAGTGCTTGCCCGAACAGTTGTTGTGGAACTGGCAAGGCGCGGCATGGGCCCGCACCAGACGGTCGCCTTCGGCGCGGTCGGAAGGTTCATGCGCGCCGCAGCGCAGATCCGGCTCGTCCAGCCCAAGGCCGGTTAACCAACTTCGGGCAAGGTTCACATGGATGTCGGCGCCCTGATGGCTGGCGCAGGCCAGCGCCAGTTGCGCCTCGGTCAGCCCAAAGGCATCCGCCGCCCCGCTTTCCACCAAGGGCAGCGCCTGCATCATCTTGGCCGACGAACGCGGAAATATCACCCGGCCCGGATCGCCCCATGCCTGCACAATCTGCCCGGCCTGATCGCAGACCACCGCATGGCCCCGATGCGTGCTTTCCAAAAGCCCGCCGCGCCACAACTCGACCATTTCTTGTGCCTTGATCACCGCCGCCCCCTCACTTTTGCGCGAAAATCTGCCCAAAGGGCTTTCGCGCATTGGGCTTTTCCGATTAAATATGGAATATCGAGTGAACTTGACCCGCGCCACTGATAAAACGAGGGCAAGGCAATACCGGGTAACAACCCCGGAGCGGCAAAGGGCTTGGAGGCCTGAACACGATGAATGCTTGGATGATGCGCGCGGCGGCTGTGGCCATGATTTTCGGGACGGCCCCCGCAGCAGTGGCGCAGGAATCGACCAACCTCGTTTCCACCACCACGGACTGGAGCGTTTTCGTCGAAGAAAGCCCCAAAGAATGCTGGGGCGTGACGGTGCCGAAGGAAACGGTCAACACCCGTGATGGCCAGCCGGTATCGGTGCGGCGCGGCGATATCTTGTTATTCGTCACCTATCGCCCCGGTCAGGCGGGCGAAGTGTCGTTCATCGGCGGCTATCCTTTTGCAGGCGGCTCGACCGTGTCGATGAACGTGGATGGCGCCACATTTGATCTGTTCAGCGATGGCGAATGGGCATGGCCGGGCACGCCCGAGGATGACGCAAAGATTCTGGCGGCGATGAAAAAGGGCAGCGCTGCGATTTTAAGCGCGAAGTCCGGCAAGGGCACCCAAACGCAGGACACCTTCAGCCTGCGCGGCTTTACCGCCGCCATGGAAGAAGCCGCAAAACGCTGCGGATAAGCTTTTGACGTTCGGATTTCCCCCCGGTCCTGCCACAGGTCCGGGGTTTTCATCTGATGCGGTTTCGTTTTCCGCAAACTTCCCCTATATGACGGGCTTGTCCTATTGCCCCTCAGGTTCCCATGACCCAAACGCCCGCCCCGATCAGCGCCCCGATCACCCAAGATGTGATGACCCTGCCGCGCAAATTGCCCGAGGGGGGCAAGATCAATATCGTCGGCCTGACGCGAGAGCAGCTGCGCGAAGCGCTTATTGCGGCGGGAACGCCCGAAAAGCAGGCCAAGATGCGGCTGGGGCAGATCTGGCTTTGGGTGTATCATTGGGGCGTGCGGGAATTTTCCGACATGTCCAACCTCGCCAAGGATTACCGCGCGCTTCTGGCCGAACACTTCGTGATTCAGGTGCCCGAAGTGGTGAACAAACAGGTGTCTGCCGATGGAACCCGCAAATATCTGGTGCGCATCGCGGGCGGGCATGAGGTTGAGGTTGTCTATATCCCCGAGGAAAATCGCGGCACCTTGTGCATTTCCAGTCAGGTCGGCTGCACGCTGACCTGTTCGTTCTGCCACACCGGCACGCAAAAACTGGTGCGAAACCTGACCGCTGGCGAAATCGTGGGACAGGTGATGCTGGCGCGGGATGACCTTGCCGAATGGCAACAACCCGGCGCACCGCGGAACGAAACCCGGCTTTTGTCGAACGTGGTTTTGATGGGCATGGGCGAGCCGCTGTACAATTTCGAAAACGTCCGCGACGCGATGAAAGTGGTGATGGACGGCGAGGGGATCGCCCTTGGCCGCCGCCGCATCACGCTGTCCACTTCGGGCGTGGTGCCGGAAATCGCCCGCGCGGCGACCGAAATCGGCTGTCTTCTGGCCGTCAGCTTTCATGCCACCACAGACGCCGTGCGCGACACGTTGGTGCCGATCAACAAGCGCTGGAATATCAAGGCCTTGCTGGACACCTTGCGCGAATATCCCAAGCTGTCGAATTCCGAGCGGATCACCTTTGAATATGTGATGCTGAAGGGCGTGAACGACAGTGATGCCGATGCCAAGCGTCTGGTCAAACTGATCGCGGGCATTCCGGCCAAGATCAACCTGATCCCGTTCAATGAATGGCCCGGCAGCCCCTATGAACGCTCGGACTGGGACCGGATCGAGGCTTTTGCCAACATCATCTTCAATGCCGGCTATTCCAGCCCGATTCGCAAACCGCGCGGCGAGGATATCATGGCGGCGTGTGGGCAGCTGAAATCAGCCACCGAACGGGCGCGCAAATCGGCGCGGGAAATCGCCGCCGAAGCTGGAATCGCCCAAGGTTGACCGGCGCGCTCACATTCTGTTGCGTGACGACAGACTGGACAAACCAGCAATAGCGTGGAATGTCCGTTAACGAAGGGCTGTTAAAATGCCCAAAGGTCCAATGATCGGGCCGAATAACGAAGGCAGGAAGGCTGACGATGCAAGAAAAATCGGACGAGTTGGCGCCGCGCGATGCGCGCGATTGGGTTCAGATTCTTGCGAAATACCGCGAACCTTCGACCGGCCGATCCGTTTGGGAACTGATCGCGACACTCGTGCCGTTTGTGGCGCTTTGGGCGCTCGCCTGGATCAGCCTTTCGGTCAGCTATTGGCTCGCCTTTGCGCTTGCGGTGCTGAACGGCGGCTTTTTGGTGCGCATATTTGCCATTCAGCACGATTGCGGACATTCCAGCTATTTTCGCAGCCGCACCGTCGGCGATTGGGTTGGCCGCGCGCTGGGGGTGCTGACGCTGACGCCTTATGATGTTTGGCGAAAGGCGCATTCGATTCATCACGCCACGCATGGCAATCTTGATCAGCGCGGCGTTGGCGATGTTCTGACGCTGACCGTGGCCGAATATCAATCGCGTGGCCGGATGGGCCGTTTCTTGTACCGGCTCTACCGGAATCCGGTCGTGCTGTTCGTTCTGGCCCCAAGCTATCTGTTCATTCTGCAAAACCGTCTTCCCTTTGGTCTGATGAATCAAGGCTGGCGGTACTGGACCTCCGCCATGGGGACCAATGCGATTCTGGCCATTGCGGTTGGCCTGATGATCTGGCTTGGCGGTTTGATGCCGGTCGTGCTGATTTTCCTGCCGACATCGATCATCGCGGCCACCATTGGCGTGTGGCTGTTTTACGTGCAGCATCAGTTTGAGACGACCCATTGGACCAAAAGCGAGTCGTGGCAGGTTCACGAATCGGCGCTGGAAGGCTCTTCGCACTATGTCATGCCGGCCCCGCTGCGCTGGATGACCGCGAACATCGGCATCCACCACGTCCATCATCTGTACAGCCGCATCCCGTTTTACCGCCTGACCGAGGTGCTGCGCGATCATGCCGAACTGGCCGATGCGCAACGGTTGACGATCCTGGAAAGCCTGAAGTCGGTGCGCCTGCATTTGTGGGACGAAGCGTCGGGCCGCTTGGTGTCTTTTGGCGAGGCGCGCCGGCTGGCCCTCGCCTAAAGCGTCAACGCGCTGCACTCAATCGAAAAAACCGGGGCCAGCCCGGCCAAGCAGCTCTTCACCAAGCGCGCGGCCCAGTGCGGGGCCGTCGCCCGCGGCGCCTCGAATTTCGCCGCTGACCACGCGCGCGCCGTCCAGTTGCAATATCTCGCCGCGCAGCCAAAGGTGTTCGCCTTCCAGCACCGCAAGGCCCGCGATGGGCGTCTGACAAGATCCGTCCAGCCGCGCCAGAAAGCTGCGTTCGCTCGCCAACTGCAGGCCTGTCGGTCCATGATGGATCGCGGCCAGCATCGCCTCTGCCCTTGGGTCCGCGATCCGGCGCTCAACACCAATCGCACCTTGCGCCACAGCGGGCAGCATCTCCTCCACCTCGATCGGCCCGCGTGCGACATGCGCCATCCCAAGCCGGTTCAGCCCCGCCATCGCCAGCAAAGTCGCCTGCGCCACACCGTCATTCAGTTTTTTCATCCGGGTTTGAACATTGCCCCGGAACTCCACAAGGTTCAGATCGGGACGGCGGTGCAGCAATTGCGCCCGCCGCCGCAATGAGCTGGACCCAATCGTGGCGCCCTGCGGCAGATCGGCCAGCCGAGCCGCTTCGGGGCTGACAAAGCCATCGCGGACATCCTCTCGCGGCAAATAGCAATCGAGCATCAGCCCATCCGGTTGTCGCGTCGGCATGTCTTTCATCGAATGTACGGCAATGTCGATCGCGCCCTGCGCAAGCGCCTCTTCAATCTCGCGCGTGAACAGACCCTTGCCGCCGATATCCTTCAGCGCCTTGTCTTGAATCTGATCGCCCGTGACCTTGATCACCACGATTTCAAAGGCAGCCTCCGGCAGGCCAAAGGCCGCGCCAAGGCAACGGCGCACCTCATGCGCTTGCCACAATGCAAGCGGCGATCCGCGGGTGCCGATCTTGAACGGCTGGGTAGGGCTGGGCATGTGATATGTCATGCCACAGGCATATCCGGCTCTGAACGGCGTTACAATCAGCGACCTTAGCCCCGAAACTTCGGCACAACCGATCGGCCTGATCAGCGCGCCGAGTAAGGTGTGCCGGGCGATTTCAGGGGGCCGCGAAACGTCGCGGAGGCGTTCCCCAAGGGACCGCAGATTTTCAATCTGGGGCCCGGCATGACGCCCGAGGCGGACCGCGGGAACCGTGCAAGTGATGATAGGTGCGGTGCGCAGCAGGGGCCAAGCCAGCCCCTGCGCCACCTGTCAGTTGGCCAAAGGCGCCGCCGCGGCCTGCGCCTGCGCGCGGCGGGCCACTTCCTGGCGGTACAGGGCCAGAAAATCGACCGCTTCGATGTTCAGGGGCGGAAAGCCGCCATCGCGCGTCACGTCAGAAATGATGCGGCGGACATAGGGGAACAGCATCCGGGGGCATTCGATCATCAAGAAGGGATGCAGCTGCTCGTCTGGCACGTTTTCAATCAGGAAAACGCCGCCATATTCCAGCTCCATCAAGAACAGCGTCTCGCCGTTGGTCTTGTTCTTGTTCGTCACCTTGAATTTCGTGGTGACATCATAATGATTTTCCTGCGCCCGTTTGCGCGCATCCAGCGAAACGGCGACCTGAATATCGGGCTGAACTTCGGACGAGGTCAGACCCTTTTGCGCGACCATGTTTTCAAACGACATGTCCTTGACGTATTGCGCCATGACCTGCATGCGAACTTGCGGTGCCGCGCCGGTTTCTTCAGCCATTCCCAGTCTCCCTGAAGGCAAGATGTTGGCAGGGTTCCTAACAGGTTGCCTGCCAAGCCTCAATGGCGGGTCCAGCCGGAGGGGGCAGGGTTTTGCGGATCATTTGGCGGTATTTCGGAAAAATCGCCGTCAATCACGCCGCTGTCACGGGTTTGGCCGCTGGAAAAGGCAAAACCCGACAGGGTTTTGGCCGATATGCGCGCAAGGATCAGGCGGATGACCAGACTGCGGACGGGCGGGATCATCAGCAAAATGCCAAGGCAGTCGGTGAAAAAGCCCGGCAGAATCATCATGACCCCGCCGACCAGAATAAGCGCGCCATGGGCAAGCGGCGACAGCGGGTTGCCGAGAGCGTGCATTTCCTGTTGCAGATCACGCAAGACCTGGCTGCCTTGCCAGCGCAAAAGCCAGGTGCCGACCACGGCGGTGCCAAGCACGATGGCCAGCGTCGGCCAAAGCGTCAGCCAACCGCCCACTTGGATGAACAAGGCGATCTCGATCAGCGGGACCGCGATAAAGATGGCGAAAAGCCACATGGTTGGACCTTTTGGGTTACTCACCAAACGATGTAGGCACGCCGGGGATCAATTGCGATGCCCCCCGGCGAAAACCCGCGCGTCAGGCGCGCACGAGCTTTTCGTATTCCATCGACACGCGCTTGGTGATCTCACCCACTTCGAACATGTAATCGCCGATCTGCCCCACCGGTGTCACCTCGGCGGCGGTGCCGGTCAGCCAACATTGCTGAAAGCTTTCCAGCTCTGACGGCAGGATGTGCCGCTCGTGCACCGTGATCTGCATATCGCGCAGCATGCCGATCACGGTTTGACGGGTGATGCCGTTCAAGATGCAGTCGGCCATTGGCGTGTGCACTTCGCCGTCGCGCACGAAAAAGATATTCGCGCCAGTCGCCTCGGCCACATAGCCGCGATAATCCATCATCATCGCGTCTGAACAGCCCTTCGCCTCGGCGGCGTGTTTGGACATGGTGCAGATCATATAAAGACCGGCGGCTTTGGCAGCGTGGGGAATGGTTTCGGGGCTGGGGCGTTTCCACTTGGCGATGTCCAGTTTCGCGCCCTTGAACTTGGCATCGCCGTAATAGCTGCCCCAGGTCCAGCAGGCCACAGCCAGCCGGATCGGATTGCGCTTGGACGCGACACCCATATCCTCGCCCGCGCCGCGCCAGGCGATGGCCCGCACATAGGCGTCGGTCAGGTTATTGGCTTTCAGCACCGCCTCTTTGGCCGCGTTAATCTCGGCCACCGAAAACGGCAAAGGCATGTCCAGCAGCTCGCCCGACATGCGCAGACGCTCTGAATGTTGGGTCGATTTGAAGATCTTGCCGTTGTAGCACCGCTCACCTTCAAACACCGCGCTGGCATAGTGCAAGGCGTGGGTCAGGATATGCACATTGGCGCTGCGCCAATCCACCAGTTTGCCATCCATCCAGATGAACCCGTCGCGATCGTCATATCCGGCCATATTCAGTCTCCGTTTGCGAATGTTGCGGCAAAATGGTCCGTTTCGGACATAATATTGCGCCAAATTGCAAAACTGGTAAGCTTTTGAACTTGGAGTGTCAACAACGCTGACGTATCGTTAGCCCAAAGGAGACGCCGATGGAGAATTCCAAGCCAAGCACCTCTTTAAGCGGCGAAAGCCTGCTTTACCTGACCGATGAGCAGCTGCGCAAAGGGATCGAGGCGATGTTCTTTGCCTATCGCGGATTTACGGCTGACCCGGACCGCATTCTTGAAAATCTGGATTATGGCCGGGCGCATCACCGGGCGCTGCATTTTGTGCACCGATCTCCGGGCACGACGGTGGGCAATCTTCTGGCGATTCTGGGGGTGACGAAGCAAAGTCTGAACCGGGTTCTGCGCACGCTTTTCGATGATGCGCTGGTCGAAGCGCGGGTTGGCAAAAAAGACAAACGGGAGCGGCATTTGTACCTGACCGAAAAGGGCGCGGCCTTGGAGCGCGAGTTGTCCGATGCGCAGCGCGCCCGGATGCGGGCGGCCTACCGCGCGGCAGGGCCGCAGGCGGTGCAAGGGTTTCGCACCGTGCTGGAGGCGATGATGGACCCCGAAATGCTGCGCCAATTCCAACGCATGCTGGAGGGTGGCAAATGAACGAGGTTCAGCCGCATCTTCTGGTCGTGGACGATGACGAACGCATTCGCGGGCTGTTGCAGAAGTTCCTGATACGGAACGGCTTTCTGGTGTCGATCGCCCGCGATGCCGCTCAGGCGCGCCGTCTGCTTGGCGGGCTGGAATTTGATATGCTGATCCTTGATGTGATGATGCCGGGCGAAAACGGTATGGCGCTGACCCGAGATCTGCGCAAAAGCATGGCGGTGCCGATCCTTTTGCTGACCGCCAAAGGCGAGACGGCGAACCGGATCGAAGGGTTGGAAGCGGGGGCGGATGACTATTTGGTCAAACCGTTTGAACCGCGCGAGCTGCTGCTGCGCATCAACGCCATTCTGCGGCGGGTGCCGCAGATGAAAGGCACCGAAGCGCCGCGCGTTTTGCACCTTGGCGCGGTACGCTATGATCTGGACCGGGGCGAGTTGTGGCACGGAGCCGAGTCGGTGCGGCTGACCGCGACGGAGGCCGCGCTGATGCGCCGTTTGTCGTCGAACCCCGGCACTGCGCTAAGCCGCGAGGCTTTGGCCGGGGATATGCCGCGCGAGGACGGCGGCGGTCAGGAACGGGCGGTCGATGTTCAGATCACCCGCCTGCGACGCAAGATCGAAGAAGACCCCAAGCAACCCCGCTATCTGCAAACGGTGCGGGGCGAGGGGTATATGTTGCAGCCGGATTAAGGGGGTCAGGTGGTTTTAGTCCTTAGCCATGACGATTGCCTGCAGCACATCACTCCGAACGGACATCCAGAGCGGTCAGCTCGCCTTTTGGCGGTCGAAAAGGGGTTGAGCGGCTTGCAGATTGACCGCGCGCCCTGCCCGATGGGAGACGTAAGCGATGTGCTGCGCTGCCATCCCGGCGCCTATCATGACCGGGTGAAAGCAGCAGTTCCGGCCGAGGGCTGGACGCAGATGGACGGCGATACCTATGTGTCGCCGGGGACTTACACAGCGGCGATGCGGGCGGTTGGCGGGGCTTGCCATGCGGTGGATCATGTCATGGGCAACGGCACGCGCGCCTTCGTCGCCGCGCGCCCGCCCGGTCATCATGCCGAACGGCAAACCGCGATGGGGTTTTGTCTGTTCGGCACCGTGGCGATTGCGGCCAAGCGGGCGCTTGACGTGCATAGACTTTCGCGGGTGGCGGTGCTGGATTTCGATGTGCATCACGGCAATGGCACGCAGGATCTGCTGTGGGACGAGCCGCGCGTGCGCTTTGTCTCCAGCCATCAGATGCCGCTTTATCCGGGATCGGGCAACGTGCGCGAATGTGGCGCGCATGGCCAGATCACCAACCTGCCGCTGCGCGAGGGGTCGGGTGGTCCTGAAATGCGCGCGGCTTGGTCCCCCGTTCTTGAACACCTTGCGCAGTGGGAACCTGAACTCGTGATCCTGTCCGCCGGATTTGATGCCCATGAAGACGACCCCTTGGCCGGGCTTTGCTGGCAAGTGGCAGACTTTGAATGGCTGACGCGGGCGATTTGCGATCTGGCGGATCGCTGTTGTGCGGGCCGGGTGGTATCCTGTCTGGAGGGCGGCTATGATCTGCACGCATTGGCGGCCTGCGTGGCCGGACATGTCAGCGAATTGGGAAGGGTGAGGGATGAGCGATAAGCCCGTGACTGAAATGAGCTTTGAAGAGGCCATGGCGGCGCTTGAAGCTGTCGTGGGGCAGCTGGAGCGCGGCGATGTCGCACTGGAACAATCCATCGCCCTTTACGAGCGCGGCGCGGCGCTGAAAGCGCATTGCGCGGGCAAGCTGAAGGATGCCGAGGCCAAGGTTGAAATGATCCGCGTGCAAGAAGGCCGCGCTGTCGGCACCACCCCGGCGGAGGGAATGTGAGCTTTTCCGCGCTGATTGCCAGTGACGCCACAGCGATAGAGCGGCGCCTTCAGCTTGCCATGGCCGGGATGGGCGATGAACCCGTGGTGCAGGCGATGCGCTATGCGGTGCAGGGCGGAAAGCGGCTGCGCGGGTTTTTGGTGCTGGAATCCGCGCGGATGCTGGGCGTTGCGGCCGATCAGGCCATGGCGGCCGCTGCGGCGGTCGAGGCGCTGCACGCCTATTCGCTGGTGCATGACGATATGCCCTGCATGGATAACGATGACCTGCGGCGCGGACTGCCGACCGTTCATGTGAAATGGACCGAGGCGACGGCGGTTCTGGCGGGCGACGCCTTGCAAACCCTCGCGTTTGAACTTCTGTGCGATCCGGCGCTTGGCGGGGCTGAAGCGCGGATCGATCTGGTCGCGGGCCTTGCGCGCGCATCGGGGGCCGAGGGGATGGTGCTTGGTCAAGCTCTTGATATCGCGGCGGAAACGGCGGCCACGCCGCTGACCCTGCCGCAGATCACGCGGCTGCAAAACGGTAAGACGGGCGCGCTGATCCGCTTTTCGGCCGAGGCCGGGGCAATCATCGCCCGCGCCGATCCCGCCCCCTTGCGCGCTTATGCCGATTGTCTCGGCCTTGCGTTTCAGATCGCCGATGACGTGCTGGACGTGACGGGCGATGCCGCCAAGACCGGCAAGCGCGTCGGCAAAGATGCCGATGCGGGCAAGGCGACCTTCGTTTCCTTGCTGGGGCTCGATGCGGCCAAGGCGCAAGCGCGCAGTCTTGTTGCGCAGGCAGAAAATCACTTGCTTGGCTATGGGGAACGGGCGCAGAACTTGATCGCAGCCGCGAACTTCGTTATTTCTCGCGAAAGCTGAAAGGGTTTTGACATGGCAGAGCTTCCCGTAACCCCGATCCTCGACCGGGTAAAACTGCCATCTGACATCAAGGGCTTTTCTGACCGCGAGTTGCGGCAACTGGCGGACGAGTTGCGCGCCGAGACGATTTCGGCGGTGTCGGTGACCGGCGGGCATCTTGGCGCGGGTCTTGGCGTGGTCGAGTTGACGGTGGCGCTGCATGCCGTGTTCAACACCCCGCGCGACAAGATCATCTGGGACGTCGGGCACCAATGTTATCCGCATAAAATCCTGACCGGGCGGCGCGACCGTATCCGCACCCTGCGCACCGAAGGCGGGCTGAGCGGGTTCACCAAGCGCTCTGAGTCCCCCTATGATCCCTTTGGCGCAGCGCATTCTTCGACCTCGATCAGTGCGGCGCTGGGGTTTACCATGGCCGCCGATCTGGGCGGAGATCCGGGCGATGCGGTGGCGGTCATCGGCGATGGGTCGATGTCGGCTGGCATGGCGTTTGAAGCAATGAACAACGCGGGCCATCTGAAAAAGCGGATGTTCGTGATCTTGAACGACAATGAAATGTCGATTGCGCCGCCGGTTGGGGCGCTGTCGTCTTATCTGTCGCGGCTTTATGCGCAGCAGCCGTTTCAAGAGTTCCGCTCTGCGGCGAAAGGCATGGTCAGCCTGCTGCCAGAGCCTTTGCAAGAAGGCGCGCGGCGGGCGAAAGAGATGCTGAAAGGCATGTCGGTTGGCGGGACGATGTTTGAAGAGCTTGGCTTTTCCTATGTCGGCCCGATCGACGGCCACGATCTGGATCAGCTGCTGCCGGTTTTGCGCACCGTGTATGAACGCGCGAGCGGGCCGATGCTGATCCATGTGATCACCAAAAAGGGCAAAGGCTATGCCCCGGCGGAAAACGCGGCGGACCGGGGGCATGCGCGCGCGAAGTTTGATGTTGTCACCGGCGAGCAGAAGAAAACACCCTCCAACGCGCCCAGTTACACCAAGGTTTTCGCGCAAAGCCTGATCAAAGAGGCCGAGGCCGACAGCAAGATCGTTGCGATCACGGCGGCGATGCCCGATGGCACTGGCCTTGATCTGTTCGCCGCCCGCTTTCCCAAGCGCACCTTTGATGTCGGCATTGCCGAGCAGCACGCGGTTACCTTTTCGGCGGGTCTGGCCGCTGGGGGCATGAAACCCTTCTGCACGCTTTATTCCACATTTCTGCAGCGCGGCTATGATCAGGTCGTGCATGACGTCGCTATTCAGCGCCTTCCCGTGCGCTTTGCCATCGACCGCGCCGGTTTGGTGGGCGCGGACGGTGCCACCCATGCCGGGGCGTTCGACGTTGCGTTTTTGACAAACCTGCCCGGAATCATCGTCATGGCTGCCGCCGACGAGGCAGAGTTGGTCCATATGGTGGCCACCGCTGTTGCCCATAATGACGGGCCCTCGGCCTTTCGGTTTCCGCGCGGCGAAGGGGTTGGCGTTGAAATGCCCTCCAAGGGTATTCCGCTGCAGATCGGCAAGGGCCGCATCATGCGCGAGGGGTCGCGCGTGGCGATCCTGTCCTTTGGCACGCGCTTGGCAGAGGTCTTGAAAGCCGCCGAATCGCTTGGCGCGCGCGGCATGGCTCCAACCGTGGCCGATGCCCGTTTTGCCAAACCGCTTGACCGCGACATGATCTTGAACCTTGCGCGCAATCACGAGGCGCTGATCACCATCGAAGAAGGCGCGATTGGCGGTTTTGGCAGCCACGTCGCGCAGCTTTTGGCCGAAGAGGGCGTGTTTGACACGGGATTAAAGTATCGCTCCATGGTTCTGCCCGACATTTTCATCGATCAGGCCAGCCCCGAGGCGATGTACCGCGTTGCCGGCATGGAAGCCGCGCAGATCGAGGCGAAGGTGCTGCAAACGCTTGGGATCGGGGTTGTGGGGCTGCGGGCGTAAAGCCGCCGCTTTACCCGCCCAAATGCGCCGCGCCGCGCGCCTTGGCCAGTTTCATCTGCTTTTGCCGCTCGCGGTAACGGGCACGGTCCGCTTCGCTCGTCTCGCTCCGGCAGTGGTGGCATGACACGCCGTCTTCGTAATCGGGATGCGCGCGGTCTTCCGGCAAAATGGGGCGGCGGCAGGCACGGCAAAACTGGTGCGAGCCGGGGACAAGCCCGTGCCCGACCGACACCCGCTCGTCAAAGACAAAGCATTCACCCTGCCAAAGGCTGTCCGTTTCCGGCACTTGTTCCAGATATTTCAATATCCCGCCCTTCAGGTGGAATACATCCGTAACCCCTTGTCCCAAAAGGTAATTCGTTGACTTTTCGCAGCGAATTCCGCCGGTGCAAAACATCGCGATGCGCTTGCCCGCGAACTTGGCGTGGTTCGCCTCCCACCACGCGGGAAACGCGCCGAAGGACCGCGTGTCAGGGTTAACCGCGCCCGCGAAGGTGCCAATGGAAACCTCGTAATCGTTCCGCGTATCAATCACCGCCACCCCCTCCGAGGCGATCAGCGCATTCCAATCCTGCGCGTCAACATAGTGCCCCACCCGCGCCTTCGGGTCGATATCCGGCTGGCCCATCGTCACAATCTCGCGCTTTATCCGCACCTTCATCCGGCCAAAGGGGGGCGCTTCGGTGTGGCTTTCCTTCCACTCCAGTTCGGAGCAGCCCGGCAAGGCGCGGATATGGTCCAGAACGGCCGCAATGCCGTCCGCTGTCCCCGCAATCGTCCCGTTAATCCCTTCGGTCGCGAGCAAAAGACTGCCCTTGATGCCGTTTTGGTTGGCAACGGCCAGCAGCGGCTCCCGCAGGGCAGCGGGGTCGGCAAAACGGGTGAAGTGGTACAAGGCGGCAACGGTGATCATCGCCGCTCTATAGCGGATCAGCGAGCAGCGGAAAAGGCGGCGTCTTTTGACGCCCAATCCGCCCTGTTCCGCCAGATACCACTGCGCGCATCACGGCATCCTTGACCAATCGTCATGCATTTCCTACGCAAGGAAGGCTGAAGGAGCGCCCCATGCACAAGCCGGATGAAGCCCTTATCGTCGTCGATATTCAGAACGATTTCTGCCCCGGCGGCGCGTTGGCTGTGACGGGCGGCGATCAGATCATTGCAAGTGTGAACGCGATGATGGATGATTTCGGCGCCGTCGTTCTGACCCAGGACTGGCACCCCGTGGGGCACTCTTCCTTTGCCAGTCAGCACCCCGGTGCGGCGCCTTTTTCGCAGATCCAGATGCCCTATGGCCCGCAAACCCTGTGGCCGGATCACTGTATTCAAGGAACTCACGGCGCGGAATTTCACCGCGATTTGCGGACGGGTCCGGCACATCTGATCATCCGCAAAGGCTTTCGCAGGCCCGTTGACAGCTATTCGGCGTTCTTTGAAAATGACAAACGCACCCCGACTGGCCTTGTGGGCTATCTCTCCGCTCGCGGGGTTAAGGCAGTGACGCTCGTTGGTTTGGCGACCGATTTTTGTGTGGCTTTTTCGGCGATTGACGCCGCAAAGCTGGGTTTTTCCGCGACGGTTTCAATGGGCGACTGCCGGGCGATCGATCTTGGCGGGTCGCTGCAGGTCGCGCAAAAGATGATGCGCGATGCCGGGGTGACACTCGCAGGTTAAGTTCAGCATTTCTTAAGCGTGCTGCCTTAGATTTTGGGAACCTCCCGCAATCAGGGCCTCAGCTTGACCGTATCGCCAGCAGAAATAGCGTCCGCCGAATTCGACGCCCACACCGGTCCTGATGGGCTGTTGCTGCGCTTTGCTTTGGGGCGGGTGCGCTACTTCTGGA
Source organism: Paracoccaceae bacterium (assembly GCA_031385445.1). GTDB lineage: Bacteria > Pseudomonadota > Alphaproteobacteria > Rhodobacterales > Rhodobacteraceae > CAIYZT01. Next base: position 147,997 of record JANNBM010000051.1, on the reverse strand, counting down.
ACCGGCAAGTGCTTGGTCTGCTTGGCGCGGTGGTTGTCGGGATCGGTATTTCCGCGATTTTGGGGTTGATTGTGGCTGCCCTGATCGTCGCCGGTGACGCGTTCGACTGTTTGGCATTGCGCCATTTGTCGCAAAAAATGCGCAACGGCGCGATAAACGCAAACCTGCATCGCCTCGCCGCCGTGAGCGGCGCACTACAGGTTTCAGCACTGATGCTTGCGCTGGAACTTTGCCTGCGGTCCGCCAACGTTCCTGAAGTGTCCTTTTTCGTCGTGGCTTTTCTGGTCGGCGTCGCCATTGATATCGGCATCGCCAGACCCTATTTCCGGCTCGGCGCGGATGCAAAATTTGCCGTCATCAGCATTGCCATGGCCTTTATGGTGATTGACGGCTCCGTCCACCCGCATGAAACGCCCAAGAGCGTCTTTCTTTTCCTGGCTTCGGCGGGGATCCTGGTTCTCACCACCATCATGTTCATCCGCCAGGTCGAACGCGGCTTTGCCAAGCATCAAACTGTTGAACGCTCCATGTTCAACCGGAATGCCGAATTGCGACGCGGTAAAGACGAAGCCATCGCAAGCGGAAAAATGGATCAATGGCTGGCGCTTGCGGCGCAACATGCCAACGACGCCATCGTTTTTCTGGACGCCGATGACCGCTACACATGGGTGAACGAGGCCTTTACCAGGATCACCGGATTCGCCTTTGACGATGCAGTTGGACAGCGTCCCTACGATCTTTTGAACGCGCCGGAAACGGCCCCGGAAACCATTGAAAAGTTACGAGATTCCCGTCAAAATAAAACACCACTCCGGATCGAAATCTTCAATCGGGGCAAAAGCGGCGCGGGCTATTGGGTCGACACCTCGATCATTCCGATCCACGATGCCGAGGGTCAGTTTGTGGCGTATCTCGCGATTGAGCGGGAAATAACGCAAGCAAAGCAGCGGGAGGCCGAGCTGGCCCAAGCCCGAGAGAATGCCGAAGCCGCCGCCCAGATGAAATCGCGCTTTTTGGCGAACATGAGCCATGAGATCCGCACCCCGCTAAACGGCGTCATCGGTATTTCCGAGCTTTTGATTGAAACGCCGATGAACACGCTTCAGCGCGAATACGTCGAAACCGTTCTGGAATCGGGGCGTTCCTTGTTGCGATTGATCAATGACATTCTGGATCTGTCCAAACTTCAATCCGGCACCTCGGCGTTGGACAACAAGGCGTTTGATGTCCTTGCAACCATACAGAATGTCCTGCGTCTGCTGACACACGAAGCCCGCAAGAAGGGCTTGGATCTACTCTTCCAACCACCAGAAGATCTGGCGGGGGATGGTCTTTTTGTGCACGGCGATCAGGGAAAGCTGCGGCAGATTTTGATCAATCTCGTTGGCAATGCGTTGAAATTTACCGCCATTGGCAGCGTCGCGGTGGAGTTGGCCCGGACCGCGGATGGCTTGGAATTCCGGGTGCGGGACACGGGTATTGGAATTGATCCGGCGCGGATGGCCTCCATTTTTGACAGCTTTACCCAAGAAGACGATTCGATCTCGCGCCGGTTTGGCGGAACGGGACTTGGACTTACGATTTCCGCGATGCTCGCCGAACAGATGGGCGGCCGCATCTCGGTGACCAGCCAACGCGGGGCCGGATCCTGTTTCATTTTTGCCGCGCCATTTGCTGCGGCATTGACCGCTCTGCCCGTGGCTACCGTTGCCGCGCCAACCCAAACCGCCGGCCTGCGGCTTTTGGTGGCCGAAGATAACCGAACCAACATGTTGATCTTACGGAAAGTATTGACCGGGCAAGTGGCGGATCTGTTCGAAGTCGAAGATGGGCTTTCGGCCGTACAGGCCTGGGAAGACCTCGCGCCGGACCTGATCTTGATGGACGTTTCGATGCCGGTGATGGACGGTTTGACCGCCGTTCGCGAGATTCGTTTGAAAGAGCGGCAATTGGGACGGCCACGATGCCCGATCCTTGCCCTGACTGCCTCAGACCAGCTTGAAGATCGTCAGGCCTGCACGGAAGCCGGTTTTGATGACTTTCTGGTCAAACCCTTCCGACGTGAGGTCCTGTTTCGAACCATCTCGGACCATTGCCGCAAGGCCAAACTGGAACAATCCGCCAAGACCGCCTGAGTTTTCAACGGCCCGTACCAGAATTGCAGTTTTCAACCCCTTGATCCCGTTCTAAAAGACTCCAAAGGGAGCCGGTCAATGGTTGATATCGCCACGCGGGTTTACAACCACAATTGGAAAATTGATCCGATTGTCCGGTCATTGATTGACACCGATTTTTACAAGCTGCTGATGTGCCAGTCTATTTTCCGAAACAAGCCGGACACGCGGGTGGCGTTCAGTGTGATGAACCGCTCGTCCAAGATCCGCCTTGCCGAAGTGATCGACGAAGGTGAGGTGCGCGAGCAGTTGGATCATGTGCGCTCTTTGTCCCTGTCGCGGGGCGAAAGCACCTGGCTGCGCGGCAATACCTTTTACGGCAAACGGCAGATGTTCCGGTCCGACTTTATGGAGTGGTTCGAAAACATGCGCCTTCCGGCCTATCATCTGGAAAAGCGCGACGGTCAGTTCGAGTTGAGCTTCGAAGGCTCCTGGCCCGAGGTTATGCTGTGGGAGATTCCTGCGCTTTCGGTTTTGATGGAACTGCGCAGCCGCGCGGTGCTGCGCGAAATGGGAAAGTTCGAACTGCAGGTGTTGTATGCGCGGGCCATGGCCAGGCTGTGGGAGAAGATCGAACGCTTGCGGGCGATCCCCAATTTGCGCATCGCGGATTTTGGAACCCGCAGAAGGCACGGCTTTTTGTGGCAGGATTGGTGCGTTCAGGCGATGCGCGAGGGTCTGGGGGATCGGTTTACCGGCACATCCAATTGCCGCATCGCCATGCGCAGCGATATCGAAGCCATCGGCACCAACGCGCATGAATTGCCGATGGTCTATTCCGCGCTGGCCAATTCTGACGCCGAACTTGCAAAGGCACCTTATCAGGTCTTGGCCGATTGGCAGGACGAACATGACGGAAACCTGCGAATCATGTTGCCCGACACCTATGGGACCGAGGGATTTTTGCGCAATGCGCCCGATTGGCTGGCCAGTTGGACCGGCATCCGCATAGACAGCGGCGATGCTGCAACCGGGGCGGAGACGGCGATCCGCTGGTGGAAGGATCGCGGCGAGGATCCCACGGAAAAGTTGGTGATTTTTTCCGACGGGCTTGATGTGCCTGAGATCGAGGCCCTGTCTGCAAGGTTCAGCGGGCGCGTGAAGGTGTCCTTTGGCTGGGGCACGATGCTTACAAATGATTTCAATGGCTTGGCATCCGGTGACCGGCTCGCGCCGTTCAGCATGGTGTGCAAGGCCGTTTCGGCGAACGGGCGGCCGACGGTCAAACTTTCCGACAATCCGAATAAGGCGATGGGTCCGGCCGCGGAGATAGAGCGGTACAAACGGGTGTTTCACGTCGGGCAACAGACGGCGCAAGTGCTACAGGTTTAGGGCAGCAATTTTTCAGCCAAATCACAGGCTCGCGTGAGGTGTTTTTGATGGATCTCGTCACCCGGTGCCAGTCTTGGCATCATCCATCCCACTGACGCACAGCAGCGGGCCAGAGTGAACAGCTCAACCATTTCAATGTCTTGCGTTCCATACCCCTGCATCAGCGCGTCCCTGATCCGGACATACGCCGGCTCGTCAAGGCTTTGCGACAGCGCGGTTCCCAAATCGTAAAGACGAAAGCCAAAACCGCTGTCGTCGAAGTCGATCAGGGTGAGTGAGCGGCCGTCCACAAACACATTTTCGCGCAGAACGTCGGCGTGGATCAGGCCAAAATCGCCGCCCCTGGCCACATACCGGTGCAGCCGGTCTTGCAGAAATTCGCGGGCGCGCAGCAGCAGATCGCGCTGGCGCGGGGTGGCGGCGGGATGGTCCCAAAACCGTCCCCAAAAGGGGGCCTCGCCCACCAACCCGGGAATGTCCCAGCGGGAGCGGGCAAAATCTGGCGGCAATGTCAGCTGGTCCGTCTTGCGATGAACCGAAGACAAAAGCTGGCCCAACTGGTGGTGCAGAGCCAGAAGGGTATCAAGGGGCAGCTCAAATGGCCGCCGGGCCGCGCCAATGGCCTGCCCCTCAACCCAGGCGATGGCCGAGGCCTTCTGCCCGTTTGGCAGGGTAACAAGATACCCCTGATCTGCCTTCAACGCGGTCGGAACGCTGACCCCGGCGGCGGCGAGGGCGGTGCACCACCACAGCTCTGACGTGACCGCGGCATCGCTTTGGTACCCCTGCCGGTGCAATCGCAACGCTGCACGGCCGGATGGAGTTTGCATTTCAAAGACGGCGTTTTCGCGGTTTACGATCAATTTGGTGACGGTGCCGTTCCAATGTCCGGCTGCCTCGGCGGCCAGTTTATGAAGCGCCGTGGCCGCGCTTTTACTCTTCATCTTCGACCTTGCCGCGACCCGCCTTGATCTCGCCGCGCTGCACTTTGGCGGCGATCCGACGGCGCTGACTGCCCAAGGTTGGCTTGGTCGCGATGCGCCGTTTGGGCACAACAAGGGCGGCGCGGATCAGATCGGCAAGGCGCTCTCGGGCAAGTTCGCGGTTTTGCGCTTGCGAGCGGGTGTCTTCGACCTGCAGCACAAGGCACCCTTCCAGCGTCCAGCGCCGGCCGGCCAGCTTTTTCAGCCGGACTTTGACTTGCGGGGTCAGATGGGGCGAACGGTCCGCTTCAAATCGCAGCTCGACGGCGGTTGAAACCTTGTTCACATTCTGCCCGCCCGGCCCCGAAGAGCGCACGAAGGTTTCCGACAATTCCCAGTCGGCGATGTGAACTGAATCCGTGATCCGCAACATTCGGCAAAGCTATCCGCGCAGGCGCAAAAGAGAAAGGGTCGCCGTAAACAGCGACCCTTCCCGAGTTTCTAGGAGGTGGGCCAGTTAGGTCCATCGCCCAATCTTCGCGATCATTTCAAGGGTCTGCCCTTAAAAATCCCTCCCGAAGACTGTCCCGACACAACTCTCCAACATCACTCTAGACACTGGATCACCTCCTTTCAAATGGTTGCCGATAGGGGGAGGTTGACACAGATTTTGTGTTTGTCAAAACTTTTTACACACTATTTGCGGCAATTTTTCCGATGGCCAGCCGAAACGGCATCAGGGCGAAGAGGTCGACAAGGACTTTTACACCCCAATCTGCCAGCGCCAGAGAGGCCCAAAGCGGCACGAGCGCGCCGAAGCCGAGCAGCGGAACCGGGCCAGTTGCCCAAGACACATCGTTCGAAGGCTCGATCCAGATCAGGGCGGCGGAGAAGGCGACGGTAAAGAAAATCGCCGTGTCGATCGACGAGGCGATCAGCCCGGACAGCAAGGGCGCGCGCCACCACGCGCTGCGGCGCAGGCGGTCGAAAAGGTGGATATCGAGCATCTGGCTGACGAAAAACGCAAGGCCGGAACCGAGCGCGATGCGCAGTGTGACGTAGGGGCCGAATTCGCCCATGATCTGGGTGCCGATCAGCGAGCAGACCAGACCGACGATGAAACCGACCAGCACCACACGGCGGGCGGCGGCCACGCCATCGAACCGGTTCACCAGTTCAGACACCAAAAAGGTCAATGGATAGCTGAAGGCGCCCCATGTCAGCCAGTTGCCGATCGGAAACTGGACCAGAATGTTGGAAGCCACGACAAGGACAGACATGGCACAAATGCCAAGAATAAGCGTTTTCATTTGGAATCCGTTTTTACAAGGTCGCGGAGACTTGGCCCCCGGGATTGGGGACGATCTGCCTTAGCGCAGCCGGAAAGGTGCTGTCAATGCGCGACAAAGGCCCGGAGTCTAACCCGAAATCGCCGCCAAAAGCTGCGAGACGCGCGCGATGTACTCGGCCCGCACCTGCGCAGGGGGGCGCAGCTTTATCCCAAGGCCCCGGATCACCTCGGCGGGCGGCTTGCCGAACAGCTTGTCCGCCTCGTCCATGGCGAACCCGGCAATGTTCACCGCTTCGAGCCAAGCCGAAATCTTGTCGGCCACCTTGATGGCTTTCTTGACCGGCAAAGGCAGCGCGGCGGGCAGACCAAAGCGCAGGTGAACGGCGGCGGTCAGGCGCAGGTCCAACTCGCCATAGGCGGGGCCGACCGCAGATTTCACCGGATTGATCATGTCGCCGATCACATATTCCGGCGCGTCGTGCAACATGGCCGCGAGTTGCCAGCGCGGCGTCACCAAAGCGCCGCCGGTGCGCGCAAAAATCTCTTCGACCAACAGCGAATGTTCGGCCACCGAATAGGCGAAATCGCCGCGCGTCTGGCCGTTCCAGCGCGCCACAAAGGCCAGACCGTGGGCGATATCCTCGATCTCGATGTCCATCGGGGTCGGATCCAGCAAGTCAAGCCTGCGACCCGAAAGCATGCGTTGCCAGGCGCGGGGCGGCTTGGTCATGTCTTGCCTGCGAAAGCTTCGACTTCACGCGTCGGGCCCGCGACGATCAGCAGATCACCGGGGCGGACCAGGGTGTCGGGGCGGCCATAGGTGAAATCCTCGCCGGGGCGTTTGATGCCGACGATGGTGACGTTGTAAACCCGGCGCAGTTCGCTTTCGGCGAGGGTTTTGTTCAAAACATCCACAGGGGCGCGGGTTTTGGCGATGGCGAAATCATCGTCAAATTCGATGAAGTCGATGATTTTCGAGGTGACGAGATGGGCCACCCGCTCGCCCATCGTCACCTCGGGGTAAACGACATGATGCGCGCCGGTACGTTCCAGAATCTTGCCATGACGCTCGGTCACCGCTTTGGCCCAGATGTCGGGCACGCCAAGTTCGGACAGGGCCAAAACCGACAGAACCGACGCTTCCAGATCAGAGCCGATGGCGACCACACCATGCTGAAAATCCGCGACATTCAACTGCCGCAGGGTTTCGACATTTGTGGTGTTGGCCTGCACCACATGGGTCAGAACGCCCGACATTTCCTGCACAAGATCCGCATTTTCGTCGATGCCCAGAACGTCATGGCCCAAGGCGGCCAGGCTTTTTGCAACGGCGGCACCAAACCGGCCAAGGCCGATCACCACAACAGAATCTGTGGCGGGGACGAATTTTTTACCCAACACTTGGACGCTCCTCTGGATAGCGGAAATCAGTGCGGCGCGGGCGCAGGGCCAGGCCGATGGCAAAGGTGACGATGCCGACACGGCCAAGATACATCAAGGCAATGATGACAAGTTGCGCGGCTGGCGGCAGTTTGGCGGTGATGCCCATAGACAGGCCGACATTGCCAAAGGCCGAGATGGCTTCGAAAATCAGCCGGTTCAAAGGCAGATCGGTCAACCCGCGCAGCACCATGGTGGCCAGCATCAAAATCCCGACGGACAGCGCCGTGACGGTCATCGCCTCGCGCAGAACGCCGGGCGAGATACGCCGGCCAAAGGCGGTTGTGTCAGGATCGCCGCGCAGCTCGCTCCAGACGGCAAGCATCATGATCATCACCGTCGTCACCTTGATGCCCCCGCCGGTGCCCGCGCTGCCCGCGCCCGTCAACATGAAGGCATAGGTCAGCATCATCGTCTCTTCGGTGATCGCGCCGGTGTCAAAGCTGTTCAGCCCGCAAGAGCGGGTGTTGACCGTGTGAAAAAGCGCGTTCAACACCTTTTCGCCGATGCCCATAGTGCCAAGCGTGCCGGGGTTGGACCATTCAAAGATCAGCACGGCGCATGTCCCAAGCAGGGTCAATCCGGCAGACCCCCACAGCGTCAGCCGGGTATGCAAAGACCACCGGCTCCGCTTGCGTGCGCGCAGATCATGCAACACCGGCAGGCCAAGGCCGCCGACAATGATCGCCGCCATGATGGGCGCCTGCATCACCAAATCGCCCGCAAACGGGGTATAACCTGCGGCGTAATTGGAAAAGCCCGCATTGGTAAAGGCGGCTCCGATGTGAAACGCCGCATGCCAAAGCGCCTCGGCAAAGGGCTCGCCATAGGACATGATGCGCGGGGTCAAGATCGCGATGCCGATGGCCTCGATCACCAAGGCCGTCACCAGCACGAATTTCAGCACCGAGCGCACATCCACCGGGGCAATGCCGCGCGCTTCGGATTGCACGGCCAGTTGGCGGCCAAGCCCGATGCGGCGCGACACGATCATGCCCAGAAGCGTGGCGGCGGACATGATGCCAAATCCGCCAATGTGGAACAGGATATAGATGACGCCCTGCCCGAACCCCGTCCAATAAGTGGCGGTGTCAACTGTGGACAAGCCGGTCACGCCAATCGCAGAGGTGGCGACAAAAAGCGCGGTCAAAAAGCCCGGCGCCTGTGGTCCGGTCGCGGCGATCGGCACCATAAGGGCGGCGGTTCCAAGCGCGATGACCAAAAGAAAGGCCAACGGCACCAGCCGTGCCGGGTTTTTAAGGAAACCCTTCATCTACCCCCCATTTTTACCGTTTGATTAGCACCGAAGGCGCAACAAGGCGAGGTTTTACCGCAGGTTGCACGCTTGAAACCCCCCAGCCATTGCCGGGCGGCACCCTTGGTGCTAAATGCACCCCAAATTCACAGGATATGAGCAGGGCACATGGATTACATCGTCAAGGATATCGCACTGGCCGAGTTTGGCCGCAAAGAGCTGACCATCGCTGAAACCGAAATGCCGGGCCTGATGGCCTGCCGCGAGGAATTCGGCATCAGCAAGCCGCTGAAAGGCGCGCGGATTGTCGGCTCGCTGCACATGACGATTCAGACCGCAGCGCTGATTGAGACGCTGACCGCGCTGGGCGCGGATGTGCGCTGGGCTTCGTGCAACATTTTCTCGACGCAAGACCACGCGGCGGCGGCGATTGCCGCCGGCGGCACTCCGGTTTTCGCGGTCAAGGGCCAGACCCTGACCGAGCATTGGGATTATCTTGACCGCTCGTTCATGTTCCCTGAAGGCGCGAACATGATCCTGGACGACGGCGGCGATGCGACGCTTTACGTGCTTCTGGGCGCGCGGATGGAAGCGGGCGAAGATGTGCTGTCGGTTCCGCAGTCCGAAGAAGAAGAAGTGATCAAGCTGCAGATCCAAAAACGGATGAAGCAAAGCCCCGGCTGGTTTGCGAAAACCCGTGCGGATATCAAAGGCGTGTCCGAAGAAACCACGACCGGCGTTCACCGCCTGTATGATCTGCACAAGAACGGCCAGCTGCCCTTCCCCGCGATCAACGTGAACGATTCGGTGACCAAGTCGAAGTTTGACAACAAATACGGCTGCAAGGAATCGCTGGTGGACGGAATCCGCCGCGCAACGGACACGATGATGGCGGGCAAAGTGGCCGTCGTTTGCGGATACGGCGATGTGGGCAAAGGCTCGGCGGCCTCGCTTCAGGGCGCCGGTGCGCGGGTCAAGGTGACCGAGGTTGATCCGATCTGCGCGCTTCAGGCCGCGATGGACGGGTTCGAAGTTGTGCTGCTGGAAGACGTGGTCGCAGCGGCGGACATTTTCATCACCACAACCGGAAACCGCGACGTGATCCGCATCGAGCATATCCGCGAGATGAAGGATATGGCGATCGTCGGCAACATCGGCCATTTCGACAACGAAATTCAGGTGGCCGCGCTGAAAAACCACAAATGGACCAACATCAAAGAACAGGTGGATATGATCGAGATGCCGAACGGGCACCGGATCATCCTTTTGTCCGAGGGCCGACTTTTGAACCTTGGCAACGCCACCGGGCACCCGTCGTTCGTGATGTCGGCCTCGTTCACCAATCAGGTGCTGGCGCAGATCGAACTTTGGGCCAACGGCAGCGCCTATAAGCCCGGCGTGTATATCCTGCCCAAAGAGCTGGACGAAAAGGTCGCGCGGCTTCATTTGAAGAAAATTGGCGTCAAGCTGACGGAGCTTCGCAAAGATCAGGCCGATTATATCGGGGTAAACGTGAGCGGGCCGTTCAAGAGCGAGCATTACCGTTATTGATCCCTGTTGAGATTTGCGTGAATTCGAACAGGGCTCCGGGGAAATCTCGGGGCTCTTTGCTTTTCAGCAGCACGCAATTCTGCCCCCGCCACCGGGGAAATGGCCGCGAGAATTCCCTTTGACGGGCCAATCCTATCGCCTAAGCTGCACCCGTTAACAAACGCCAGCGGTGTTTAAGTTGGTGCAATTAAACTTCAACGAGGGGGAGCCTCATGGGCAAGAGAGACGATCTGATCGCGAAATATGCCGACGACCTGAAGAACAAATGCAAGATGGACCCGGACATGGCGCTGCTGACCAAGGTCACCATCGGCTGCGGTCCGTCGATTTACGACAACGACGCCTCAACCGTTGCCGCCGGTCAGGCCAGCGAGCTTGAGACGGTCAAAGCTAATTTTCTGATGAAAAAGCTGGGGCTGGCCGATGGTCCGAAGCTGATGGAAGGCATCAACGCCGTGATCGATATCTATGGCCGCTCCGAGCGCAACAAATACCGCGCTGTGGTCTATTACATGCTGGTCAAGCAGTTCGGCAAAGAAGCCGTTTACAAGTAATCCTGCCCCAACGCCGAAACCGCCCGCGCCGCCAAAGCGCGGGCGTTTAGCTGCGTTAAGCATGCCGCTTGTATCAATTTATCCAAGCTTGACCTTTGCCAGCCCCCCGCGATTCGCGCTATGTATAGGGCCACAGGCAGTATGCCCGGGACCTTATCAGAACACGTGTGGTGCAAAGGGAGCACGTGGGTGGTGGAAGGGTCCCGTAGGGGTGCGGGGCCCTTCTTTTTACAAAGTCCGGCCCATTCAGAACAGCATCAACACAAACCCGATCAGCGTGCAGCCGATGGTCGAATATCCGCCGTCAATCAGCGTCAGGCGGAACGGCCGCATCCCGTAGGCATTGTTGATCATCGTCCAGGGGCTGATGAAGAACAGGCCAACGCCAAGGCCGCCCAAGGTGCCCTTGGCGATGGAATCCACGCCCGACATCGCAAAAATATGCCGCATGAAGCCCGCCACGATCAGCATGGTGATGGCCGACAGCAAGAAGGGCAGCGGGCTGCCGTTGCCGTCCGGTTTGCCCTCGGGCGTCATCGGGATATTTGCGGCGACCATCCACGGTTTGGCCAGCGCCGTGTACCAGATGGCCCCAAAAACCCATGATGCCGCTGCGGCGGCAATTACGTTCAGGTATTCCATTCGCCCCTCCAATTGTTGGTCTTTTGGCGAAGGTTGCCGCAAAAATGGGCACCCGGCAAGGAATTCAGGGCTGAACGCCGCCCACACCGCAAACAATACGCCATTCGGCGGGCGAAACCGGCTGCACGGACAGGCGGGAATTGTTGATCAGCACCATCTGTTCCAGCCCCGGCAGCACCTTGCAATCTTCCAGCGTCACAAAGGTTTTGAACGGATACAGCGCGCGGATATGCACGCAGTCCCAGCGCGGATCGTCGGTGGTGCTGTCCGGCGCGGACAGGGCGCAAACCTCGACCACGCCGACAATCTGCTTGCCGATGTTGGAGTGATAGTAAAGGCCGCGGTCGCCCAGAACCATCGCGCGCATATTGTTCCGCGCCTGATAGTTGCGCACCCCATGCCATTCCTCGCCGGAAGCGCCCTTCGCGACCTGCTGATCCCAGGACCATGTGTCAGGTTCAGATTTGAACAACCAAAAGTTCATCCAATCACCTTTTTCCATTCGCGGATCGTGACCTCGGCAAACAGCCCAGCCTTGGCATAGGGGTCCGCTTCCGCCCAGTCGTTTGCCTGCGCCAGCGTCTCGACGTTCAGCACCACCAACGAGCCGGTCATCACGCCTTCGGGCGACAAAAACGGCCCGGCCATCTCGACCACGCCGGTATCGGCGATATGGGCCAGATGGGCGGCGCGGTTGTCCAGCCGGGTTTGCAAATGACCGGGTTTATCGTGACAAATCAGCGCAACGCGCATGGCTTACTCCTGTTTCAACGGGCGGGACATCAGGGCCTGAATGGCCTGAGGAAGGGTGATTTTCTGCGCGACAAGCACGGCGATCATGGCAGTAATCGGCATGTCGATGCCGTTTTGCGCGGCCAAAGCCGCGACGGCGCGGGCCGTATCGGCGCCTTCAACCGTGATGCTGCGGTCAAAGGGCAGACCCGCACCCAGCGCCTGACCAAAGCGGAAATTGCGCGATTGGGATGAGGTGCAGGTCAAAACCAGATCACCAAACCCCGACAGACCCGCCAGCGTTTCCGCACGCGCGCCAAGCTTCAATGCAAGCCGCGTCATCTCGGCATAACCGCGCGTCATCAGCGCAGCGCGGGCGGAATCGCCCAAACCCGCGCCAATCACCACACCCGCCGCGATGGCGATCACGTTTTTCAGCGCGCCGCCAAGTTCGGCCCCGGTCACATCATCGGTCCGGTACAGCCGCAGAGTAGCGGTGGACAAAAGCCGCTGCAGCGCCTCGTCGCCGCCTGCAAGCGTCAAGGCCGTCGGCATCCCGCGCGCGATGTCAGATGCAAAGGACGGCCCGGTCAGAATGGCCGCCACGGCATTTGGCCGCGCGGCGCGGATCAGGGTGGCAGGGCCGGTCAAACGGCCCAGATCGACGCCTTTGCAGCAGGCAACAAGCGCTGGATTTGCCATGTCGTGGGCCGAAAGAAAGGTCGAAAGCGCCTGCATCGGGATGGCCAAAAGCGCCGCATCGGCCCCGGCCAAATCCGCGATTTCGGCGGTGATGGTGACGTTTTCGGGCAAAACAACACCCGGCAACCGCAGATCATTCTGCCGGGTTTGGCGCATCTGGGCGGCATGCCCGGCATCCCGTGACCAAAGGCGCACCACGCGCCCCTCGCGCGCCATTGCCACCGCCAAAGCCGTACCAAAAGCGCCCGCCCCCACGACGCCGATCATGCCTTCGCCCCCTTCTTGCCAGAGCCGATCATCGGCTGCGCCGAAGCGTCCAAGGGCCAGCGCGGGCGGGCGGCAAGGCTGAAATCGTCGGTCAGGCCGGCCCGAAACCGCTCGATCCCGGCCCAGGCGATCATCGCGGCATTGTCGGTGCACAGCGCCAGCGGCGGGGCCAAAAACCGCACGCCGCTGCCCTCGCACAGCGCCATCAGCCGCGCGCGGATCACCTGATTTGCCGCCACCCCGCCCGCAACCGCCAATGCCGGGGCGTCAGGCGCAAGGTCACGGTAAAGCGCGAGGGCCCGGCGGGTTTTTTCGGTCAACACATCCGCCACCGCCGCCTGAAACCCCGCGCAAAGATCGCGCCGGTCTTGCACGGTGATGCCGCCCTTTTCGGCGACAATCGCGTCGCGGGCGCGCAGCAATGCGGTTTTCAGCCCCGAAAACGACATATCGCAACCCGGTTGGTTAAGCAGCGGGCGCGGAAAGGCAAAGCGTTTGGGATCGCCAAGCGCGGCCTGCCGTTCAACAGCCGGGCCGCCCGGCTGCGCCAATCCCAGAAGTTTGGCTGTCTTATCAAAGGCCTCACCGGGCGCATCATCGATCGTGCCGCCAAGACGGGTGAACACATCCACGCCTTTGGCGATCAAAAACTGGCAATGTCCGCCGGACACCAGCAGCATCAGATAGGGAAAACACAGTTGATCGGTCAACCGCGGCGTCAAAGCGTGCCCGGCAAGGTGATTGACGCCGATCAGCGGCAGACCCGTCGCGGCGCACAGGCCCTTGGCCAGCATGACGCCCGACAGCACGCCGCCAATCAGGCCGGGGCCGGCCGTCACCGCGATTCCGTCGATCTGGCGCAGGGTCATGCCCGCCTGCAACAGCGCAGCTTCGGCGGCGTGATCCAGCTTTTCCGCATGGGCGCGGGCGGCAATTTCCGGCACGATACCGCCGAAGGCGGCGTGCAGCTCGGTTTGCCCGACCACGACCGATGACAAAATCTCAGCGCTGCCGCCGACCGTGTGGCGCACCACCGCGGCGGCGGTATCGTCGCAGCTGGATTCAAGGCCAAGAAAGGTAAGCGTGTGTGTCATCGGTTGCCCTAAGGGGATGCTTCGGGGTAGCAGTTACCGCATGCAGCGACAAGACACGCCCCTGATCCTGTTGACCCGCCCGCAGGCCGCCTCTGCGCGGTTTGCCGCGCGGCTGGTGGCTGCATGTCCGGCGGCGGCGGTTTTGATCAGCCCGTTGCAGGCAGTTCAGTTTGCCGACTGGCCACGTCCTTTGGTGCTGCCAGAAGCGGTGATTTTCACTTCGCAAAATGCGGTCGAAGCCGCCGCTCGCGCAGGTCTGTCCGGGCGTGCCTTTTGTGTTGGCGATCAGACTGCCGAGGCGGCGGTAAAGGCCGGGTTTGACGCGGTATCGGCGGGCGGAACTGCGGATGATCTTGTGGGGCTGATTATCGCCGCCCGTCCGGCCAGCGTGTGGCATCTGCGCGGGGCTGACACGCGCGGGGATGTGGCGGGGCGGCTGCGCAAGGCGGGGATAAGTGTTTTTGAAGCGGTGGTTTATCGCACCGAAGACCGCCCGTTAACGGGCGAGGCGATCACAGCGCTCGGCCAAAGCAGACCTATCCTTTTGCCGCTTTTTTCGCCCAAAAGCGCGGCGCGGGCATCGGCGGCTTTGACCAGTGTACAGGCGCCGCTGATCGTTTTGTGCCTCAGCGCGGCTGTCGGGCGGGCGGCGGCGAGGCTGCCTGCGGTGCAGCGGCGGGTTGCTAAGCGGCCAGACGCCGATGGAATGCTGGAAATCGTCCTGGGCGCGCTTATTTCCGGTCCTTTGACTTGAACCTTTGATCCCGCGCGCATTACTCTATCACAAAGGCGCGGCGAAATCTGTCGGCGCCGGCAAGAAAGTATCTTGATGTCCGATCAAACCTCTTCAAGCGTTGATCCTGCTGTGGATAACGCCGCACCAAACCTGCACGAAGCGTCGTCCGGGCCGCCTGCCTCCGGCACGGCTCGCAAATCCGGCTGGGGCGGGCCTGTGCTGGGCGGCATCTTGGCGGCGGGCATCGGGTTTGGGCTGGCGCAGTATTTGCCGCTTGCGGGCTATCTTGGCGGCCAAAATACCGGGGCGAGCGTCGAAGAAATGGCCGCGATCACGGCTGATCTGGCCGATCTGCGGGCTGCGGTTTCGGCGCTGCCCGGCGCCGATACCTCTGGTCTGACTACGCGCCTTGATGCGTTAGAGGCGCGCGTGGCGGGCCTGCCCGTCGCCGATCTTACCCCGTTGGAGGCGCGGATTACGGCCCTCGAATCCCGGCCCGTTGGCAACCTTTCGGGCGCCGATGCGGCGGCACTGTCGGCGCTGCAGGCCGAAGTTGGGGCGATGAAGGCGGGCGGCATTTCGCAGGCGCAGGTGGATGCCGCGAATGCCGCTTTGCAGGCGAAACTTGATGCCACGATGGCCGCCGCCGAAGCGATGCAGGCAAGTGCCGCGCTGACGGCGACCAGATCGGCGCAGCGCGCGGCGGTGCTGCAAATCGGGGCGGCGCTCGATTCGGGCGCGGCTTTTGGCTCTGCGCTTCAGGCGCTTGACGGGGTCCGTGTTCCCGAGGCCTTGGGCGCCCATGCGGACGGTTTGACCAGCCTGAAATCGCTGCAGGACAGCTTTCCCAACGCGGCGCGTCTTGCGCTTGATGCTGCGGTCAAGGCCGATATGGGCGACGGCTGGACCGAGCGCGCCATGTCCTTTTTGCGCACCCAAGTTGGCGCGCGCTCTTTGACGCCGCAAGCGGGCACGGACCCCGATGCGGTCCTGTCGCGGGCCGAAGCGGCGCTGAATGCGGGCGATGTTGCGGCCGCTTTGGCCGAGTTGGACGCGCTGCCCGACATCGCAAAGACCGCAATGGCGGGTTGGCGCGCCGACACCGACGCACGGCAGGCCGCACAGGTCGCCCTCGCCGCATTGACGCAGGAGCTGGCGCTGTGATGCTTTGGACCGTTGCCAAAGTTCTGTTCTTCGTTTTCGTGGTCGCGGCGCTTAGCCTTGGCGCGGCGATCCTGCTGGACATCGGCGGCACGCTGCGCATCGCTTTTGCCGGCTGGGAGCTTACCCTTGGCCCGCTGCAAATGGTGATCGCAGCCGTGGCGCTTTTGATCGTGACATGGGGAGTGATCAAGGTTTTGGGGCTGATCCTCGCCACAATCCGGTTTTTGACCGGGGACGAAACCGCGATTTCCCGGTATTTTGACCGGAACCGCGAAAAACGTGGTTATCAGGCGGTCAGCGACGGGATGATGGCGCTCGCCTCCGGCGAAGGGCGGCTTGCGCTGCTGAAAGCGCAGAGGGCGCAGAAATATCTGGACCAACCAGAGCTGACGACGTTGTTGATCGCGCAGGCAGCTGAGGTGATCGGCGATGGGCAAAAGGCGACAGAGGCGTACAAGCTTTTGCTTGGAAACCCGGACACGCGGTTTGTCGGTATTCGCGGTTTGATGAAGCAAAAGCTGGCGGAGGGGGATACCTTTACCGCCCTCGCGCTGGCCGAAAAGGCTTTTGCGATGAAACCGCGGCACAGCGAAACGCAGGATATCCTGCTGAAATTGCAGTCGGAATCGTCAGATTGGACCGGTGCACGCGCAACGTTGCGGATCAAACAAAAGGGTGGCAGCCTGCCGCGCGATGTTTACAAACGCCGCGATGCCGTGCTGGCGCTGCAACAGGCCAAGGGCGTTCTGGACGAAAACGCCACCATCGAATCGCGCGAAGCTGCGATTGCCGCCAACAAGGCCTCGCCCGATCTGATCCCAGCGGCGGCCATGGCGGCGCGCAGTTACATCCTTGGCGGCGACAAAAAGAACGCCGCGCGCGTGCTGAAAAAGGCATGGGAGGCGCAGCCGCATCCCGATCTGGCCGCCGCCTTTGCCGAGATCGAGCCTGAAGAAGAGCCCTTGGCGCGGCTAAAGCGGTTTGCGGCGCTGACGGCGGCCAAGCCCGAGCACGAGGAAACCAAGTTGGTCCTGGCCGAGTTGAACATCGCGGCGGAAAGCTTTCCCTCGGCCCGCCGCGCCTTGGGCGATCTGGCGACGTCCCATCCGACGCAGCGCACGCTGACCATCATGGCGGCCATCGAACGCGGCGAGGGGTCGGATGACGCGGTCGTGCGCGGCTGGCTGACGCGCGCGTTGACCGCGCCGCGCGGCCCGCAATGGTGCTGCGATAATTGTCAGGCGATCCACGCAGGGTGGGCGCCGATCTGTGCCAATTGCTCGGGGTTTGACACCCTGTCGTGGCGCGAGCCGCCCGAGGGCGCGGGCGCCAGTGCGACCGGAACCGAGATGCTGCCGCTGCTGGTCAGGGCGCCCGAAAAACCGGTGGAGGTGAAAGACATCGAGCCGGTGATCGACCTGGAGGCAATCGTCAGGCGCGGGGAATAGCGCGCCCGTTTCAAAGGCGCGCCGACCGGAAACATGACTACCCGTTCAAGTGTCCAGATGCTCGACGTTGAGCGCATTGGACTGGATGAACTCGCGCCGCGGTTCCACGACATCGCCCATCAGCTTGGTGAAAATGTCATCGGCCTCGGCCAGATCATCCACCTTCACCTGCAAAAGCGTGCGCGCTTCGGGGTCAAGCGTGGTTTCCCACAGCTGTTCGGGATTCATCTCGCCCAGCCCCTTATAGCGTTGCAACGACAGGCCCTTTTCACCCTCGGCAAGGATGGATTTCAGCAGGTCAATCGGCCCATAGACCATCAGCTCGCGGTCCTTGCGCATCATCCGGCCGGGCGCTTTGTAAACCTCACGCGAGTCCTTGGACACCGAGGCCAGCCGCCGCGCCTCGCCAGACCGCAGCACCGCGCCGTCAAGTGTGCGCAGTTCTTCAACCCCGCGCAGCACCCGGCTGAGCCGGATGCCATGATCCTGCGTGATCCGCCCAGCCCAGCCCTTTTCATATTCCGCCGCCACAAGGTTCAGCCGCCGCGCCACCTGATCGGCGACCACCTGCAGATCCTCGTCCGCCTTGCCGGGGTCAAACGCCCCGGCAAGCGCCGCCTGTTCCAGAATCCAGCGCGGATAATGCGTTGGGAACGCGTCCAGCACCCGGCGGAACGCGCGCGCGCCGTCGATCACGCGGGACAGATCGGCCCCGGCAATCTCTTCGCCCGATTGCAGGCGCAGGATCGCGCCTTCGATGCCCATCTCGATCAGGTAATCTTCCAGCGCGGCCTGATCTTTCAGGTAGACTTCGGATTTGCCGCGCGCCACTTTGTACAGCGGCGGCTGCGCGATATACAGATAGCCGCCTTCGATCAGCGCCGGCATTTGCCGGAAAAAGAACGTCAGCAAAAGCGTGCGGATATGCGCGCCATCCACGTCGGCATCGGTCATGATCACGACCTTATGATAGCGCAGCTTGCCGATGTTGAACTCGTCGCGGCCAATCCCGGTGCCAAGCGCGGTGATCAGCGTGCCGATCTCCTGAGAGCCGAGCATCCGGTCAAACCGCGCGCGCTCGACGTTCAGGATCTTGCCCTTCAGCGGCAGAACCGCCTGATTTGACCGCGAACGGCCCTGCTTGGCCGACCCGCCAGCGCTGTCACCCTCGACCAGAAAAATCTCGGACTTGGAGGGATCGCGTTCCTGACAATCGGCCAGCTTTCCGGGCAAGGACGCGATATCGAGCGCCGTCTTGCGCCGCGTCAATTCGCGCGCCTTGCGGGCGGCTTCGCGCGCCACGGCCGCCTCGATGATCTTGCTTACGATGATGCGGGCGTTGGCCGGGTTCTCTTCGAACCATTCGGACAGCTTTTCGTTAACCATATTTTCAACCGCCGGACGCACTTCGGACGAGACAAGCTTGTCCTTGGTCTGGCTGGAAAACTTCGGATCCGGCACCTTGACCGACAAAACGCAAGTCAGCCCCTCGCGGGCATCGTCGCCGGTAAAGTCGATCTTTTCCTTCTTCGCAATACCAGACGTCTGGGCATAGCTGTTGATCGTGCGCGTCAGCGCGCCGCGAAAGCCCGCCAAATGCGTGCCGCCATCGCGCTGAGGGATGTTGTTGGTGAACGGCAGCACCATTTCGTTATAACTGTCGTTCCACCACATCGCGACCTCAACGGTCATGCCATTGCGCTCGCCGATCATGTAAATCGGTTCCGCCATGATCGAGGTTTTCGAGCGGTCCAGATACTTTACATATTCCCGCACCCCGCCGTCATAAAACAACTCGGTGCGAATCGGCTCGGCGTGGCGTTCATCCGCAACGATGATCCGCACGCCCGAATTCAGGAACGCCAGTTCACGAAGCCGGTTCTCCAGCGTCTTGAAGCTGTAATCGAGGTTCGAAAATGTCCCCTCAGGGATGTTCGACTTGGCGCTGGCCAAAAACCGCACCCGCGTGCCGCGCATCCCCGGCGCCGGGCCGACGGGATAGACATGCACCACACAATCGCCATGTTCAAACCGCGCGCGATACTCCAGATCGTCGCGCCAAACCGTCAGCTCCAGCCATTCCGACAGCGCATTTACCACCGAAACGCCGACCCCGTGCAAGCCGCCCGAGACTTTATAGGCGTTGCCGCTGTCGTCGGTGTTGTTGAATTTGCCGCCCGCGTGCAGCTGGGTCATGATGACCTCGGCAGCCGATACGCCCTCTTCCTGATGGATGTCCACCGGAATGCCGCGCCCGTTGTCCATCACCGAAACACTGTCGTCGGCGTGGATGATCACCGTCACCGCCGTGGCATGACCGGCCAAGGCTTCGTCGATGCCGTTGTCCACCACCTCATAGACCATATGATGCAGGCCCGACCCATCGTCGGTGTCGCCAATATACATGCCCGGACGCTTGCGAACCGCCTCCAAGCCCTTGAGAACTTTGATGGAATCAGCGCCGTAGGTTTCCGGCTTCTTGGGCTCATTGGCCATAGGTGGTTTATCCCTTGCTCTGCCCGCGATTTATAGCGGTTTGGGGCAGGAATGTCACCCCTTGGCCACAAGATTTAGCGGTCAGAGCAGCGGAATGACAAGACCAACCGCGATCAGCAAACAGCCCGAAATCACGTTCAGCCGCCGCAGCTTTTCCGGGCTGGACAGCAGCGCCCGCGCCCGGTCCAGAAACAGCGCCAGCCCCATATTTCCCGCCATCGGCACCAGCGCCGAAACCGCGATGATCAAAGCAACATCAACCCTCGTCAGCGTGCCCAAAGTAAAGAAACCGGGCAGCGCGCCCATATAGAACACCATCGCTTTGGGGTTGCCGATCACCGCCGCCACGCCCACGGAAAACCCCGCCCAGCGCCCTGGCCGTGTCATCCGGCTTTCGGCGTTCAGCGCCGCCACCGGTTTACGGATCAGCAAAGCCCCCATGATCAGAAAAACCACCGCCGCCACCCAGCGCAGGACCGACATGACATCGCCGTAAACTGAGGTTATCCAAGACAGCCCCAATATCGCCCCCAGCGGCCAAACCAGATCGCCAATCGCCACCCCGATCGCCAGCGGCCAAGCCGCCGCAAAACCGCCCGACAGCGCCCGCGCGGTCAGCGCCACCCAGACCGGCCCCGGCACCACCCAAAGCCCCGCCATGCCCAGCGCGTAAAGAAAAATCTGATACGCCGTGATCGTCATGGCTTAAAATAGCGCCCCCATCACATCCAACTCCGCCGCCCCGTCCCAAGGCTGCGCGCCCATCGCCAAGACCTGCAAAACCTCCGCCGCCTCGCGCTTGACGTCGCCGGTCTGCGCCCCGTCCATTTCGACATAAATCATCGGGTTTTGAACTTCGGCAAACCCTGCCGCCGCATACAGCGCCGCATCCCCAAACAGCAAAAAATACGCCGCCTGCGAGGCCCTCGCTTCGGCAATCGCGGCCTGCAAAAGCCCCGCCGCCAAGCCGCGCCCCCGGCACCCCGGATGCGTCGCAACCTCTGCCAGCGCGGCAACTGTGATCAGCCGCCCCCCCAGCCGAACCGCGCGAAACTGCAGCGCCATATGGGCCACGATCGCGCCGCCCTCGCGCAGAACGAGCCGCATGTTATGCCGCGTGCGGTAAAAGCTGCGCCCGCCGAAATCGCTGTCAAAACACAGCGCCAAAAGCGCCGCAATCTCGGCCTCATCGCCTGCCGTCATCTCAATCTCGTGAATACGCTCAATGCCTGTCATCATCCCACCCTTGATCCTGCGCCATCATCAACCACATTCACAACCTGCGCCCGATCCCCCAGCGCTTCAAAAAGCCCCGCCTCGGTTCCGCTCATCAGCGCCTGCGCACCCAAGCCGCAAATCTCGTCATACAGTGCCGCGCGCCGCGCCTCGTCCAGATGCGCCGCCACTTCGTCAAGCAAAAGGATCGGCGCCCGCCCAAGATCGGCCCGCAGCGCCCGCGCGTTCGACAGGATCAGACTGATCAGCAGCGCCTTCTGCTCTCCGGTCGAACATTGCCCCGCCTGCACCCCCTTGGCCGCATAAACGGCCCGCAGATCGGCCCGGTGCGGCCCCAAAAGCGTGCGCCCCGCAGCCATATCGCGCCGCCGCTCTTCGGCCCAAACCAGCGCCAACTGATCGCCCGGCACCTCCGCCTCGCCCTCCGGCCCGGTCAACGACAACTCGGCCCGCGGAAACTGCGTCTGCGCGCCCGCCTGCGCCAGTTCCAGCCGGGCAAGCGCTGCCGAACGGTTGTTCATGATCTGCGCGCCCGCCTCGGCCATCGCGCCTTCCAGCGCCGCATACCAGCCGGCATCACCGACCTCGTCCTTCAGAAGCCGGTTGCGGTCCCGCATCGCCTTGTCATAGGCCAGAACGGCTTCGGCATGGTCGGGCACAAAGGACAGCGTGATGCGGTCCAAAAACCGCCGCCGCCCCTCTGCCGCCTCGATCCACAATCGGTCCATCGCGGGCACCAGCCACAAAACCCGCGTGATCCGCCCTAATCCGATCTGCGTGCTGGCTTTGGCGTCGATCCGCACGCTGCGCGCCTGCCCCGGCTCGGCCCCGGTTTCCACCTGATGCGCGGCCACCAGCCCCTCAATCTCGGCCTGCACGCGCCAGCCAAGCGCCTCTGGCCGCCGCGCAAATTCCTCCGCCCCGGCCCGGCGCAGCCCCCGCCCCGGCGACAACAGCGACACCGCTTCCAGAATGTTGGTTTTTCCCGCCCCGTTCGGCCCGACAATCGCCACCGGCCGCCCGTCAAACTGCAAACGCGCCGCCCTATGGCTGCGGAAATGGCTTAAAATCAGCGATGTGATGGCAAGACCACTCACCGCGCTGCCCTTTCATCTGTCCAAAAATATCCTCTGGGGGTCCGGGGGGCGAAGCGCCCCCGGCGGCCCGTCACACGCGCATCGGCATCACGACATAGACCGCGCTCATGTCGTTGCCCTCGCGCATCAGCGTCGGATCACCAGAGGAGTTGAACAGGAACACCGCGTTCTCGCGGTCCACCTGACTGGCGATTTCCAGCAGATATTTGGCGTTAAACCCGATCTCCAGCCGCTCGTCGCTATAGGCAACGGCCAGTTCTTCTTCGGCCGCCCCCGAATCGGGCGCGTTGACCGACAGCACCAGCCTGTCTTCGTCCAGCGACAGTTTGACCGCGCGCGAGCGTTCTGACGACACGGTTGCAACCCGGTCCACCGCCTTGGCAAACTCGCTCGCGTCCACTTCCAGCCGGCGCGTGTTTCCGGTCGGAATCACCCGCGTGTAATCGGGGAAGGTGCCGTCGATCACCTTTGACGTCAGCTGAATCGCAGGCGTGGCAAAGCGCACTTTGGTTTCTGAAACCGACACCGCGATCATCGCATCGTCATCGTCCAGCAGCTTGCGCAATTCGCCCACAGTTTTACGCGGCACGATCACGCCCGGCATATCCTTGGCGCCCTCCGGCAAAGGCGCGTCAATCCGCGCCAGACGGTGCCCATCGGTCGCCACGCAGCGCAGCACCGGGCCCTCGTCGCCCGCCGAG
The DNA here is from genome assembly GCA_031385445.1 of Paracoccaceae bacterium. Taxonomy (GTDB): domain Bacteria; phylum Pseudomonadota; class Alphaproteobacteria; order Rhodobacterales; family Rhodobacteraceae; genus CAIYZT01. The sequence goes on along the minus strand of JANNBM010000051.1, from coordinate 125,162 downwards.
ACATGCATGTAAACCCCGTTCAGGTAATACCGCGTCTCTTCGGTCGAGATCGCAAACTTTGCCTTGTCGAACAAGCGGCGCAGCACCGGAGCTTTGGCGCTGAAGTTCGATGAATATTCCGAACTTGCCATCACGGGGAAATCCTCGCGCGGCAGCGTGGCAAGGCTGAAGGTCGAGCGTCCCGCCATGATCGTCAACCGCCCCGTCGCGGCATCCTCGGTCAGGCTGACCAGCGATCCATCCGGCAGTTTGCGCACAATCTCGTGCAGCATCACCGCCGAAACCGTCGTCGCTCCGCCCCGTTCCACCATCGCAGGTGCGCGGTCCACCACCTCTATGTCCAGATCTGTGGCGCGGAACGACACCTGCGCGCCCTCCGCCTCGATCAGCACATTGGCAAGGATCGGAATGGTGTTGCGCCGCTCCACGACCGATTGGGCCTGGGCCAGCGCCTTTAGCAGCGTTGCACGTTCAATCGAAAGCTTCATCGTTCCATTCCTTTGCCGCCGCCTCAGGCCCCGGGTTAGGCCCGGTCAGGGAGGTCGAAATTAGCGGTTTTCCGCTGCAAGCCAAGCGCTTTTTGCGCCATCAGCCCTGCAACAGCCGGCGAAGCAACAAAAGATCGTCGCTCAGCTGGCTGTCGGTCGCCATCAGCTCTTCAATCTTGCGCACACCGTGCATGATCGTGGTGTGATCGCGCCCGCCAAACCGGCGGCCAATTTCGGGCAAGGACCGCGGCGTCAGCTGTTTGGCCAAATACATCGCCACTTGGCGGGGCCGGGCGATATTGCGCAGCCGCTTTGGCCCGATCATGTCGGACAGCCGGATATTGTAATGCTCGGCCACCTTGCGCTGAATCTCTTCGATGGTCAGCTTGCGATCGCTGGCGCGCAGGATATCGGCCAGACAATCCTGCGTCAGTTCCAGCGTAATTTCCCGGCCGACGAGCGAGGCAAAGGCGAAAAGCCGCGTCAGCGCGCCTTCCAGCACGCGCACGTTGGTTGTGATGCGGTGCGCCAGAAACTCCACCACGCCACCCGCGATTTCCAGACCCTTGTACTGCTGGCGATAAAACTCGGCCTTTTTCTGCAAAATCCCAAGCCGCAGCTCATAATCGGTTGGATGCAGATCCACGACCAAGCCGCATTGCAGACGCGACTGAATACGCTCTTCCAGTCCCTTGATCTCGCCCGGCGCACGGTCGGCGGAGATAACGATCTGCTTGTTCTGATCGACCAGCGCGTTGAACGTGTGAAAGAACTCTTCTTGCGTGCTGTCTTTGCCCGCGATGAACTGTACATCATCAACCATCAGCACATCGACGGAACGGAAGATTTCCTTGAAATCCATGATCTGCTGTTCGCGCAACGCCTGCACAAAGCGGTACATGAACTGTTCGGCCGACAGATACAGCACCCGCAACTGCGGCTGACGCATCTGCAATTCATGCGCGATGGCGTGCATCAGGTGGGTTTTGCCCAAACCAACGCCGCCATAAAGAAACAGCGGATTGAACGAAACCGGACCGCCCTCGGCCACACGGCGCGCGGCGGCATGGGCCAATTCGTTGGGCTTTCCCACCACAAAACTGTCAAAGGTAAAACGTCCGTCCAGCGCGGCACCCGGCAATGGCTCGGATGCGGGGCGGATGCGCCCAGACTTCGGCGCGGGCCGAAGCGCGGTTGCCTGCGTGCGGGCCGCGGCCGAAATCGGATGGGCCGGGGTCAGAACCGAAAACTCGACCCGCGAAACCTCGTGGCCCTTGCCATTCAGATGACCAAGGATCTGTTCGGAAAAATTGCGCTGCACCCAATTGGCGAAAAAGCTGGTCGGCACTTCGAAATGCACCACGCCGTCGGCGAGCGTGCGCAGCCGCAGGGGTTCAATCCATGTGACGTAATTGTTCTTCCCGACCCGCGCGGCAAGCTCTTCTTTGATCAGTCCCCAAGTGTCGTTCGTCATTACCCATGCCATCTGGTCAAACCCGCATCAAAGCGCGGCCGTGTTCAATTCATTTCAACCAATCTACGAGCGTCCAGGAAACTGCGGGCACGGGAATAGACTCAGCGCATGACGCTGACCTTATCCCCAAAACAAGGAAAGCCTGTGGCGCGGCGCCTCGCACCGCATCCCGGCCTTTCCCTGATTCCCTGCAAAACGCACCCACGAGACGTTTTTTCTATCCAAAACAGCTGGCAGCAGCCGCAAAGGAGCATTTTGTCCCGCAAATCCGTCCGTATCCCCCTGGTCGACGTGAATCGCTTGAACAGGCTAACAAGCCTTTCAGACGCCATGCAACTGAACAACGCGCTTGACACGAAAAAGACGTTGCGAATCTGTCCGGTCATGCAGATTAGCAACGCAGTCCCAAAGTTATCATCGGAATAAACCAAAGAAAAAGGGCACATCCGGCTGGATATGCCCTTTAATTCAATGTCTTAGCGGTGATCAAGCCTTGACGACGGCCTTCACACGCGACGCCAGCCGCGAAATTTTGCGCGACACGGTGTTCTTGTGCATCACGCCTTTGCTGACGCCGCGCATCAGTTCGGGCTGCGCGGCCTTCAATGCACCTGCTGCCGCTTCGGGATCACCCGATGCGATGGCTTCTTCGACTTTGCGCAAGAAGGTGCGAATGCGCGAACGGCGTGCTTTATTAACGGCATAGCGGGCTTCGGACTGGCGCGCGCGCTTTTTGGACTGTTCGGTGTTTGCCATGGGCTCTTTATCCTTGGGTCTTTATCAGTTGCATTTCGGGTGCACGTAAAGACCAAAGGCCCCGCCAAGAGTGAGGGGAGTGATTCTTGCCTAAGCGGGCCCACGCGCATGTAATTGCGGCCTATAGGGGATATATTTGCGAAAGGGAACAGAAGAATCAGCGGTCTTTGAACTCTGCCGGGCGTTTTGCCAAAAAGGCTTGCATGCCTTCCTTTTGATCCTGGGTCGAAAACAGCGCGTGAAACAGCCGCCGTTCAAAAAGCAGCCCCTCGCGCAGGCTGCTCTCGCCCGCCCGGTTGACCGATTCTTTCACCGCCCGCACCGTCACCGCCGATTTGGCCGCAATCGCCCGCGCTGATTTGATTGCCTCCGCCATCAGCTGATCACTCGCCACAACCCGCGCAACCAGCCCTGATCGCTCCGCCTCGGCGGCGTCCATCAAACGGCCTGTCAGGTTCATTTCCATCGACTTCGCCTTGCCGACCGCGCGGGTCAGTCGCTGCGTGCCGCCCATGCCCGCGATCACGCCCAGATTGACCTCGGGCTGACCAAACCGCGCCGAGTCGGCCGCAATGATGAAATCGCACATCATCGCCAACTCGCATCCCCCGCCAAGGGCATAACCCGCCACCGCCGCGATAACTGGCTTGCGGATACGCGATATCGCTTCGGTTTCGGGGCCAAAACTGTCAGACATAAAGGCATCGGCAAAGCTATGATCGGCCATCTCGGCAATGTCCGCCCCGGCGGCAAAGGCCTTTTCCGACCCGGTGATCACAATCGCCCGCACCGCCGGATCGCCGTCCGCCGCCCCAAGCGCCGCCGCCAATTCGCGCATCATCTGCGCATTCAGCGCATTCAGCACCGCCGGACGGTTCAGCCGAATCACCAAGACACCCGGCTCCGGGGTTTCGGTCAAAATCATTTCATAGCTCATCGCGCGGCCCTCTGAATGTTGCCCGTCCCTATCAGGCGCCTTCGCGTCAAACTAGGTCTGACAAGCCGGGCAAAAGAAACTCGACCGGCCCGACTGGACGATGCGCTCAATCACCGCCCCGCAGCCGGGGGTGGTGCAACCCTCGCCCTCCCGGCCATAGACCCGGAAATTGTGCTGAAAATAGCCCAGCTCGCCGTCCGCCTGCCGATAGTCGCGCAAGGATGAGCCGCCCGCCGCAATCGCTTCGGCCAAAACGTCCCGAATGATCGGCACCAGCCGCGCCACCTGCACCGGCCCCAAATCCCCGGCCAGCCGGGCCGGATGGATCCCCGCCCGCAGCAGCACTTCGCAGACATAGATATTGCCCAGCCCCGCGATGATCTTCTGATCCAGCAGCGCCGATTTGACCGGCGTCCGCCGCCCGGCAAGGCGCCCGGTCAGATAATCTTCGTCAAACCCGTTGCCCAAAGGCTCCGGTCCAAGCCCCGCGAGCAGCGGATGCGCCTCTGCCCCGGCAGTCGGCATCAGATCCATCGCGCCAAACCGCCGCGCGTCGTTGAACGTCACCCGCGCGCCATCTTCCATCGTCATCACCACATGGTCATGCTTTTGCGGCGCGGGATGATCGTGAAAATGCGTCCCGATCATCTGCCCCGAAATCAGCATCCGCCCCGACATGCCCAGATGGATCAGCAAAGTCTCGGCGCTCGACAAATCGGCAAGGATATACTTTGACCGCCGCCGCAGCCCCAAAACCCGCACCCCGCTCAGCCGTTCTGCCATGCGCGGCGGAAACGGCCAGCGCAGACCGGCGAAATTGACCGCCGTGCGCTGAATCACCTTGCCCGCCATCACGGGCAAAAGCCCCTGCCGGACGGTTTCGACTTCGGGCAATTCTGGCATGATCTCTTTCCGCAGGTTGAGGCCGCTGCCCCTTGCGCCTATAAGGTGATGTCACAGCAAGAACGGCAAGCCAAAATGACCAATCCGACCACAACCCATTTCGGCTTTCAAACCGTGCCAGAGGCGGAAAAGGCCAAGATGGTGCACGGGGTTTTCAGCCGCGTTGCGTCGAAATACGATGTGATGAACGACCTTATGTCGATGGGCATTCACCGCGTCTGGAAAGAGGCGATGATGGATTGGCTCGCGCCCCGGCCCGGCCAGCGGCTGCTGGATGTGGCGGGCGGCACCGGGGATGTCGCGTTCCGGTTCTTGAAACGCGCGAAAACGGGCAGTGCGGTTGTCTGCGATCTGACCGAACCCATGCTGATCGAAGGCCGCAAACGTGCCGAAGCGGACCGCATGGCAGAGGCGCTGGATTGGGTGGTGGGCGATGCGATGGCGCTGCCCTTTGCCGACAATTCCTTTGACGTTTACACGATCAGCTTTGGCATCCGAAACGTCACCCGCATCGCCGACGCCCTGTCCGAGGCGTTCCGCGTTCTACGCCCCGGTGGGCGCCTGATGGTGCTGGAATTCAGCCAGATCCCGAACGAAATGATGCAGAAGGTCTATGATCTTTATTCGTTCAACGTGATTCCGGTGATGGGGCAAGTGGTGGCGGGTGATAGAGACAGCTATCAATACCTCGTTGAATCCATTCGGAAGTTTCCGGATCAGGAAACCTTTGCCGCACTGGTCCGTGCGGCCGGTTTCGGGCAGGTCAAATACCGTAACCTGACCATGGGCATTGCTGCGCTGCATTCCGGCTGGAAGGTCTGATGCGCGGGCCGCACAACATCTGGCGCCTGATCCGCACCGGGGCAACCTTTGCCCGCACCGGTGCGATGTCGGTTGTGCTGGAGGCGGTGGATGCCCCGCCGCGCCTGCGCTTTGCGCTTTGGGCAATCAGCTGGCCGTTCAAGGCGCTGGGTCTGCGCGGCGATCCGGCCTTGCCGCCCGTCACCCGCGCGCTGACCGCGCTTGGCCCCGCCTATATCAAATTCGGGCAAATCCTGTCGACGCGGTCCGATATCGTGGGCGAAGTTCTGGCGGACCAGCTGAAATACCTGCAAGACAAGCTGCCGCCTTTTGCCATGGATGAGGCGCGCGCGATGATTGCGGCCGAACTTGGCGCGCCGGTTGAAACCCTGTTTGACGATTTTTCCGATCCGATTGCCGCCGCTTCTATTGCGCAGGTCCACCGGGCGCGCATGCGCGAAAACGGGCGCGATGTGGCGGTCAAGGTGCTGCGTCCCGGCATCGAGCGCGCCTTTCGCCGCGACATCGACGCCTTCTATCTGGCGGCCGAGGTGATCGAATACCTCGCACCGGGCTTTCGACGTCTGCGCCCGGTCGAAGTGATCGCGCATTTCGAAGGCGTCGTCATGGGAGAGCTGGACTTGCGCCTTGAAAGCTCTGCCGCGAGCGAGTTTGCCGACAACACCAAATCCGACGCCGGGTTTCAGGTGCCAAAACCGGTTTGGCCCCTGTCGGGCCGCAGGGTGATGACGCTGGATTGGGCCGAGGGCATCTCGCTTGCCGACAATGCCGCGCTGGATGCGGCGGGGCATGACCGGCCCGCCATTGCCAAACGCCTGCTGGGCCTGTTCCTGTCGCATGCCCTGCGTGACGGCCTGTTTCACGGCGACATGCATCAGGGCAATCTGAAGGTCGCGGCCAACGGCGATATCATTGCCTATGATTTCGGCATCATGGGGCGGATCGACGAATACACCCGCCGGGTTTACGCCGAAATTCTGATGGGCTTTATCAGCCGCGATTATCGCCGCGTCGCCGAGGTGCATTTCGAAGCCGGGTATGTGCACGCCAGCCACGACATCGACGAATTCAGCCGCGCCCTGCGCGCCGTTGGCGAGCCGATTTTCGGCATGGATGCCACGCGCATGTCGATGGCGCGTATCCTGTCGTTCCTGTTCGAAGTGACCGAGAAATTCGGCATGGAAACCCGAACCGAGCTGATCTTGCTGCAGCGCACCATGGTCGTTGTCGAAGGCGTCGCGCGCGAGTTGGACCCGCAGATCAACATCTGGTCCACCGCGCAGCCCGTCGTCGAAGCCTATATCGCGCGCAGCATCGGCCCCCTGGCGACGCTGCGCGACCTTGCCCGCACCGCGCGGGTTTTGACCCGTTTTGGCCCGCGCCTGCCGCAATTGGTCGAAGCCGCGCTGATCCGGCAAGCCGTTCCCTCCGCGCCAATAAAGACGCGCACAAGACCGCGCCGCCGCTGGCTCGTCCTGTCTCTGGCCGCGGCGGCGGCGCTGGGATTTGCCATTGGCACCTATTTTTAGGGCAAACGCCTACTGAAAACTCGTCACGCTGGATGATCCCGCCGGACGCAGCGCGGTGACGTAAAGCGATGGCACCTCAACCCCGCCCTCAAACAGCAAGGTTGCGCCGCTTGGGCTGGAGCGGACTTCCTCCACCACGGCGTAATGCTCAACCTCGGTTGCGCCCAAAAGCTCCTCGCCGGAATAGCTTTCAAGACTAAGGCTGTAAACGCCATCGGGAAGTGGCGCGCCGTCGGCATCCACCGGCGTCCATTCATAATCCGCGGTTGAAACCGGAATTTCCTGCCGCGCCACCTCGGTGCCATCGGCGCTGGTCACAACCAGAACCGCCTTGTCGGCCACCGCCGCCGGGTTCGGCGACAGGGTGACCGATTGCCCCCCTTCAACCGAAACCGGGGCGGCAAACCGGGCTTCTTTGCCGATCCAGCCCACCATGTCGGCCATGCTGGACATGTTTAGCGAGGTGGTCATACCGGTCAGAAGTTCGTTGGTGTAAGTCTGCTGTTCAACGCTGGAGAATGTCGCCAGCTGCACCGCAAACTCGTTGGCATCCATCGGATCAAGCGGGTCTTGATTCTGAATCTGCGTGGTCATCATCACCAAAAACGTCTGATAGTCCGAGTTAACCTCTTGGCCGCCAGAGCTTGGTTTTACCGTGCCCGGAGGGGCGCCTGTTGGGGTGTAAACTTCCATCGAATCTTCCTTTCAAAGCCGAATATCGAGCCCGCCCAGGCTGTTTCGCGCGGGGGGCAGGGGGTGAAATGTCTGAGCCGGGGCCACTTGCGGGACCGGATCGCCGTTCGGATCCAGATCAAACTGGGAGGTCTGCTTTTCTTGATTTTTGCCCCAAGCGCCAAAAGACAGCGCGGACCCCGAAAAGCCCATGTCGCGCAGATCTCCCAAAAGTTGATCTGCGTTGCGGCGCAAAAGATCCGCAGTTTCGGGCCGTTCGGCGGAAAGAATGATCTGCACAGCGTCGCCCCGATGGGTGATTTCAAACCGCAAACGGCCGAGTTCGGCCGGATCCAGCAGCAGCTCTGCCCGGTCTTCGGCCGTCGTTAACAGCACTTTGGCCAGTTGATGGGAAATCAGGTCCGGCCTGACATGGGCAGCGGGCGCTTGGCTTTGCCCTTGCCCGCTTGACGCGGCCTCCGTTGGCCCTTCCAAAGCGCGAGAAGCGGTAAGCGCCGGATCATCGGTGGCAGGCGCCGCAGCGGGTGGCACGTTTGGTTGGGGCATGCCCGAACCCGAAGACTCGGTGCCCAGGTCTGGCATCGGCGTCGGCGTCGGCACTGGTGCCTCGCCCGTCGCGATCACGCTTTCAACCTCGGCCTTCGGCGCCTCCTCATTGGTCTTGGTCGCCGCGTCCAGCTGCGCAAGAAGCACCATTTCCGGAGCGCGGTTTACCCGCCGTTCAAAGCCTGCACGATAATCCGGTCGGACAGAAAAATCCGGCAAGCGCCTTTTCACCTTTGGGTCGACGTGCTTGTCGCCCTCAATCGTTGGCAAAGCGCTCGTCACCCGCATGTCATGGGCCGATTGGCTGGACGGGGGGAAAAGCACCTTGATGTTCACACTGTCCGGGTCTGGCGGGCTCTGCACATTTGGCGGAAGTTCAGGGGCAAGTGCGGCCAAAATGGGCATGCGCGCGCGGTCTGGTTGGCTGGCAGGCTCAGCCGTTTCTCCACTCTGTCCGGTTTCCGAATTGTGGTGTGGCGCAACGATACTGACCGCCGGATGACTTTTGGGGGCATCAACCGTCGGAAGAATTTCAGAACCGGCAGGCAGATCAAGACCAATTACGGTCGCTGGTTTGACGTCATCATTCCCAAAGCGTCCTGTCGAAGCGGTCTGAACGATGGCTTCGAAAGCCTCCCCAACCGGACGCTCGACAAACCCATGAACAACAGGCGCAGGCGATGGCGGATCTGCGAAACCCCCGCGCGTTGCCTCTGATATCGCCCGAGGCGCTTCGGTTATCGCACCCGGTAGGTTCGGCAAAAGCGGTTCCGCCAACTCTCCGGTTTCGGACAGATTTTCTTGGCCTGTCTGCGGTGCGATACTCAAGTCTGCATCGCTGACACCCGCCAACCCGCCCGCCGCCAAATCGGGCAGAGCCGCTGCATCAGGCGGGCAGACGAATTGAAAAGCCAAATTTGGAAACATCGCTGCGAACGGAAGAGCCATCGGATCAGCCGGGTCCAAAACCACATCAGATGCGGTTTCAATGGCCTCGATTTCCGCCAGCGATTCGGAAAATTCGGCGGCAGAATCGCCCTGCGCGTCCGCAACGGGGGGGGGGCCCGCCGAAAGCTTAGGCTCCAAGATAAGAACTGCGTCCATGGTGCACCCGACTTCTGCCGATATTTCACGGGTGTAAGCCGCCAGTGGTTACCACCTGTTTACCGGACCATGACATAAACCAGAAAATCCTATGCGTTTCGGAGACATCAAATGCCACCCATCACGCCCCCGACGATTTCCGCCCCGACCAGCGGGCTTTCCCCCGAGCGTGCGGCCGCTCTGATGCAGAAATCCCAAGAGCTTGAGGCGGCGTTTCTGGCGGAAATGCTGTCTTTCGTGGGGCTTGATGAAACCGAAGGCAGCTTTACCGGCGGCATTGGCGAAGAGCAGTTCGGCTCTTTCCTGCGTGAAGAACAGGCGAAGCTGATGGTCAAAAAAGGGGGAATCGGTTTGGCGGAACAGATCTTCAATTCGCTCGTCCGGTCCGAAAATGGCTGAGTCGTCCGGGCAGATTCTGGGGGAGATGAAGGCAATCAACGCGGCGCTGCTGTCGGGGGACTACCCGAGCATGGCCGCGATGACCGAGCATCTGGAACGTGCGCTTGCGGGCAAGCTTGAGGGATTGAATAAAACGGGTCTGATGCAATTGCGCGCGCAGGCCCAGACAAATGCGGTTTTGCTGCAATCGGCCCAGCGTGGCCTGCGGGCCGCCCAAAGGCGCATCGCCGAAATTCGCGGGGTCGCCGCCGGTCTTTCGACGTATTCGGCCAAAGGACAGCGCACCTATTCCGCGCAGCGCGCCGGGCAGGATCACCGGTCCTGATCCGCCAACACCGGAAAATTTCGTAAAATTGTGCGAATCTTCTGGGCGGACCCGATCGCAAATTAGCACTCCGTTAGATGTTAGCTGGCTTGATGACAGGGCATCCCAGGTGGGGTGGCGCGATTTGGGCGGGGGCCTAGACGCAAGGACAGAACGCCGCCTTTGCCATCGGGTAAGATGGTGCAACATGCCGGGTCGAATATGCCCGACCCTCCGAAAGGAAATTCGAAATGACGTCCATTTTGACGAACACGAGCGCGATGGTGGCCCTGCAGACAATGAAGTCCATCACCAAGAACATGGCGATGACCCAATCGGAAATCGCCACCGGCAAAACGGTTAACTCTGCCAAGGACAACGCGGCGGTCTGGGCCATCTCCAAGGTGATGGAATCGGACGTGAAGGGGTTCAAGGGCATTTCTGACAGCCTTGCCTTGGGCACGTCGACCATTTCGGTCGCCCGTCAGGCATCGGAAACCGTGACCGACCTTCTGACCGAAATGAAGGGCAAGATTGTTGCCGCCCAAGAAGACAACGTGGACCGCGCCAAGATCCAGACCGATGTGATTGCCCTGCGCGATCAAATCAACTCTGTGATCGGTGCGGCGCAGTTCAACGGCCTCAACCTGGTCGACGGCTCCCAAGGGACCGTGGACGTGCTGGCCTCGCTTGACCGTAGCGGCAACTCGGTTGTGGCGTCCTCGATCACCGTCACCGCGCAAAACCTGTCGACCGGCGGCTATGTTGCCAACAACGTGTTCGGTGCCGGCGGCGGTACGGCGGTCGTTTCGGGCAATGCGGACACCTTTGTTCTATCGCTCGACAGTGGCGGCGGCACGGATGAAATCACCATTCAGGACGGGACAACGGCCTGGGCTGCGGGCGACAAGGTTTCCGTGCGTCTTGGTGACAAAACGGCGTCCTACACCATCACCGATTCGGACGTCGGTTCGGGCAACAACACCGTGGCCGATCTGGTTGCCGTTGGTCTGAAGAACTCCATCGATGCTTTGGGAATTACCGACCTGACGGTGGACTTCGACAGCGCGAATCCGGGTGTGCTGGTGTTCACCAACGCTGGCACCACCGACCTTGCGGTCAGCGGTCAGTTCCAGAACGTCAACTCCGGCGGGTTGGGCAGCCTTTCGACGATCGACGTTTCGACAGCTTCGGGTGCACAAACGGCTTTGGGCAATATCGAAGCACTGCTGCAAACCTCGATCGACGCCTCGGCCTCGTTCGGTTCGGTTCAATCGCGGATCGAGATTCAGTCGGAATTTGTCGGAAAGCTGACGGATGCCTTGCGCGCCGGCATCGGTTCGATGGTTGATGCTGATCTGGAGGAAACCTCGGCCCGCTTGCAAGCGCTTCAGGTGCAACAGCAGCTGTCAACGCAGGCCCTGTCGATCGCAAACCAGCAGCCGCAAAGCGTTCTGGCCCTGTTCCGTTAAAAATTTGGGCCGGGGGCAGCGCTCCCGGCCCGTATTCCCACATCCCGCACCCCAAAGGATAAACCGTGTCCGCAGCATTCTCCGCCCAGCGCGCCTATGCCCGCAAGCAAGACCCGACGCGCACGCCCCGCACGCTTGAATACGAACTTTTGGCACAGGCCACGCAGCGCCTTACGCAGGCCTGGCCCGACCGGAAATTCAATTTCGCGGCGCTCGCCAAGGCCCTGAACGAAAACCTCTCCATCTGGTCAACTTTGGCGGTCGATGTCGCCGGTCCCGAGAACGGGCTTCCGCCTGCCCTGCGCGCGCGGTTGTTTTACATCTACCAATTCACGGAAAAGCACAGCCGCGACGTTTTGATGAAAGACGCCAGTGTCGAGGTTTTGACCGACATCAACACCGCCGTCATGCGCGGCCTTCGGGGCGAGGCAAGCGCAGCATGAGTGGTCTTGTCCTTAAACTTGGGCCGCATGAGCGGGTGCTGATCAACGGCGCCGTCATTGAAAACGGCGAAAAGCGCACCAGACTTGCGGTGATGACGCCGAATGCAAACATCCTGCGCCTGCGCGATGCCATCAACCCCGAAGAGGTGACAACGCCGGTGCGCCGCGTGTGTTACATCGCGCAGCTTGTGCTGTCGGGCGATGCAGATGCGGGCGAGGCGCGGCTGCAGCTTTTGCGCGGCATCGAACAATTGTCGCAGGTGCTGACTGATTTTGACAGCCGCCAACATCTGAACAACGCGACCAAGGCGGTGCTGGATGATCAGCACTATCAGGTCCTCAAAGCGCTGCGTGGCCTTTTGCCGCGTGAAGAACGGCTGATGGCGGCGCACGCGTCATGACTTTCTCGCCCGCAATTGTCGGCACGGGCTATGCGGGCTGGGTGGCGTTAAAGCGCTCCCAGCCATTGCAAACCAAGGCCATGATCAATTCAGCCGAGATTCGCCGGGACGAGGATTACTTTCGCGCCAAGATCGGTTCTGTCAAAACGGCCGATGATCTGATGAAAGACCGCCGCCTTTTGAAGGTCGCGTTGACCGCTTACGGGCTTGAGGGCGATCTGAATTCCAAGGCTTTCATCAAAAAAGTCCTGACCGACGGGACCCTGAAAACCGATGCGTTGGTCAACAAACTGTCCGATAAACAGTATCAGAAATTTTCAGCTGCCTTTGGTTTTGGCGATTTTTCAACGCCGCGCACGCAGCTTTCGGACTTTGCCGACAAAACGCTCAGCCTCTACCGCGCCCGCACGTTTGAAAGCGCGGTTGGCGAGACGAATGGCGATTACCGGCTCGCCCTGAATGCAGAGCGGGAAATGGCAACGCTTGCCGGCAAATCCAGCAGCGAAACGACGAAATGGTACGGAATCCTTGGCAGCACGCCACTGCGCACGGTCATGCAAACCGCACTCGGCCTGCCCAGCAGCATCTCGTCGATGGATCTGGATCGGCAGGTCGCGGTTTTCAAAGAGCGGGCTGAGGCGGTTTTCGGCGCAGACACCGTGTCGCAGTTTGCGAGCGGTGATAAAATGGACAAGCTGCTCAAAAGCTATCTGCTGCGCAGCGAGATTGCCAATTATGACAGCCAATCCTCTGGCGCAAACGCGGTGCTGACCATGCTGCAGCAAACAGCGGATTTGGCCCGAAACCGCGTTCTTTGACCGGATTCAGGCATCCTCAGGGCAAGCACCAGAGCCTTCCAATCCGCCGGCTTTGGCGAATTTTTTCCATCCAAACCAGAACTGCTTCGCCCAAAAGTCTTAGGCTTTTGCCTTGGACAACACCTCGTTCAGCCGAGCGAAGCTGCCATCGACCCCGCTCTCGGGTGCATCTTCGGCCAGAAATCCGTCCAGACCTGCCCAAACACGCATGGCGGCGTCGATCACGGGATCTGACCCTTTGGAATAAAGCCCCGCCTGAATCATCATCTCGGCCCGATCATAGGCGCCAAGATATCTGCGGGCGGCGGCGATCACCTCATTTTCGCGCCCGCTCGCCGCTTCGGGCAAGCTTCGGCTGACCGAGCGCAGCAGATCAATCGCCGGATACCTGCCCCGTTCGGCGATCTTGCGGTCCATCACCACATGACCGTCGAGCACGCCGCGCAGAATATCCGCGACCGGCTCGTCCATATCAGAGCCCGCCACAAGCACCGAAAACACCGCCGTAATATCGCCGGACCCTTCGGGGCCCGGACCGGCGCGTTCGGCCCAGCTCATGATCGCCGGGCTCAGCGACGGGGGATAGCCGCGCAAGGAAGGCGTTTCGCCGACACAAAGGGCAACCTCGCGGTGCGCCTCGGCAAAGCGTGTCACGGAATCGGCCAGAAGCAAGACATGCAGCCCCTGATCGCGAAAATGTTCCGCCACAGCCATCGCGGCCCAGGCGCAGCGGCGGCGCGTCAACGCCGATTGATCCGAGGTTGCCGTCACCACGATGGCACGGGCCAGCCCCTCGGGGCCAAGCACGCTTTCGGTGAAGTCACGCAGCTCGCGCCCCCGCTCGCCGATCAGGGCGATCACCACAAGATCGGCTTCAACTCCTTTGGCAAATTTGGCCAAAAGTGAGGATTTTCCCACACCAGACCCCGCAAAAAGCCCGATCCTTTGCCCCCGTACCAGCGGCAAAAGCGTGTCAAACACCGCCGTTCCGGTTTGCAAACGCGCGCCAAGCCGCCGCCGCGTGGCCGCCGCCGGAGCCGCCGCGCGCAGCGACCTGCCGACCGAACCGGGCATCAAAGGACGACCATCCAGCGGCCGGCCATAGGGATCAATCACCCGGCCGACCCAGCTGGCATCGGGGGCAATCGAGCCCTGCCGGTCAAGACGAACCCGCGTTCCGATGCCAAGCCCGTCGGTCAACCCGTCCGGCAAAACGATCATGCCCTCAGAATCAAGGCCCATAACTTCGCCCGCCATGGCCGTTCCAATGCGCACCCGGTCCCCCAGGCCCGCGATGGTTTCCAGCCCGGTCACCCGCAGCGTGCCACCGCCAATTTGCGCGACCTTTCCGACCGGAAAAGTAGGGTCAACTTTATCAATTTTGGCTGCCAGAGCGGCAAAGACATCAGACATGGGATTCTCCCTCTCGCCTCTGCACCCTTTATAAAGGAATCACTCTTAAACCTTGATGAAGTTGGTCGAGGGAGAAGCCCCGATGTTCGAATCCTTAGAAGTTTCCAAAATGGCGCGCGCTTTGGCGGCCCATTCCGGCGCACGTCTTGGTCTGATCGCGGAAAACATTGCGAATGCAGACACGCCGGGTTTCAAGGCGCGCGATCTGACCGATTTTGAAACGGTGTGGCGTGATGCGGGCGGCGCGGGGATGAAAGCCACCCGCCCCGGCCATTTGCACGCCGCGGCACAGGCCGAAACGCCGGTGACCCTGGGCCGCGATGGACCGGCATCACCAAATGGCAACACGGTTTCGCTGCAAAGCGAAATGGTCCGCGCGGCTTCGGTGCGCCAGGACCATGATACAGCGCTCGCCATCATCAAAAACGCCGGCGACATTCTGCGCGCCGCCTTGGGGCGGAAATAAATCATGGCAGATCTGTTGACCGCGCTCAGTTTCGCCGCCTCCGGGATGGAGGCACAGTCGATGCGGCTGCGCCATGTGTCCGAAAACATCTCGAACGCCGACACGCCGGGGTATCACCGCAAGCTGATCTCGTTTCAGCAATCGATGGACGATGGCACGGTTCAGGCGGGTCCGGTGACGCTGGACCGCTCGCAACTTGAACGGATCTATGATCCGGGCAACCCTTTGGCCGATGAAACCGGCCATTACGACGGATCGAATGTCGATCTGGTGATTGAAATGGCCGACGCGCGCGAAGCGCAGCGCAGCTATGAGGCGAACCTCAAACTTTTCGATCAGGCGCGGCAAATGACGCAGGGCCTGTTCGATCTTCTGCGACGCTAAAACCAAAAGGGAAATGATCCAGAATGGATGTCAGAACCTCAATCGCTGCCCAGTCCTACGCAAAAGCGCGAAATGCAGCGGCGCCAAGTCCAACCTCTTCGGGGCAGGGCTTTGCGCAACTGGCGGGCAGTTTCGCCGACACGCTGAACCAAAGCGAAGCCGTGTCGCGCGCAGCCATGACGGGTGGAGCAGATCCGCACGCCTTGGTCCAAGCCTTGGCGCAGTCGCAGATGGCGGTCGAAACCGTCACTGCAGTGCGCGACAAGGTGGTCGAAGCCTATCAGGAAATCCTGCGGATGCCGGTATAAGGGGGCCACCATGCTGACCGAAGCCGTCATCGACGATACCCTGCGCGAAGGGCTTTGGGTCGCCCTGAAAATCTCGGCCCCGCTGTTGTCAGTTGCCCTCGTGATGGGCCTTGTCGTTGGTCTGTTGCAGGCCCTCACCTCGGTGCAGGAAATGACGCTGACGTTTGTGCCCAAAGTCGGGGCGATGCTGGCCGTGTTCTGGGTTTCGATGAGCTTTATGACCGGCTCTTTGGTGACGTTTTTTCAAGACCGCATCATCCCTTTGATTGCCGGAGGCTAAGATGGAAGCCAGCGGATATGTCACCCTGTCGCGCCTGTCCGGCCTGCGCCGCGAGATGGATCTGGTTGCCAACAACATCGCCAACATCGGCACCCAAGGCTATAAATCGCAAGGCGCGGTGTTTTCGGAATTCGTGGCCACGGTGCCGGATGGCCGGTCCTTGTCGATCGGGCGGGCCACGGCCTGGCACATGAACATGACCGACGGTGTTCTTGGCCAGACCGGCGGCACTTATGATCTTGGCATCCAGGGCAACGGCTTTTTTCAGATCGAAACTCCGGATGGCCCCAGACTTTCGCGCGCAGGGGCGTTCACGCCCTCGGCCTCGGGTGAGTTGGTAAACATGGACGGTCTTCGCCTGCTGGATGCGGGGGGCGCGCCGGTTTTTGTGCCCCCGAACGCCCGCGATATTGGCATTGCGCCCGATGGCACGATTTCCGCTGACGGCGTGCCCGTGGGTCAGATCGGCCTGTGGCAGCCGGTGGATCCGCTGACCCTGACCTATGCCGGCGGCAATCTATTGGCCGCTGCCGAGATCGAACCTGCGACGGGCGGCGAAATTCATCAGGGGTTTATCGAAGAAAGCAACGTCGAAGCTGTCACCGAGGTTGCCCGAATGATCGAGGTGCAGCGCGCTTACGAACAAGGACAGTCGTTTCTCGATGCCGAAGACGAGCGGCTTCGCAACATGATCCAGACCGTGGGTCGATAGGAAATTGAGATGAAAGCGCTTCAGATCGCCGCGACCGGAATGGCCGCCCAACAGATGAAAGTTGACGTGGTTTCAAACAACCTCGCCAACATGTCGACCACGGGTTACAACGCCCGCCGCGCCGATTTCGCCGATCTTCACTATCAACAATACGCGCGGCCGGGCACAATTTCATCGTCTGACGGGTCCATGCTGCCCACCGGCATTCAGATTGGTCTGGGCGTCCGGCCGACATCGGTTTCGGTGATTTTGGCCCAAGGCTCGCTGACCGAAACCGGCGGCGATCTGGACCTCGCCGTTGAGGGGAAGGGGTACCTGGAGGTTACGCTGCCCTCCGGCGGCTCCGCCTATACCCGCGATGGCGCGCTTAAAAGGTCCGCGGACGGTTTGATCGTGACCTCCGACGGCTTTCCGGTGGTTCCGGGCATCACGATCCCCTCGGACGCGCGCAGCCTTTCCATCAGTAACGATGGCGAGATTTATGTGTATTTCGACGATCAGGTGGACGCACAGCTTTTGGGGCAACTCAGCCTTGTCGGCTTCACCAACGAAAAGGGGTTGGAGGCGACGGGTTCGAACCTTTTTGTCGAAAGCGCTGCATCGGGATCGCCCAATGTGGGCACGCCCGGCCTCGACGGTCTCGGCATCTTGCGGCAGGGCTATCTTGAGGAAAGCTCGGTCGATTCTGTGCGCGAAGTGACCGAGTTGATCAAGGCCCAGCGCGGGTATGAGCTGAATGCAAAGGTCATCACAGCGGCCGATCAGATGCTGGCCGCAACGACGCAGGTGCGATGATGCGGCGCCTTTTTCTGACCCTTGCCCTGCTGCCAACGACCGGCTTCGCCGACAGCATCGTTGCCAGTCGCAACATTCGGCCCGAAACCATTCTGACATCAGCGGATTTTACCGTCCTGCCCGAAACCATCGACGGGGCGGCAGATCACCCCGATCTGGTGCTTGGAATGGAGGCGCGGATCGCGATTTATGCGGGCCGACCGATCCGGCCAGAAGACCTTGGCCCGCCCGCCTTGGTGGACCGCAATCAAATCGTGATTTTACACTTCATCACCGGCACGCTGAGCATTCAGGTCGAAGCCCGAACGCTCGACCGGGGCGGTTACGGCGATGTTGTGCGCGTCATGAATCTTGCCTCCCGCACGACCATCACCGGCATCGTCGAGCAGGACGGCTCAATCAAAGTCACCGCACCCCAAGGATAGTATCTAATGCTCCGAAACCTGATTCTGCTGGCTTTGATCGGCCTTTCCGCGTGCAAATCGCTTGACGAAGTCGGTTACGCGCCGACTTTTACACCCGGCGCGCGCTCGCAGGAATCCGCAGCCTTGTATGCCACGCCCTTACCCACGGATGTGCGGCCTTTGTCTTTTGCCGATCAGTCCTCGCTTTGGACCGCTGGCGATGCCGCGCTTTTGGGCGATCGGCGGGCGGCGCGGCGCGGTGATATTTTGACAGTCGTGATCGAAATCGACGACAAGGCGCAGATATCAAACCAATCCTCGCGGGACCGGGCTTCGGATCAATCCATGGCCATTCCGTCTCTTTTCGGCATCGAATCGCGAGTCGAGGCGCAGTTGGCCAACGGGACGACCCTTGATCCCGGCTACGAGACGAATTCGAATTCTACGTTCAGCGGTTCGGGAAACGTCTCACGCAACGAAAAACTTACCTTGCGTGTGGCCGCCACTGTCGTGGAAGAGCTGCCAAACGGCGTGATCCGCATCGAGGGGCGCCAAGAGGTTCGGGTCAATTTTGAACTGCGAGAGCTGCTGGTTTCCGGCTTTATCCGCCCCGCCGACATCTCACGCCAAAACGAAGTCACCTATGACAAGATCGCCGGCGCGCAGATTTCTTACGGTGGGCGCGGCCAGATTTCAGAAGTGCAGCAACCGCGTTACGGCGATCAGATCGCCGAAATCCTCTTACCGTTCTGAGCATCATGATCCGCAAACTCCTCCCCATTCTTCTTGGTCTGCTTGGACTTGGCATCGGCGTCGGAGCCGGGATGTTTCTGCGCCCCGCTGCGCCAGAGCAGACCCCCGAAGAAATCGCCATGGCAGAAGAAGCCGCTGCCGAAGCTGAACCGGCCGAGCCGCCCGAATTTGTAAAGTTGAACAATCAGTTCATCATTCCGATCGTGGAAGAGGGCAAAGTCGTGTCCATGGTCATCATGTCCCTGAGCCTTGAGGTTGCAACCGGCGCAACCGAGGTTACCTATCAGCAAGAGCCGAAGCTGCGGGACGTGTTCTTGCAAGTGTTGTTCGATCACGCCAATTCGGGCGGTTTTCGGGGGTCTTTCACCGATTCCGCGAATTTGGTTCTGCTTCGTAAAGCCCTGATCGAAGCCGCGAAATCCGTTTTGGGCAAGGATGTGAAGGATGTCCTGATCGCGGACATCACCCGGCAGGACAGTTAAGACAGCACTAACCAGGCGAACCCGGTGATCCGGTTTGCGATCTGTTATCGAAGCAGGAACGCCTGATCGGCCCAGATGCCAAAAGGCACTTTTCACATCCAGGGCAATACGCCCGCGGGCTTGTGCCAAATGCAAACGGCCGCCCGAAACCCCGGGCGGCCGTTTGGTTTTCTTGCAACCGCTCAGGCGCGCGGACGTTTCGGCGGAACGAACCGCTTCGATGTGTCCGAAGCGCTCGCCTTTGGCGCAGCAGGCTTGGCCGTCCGGGGCGCATAGGGCTTCTTACCCTCGGCGCTGTGGCTCTTGAAACCTGCCGTTTTGCCCGCCGACGGGCCATCGCGCTTTACATAAGGCCGCGCGTCGTCGCCTTTGGGCGCATAGGTGCGCTTGGCTTCGCGGTCGCCCTCTTCACGCGGCTTGAATCCGGTGCTTTCGCCGCCATGGCTTTTGAAACCGCTTGCGCGGGCAGGTCGGTCCGGCGATCCGCCATGCGATTTGAACCCTGCCGAGCGCGGGGCCGTTTTGGCATCCGGGCTCCAGCGCGGTTTTTTGGCATCGCCGTCAGCACTGCGCGGGGCATAGGGCTTGCGGTCCGCATCATCCCGCTTGGCATAGGGCTTGGCCGCCGCTTCTGCGCGCGGCGCATAGGGCTTGCGCTCGCTGTCGTCGCGCTTGGCATAAGGCTTGCGCTCAGCGCCCTCCCGCGAAGCGTAAGGCTTGTCACCCGCTGCACGGGGGGCATAGGGCTTGCGCTCAGCCGCCTCACGCGGGGCATAAGGTTTGGCCTCCGACGCCTCACGCGGGGCGTAAGGTTTGGTTTCACGCGGCGCATAAGGCTTTGGCGCTGCGGTTTCGCGCGGGGTATAGGCGCGCGGGGCCTCTGCCTCGGCGTCTTCGACCACACGGGCGGGCTTGGGCACATAGGCTGGCTTGTCGGCACGAACCGGGCGCTCTGCCCGCTCTTCGCGGGGCGCGGGGGCATCGAAACGCTCGGCACGAACGGGTGCTTTGCGCGGCGCGGGGCGCGCATCGGCGCGTTCGGTATCCGGAACGCCGACCAGCTTTTCCATATGCAGATCGACGTCCAGTTCCGTCACCTGACCAAACCGGCCAACCTGCGTCTCCAGAATCTGCACAAAGGTTTCGTCCTGCTTCACCCGGATCGCGCCGATGGCATCCTTGGTGATGCCGCCCGCTTCGCAAATCTTTGGCAATAGCCAGCGCGCTTCGGCGCGGCCGGTATGACCGACCGACAGGCGGAACCAGACCGAGGCGCCAAACTCGCCGCGCTCACGCGGGGCGGCGGCGGCAGACGGCGGCAGGGCATCGGACAGAACTTCGGGCGCAGAACGCCCTTCGCGCCACAGGCGCACAAAGGCCGCCGCAACCTGCTCCGGGCCATAGCGGCCCAGCAGTTCGCCCGCCATATCGGCCTCTTCGCCTGGCACATCGGCCAGAAACGCATGCTCCAGGACGCGCAGATCTTCGCGCGCCTGAACCTCGTCCGCGCCCGGCGCTTTGCCCCAATCGGCGGTCACTTTGGCCCCGGCGAGCAACCGCTGCGCCTTTTTGGCCTCCGCCGGCGGCACGATCAGCGCCGAGACGCCCTTGCGCCCCGCCCGGCCCGTCCGGCCAGATCGGTGCAGCAGCGTTTCGGAATTCGACGGCAAATCGAAATGCACCACCAATTCCAACCCCGGCAGGTCGATCCCGCGTGCGGCGACGTCCGTGGCGATACACACCCGTGCCCGCCCATCGCGCAACGCTTGCAGCGCATGGGTCCGCTCGGCCTGGCTCAGCTCGCCCGAAATCGAGACGACCTGAAAGCCCCGGTTCGCCATGCGGGCATAAAGATGGCTGACATTGGCGCGGGTCTTGCAGAACACAATGGCCGCGCGGGCCTCGTAAAACCGCAAGAGGTTAAAGATCGCGTGTTCCTTGTCGCGCGATGCCACCGACAGCGCCCGATATTCGATGTCGACATGCTGGCGCGCCTCGCCCTGCGCCATGATGCGCAGCGCATCCCGCTGGAACGTCGCCGCCAGCTTTTCAATCTCGCGCGGGACGGTCGCCGAAAACATCAAGGTGCGCCGCTCTTCGGGGGCCGCGCCAAGGATGAACTCCAGATCCTCGGAAAACCCGAGGTCCAGCATCTCGTCCGCTTCGTCAAGGATCGCCGCCTTCAGGCCCGACAGATCCAGCGACTTGCGCTCGATATGGTCGCGCAGACGGCCGGGCGTGCCGACAACGATATGCGCGCCGCGGTCCAGCGCCCGCTTTTCGTTGCGGTAATCCATGCCGCCAACACAAGACGCGATTTGCGCCCCTGCAGGACCGTAAAGCCATTCCAACTCGCGCTTGACCTGCAACGCAAGCTCGCGCGTTGGCGCCACGACCAGAGCCATCGGGCGGTCCGCATAAAGCAGACGGTCCGCGCCGTTCAATATCTCCGGCGCAATTGCCAGACCAAAGGCCACGGTTTTGCCCGACCCGGTCTGCGCCGAAACCAAAAGGTCACGCCCCGCCACACCATCAGCCAGAACAGCCTGTTGCACCGCGGTCAGGGTTTCATAGCCCTTAGCCGCCAATGCCGACGCCAAGGGCGCGGCAATTGCCAAATCCATCATCATTTTTATCCCAAAGGGGGGGCGCGCAATGCGCCCGAGGTTGCCATGCGGCTCCATCACCCTTTGTCTGCGCCGGACCTCCCTGTCGCGGTGCATCCCCGAGTTTTCGGGCCGAAGCGCGGGCAATACAGAGATCACAGCGGTCTGTATAGCCCCTAAATCAGGAATGCGCGCGCGCCTGCAATACCCTGCCCATTCATCTGTCTAAAAATATCCCGGGGGGTCTGGGGGGGCTGGCCCCCCATCCGCCCGCCGCCATGGACCCCGCCCGCGTCAGTCGCGCAACAACTCGTTGATACTGGTTTTCGACCGCGTCTGCGCATCGACCTTCTTCACGATCACCGCACAATACAGGTTGATCCCGCCCTTGGTCGGCATCGATCCCGCCACCACAACCGACCCCGCAGGCACCTCGCCATACATCACCGCCCCGGTTTCGCGGTCCACGATCTTGGTCGATTTTCCGATGAAAACCCCCATCCCCAGAACCGACCCTTCGCGGATGATGCAGCCTTCA
This sequence comes from Paracoccaceae bacterium, assembly GCA_031385445.1. GTDB lineage: Bacteria > Pseudomonadota > Alphaproteobacteria > Rhodobacterales > Rhodobacteraceae > CAIYZT01. The sequence continues at coordinate 102,932 of JANNBM010000051.1, read as the reverse complement.
ACCACCTCGGACCGCGCGCCGATAAAACAGTTGTCCTCGATGATCGTCGGGCCCGCCTGCATCGGCTCCAGCACGCCGCCAATGCCGACGCCGCCCGACAGGTGCACGTTCTTGCCGATCTGCGCGCAGGATCCGACCGTGGACCAGCCGTCCACCATCGAACCTTCGTCAACATAGGCCCCGATATTCACGAAGGACGGCATCAAAACCACGCCTTTGGCGATATAGGCCGAACGCCGCACGATGGACCCAGGAACCGCGCGGAACCCCGCCGCGCTCCAGTCTGCCTCGCTCCAGCCTTGCCATTTCGACGGCACCTTGTCCCACCAGTTGGACCCGCCGTTGCTGCCCGCGATCTCGTACATGTCGGTCAGGCGGAACGACAAAAGCACCGCCTTTTTCGCCCATTGGTTCACATGCCAATCGGTCCCGCGCTTTTCCGCCACCCGCAGTTTGCCCGTGTCCAACGCGCTCAGCGTCGCCTCAATCGCATCGCGCGCCTCGCCTTTTGTGGCGGGGCTGATGCCATCGCGCGCCTCCCAGGCTGCCTCGATTGCGGCTTCCAAAACGGCATAGGTCATGGCGGTCTCCTGCGGCAAAAGCGTTGAAACGCGCGTATAGGGCCAAGGGGCGCTTCGTGCAATCGGGCAATCGGGCAATCGGGCAATCTGGGGCGGGGGCGTTTCCATTTGACAAGGCGCCTGGAATTCGGGATTACTAAACTGGATAGTAAATATTTTCGAACAAGGATGCCCCCGAATGCTGCCAGAGCGGATCGAAGGCAAATGGCTGGCGGCGTTTCGCCGGGTTTTTGCGCTGAACGGGATCGAGCGCGGCACGCAGGTCGCGGTCCTGTCCGAAACCCTGTCGCGCCCGGTTCTGGTGCATCTGGCCGAACTTGCCGCCTATGACCTTGGCGCAGATTTTTGCATGATTTGCATGCCCACCCCGCCGCAAACCGCGCCGGTTCCGGTCAAATCCACCGGCACCTCGTGGGCGATCGGACAGAACCGCGCGGTGATCGAGGCGCTGAAACGGGTCGATGTGATCGTCGATTGCACGGTTGAAGGGCTGATCCACGCCCCCGAATGGCCCGAGATCGAATCCGCTGGCCGGGCGCGGCTGTTGGTCATCACCAACGAGCACCCCGAAATCCTTGAACGCTGCGAGCCGCGCGCCGCGCTTGGCCCCAAGGTGCAGCTTGGCATTCAAATGCTGCGCGAGGCGGCGGAAATGCGCGTGACCTCGGCAGCGGGCACCGATCTGACCATCGATCTGCGCGGCGCGCCCTGCGGCGGCACCGCCGGTTTTGGCACCGCTCCGGGGTCTGTGGCGCATTGGCCGGGCGGATTGTGCCTTGCCTTTCCGGGTCCGGGCACGGTGAACGGGCGGATCGTGATGGACCGGGGCGATATGAACCTGACCTTCAAAACCGTCTTGACCAGCCGGATCGACATCACCGTCGCGCAGGATTTCATCTCGGATATCAAAGGCGATGGCATCGACGCCCTGCATTTCCGCGAATATCTGGAGGCCTGGGGCGACAGGAACGCCTTTGGCATGAGCCATGTCGGCTGGGGCATGAACCCCGGCGCGCATTGGATTTCGGCCTTGATGTACGACAAGGCCGACCTGCAGGCCGTCGAATTTCGCGCCATTGCCGGGTCTTTTTTGTGGTCCACCGGCGCCAACCAATACGCCGGCCGCTTCACCCAAGGTCATTTCGATCTGCCGATGCGCGGCTGCACCATCGCGCTTGATGGCCGCACCGTGGTGCAAGAGGGCGTTTTGCAAGGAGGCTTGGCGTCCTGAGGCGCTTTGGAAAAATCATGTCAAACATCGCCGATTATTACGATCTGTCTCGCATCCGCCCCGAGGTGCAAGCCGTTCTGAACCGCCTTAACGCGATGGGTCCGACCTTTGCCGAGCGGTCCAAAGCCATTGATACCGAGGCCAGTTTTCCGGTTGACAACTATAAGGATCTCGCCGCCGAAGGGTTTCTGACCCTGACCGTGCCGACCGAATTTGGCGGCCACGGGTTCAGCCTTGGCGAATATGCCATTGCGGGGGCCGAGATTGGCAAATACTGCGGCGCCACCGCGCTGACCTTCAACATGCACAACTCGTCCATGATGTGGTGCCGCTTCATGTACGAGCTGCCGCATCTGACCGACGCCGACCGCGCCGCCTTTGCCCCGCTGCGCGCGCGACAGTTTCGCCGTGCGGTCACCGAACAAGGCATTTATTCGCAGCCAATTTCCGAAGCGGGCCAGAACTGGACCTCGAAACCTGCGCAAACCCAGTGCCGCCGCGTCGAAGGCGGCTGGCGGATCAACGGGTTCAAGAAATTCGCCTCGCTCGCGGGCTATTGCGACTATTATTCCATCGTCTGCACCGAGATTTTTGATGGGACCGCGCCGCGCCACGAAGATACGATGATCTTTGTCGTGCCCAAAGACGCCCCCGGTCTGATGGTGCAGGGCACTTGGGATCCGCTTGGCATGCGCGGCACCAACTCGCGCGATCTGGTGCTGAAGGACGTCTTTGTTACCGACGAAGACCTGATGATGCCGCGCGGTATTTTCATCAAAACGCTGCCGCATTGGCCTCATATGATGGCCACTCTGTCGCCCACCTATATGGGCGTCGCGCAGGGCGCTTATGATTTCACCGTCGCCTATCTGCGCGGCGAAGTGGCGGGCCAACCTGCCGCTGATCGCCGCATGTTTGCGACCAAACGCATCGCCGTTGGCAAGATGTACGCCCGTCTTGCCGCCATGCGCGCGCTGTGGTGGCAGGCGTTTTCCGAGGCGCAGGGTTTCCCCAGCAAAGCGCAGGTTCTGCGCATGTATGCCGCGCAGTACAACGTCATGGAGGGCGTGCAAGAGATTGCTGCCATGGCCATCCGCACCTGCGGCGGGCAGTCGATGTTGAAATCCATGCCGCTGGAACGGATGTACCGCGACAGCCGCTGCGGGGCGTTGATGCTGCCCTATACTTCTGAAATCATGGAAGATTACCTGTCGATCCTGACCCTTTACGACGAGGCAGAGCTGGACGCCGCCCCCGGAGACGAGGCCGGTGCGCGGTCCTCGCTTTGGCGAGGGGATGCGGGCGGATTGGGGGGCCTGGCGCAAACATGACCCGAGAAGGGGTGATCGTGACTGGCCATATCCCCGCGCCCCCGGCCGAGGTCTGGGCGCTTGCCGGTGATTTTTGCGGCACATGGCACCCGGCCATCGCAAAGATGCGCGCCGAACGCGGGCCTGCCAACGCCGAAATTCGCAGCTTTACGGTGCACGGCGATCCTGCCGGCTTCCGCGAGCAGCTGATCTATCGCTCCCACAGTGACCGCGAACTTGCCTATCTGGCGCTTGAAGGGATTGAAGGCGCGGCGCGTTATGTGGGGCGGATCGCGCTTGGGGCGGCGGGCGGCGGCACCGATGTGACATGGACCGCCGAGATTACCGCCGAGATTACCGCCCCTGCCGCACGCGCGGCGCAGATTGCCGACGGGACCAAACCGATCTTTGAAGCCGGAATCGCGGGTTTGCGCGCCGCACTTGGGACGCGCGCGCCGCACACCGTTCCCACCAAAAACAGCCGCAATGCCAGCCCTTTGGACACCATCATGGTCCCTGGCAGCCCCCCTCTGGCGCTGACCGTCACGCCCGCCCGCCCCGGACCTCTGGTTCTGTTCCTGCACGGCATCGGCGGCGCGCGCGGCAATTGGGACGCGCAGCTGCGCGCCGTCGCGCCCTTTGCCCGCGCCGCCGCGCTGGACCTGCGCGGTTATGGCAGCAGCGCGCTTGGCGCGGACCAATCGACGATTGCCGATCACTGCGCCGATATCAACCGCGTCATGCAGTCCCTTGGCGCCGAAAAGCTGATCCTTGTCGGGCTGTCCTTTGGCGCGTGGATCGCCACGTCCTTCGCCTTGCACACCCCCGGCATTCTAAGCGGGTTGGTGCTGTCAGGCGGCTGCACCGGCATGTCCGAGGCAAGCCCGGCCGAGCGTCAAGCCTTTCGCAGTGCCCGCGAAACGCCGCTGAACCTTGGCCAAAGTCCGACGGATTTCGCCCCGGAGGTGGTGAAAATCCTTGCCGGTCCGCAGATCACCGACCACACCCGCGCGGCGCTTGTCGCCTCGATGTCGGCCATTCCGGCGGCCACCTACCGCGATGCACTTATCTGCTTCACCTCGCCGCCCGAACGGTTCGACTTTGCCCGCCTGACCATGCCCGTGCTGATGATGACCGGCGCGCATGACCGGCTTGCTCCTCCAACGGAAATTCGCGGCGTCGCGCGCCGCATCGTGGACGCCGCCCCGCGCCCCGATGTGCAGTTCGAAGAAATCGCGGGGGCCGGGCATCTGTGCAATCTGGAACAGCCGGGCGCTTATAACTGCCATTTGACCGCCTTTGTGCAAAGGCTTCTGGTATGACCGGCACCTCGCCCCGCGCGCTTAACAAGCAGGCCAAAGAGCGGCGCATCCTGCAAGCCGCTTTGTCGATCTTTTGTTCTGAGGGCTATTCCGGCGCCTCGATGGATGCCATCGCCGCCAGCGCCGAAGTGTCAAAACCAACGCTTTATCAATACTTTGGCACCAAAGAACAGCTTTTTGCCGCCATCATGCTGTCGGGGCGCGACAAGATGCTTGACGCCTTCGCGCATCCCTCCGCCAAGGGCATGGTCTTTGATCTGCACAGCTTTGCATGGGATTACGCCGCCACGGTGATGAGCGCGGAGTTTCTGTCCCTTGCCCGCCTGATCATCGCCGAAGCGCAGCGGTTCCCCGAGATCGGCCGCGCTTATCAAGCCTCGGGCCCGGACCGTGTGCTGCGCGGCATCATGGATTATCTGACCGATCAGCGCACGGCTGGCCGCCTGATTTTCGACGATGCCGAGCTTGCAGCGCAGGATCTTTGGGCGCTGATCCTGTCGGCCCCGCGCAACAAGGCCCTGCATATCCCCGTCCCGCCCCCCGAAAAACCCGAGATCGCGCGCTATCTGACCAACGGCCTCAGGGTTTTTCTGCGGGCCTATTCAGCGGCCCCGCAGGCCGATCTTGCCGCGCTCGACCTGATTGTGAACCCGCCGTGAGGAGCCCGCCATGACCCCAGACGCCTATATCGCCCGGCCCGACGCCCGCTTTGCCACCGTCGCCGTCGCCGACACCAACGGCCTGTTGCGCGGCCAGATGGTGTCGTGTCAAAGCCTGCCCGGCATCTTGAAAAACGGCATGGGCATGGCCCCGGCGCAGCTGGCGCTGGACCCGACGGATCAGCTTTTGGATATGCCGGGCGTCACCGACGGCACCGGCGATTTTCACGACGATCCGTTGCAGGTGGACCCGTTGAGCGCGCGGCACATCCCTTGGGCCAAGCCCGGCCACGATCTGTTGATGCTGGCGCAGTATACCGGAGAGACGGCGGCGATCTGCCCGCGTTCGATCCTGCAGCGGGTGATTGCGCGGGCGAATGCGGCGGGGCTGGTGCCGAAATACGGGATGGAGCTGGAATACACCCTGTTTGACGAAACCGCCGAAACCGCCCGCGCCAAAGGCTACCGCAATCTGAAAACCGCCACGCCCCATGCCAGCCACGATCTGGTGATCTATCAGGCGGTGCAAAGTGAATGGTACGAGGCGGTTTCAGCCATGTGCGAGCCGCTTCGGATCAACCTCGCCAAGATGCACGAGGAAATCGGCGGCGGGTTCATGGAGGCTTGCATTGGCGCGGGCGAGGGGCTGGAGCCTGCCGATCAGCTGGTTTTGTTGAAGAATTTCCTGCGCGCGCTCGCCATCCGGCAGGGCCGCTCGGTCACCTTCATGCCGCGCTGGACCGAAAACGCCGACAGCCAATCCATTCACGTCCATATCAGCCTGAAAGACACCAACGGCGTCGCCATTTTTCACGACCCGTCGCGCCCGAATGGAATTTCGCAGAAATTCCGTCATTTTCTGGGTGGTTTGCAAAGGTATCTGGGCGGGATGAGCCTGATTTGCCTGCCCACGGTCAATGCCTATCGCCGCTTCGCGCCCGGCACTTTTGCGCCGCCCGGCCTGACCTGGGGCTATGAAAACCGCACCACCTGCTTTCGCGTGGTCGGCCATGACGCGGGCAGTCTCAGGGTGGAAAACCGCTTGCCGGGGGCGGATACGAACCCCTATCTGACCGCCGCGGCCACGATCGCGGCGGGCGTTGCGGGGATAACCCAGCAGATCGAACCCATGGACGAGATCAAGGGCAACGGCCATAACGCCCCGCCGCAAGGCCCCGATTTCGCAAGGTCGATGCCCGAGGCCATCGAACGGCTGCGCGGATCGGACTTTGCCCGCGACTGGCTGGGCGAACGGTTCGTTGAAACTTTCTCCGCAACCCGTCAAAGTCAGTTTGACCAGTTTCGCGCCAAGGTTCCCGATGTCGAGCTGGAACGCTTCTTTGATTTGGGATGACAGGCATGACCGCCACCCCTGACCTGCGCAGCCAGTTTGTCGAAGGCATGGCGCGCGCCGCGACCTTCGTTTCGGTCATCACGACCAGCGGCGATGCCGGCATCACCGGCGTCACCGTGTCCTCCATGACCTCGGTTTCTGCGGATGGCACCGAACCGTCGCTGCTGTTCTGCGTCCACCTTCGCAGCAAATCAGCGGCGATTCTGCTTGCCAACCGCAAATTTTGCGCCAACCTTCTGCACGAAGACCAACAGGGCGCGTCTGATCTGTTTTCGGGGCGCCAGAACATTGATGGCGCCGAGCGGTTTGATCAGATCGGTTGGACGGCGGGCGTGAATGGCCAACCAGTTCTGACCGGGGCGACCGCAAGTTTTGAATGTGATCTTGGCACGGCCGTGCTGTGGGAAACGCATTACATCATCGTCGGCAAGGTCACGAAGGTGCATCTGTCGGATGACCCCGCAGCGCTGCTTTATGGGCAACGCGGCTATCGGCGTGCGGTTTCGATGAAAAGCTGAAAGCCCGGTTATGATCGAATCGGGCGGCGGCAACTGATCACAAAAAATCAAAATCTTGCTTGATTGTGTTCTTTTTTCGGCCCATACCCGGATCGCGTCACTTGAGGATCCCTGCATGTCCGCCTTTTCGTTGACCGCCCTTTTGGGATGTGATGCAAACCATGGCTGAGTTTGTCGCTTGTCTGGACGGCGGCGGCACCAAGACCGAGGTGCTTTGGGCCGACCGTTTCGGCAATTGCGGTCGCCACCGGGTCAATGCAGGCTGCAATCCGCAGGATGGCGGTGATTGGCTTGGCCCCATCCGCGCCGCGCTTGCCGCAATACCTGCCGTACCGCAGCACATAACACTCGCCGTTCCCGGTTATGGCGAGGTTCCCCGGCTGGACGCCGAAATCGCCGTAACCCTGCGCGAAATATGTCCCAAAGCCACCATTTTGAACGACGTTGCCCTCGCCTATCAAGGCGCGTTTCCCGATGGGCACGGGGTTTTGGTGCTGGCGGGCACGGGGTCAATGGCCATGGCACGCGGACCGCTTGGGCAGGTTCGCGTTGGCGGTTGGGGCGATGGTATTGGTGACGAAGGCAGCGCGTTCTGGATTGGCCGCAGCGCCCTGTCTGTCGCCAGTCAGATGGTTGACGGGCGCATCCCCGACACCGGCTTTGCGGCCGATCTGGCGCAGCGTCTTGGCTGCACGCCATCAGACGGCCCCTTTGCCCTGATGGGCTGGGCCCTGTCCCACCTGCATCCGCGCGCGGCCATCGCGGGCCTTGCGCAGCATGTGGATGCGATGGCCGAGGCGGGGCAATCGAGCGCGCAAACCGTCCTTCACGCCGCCGCCGCCGAATTGCATGCGCAGGCCGCCACCTCCGCCCGCCGCGCCGGTCTGCCAACCACGGCGCCTTGGTCCCATGCCGGTTCCTGCTTCCAAAGCCGCACCCTCAAATCCGCCTTGACCACGTTTATCGGCGCCGCCCCGCTTCCCGCTGCCTGTTCCGCGCTTGCAGGCGGCCTCATTCTCGCCGCGCAAAACGCGGGCTGGCCGGACACGCCCGCGTGGCGCGCCACCTTGAAGGATCTCGCATGACCAAAGCTTTGAATGCCCTGACCTCGCTGCTGCAAGACCACGCCGCGGGCAAAACGCGCGGCGTCACCTCGGTCTGTTCCGCCCATCCTTTGGTGATCGAAGCGGCCCTGATGGAGGCCGCCGCCACCGGCCAGATCGCCTGCATCGAAGCGACCTGCAATCAGGTCAACCAAGACGGCGGCTATACCGGTATGACCCCCGAAGATTTCCGCGCTTTTGTGCTGGGCATCGCCGCCGGGCTGCACTTTCCTGCTGATCATATCCTGTTCGGCGGCGATCACCTTGGCCCGAACCCGTGGCGCAAAGGCCCGGCTGCGGCGGCCATGGCCAAAGCGATCGCGATGACCCACGCCTACGCGGCGGCGGGGTTTGGCAAGATCCATCTGGACGCGTCGATGTCCTGCGCCGATGATCCGGTTCCGCTCGCCGCCGCCACCATGGCCCAGCGCGCGGCGCAGCTGGCGCAAGCCGCCGAGGCGGGCGCCAAAGCTGCAGGCCATCCCGCCCCCGCCTATATCATCGGCACCGAAGTTCCCGTGCCCGGCGGCGCGGCCGAGCATCTGGACAGCCTCACCCTCACCACGCCCACCGACGCATCGCAGACCATGGCGATCCATGCCGCCGCCTTCGCCGCCCTTGGCCTGCAATCGGCCTTTGCGCGGGTGGTCGGGCTGGTCGTGCAGCCGGGTGTCGAGTTTGGGCAGGACAACGTCATCGCCTATGCCCCCGCAGCGGCGGATAAGCTGATCCGCGCCCGCCCTGGCCTGAACGCCGTTTATGAAGCGCATTCAACCGATTACCAAAGTGCGGCCGCCCTGCGCGCGCTTGTTCAGGGCGGTTTTGCCATCCTCAAGGTCGGCCCCGGCCTGACCTTTGCACTGCGCGAGGCTTTGTACAGCCTCGATCTGATCGCGGGTCAGATCGCCCCCGGCTACGCGGCCCAGTCACTGCCCCGCGCGATGGAGGCCCTGATGCAGGCCCATCCCGCCGATTGGGCCGCCTACTGCCATGGCGCCAGCACCGATCAACACATGCAGCGCCATTTCGGCTATTCCGACCGGATCCGGTACTACTGGAACCGGCCCGAGGCGCAGGCGGCCGTGCAAACCCTGATGGCGGCGCTGCAGGGCCGGGCCATCCCCGACCCTGTGATCAGCCAATACCTGCCCCGCGTTCTGGGTGGCCCCACCGACGCGCGCGGCCTTCTGCTCGCCGCCATCCGCACCTCCCTCGCGCCCTACAGCTTTGCGTGCAGGGGCTGAGGGGGCTGATGCCGGTTTGAGAGACGTGTTCAGGGACAAGCACGGCTTGACAGCCGCCGCTCTCGGTAGGGTGCGTGATCTCACGCACCGCCCGCCCCTAAAATCCCTCGCGCGCCAAAGGTCGACCGATAACCCGCCTCCCGCCCCAAACCCCCCAAAATCCGCAAAACACCGCCGCCCTCGGTAGGGTGCGTGATCCCACGCACCGCCCGCCCCTAAAATCCCTCGCGCGCCAGTGGTCGACCGATAACCCGCCTCCCGCCCCAAACCCCTCAAAATCCGCAAAACACCGCCGCTCTCGGTAGGGTGCGTGATCTCACGCACCGTGCCTGGCTCCCCAAGTCACATCGCCGCCCCGAGCCTCATCGCGTCGTAAATCGCGGCGTGGATGTTCCGGGCCTCGACCGCGTCGCCGATCCGGAACAGCTTAAACCCCTCCGGCCCCCCCGCCATCCCCTGCGCCCGCCCCTCGATCAGCGCGTCGTAATCGACCGCGCCAAGATTGGCCGACAGCGGTTTCAGCGCGAAATACAGCTCCGAAATCGGCTGGGTGCCGTGGTTGACCACGACCTGATCGTAATGCGCGACCTTGCCGAGGCTCATATAGTCGGAATCGATCGTCGCCTTGATCCGGTTGCCCTCCCGCTCCACCCCGGATAGCCGGTAGGTGACGGTAAAGGTCACATTCTTGTCCTGCAAAGCGCGCATATAAGGCACAAGATTCATCGCCATCACTTCGGGGGCGAAGGTGCGGTCGGGCGTCATCACCTCCACCGACGCCCCCGCCTCGGCCAGCATCTGCGCCGCCTGCATCGCGGTGTGATCGCCCGCATCGTCGTAAAGAAGCACGTTGCTTCCCGGTTTCACATCGCCCGACAGGATATCCCAGGCGGACACCGTCAGATCGTTGCCAAAGCGCAGGATGTCCTTTTCCGGCAGCCCGCCCGTCGCCACGATCACCACATCGGGCAACAGGGCCAACACATCCGCCGTCTCGGCCCAGGTGTTGAACCGAAACTCCACCCCCAGCGCCGCGCATTGCGCCATCCGCCAGTCGATGATGCCGATCATCTCGGCCCGCCGCTTGGTCCGCGCGAGCAAAGCCACCTGCCCGCCCGGCCCCGCCGCCGCCTCCAGCACCGTCACGCGGTGGCCCCGCTCGGCCGCCACCCGAGCCGCCTCCAGCCCGCCCGGCCCCGCGCCCACCACAACGACGCGCTTTTGCTCGGGCGCCGCCACGATTTCATGCGGCATCTCCGCCTCGCGCCCGGTTGAAGGGTTGTGGATACAAAGCGCCATCCCCCCCTGATAGATCCGGTCCAGACAATAGGTCGCGCCAACGCAGGGCCGGATATCCGCTTCGCGCCCCTCGATGATTTTTCGCACGATATGGGGGTCGGCCATGTGGGCGCGGGTCATGCCGACCATATCCAGCTGCCCCGTCGCCACTGCATGCCGCGCCGTTGCCACATCGGGGATGCGCGCGGCGTGAAAGGTGGGCAGGCCAACCTCGGCCCGCACGCGGCCCGCGAAATCAAGATGCGGGGCGGATTTCATACCGTGAATCGGGATCACATCGGTCATTGCGGCATCGGTAAAGATGCGGCCCCGGATGATGTTCAGAAAGTCGACCAGCCCGGATGAGCGGAACATCTTGCCAATCGCGATGCCCTCTGCCGCGTCGATGCCGCCCGGTTCAACCTCATCTGCGGTATAACGCACGCCCAGAAGAAAACCCGCGCCAACCCGTTTGCGGCAGGCGGCCAGCACCTCCATCGCGAATCGCGCGCGGTTTTCCAAAGTGCCGCCATAGGGCGGGGGCAAAGCATTGGTAAAGGGCGACAGGAACTGATCCATCAGATGGCCGTAGCATTCGAATTCCACCCCGTCCAAGCCGGCGGCCTGCATCCGCTCGGCGGCGTCGGCATAATCAGTGATGATCCGCGAAATGTCCCAGTCTTCGGCCACCTTGGGAAAGGCGCGGTGCGAGGGTTCGCGTGCGGGGCCTGCCGCCACCACCGGCAGCCAGTCGCCCTTGTCCCACCGCGTGCGCCGCCCCAGATGGGTCAGCTGAATCATCACCGCCGCCCCCGCGTCGTGGCAATCGTCGGTAAGGCGTTTCATCCACGGCACAACCTCGTCCTTGTAAGCGAGGATGTTGTTGAACACCGGCGGGCTGTCTTTTGATACCGCCGCCGAGCCCGCCGTCATGGTCAGGGCAACGCCCGCCTTGGCGCGCTCCAGATGATAAAGCCGATAGCGGTCCTTCGGCATGCCGTCTTCGGGATAGGCCGGCTCGTGGCTGGTGGTCATGATCCGGTTGCGCAGGGTCAGGTGTTTCAGCTGGTAGGGTTGCAGAAGGGGGTCTTTTGACATGCGGGCGGTCCTGCGGATACCGGGGATTCGGGGGTTTCGCACCCCCCCGAACCCCCGTGGGGTATATGGCCAAAGTGAATGCAGGTTAGGGGGAGAGGGGGGGTGGGGCCAGCCTGAAACCGACATCAGGCGCCATTGTGGTGCTGCCATCCCATCCGGTCGAACAGCGGGGCGTAAAGATTGGCAAGGGCGCGCAGGGTGGGGCCCGAGGTTGTACCGCGCGGCTCCCATGCCTTGGTGGCGATACCGAGGATACGCGGAGCGACGAGAGGTTCCATTTGGGCGTCATCAGTGACGATTTCGCCCCAAAAGCAGGATTGAATCCCGGCAATGCGCGGGGCGATATCGGCGGCGTCTTTGGGGACCGGGTCCCAACCGACCGTCTTTTCCAATGACACGGTCCCGGCCCATGTCGCGCCCCAATCCCCGGGGTCCGGCGTGTGGGCCAGATCGAAATAGGTGTTTTGGGCCGGGCACATCACCACATCATGGCCGCGCCGCGCCGCCTCGATCCCCGGTCCCTGACCCGTCCATGAAAACAGCAGCGCACCGTTGCCAATGCCGCCGTTCGCGCCCTTCGCCGCCTCCTCCCAGGCGGCCGGGCGGATGCCTTTGGCCACCAGCATCGCCGCCAGCCGGGCCATCATCCAGCCCTGCACGTCATCGCTGGTGTCCAACCCCTCGCGTTGTTTCAGCGCCGCCACAGCGGGCGAACCGGACCATGCGCCGTGCGGGGCCTCGTCACAGCCAAGGTGCAGGGTGCCCAACGGAAACATCGCGGCAATTTCCAACAAAAGCGGCTCTAACAAGGCCCAGGTGGCGGGCATGGCGGGGTTCACGATGTTATCGAGATAGCCCTGAACCGAGCGTTCTTCGCCATTATCGCCTGGATCGCGCAGGCCGGGGATGGCTTTGATCATGGCAAAGCTGTGGGCGGGAACCTCGACCTCCGGCAGAACCTGAATGTGCAATTCGGCGGCGCGGGCGAGAATTGCCGCCACATCCGCCGCGCAATAGCTGCCGCCAGACCGGATACCGCCGCCAAAAACGCCGGGCATCAGGCACCCCTCGCCCCGAAACGCGGTTTGCTGCCACAAAGCGGGAGCGGTTTTGACCTGAAGCCGGAACGCCTCGTCATCGGCGATGTGCCAGTGAAAGCGGTTCAGTTTCAACAACGCCATGAGGTCAAGCAGGCGCAGGATCGTCGGGACGGCAAAGAAATGGCGCGCGCAGTCAAGGTGTTGGCCGCGATAGCCAAAGCGCGCGCTGTCGGTAATCACGCCGCAAGGGAGCTGGCCGCCGGTGGTTTCGCGCAAGGTCAGCAGCGTTATGGCGGCATAATGCAGGCCTGCGGTGTCATGGAAATCGATCGCTATGCCATCCGGAGCGATCGTCAGCCGATAGGATTCAGGGGGCAGGGTTTGGTCGTCCCTTAACGTCAATTCGGTGCCAAATACGTCTCTAATCGGCGCAAAGTTGGCTCTTTGGGCCAGGGCGTCGACCCCGTCCAGCCGCGCATCGATGCTGTTCAGGGTCGCAAATTCCAAAACACCGCCCAACGGGGACCATTCTTTCGGCGCAGGAATGAGGGGCAGCGTGGCCGGCGGCAGGGGTTCTGCGCGTTGCGGCGGAGCGGGCAGAACGCCAAGCGGCGTGCCGGGCGGCAGGGCAAAGCAGGTTTTCCCGATCTTCAGATAGCAGCCCAAGGGCAGCCAAGCCCGATTTCTGGGCCCAAAATCAGGGTTTTCGTAAGCGAGCACGATCTGGTGGGCGGTGCCCGCCGCGATATCGGGCAGCAAAACCTCGGCAAAGCCGGCGGTGCGGCTTATCAGCGTTCCTCCGGAAATCACCTTTGGCGCCGCCATCAGGGAAAAGCAGAAGGTCGGGGCCGAAATTGGCTGATTAGAGCCTATTTCGCAGTGAATTTCTGTGCCCTGAATGCGGGAGGTGAAGGTTAGATCCATGTCAATTGTCCAACCGCAATTCGGCGATAAAATCATAGATATCGGACCGGTAAAGGCCCCGCGTATGCTCGATTGGCCGTCCCGAGGGCAAATAGGCGGTCCGGTCGATGCGCAAAACGGCCGTTCCATCCGCAAGGTTCAGCAGGCGGGCATCGGCGCCGATCAGGTTGACCGCACTTATCCGCTGCACGGCGCGGCTGGGCGCAGTGCCTGCCGCGCGCAGAATGTCGTAAAGCGAGGTTTCAACGGCCTGCGGATCGGGCAGGATGTCTTGGGGCAGACTGGACCATTCGAGCGCAAGCGGGATATCGTCGGCGCTGCGAAGCCGGTCCACGCGGGACACGCGGTCGGTGCCGGACAAGCCCAGCGCCATCTGCTCGTCCGGGTTTGGCAAGAACACACCGCGCCGCAGGATCCGGCTGGTCGAGTTTTTTCCGCGCTGCCGCATGTATTCGGTGAACGACAAAAGCGCCGAAAGCGAATGTTCAAGTTTGGCGCGCGGGGCACGCACAAAGGTGCCCGCGCCGCGCCTTTGGTCCAGAACGCCGTCATCGACCAGCTGCGACACCGCCTTGCGCACCGTCACGCGGCTGACCTCGGCCAGATCGGCAAGCTCGCGTTCAGGGGGCAGCTGCGTTTCGCTTTGCAGATCCCCGGCGGCAATCGCAGCCGCCAGATAGCGATAAAGCTGTTCATAGCGTGGACCGCGCCCGGCGCGATACCAGGCCTGCGGCGCATAGATCAAGACTTCGGCAGCCTCGGACATTCCGTCACCCTTTGGAATTGGTATCTTTTCAACCAGACCACTTGGCCCATCAGTTTCAAATGGCCCCTAAATTTGGGTAAAAACAAGCCCCTTTTCGAAAAATCTGTGCGTTTCACAGAAATTGGTATTATATAGGTAGCAATTCGGGAAGTTTTCGGTAAGGTCTAGGGAACAACAGATTCGGCGCGACTGCCATGATGCACGAAACGGGGAGATTTCGCGGATGACCGACATCTTGGCCACACAAAGCCTTGCGAAAAAAGCCCGGCGCAAGGGGCTTTCCGAGCGGGCATTCGCCTGGGCCCTGATCACGCCAGCCCTTGTTTTCATCGCGGTTATTGTGGCTTGGCCCTTGCTGGAAACCATCCGCCTGTCATTTACAGATGCGGATTTGGGCGGCGAAAACTGGGTCGGGCTGGCGAATTATGAAAAGATGCTGGCGGGCACGAAGTTCTTTGAGATTGTGGGCCGGACGTTCTTCTGGATGGTTTTATCGGTCGGGTTGAAGCTGGTTGTCGGGCTGATCGGGGCGACGCTTTTGAATGCGGCGGTGCCGGGGCGCGCTTTGTTCCGCATGTTGATCATGCCGCCATGGGTGATCCCGATTGCCATCGGCTGCATCGGCTGGCTTTGGCTTTACAACGGGCAATTCGGCTTTTTGTCGGGCATGTCGCAGCGTTTGGGTCTGATTGACGGGCCGTTCGAGGTGCTGGCGTATAAAAGATCGGCCTTTTACGCTGCGATTGTCACGGATGTCTGGGTCGGCACGCCGATGGTCAGCCTGTTCTTTCTGGCCGCGATGCAGGGCGTCAGCCGCGATTTGTACGAGGCGGCATGGGTGGATGGCGCGGGGCGCTGGTATCGGTTCCGGCGCATCACCATTCCGCAGATCATGCCGGTTATCGTCTCGATGGCGCTGCTTTCGGCAATCTGGACCTTCAACAGCTTTGAAATCATCTGGATTTTCACCCAAGGCGGCCCGCGCGGCGGCACCACCACGATGATCATCGACGCCTATAAAACCGCCATCGGAAATTTCCACTTTGGCGAGGGGTCGGCGCGGGCGGTGGCCATTGTCGTGATCCTTGGAGCCTTCTCGCTGATGTATCTGCAGGTGCTGGACCGGGTGAACAAACATTACGGGGTGAAATGAATGCTGATTGACCGCTACACCCTTTGGCAAAAAATCGGGATATACGTCTCTATTGCGCTGTTTATGACCTATATTCTGCTGCCATTTGCCGAGATGTTCCGCACCAGCCTGTCGCCGATGAGCCGCCTGTTCAGCACGCCCTATCAGCTGTGGGGCGACAATTTCTCGTTCAAGGCCTACAGCGATATGTGGGTCAAAGTGCCGCTTTTGGGCCGTTATATCTGGAACTCGATCTACATCGCCTCGATGGTGACGCTGATCACGATGATCTTCGTGATCCCCGCCGCCTATGCCTATGCGCGGCTGGAGTTTCCGTTCAAAACGGCGTCACTGGGCATCTTTTTATCGATCAACATGTTCACCGGCGCGGTTCTGCTGATCCCGCTGTACCGGGTGATGCATACGCTGGGTCTGCTGAACACCTATTGGGCGATGATCGTCCCCGGCGCGGCATTTTTGATCCCGACGGGCATCTGGCTGCTGCGCGGATATCTGGAAAAGATTCCGCGCGAATTGGAAGAGGCGGCGTTTGTCGATGGGGCCGGCCGGCTTTACACGCTGCGGCGGGTCGTTTTGCCGCTGGCCATGCCGGGGCTGATCGTGGTCGCCACCTCGGTCTATATCGGGGCCTATGCCCAACAGTATTTGTTCGCCATCACCTTCAATCAGGTGGCCGAACTTCAACCCCTGCCGGCCGGTCTGAACCAATTTATCGGGTATCAGTCGGTCGAGTGGAACCAGATGATGGCCGCTGCCCTGACGGGTGTTACCCCGGTCATGATTGTTTTTTTGTTTTTGCAGAAATACCTCGTCGCGGGACTGACCGCTGGCGCGGTTAAAGAGTGACCTTTGATATCAAAACCAACTCAGGGAGTTAGAAATGCAACTAAGAAAAACTCTGATGGTCGCTGCCGCATTGATGGGTGGCACGGCCTTTACGGCATCGGCGCAGGAACTGTCGTTCATCATGTGCGGCGATTTGCGGCCCGCGGATCAGGCCACGATCGACAAATTTCAGGCGGATAATGCGGGCATTACGGTGAAGATGGAAGTTGTTCCATGGGGCACCTGTCAGGACAAGTCGATGACGCTTGCCGCTGCGGGTGATCCGGTTTCGGTGGCCTATATCGGCTCGCGCACCTTGCTGAAACTGTCGGCTGAGGGGCTGATCGTTCCGGCTCTGATCACCGAAGAGGCGGCGGCAAATTATCAGCCCGGCGTTCTGAAAACCGTGTCGTCAGGCGGCCAGTATTGGGGCTATCCTCATGCGTTCTCGACAAAGGCGCTGTATATCAACTGCGATCTGGTGGTCGCGGCGGGCATGGAATGCAAGGCGCCGGAAACCTGGGCTGACATGACCGCCATGGCCAAAGCGATCAAGGAAAATGCAGGCGTTGCCGGGATCGGCATCGCGGGCAAAGACTTTGACAACACGATGCACATGTTCCTCGACTTCCTGTATTCCAACGGGGGCACGGTTATGGATGCGGCCACCGGCACGCCGACGCTGGACAGCCCGCAAACCCGCGAGACGCTGCAACTGTACGCGGACCTTTTGCCCTATATGGAAGAGGGTCCGACGGCATATGAGCGTGACCAGATGAAGGACATCTTCAACGACGGCAAGCTGGGCATGTATGTGACCGGGCCATGGGGCCGGGGCCAGTCCAAAGACGCGGTTCCAAACCTGCTGGTCGCGCCTATTCCGGCCGGCCCGTCGGGCGTATCGGGCACGATTTTGATCACCGACTCAATCGCGGTGTTCAAGCAATCGGACCCGGCCGTTGAAGCCGCCGCGCAGAAATTCGCGGCCGCGTTAACCCAAGGTGATGCGCAATACGACCTTGACAGCACCTGGGGCCTGACGCCGATCCTGCAATACGAAAAGCTAGGTGTGGCAGCGCCATACTACAAGGATGATCCGTTCTGGCAGATCTTTGTGAACGGCATTTCGACCGGCGGGCCGGAGCCTTTGGTAACCGACTTCAAATCGCTGCAAGGCGTGTTCACCAACATGATCCAAGGCGTGATGCTGGGTGAAGGCGGCACGATTGACGAGCTGGTGACGCAGGCCGGTGTCGAGCTTGCCGAAGTAAAGTAACACAACGTCGGGCGGCCTGTGTCGGGCCGCCCTTCGCCCCTTTGTCCCGAGGATTCCATGGCCACGCTGAACCTGCATAACGTTTCCAAATCCTTCGGGACTGCCCAAGTGCTTTCGGACATCTCGCTTGCGATCCACGACAAGGAGTTTGTCGTTTTCGTCGGCCCC
Organism: Paracoccaceae bacterium; assembly: GCA_031385445.1. Taxonomy (GTDB): domain Bacteria; phylum Pseudomonadota; class Alphaproteobacteria; order Rhodobacterales; family Rhodobacteraceae; genus CAIYZT01. Next base: position 85,082 of record JANNBM010000051.1, on the reverse strand, counting down.
TCCGGCTGCGGCAAATCCACGCTTCTGCGCATCATTGCCGGGCTCGAAGCGGCGACCTCCGGCCATGTCGTGATCGACGGTCTGGATGTCAGCGCGCTGCCCCCGGTGGAGCGCGGCATTTCCATGGTGTTCCAATCCTATGCGCTTTACCCGCATCTGAGCGTCTTTGAAAACATCGCCTTTCCCCTGCGCGTGCAAAAACTGCCCGAGGCCGAGGTGAAGGCAAAGGTTGGCAAGGCGGCCGAGATTTTGCAGCTGACCGACAAGTTGCAGCTTAAACCCGGGCAGCTTTCGGGTGGGCAGCGTCAGCGCGTTGCGATTGGCCGGTCCATCGTGCGCAATCCCAAGGTTTTCCTGTTTGACGAACCGCTGTCCAATCTTGACGCGGCCCTGCGCGGCGATATGCGGGTGGAGCTGTCGCAACTGCACCGCGATCTGGCGGCCACGATGATTTATGTCACCCACGATCAGATCGAAGCGATGACAATGGCGCACCGTATTGTGGTTTTGAACAAAGGCCGGATTGAACAATTCGGCACCCCGATGGCGCTGTACCATCACCCCGCCACCAAATTTGTCGCCACCTTTATCGGCCAGCCAAACATGAACCTTCTGCCCGCGCGGGTGATCGGGACGGGGGCGGATGGCCTTGCGGTTGAATTTCATGGCGGCCTGCGCCAGACCCTGCCGGTGGAGGTGGGCAGTGCCAAAGCCGGCGACAGGGTCGATGTGGGTCTGCGCCCCGAAAACGCCGCGCTCGGGAACGGTATTGCGGTGACGGTCCGGGTGCTGGAACGGCTCGGCGGCGTTGCCATCACCTATGGCACAATGCAGGACGGCCAGCGGTTTTGTGCCACGCTGCCCGGCGATACAGCCGTCGCGGAAGGGCAAAGCATCAACATCGCGATCAACCCCGCCGATTGCCACGTTTTTGACAGCAGCGGCAATGTTTTGCGCCGGCGCATGGCGCCTGCTATCGCCGCCTGAAAGGAAGACCAACATGCGGATCGTCACTGCTGGGATGGGGCTGCGCGCCGGGCATGTCCTGTCCACCCTGCTGCAGGCCATGCCCGAAGCGCGGGTTGTCGGGTATTACGACCCAGCGCCGACCCATGCCGATATGCTGGGCGATCCACCACGGTTTCCCAGTATCGAGGCCATGCTGTCTGATGCCAAACCGGACCTTTACTGCATCTTTTCGCCCAACGTCTTTCACCTTGAACAGATGCGGCTGGGGTTCGAGGCCGGTGTTCAGATGTTCACCGAAAAGCCTGTGGTCATTTCCATCGAAGAAACGCTCGAACTCGCGCGGCTTTTGGCAAACCATGGCGGGGTGAACCGGGCGATGGTCGGCCTCGTTCTGCGCTATTCGCAGCATATGGTCGATTTGCGCAGTGCCATGGCGCAGGGCATGCTGGGCGACATCGTCAGCCTTGAAGCGAACGAGCATATCGCGCCCTATCACGGCGCGTTTTTCATGCGGGACTGGCGGCGCAAAGATGCCTATGCGGGCGGTTTCCTGCTGGAAAAGTGCTGCCACGATCTGGACATCTACAACATGGTCACAGGCTCTCGTCCCGCCCAAATCGCAAGTTTTGGCGGCCGTAAATCCTATGTTCCGGCGAACGCGCCACGCTCGAACGAGGAGGCGGAGATTTTCCACGTCAAGAAATCGGTCTGGGAATCGGCGCCCGATCCGTTTCACTCCGAAGGCGACATCATCGACTATCAAAGCGCCATCCTGCGCTATGAAACCGGCGCCACGCTGGCGTTTCACACCAACCTGAACACGCCCGACGAGCATCGCCGGTTCTGCATCATGGGCACGCATGGCATGGCCGAGGGTGATTTTGTGCGCGGTTATCTAAAGGTGACGGCCCGCGACGGGCGGACATTGGTGGACCACGATTACACCCAAGGCGCTGCCGCGATGGGCGCGCATTACGGCGCGGATGAAATGATGTGCGCCGATATCACCAAGTATCTGCGGGGTCAGGCGTTGTCGCTGCCGGTATCGATCCTTGATGCGATGGAGGCGGGTGTTGCTGCGCTTGCCACCGATCAAGCCCGGTTCAAAGGGCAAGTTGAGGATTTGACGAGCACTTGGGCACAGCTTGACAGCTTTGAGTTGCGAAAATGAACGAAATGCCGGGCCAGCATATGCGCGCCGAAATTGCCGAAGCGCCGGGTGTTTTCGTTTCTGCGGCCATGCAAAACGTCACTATTCCGCCTTTTTCGGGCATTCGGGCGATCTACACCATTGCGCGCGGCTCTTCGGATGCCGTTGCCAACATCTTGTCTTACGAGATGATGCGCGAATTGGGCTTGCCGATGACCGGACTGCCGCCGTCGATCTTTTCGGTCGGCAAGGGGGTGTCGCTAAAAGACTGCGCCGCGCTGATCGTGTCGCAGTCGGGGGCAAGCCACGATCTTTTGCGCTCTGCCGAGGGCGCAAAGGCGGCTGGCGCGCAGGTACTGGCCATTGTCAACACGCCGAACTCTCCGGTTCAGGGCTGCGCAGACGGATTTATTCCAATCGGGGCGGGGCCCGAAAAAGCGGTGCCTGCAACCAAGACCGTGGTTGGCTCTATCGGGGCCGGAATGGCACTAATTGGCGCTTTAGTGCCTGAATACGCCCCAAAATCCTCCGCGTCGGCCAAGACAATTGCGGAAATGAACGGCAAACATCTGCCGCAAACCGTGCGGCTTCTTGCAGCGCTTCAGCGTGCGTCGAACCTTTATGTCGTTGGGCGCGACACCGGATATGGCGCGGCGCTTGAACTGGCGTTGAAATTCAAGGAATGCTGCGCCCTTCATGCCGAAGCCTATTCAAGCGCAGAGGTGCTGCATGGTCCGTTGCAACTGGTCACGCACCCGTTCCTGATCCTCATCCTCGACACCGAGCAGCCGGACATTCAGGACAGCTTGAACATCGCAGAGGCACGGTTTCGCGCTGCGGGCGTCACGGTCTTTCGCATTCGCCCTTCGGATGTGGGCGCGGTTGGCCTGACCCCGGCCGCCGCCGCCGCCGCCCTTTTGATCCTGACCTATCCCTTGGTCTTGCAAACCGCGCTGGTCCGCAAACATGATCCGGACCGCCCAAATGCCCTTTCCAAAGTGACACAAACCTTATGAACGAGATGAACCGCTTTGCCACCTGGGCCGAAATTCACGCCCAACCACAGATATGGCGCGCTTGGGGGCGGGCGTTTGATGGTGCCGTCCTGCGCAATTGGGTAAGGGGGCTGGACGTTTCCGAGGTCTGGTTTTGCGGTGCGGGGTCTTCGGCTTTTGTCGGCGATGTTCTGGTTTCCGGGCTTGAGGGGCAGGCTGGCCCAGGTCTTCGCGCGGTTGCCACGACCGATCTGGTTGCGCGGCCGCATGCCTATCTGACTGGTGCGCCCAAACTGATCGTGAATTTCGGACGCTCCGGCAATTCGGCCGAATCATTGGGCACGCTCGCGGCGCTGGATGCGTTGGCGCCGGATTGGCCGCGCCTGAACATCGTGTGCAATGGTGCGTCGGCGCTGGGGCGCGATCCTTCGGCACGGGTCATTGTGCTGCCAGAAGCAACGCATGATGCCGGATTTGCGATGACGTCCAGTTTCACAACCATGCTGCTGACAGCCCTCGCGATATTCGACCATTCCTGCGTCGCAGAGGCCGTTTTTGGCCGATTAGAGACGCTTTCCAGTGCGCTTACCGCGCTGCTGCCCGGCTTTTACACCGCCGCAAAGGCGGCGCGGAGCCCCGAACGCGCGGTTTTCGTTGGCTCCGGCCCCCTCGCCTTTGCGGCCCGCGAGGCGGCGCTCAAGGTGATGGAGCTTTCGGCGGGTCAGATCCCGGCACTTTGGGAATCATCGCTCGGCTTTCGGCATGGCCCCAAAAGTTTTGTTCTTCCGGGCACCGATATCTGGGTTTTTCCCGCGTCAGACCCGCATACCCGCGCCTATGATGACGATCTGATTGCCGAACTTCGCACGCAGTTTCCGCAGTCCAACGTCCTTTCTGTTCACGTTCCGCAGCCCTTGGGCGATCTTTGGTCCGCTCCTCTTTTTGTCGCATTCGCGCAGGTCCAAGCTGTGGTCTGGTCGGCCGCGCTCGGGCTTTCGGTAGATGATCCCTTCGCTGGAAAAGGCACGCTGTCGCGCGTGGTGGCGGGGGTGAAATTGCACCCGGTGGTGCCAAGGTGATCGCGGCGGGAATCGACCTTGGCGGCACCAAAATCGAAGCGCAGATCTTTGGCGCGGACTGGCAACAAATCGATCGCCGCCGCATTGATACGCCCAAGGACTACGCGGGACTTGTGGCGGCGATGGCCGAACTGATCGGCTGGGCCGAACAAATCGGCACCATAAGCCTGCCGATCGGCATTTCGGCAGCGGGGCTGATCAACCCGGACAACGGCCTTGCGCTGACGGCCAATCTGCCCGCGTCCGGCAAGCCATTTCCGGCAGATATTGAGGCCGCGTCGGGCCATTTAGTGACGTATGTCAATGATTGCCGGGCCTTCATCCTGTCCGAAGCGACCTTCGGCGCGGCAAGGGGCGCAAGCCCGGCTTTGGGATTGGTCTTGGGCACCGGGATTGCCGGGGGCGTTGTGATCGGTGGCCGTTTGATGCGCGGGCACGCCAGTGTGGGCGGCGAGTTCGGCCATTTCCCAGCCGCCGCCGGCCCGGTTCACAAATATGGGCTTCCGGTCGTGCTTTGTGGCTGCGGGCGGTTCGGGTGTGCGGAAACCTTGCTTGCCGGGCCGGGGTTGTCGCGCATCGCGCGGCACCTGACGGGCCGGTCCTTAAGCGCCGAAGCGATTGCCGAAGGTCGAGAATTTGATCCTGCCTTGGCGCGGATCTGGTCGATCTGGCTTGAGCTTGCGGCAGAGCTGCTGGTGACGCTGTGTTTTACCATCGACCCTGAGGTGATCGTGCTTGGCGGCGGGATTTCCAAGGTTCCGGGGCTGATTGACGAGCTGACCCCGGTGTTGCGCAAAGCGATGTTTTCGGGTTTTCGCGTCCCCGATGTGCGGCTTGCCGAAGGCGGCGATGCCAGCGGCGCGCGCGGCGCCGCCTTTGCCGCATGGCAAGCGGCGAATGGGCAGCATGATGGAGCGGGGGTATGACAAAGGGCCGATCAGAGACGATTTGGCTGTGTCCAGAGCAGCTTTTTGATGGCGCATGTCTGCGCAGTGGAATGGCGCTGGGCGTGCGCGATGGCCGCACGACGATTGCCGTTCCGGCAGACCAGATTCCCGCAGGCGCATCGCGGCATGCGCGCGCTGGAACGCTGAGCCCCGGATTTATTGATTTGCAGGTGAATGGCGGCGGGGATGCGCTGCTGAATGCGGCGCCTTCAGTGGCAACAATGCGCATCATGGCCGCCGCGCATCACAGGTTCGGCACGGTCAGCATTCTTCCGACCGTGATCACCGATGCGCCCGCGGTTTTGGCGGCCGCGGTGGATGCGGCGATCGCGGCCAAGGGTGAGGCCGGTATTTTGGGCCTGCATATCGAAGGTCCGCACCTGAGCTTTGCGCGGCGCGGCACGCATTCGGCGGAGTTTGTGCGGCCGTTTGAAGAGGCAAGCATGGCGCATGTCAGGCGTCTGCGTGCGGCGGGGGTTTTTGTGAAGATCACCCTTGCCCCAGAAGCGGTGAAACCGGGGCAGATTGCCGCGCTGGTGGCCACGGGCGCGGTGGTGTCGCTGGGTCATTCAGACACCACTGCTGCGGCGGTAAAGGCGGCGCTGGCCGAGGGGGCCAGCTGTTTCACCCATCTTTTTAACGCCATGTCGCCAATGCAGAACCGCGAGCCGGGGGTGACGGGGGCCTGTATAAACTCGGATGCCTATGCCGGGATCATCTGCGATGGGCACCATGTGGCCGATGATATGGTCGGTCTGGCGATCCGCGCGCGCCCGGTGCCGGGGCGAATGTTTCTGGTGTCGGATTCGATGTCCACGGTGGGCGGGTCGGACAATTTCACGCTGTATGGCGAGCAGATCCGTTTGGTGGACGGGCGGCTGGTGAATGCCGAAGGCTCGCTTGCGGGGGCACATGTGACGATGGCCGAGGGTCTGGCGCGGTTGATTGAAACGGTGAAAATCGCGCCGGAAACGGCGCTGGGCATGGCCATTTCAGTGCCTGCGACCTTGATCGGCCGTGCAGATCTGGCCAGCCCGGAACACCGCGATCTGGCGGATCTGGTGCTGTTGGACAAGGCATGGCAAATCACCCCTAATTCCCTTCAGGAAATTTTTGACACTTGAATGCAAGTTCGCCTATCGTTGCTTCAGGGCCTGAAAGACGGCCATTTGACAGGTGGTAGGGAAATTCAGATGACGAAACGGGTTGCGGTGATTGGGGCGGGGCCATCGGGGCTGGCGGTTTTGCGGGCGTTCCAGTCGGCGAAAGCCAAGGGTGCGGACATTCCCGAAATTGTCTGCTTTGAAAAGCAGGACAACTGGGGCGGGCTGTGGAATTACACCTGGCGCACCGGGCTTGATCAGTTCGGCGAGCCGGTTCACAGCTCGATGTACCGCTATTTGTGGTCGAATGGGCCGAAGGAAGGTCTTGAATTCGCGGACTATTCCTTTGAGGAGCACTTTGGCAAGCAGATCGGCAGCTATCCCCCCCGCGCCGTTTTGTTCGATTATATTCAGGGCCGCGTGCAAAAAGCGGGCGTGCGGGACTGGATCCGTTTTTCGACCGCGATTCGCATGGTGCGCCACGACGCGGATCGCGGCAAGTTTACCGTCACCGCCTGTGATCTGAAGGGCGACCGGATGTATGACGAGGTGTTTGACAATGTCATCGTCGCCTCGGGCCACTTTTCCACGCCGAACGTGCCCGAATTCCCCGGCTTTACCACCTTTAACGGCCGCATCATGCACGCCCATGATTTCCGCGACGCGATGGAGTTCAAGGGCAAGGACCTGCTGATCGTCGGCACCAGCTATTCAGCCGAGGATATCGGCAGCCAGTGCTGGAAATACGGGGCCAAATCAATCACCGTGGCGCACCGCACCGCGCCGATGGGGTTCGACTGGCCGTCAAATTGGGCCGAAGTGCCGATCCTGACCCATGTGAACGAGGACACCGCCTATTTCAAGGACGGCACGTCGCAAAAGGTCGATGCGATCATTCTTTGCACCGGGTATCAGCACCATTTCCCCTATTTGCCCGACGATCTGCGCCTGAAAACCCGCAACCGTCTGGCCGCCGCAGACCTGTATAAGGGGGTGGCCTATGTGCACAATCCGGCGCTGTTTTACATCGGCATGCAGGATCAGTGGTTCACGTTCAACATGTTCGACGCCCAGGCCTGGTGGGCGCGCGATGTGATTTTGGGCCGCATCACCGTTCCGGCGGACAAGGCCGCGCTGGACAAAGACGTGACAGACCGCATCGCCCACGAGGACGCGGGCAAAGACGCCCATGACGCGATCCATTATCAGGGTGAATATGTGAAAGAGCTGATCGCCGAGACGGATTACCCCAGCTTTGACGTCGATGGCGCCTGTCAGGCGTTCTTTGACTGGAAGCACCACAAAGGTGACGGGATCATGACCTTTCGCGATCATGCTTACCGTTCGGTGATCACGGGCACCATGGCCCCGATGCACCATACGCCGTGGAAAGATGCGCTGGAAGATTCCATGGAAAGCTATCTGCGCAACTAAAGTTTCGGCATTCAACGCTTGATATCAGCGGGTTAACGAAGGGCGGCAATTCCCGGTTAACCCGCCGGGCCGTGGCTGTTGCTTTGGGGGCGCTCCGTGCTTGCCCGCAAGGGGATCAAAAACAGCCCCAGAAAGACAAGATTGCCCACGACATTCAGAAAGGCACCAGCCGCAAGCGATCCGGCACTGTCGGCCACGAACCACAGCAGGACCGGGCCGTGGTGCCGATGTTCTATCGCGCCGGTCCGCTTCGCTTGTCGATGTTTTCGACCTATGCCCAGTTTAGGTCAGCCGAGGATGTTGCCTTGTCTGAAATGAAGATCGAGCTGATGTTTCCCGCAGATCCGGAAACCGAGGCGTATTTTCAAGCCTTGCCGCAGGTCTGACGCGGGGCTTTCAGCGTGACGGGTGAAACGTTTTTTCTTCACAATGAAAAAATTCCTCGCCACGAAGGCATTTGATGTGCTTTTCTCGGGCTATCGGAACCAAGGTCCCACTCACCTTGCGCCGAGCCCTTTGGGATATGAGGGCGGAACCGGATGATGCCTTCCCTTGGCCGTTGGCCTTGGGCTTTGTTGACTGACCACTCAAACGCGGCGGACCGACGTGGATTCAGCTGCGAAAAACAACGGGAGCAAGGGACATGAGTAACGAAACAGGCTCGGGCCAGATGGTTCGGGCGCTTGACTGGAAAGGCGCGTTCTGGGTTGCGGCAGGGGTGCCGCCACTTGTGCTTTTCTCAATCGGCGGCATAGCGGGCACCACCGGAAAGCTGGCCTTTGTGGTCTGGATCATCTCGATGATCATGGGCTTTTTGCAAAGCTTTACCTATGCCGAAATGGCGGGGATGTTTGGCAACAAATCCGGCGGCACATCGGTTTATGGCGCGACCGCTTGGCTGCGCTATTCCAAGATCATCGCGCCTTTGTCGGTGTGGTGCAACTGGTTCGCATGGTCGCCCGTGCTGTCGCTGGGCTGCGCCATCGCGGCCGGGTATATCCTGAACGCGCTGTTCCCGGTCCCCTTGGCCGAAAGCGCGCAAGTGGTGGACTGGATCGCGGCCAACCTTGCCAGCTATACCGCTGAAAGCCAAAGCGTGATCGACTATATGGCCGCGAACGCCGGCACTGCCCTGCCGGACGCCATCACCGCCGTTGCCACGACCGACGGCGTTTCCGCCCTGACCCCCGCCTTCCGCATGTTCGAGGCCGCAACCCTGAACATCCCCGGTCTGGGGGTTTTGCACTTCAACTCCACCTTCATCATCGGTGTTTTGCTGATGCTGGTCATCCTGATGATCCAGCACCGGGGCATCGCATCGACCGCCAACGCGCAAAAGTGGCTGGCGATCATTGTGCTGGTGCCCTTGCTGCTGGTCGGCCTTGTGCCGATCTTTACCGGCGCGATCAACACGATGAACGTCACGAACCTGTTGCCCCCCACCGCCGCCTATTCCGGTGTTGATGGCGACTGGAGCGTTGGCGGCTGGACGCTGTTCCTTGGCGGCCTTTATATCGCGGCTTGGTCCACCTACGGCTTTGAAACAGCCGTGTGCTATACCCGAGAGCTGAAAGACCCCAAAACCGACACCTTCCGCGCCATCTTCTATTCGGGCCTTTTGTGCTGCGTGTTCTTCTTTATCATCCCCTTCGCGTTTCAGGGCGTTTTGGGCCAGGAGGGTATGCTTGCGGCCGGTATTGTTGACGGCACCGGCATTGCCGAGGCTTTGGGCAATATGGTGGGCGGCGGCGCGGTGATCACGCAGGTCTTTGTGATCTTGATGATCATGGCGCTTTTTATGGCGATCATGACCGCCCTCGCCGGTTCATCGCGCACGCTGTACCAAGGCTCGCGCGATGGTTGGTTGCCGAAATACCTGTCGAGCGTGAACGAAAAAGGCGTGCCTTCCCGCGCGATGTGGACTGACTTTACCTTCAATGTCTTTCTGCTGGCGCTGGCGTCGGACATTGGCGGCTACTTTTATGTCCTTGCCATCTCGAATGTCGGGTACATCCTGTTCAACTTCCTGAACCTGAACGCTGGCTGGATCCACCGTATCGATTCGGGCCATATGGAGCGTCCGTGGAAAGCGCCGAACTGGCTGATCGGGGTGAACACGGTGCTCGCCTTTGTCAACGCGCTGTTCCTTGGCGCAGGGGCCAAGGTTTGGGGCTATTCCAACGCGCTGTGGTCGGGGCTGATCTTTGCCGCGCTGATCATTCCGGTGTTCTGGTATCGCCATTACATGCAGGACAGCGGCAAGTTCCCCAAGGAAGCCTATGACGATCTGGGCTTGAAAGAGGGGGACCTGGGCGAGAAAAAGGCAGGCATGCTGCCCTATCTGACCTTGGCCGCCGGGGCGATTGTGGTGCTTTGGGCCAACTGGTTCTTTGTGCTGCCAGGGTAGACCCAGGCACTTGGCAAATTTGAATTCAATCGAATTTGGCCGCGCCTGCCCTCGGGCAGGCGCGGTCAAATTCCTGAACCCTTGGGACTGCTGATAGCCCCTTGCCCAAACGGCGTTCCGCCTATCGGGCAACGTTACGTAAAAACTCTCTCCCAGAGAGTTTTTGTCCGTTCCGAAAAAGCAGACCACTCTAATGCATTGTTCCCTGCCAAGAAAAATTCTTGCATTTGAATATTGCTTTTTGGCGACAATCCTTTCAGACTTGGCGAAAATCGGACCAATTCAGGGGGCTTTGACATGACCAATTCCTGGCGCTTTTCCGCATTGATGGACCGTCACCGCGCGCTTGGGTCCGATCTGGAAGACTGGAGCGGGATGGGCACCGCATGGTCTTATTCCAAGGGCGATCCGGACGCCGAATACATGGCGATCCGCACCAAGGCAGGGCTGATGGATGTGTCGGGCCTGAAAAAGGTGCATGTCACCGGGCCTGCAGCCAGCCATGTCATCGAACGCGCCACCACGCGGAACATGGAAAAGCTGATGCCGGGGCGCGCGGTTTATGCCTGCATGCTGAACGATGCGGGCAAGTTCATCGACGATTGCGTGATTTACCGCTTTGGGCCGAACAGCTTTACCGTGGTGCACGGATCGGGCGGCGCGCATGAACAGCTGACCATGGCCGCCACGGGGCGCGATGTGTCGGTGCGCTTTGATGACAACCTGCACGATCTGTCGCTGCAGGGGCCGATGGCGGTGGATTACCTCGAAAAGCACATTCCGGGCGTGCGGGCCTTGCCCTATTTCAGCCATATGGGCACCTCGCTGTTCGGCAAACCGATCACCCTGTCGCGCACCGGTTATACCGGCGAGCGCGGATACGAGATTTTCTGCCGTGGGCAGGATGCGCCGATGATCTGGGACCGGATTCTGGACGAAGGCCAAGGGATGGGCATTATCCCGTGCCGGTTCACCACGCTGGATATGCTGCGCACCGAAAGTTATTTGCTGTTCTTCCCCTTCGACAATTCCGAGATTTATCCGTTCGAAAACGAGGGTCCGGGCGATACTTTGTGGGAACTTGGCCTCGATTTCACCGTCTCGCCCGGCAAGGTGGGGTTTCGCGGCGCAGAAGAGCATTACCGCCTGAAAGGGCGCGAGCGGTTCAAGATCTGGGGCCTGAAAATGGAAGGCTCCAATGTGCCCGGAAACGGCGCGCCGGTGTTTCGGGATGGCGCGAAGGTCGGTCTGGTGACGCAGGCCATGCACTCGCCCCTGAACAATCACACCATCGCCATCGCGCGTCTGCCGGTTGATTGTGCGAAAGATGGCACCGCGCTGGAAGTGCGCTGCGGAACGCATGGGCCAATCAAGGCGATGACGCATGCGATGCCGTTCGTTGACGCCCTGAAGCAGCGGCGGACTGCGAAGGATTGAGAGGGGGATAACGTCTGCCGGGGGCCACTGCTGAAACGGCAGGCGCCTCCGGCAAGCCCGAAACCTTTTCGGGCCTGGATATTTTCAGACAGAGGAATGGGTAAGGTGCGGCGCAGATGAGCAAGACAGAGTTTCCGCCCGCGATCAAAAGCCGTCCGGTTTACGGCGTGCTGGAGCCGCGCTTGGGCGGGCTGCATCTGGTGGTGGCGGATGGCGAGGGGGCGGGAGCGGTGATGGATCTGCTTGCCCGTGCGCCGGACCGGGGGGCGATGCTGGCGGCGCTGCATGTGATGTATACGCCGGGGCCGACGGGGACCGACCAAAGCGCTGATCTGTCAGCATTGGGCGCGGCGCAGTTTTTCCGCGCGCCGACGATCCCGACGTTGCTGCCCCGTTTGGCGCAGGTTTTGGCGAACGCGCATATGGGCACGCAGTTTTACCTGACCGGCACCGAGGGCCTGATGGGACAGGCAGAGCGGGACATCATGGCGACGGGCGTGCCGTGGCGCGACATTCAGAAAGAGCATCGCGGATCGACCTTGCGGCGCGTGCAATGTGTGCATTGCAAGGGCATCACCGAGAATGTGGCCATTGATCCGTTTGAATGCAGCCATTGCGGGCTGCATCTGTTCGTGCGCGACCATTATTCGCGCCGGCTGGCCGCGTTTCAGGGCGTGAACATCGACGCCGAAGATCCGGGCCATGTGCCCGCCCCCGTGGTGAGGTTTGCATGAGCGGCGGTGCCAAGCTGCAGGTGAGGGTGGCCGAGGTGGTGCAGGTTAACGCGCTGATCAAACGCTTTCGCTTTGTGCGCAGGGACGGCGCGCTGATGCCCGCGTTTTCGGGCGGCGCGCATATCGTGGTGGAGATGGACGATCACGGCACCCGCCGCCTGAACCCCTATTCGCTGATGTCGGCGCCTGCGGACCGCGCCGGATACGAGATTTCGGTGCGCCGTGATGATGTGGGGCGGGGCGGGTCTTTGTTCATGCACAGCCATCTGCAGACGGGGATGGAGATGGAGATTTCCTATCCCGTCAATCTGTTCCCGCTGGACACCCGCGCGCGCAAGCATCTGATGATCGCGGGCGGTATTGGCATCACGCCATTCCTGTCCCAAATCGCCCAGATCACGCAGCTTGGCGGACGGTTTGAACTGCATTACGCCGCCCGCAATTCGGCGCTTGGTGCCTATATGAACCGTCTGACCGCCGCGCATCCGGGCCGTGTAAGGTGTTATTTTGACGATGAAAAGCAGGCGATAGATCTGCACTCGGTGCTGTCGATGCAGCCGCTTGGCACGCATCTGTATGTCTGCGGGCCGAAGGGCATGATCGATTGGGTGCTGACGAGCGCCGCCAAGATGGGCTGGCCCGCCCATGCGCTGCATCACGAGGAATTCCTCGCGCCCGGCACCGGCTCGCCCTTTACCGCGACGCTGGCCGCGTCGGGTAAGACCGTCACCGTCGGCACCTCGCAATCGCTGCTGGAGGCGATGGAGGCAGCGGGGGTTGATGCGCCCTATCTGTGCCGCGGCGGCGCTTGCGGGCAATGCGAAACCACCGTGCTGCGCTGCGATGGGCAGATCCTGCACCGTGACCATTGGCTGACCCCTCAGGATCAGGCCGCCGGGCAAAAGATCATGCCTTGCGTGTCGCGGTTCGAGGGCACCACCCTGATCCTTGACCGATAGGAGGCGCTGATGAGCCTTGATTTCAAACCCAATCCCGAGCCCGGTGCCTTTGGCGGCTATTTCCGCGATGAAACTTTTCGAGGTGATTTCACCTATGCCAACTCGCCTGAGGGGATCCGCCGGTTTCCCTTTCCCTTTGACCGCGACGATTACATGTATTCGGTCAATATGGAGCCGCATACATCGGGGCGCAAAGGCTCGGTCTTTGAACATGCGTTTGATGTGGACGAGCATTACATTTCCGAAATGATCGACCGGGCCAAGGTTCTGGCCGAGGACCCGCTGCGCTGCCAATCGCTGCCGCATATGGGGCTGGCTGGCTGGGACCTGCTGGAACTGATCATGGAAAGCAAGGCCCGCGACTATCCGCAGTGGTTTTCGCTGACGCGGGATGGCGATCACTGGCACTGGGTCAACCGGCCGTTGGGCATTGACCAGCATTTCACCTTTCTGGACGAAAGCACGCTGCCTTATGGCCCGTTCGAATACATTACCCGCCAGACGCAGGGCGATTTTTCGCTTCAGGATGAACGCGATAATGACCTGTGGATGGATGCGGGGATGATCACCTCGCAGGCCGATTGGTCGCTCGATTTCGACATCGGGATGAGCTTCATGGAATGGCACGCGCCGGTGCCTTTGGCGCATGAAAAGGGCATCTTTGACCGGGCGCTGAAGTTTTTGCTGAAGCTGCAGCATGGCGCGCCGGTGCGGCGGTTTAATTGGACGATGACGGTCAACCCGCTGCTTGACACCGCGCCCGAAACCTATCCGGTTTGGGGACCGACGAAGACGTCGCTGACGGCGGAAAACCTTGGGCATAAACAGCACCTGCGGGTGGAATTGCAGGCGCTGTTCCGGCTGCCGCGATCGAACGCTGTGGCGTTTTCGATCCGCTGCTATCTGGGGAAATTCGAAGAGATTGTCACCGTGCCCAAATGGGGCCGCCGTTTGCACCGGGTGGTGCGTGATCTGCATCCTGATCTGGCTGCCTATAAGGGGTTTTTGCGCAACCGTGATGCGATGACCGCCTGGCTTGCGCCCTATGACGACGGCGCGCCAACCAGCGCGGGCTGGTGGCCCGATGATTAAACCTGCGCCGCTGCGGCTTGGATTTTTGATGTTTCCGGGCTTTCCCATGGCCTGCCTGACCTCGGCCATTGAACCCCTGCGTGCGGCGAACGAAATCACCGGGCAGCGGCATTTCGAATGGGTGCTGGTGGCCGAAACCGCCGCCCCGGTTCGGTCGTCGGCCGACGTGCGGTTTGAACCGGACGTCACGTTGAAAGACTGCGGCGATCTGGATCAGCTTTATCTGCTGTCCCCCCCCACGGCGCAATTTTCAGACCCGCGCCACAGCCCCGCGCGGCTGCGCTGGCTTGACCGTACGGGCACCACGCTTGGCGCGTTTTCGGGCGGGATTTTCCCGCTCGCCCGCGCCGGATTGATGGAAGGCGCGCCCTGTTCGGTGCATTGGTGCTATGACGCGGCGTTCAAATCCGAGTTTCCGAAGGTCCGCGTGTCCGAGGCCGCGATCTTGCGGGTGGGGCGGCGGATCACCGTTTCGGGGGCGGGGGCGGTGTTCGATCTGATGCTGAAGCTGATAGAAGAGCGGCTCGGCGATCCCTGCCGGACCGAAGTGGCCTGCTGGTTCCAGCATCCGTTTGTGCGAGATGAGGATGCGCGGCAAAAGGTGCCCGTCGCGCGCGGTTCTGGCACCAGCGACGCACTGCCCGCTGCGATCAAAAAGGCAATCTCGCTGTTTGACGCCCATATCGAAGACCCGCTGCGCATTCCCGATGTCGCCGCCGCGACGGGCCTGTCAGAGCGTCATTTCGAGCGCCTGTTCAAGAGCGAAACCGGGCAAAGCCCGTTGCGGTATTACCGCCTGCTGCGCCTGTCCAAGGCCCGACAGCGCGTGCTGTATTCCAATGACAAACTGTCCGATATCGCGATTTCGGTGGGCTATCCCCGATCAACCCCGATGGCGCGGCATTACACGCAAGCCTTTGGCGTCAGCCCACAGGATGAACGCCGCCTGTCGGCAAGTCTGCGCGGGCTGAACGGGGGTCTTGCCGCTGAATGATCAGCCTTGGGCGGACAGAACCGCGATGCCGCTAAAGACCACGAGCACCCCAACCCATTGCAAAGCGCGCATCTTTTCGCCCAAAAATGCCCAAGCCAGCAGGATTGTTCCGACCCCGAACAGGGATGAGGCGACGGAGGCATATTCGGCAAAGGGCAAACTGCCGGAGGCCGTGACCGCCCCAAGCGCCAGCGCGTCCGCTGCCCCCATGGCGCAAAGCACCACAAAATTGCCGCGCAGCCCGGCAAAGCTGCCCCGATGTGCGGCGAACAGTGCCCCGATCACCGCCAGAGCGGCAAGCCTTGTGATCACGATCACCGGCAGCCCGGGACCCAGCCGCGCCGCGTGTTGGCCCAAGGCAAAGGTCGCGGCGAAGCCAAATGCGCTTAGCGCCGCCCAGCCCATCGCGGGCAGGGGGTGGCCCTGCTTTTCGCCCGCGTCACAGGTCAATGACACCACCGCGATACCCAGAACCACCAGCAAAACCGAAACCCAGTCCCACCCGGTCACGCCCCGCCCGCCCCAGACCGCAAGGACCAACGACAGCACCGGATAGGCCCCGATGATGGGCGACACCACGCGCGCCGGGGCCATGCTGAACGCGCGGTACAGCGTGCCGATGGCCAGCGCAAAGGCCGCACCCGCCATCAGCGCCGCCTGCACCGCCGCCGCCGTCATCCCCGCCCAATCGCCATATGCCAGCGCGGGTACGATCAGCGCGCCCACCCCCGCCGCCAGAACCACCACGACGATCGGCAAAAGCGCTGCCCCCTGCGACAGCTTTCGCGCCAGAAAATCATGCACCGCCCAGATCACCGCCGCCGCCAGACCCATCGCTAAAGCCAGCATTTTGTGCCCTTTGCGATGCCTGCCGCTTGTGCCATGCTTTCCCCGCTGCTATTCTTGTGGATGAAGAAGTTTAACCCGAATGAAACACTGCCGAGACACGACAGGAAAGGCTTTAGATGCTTGATCTGCCCTATCCAAACGTCATTCCCGGCCCGCCGCGCCCTAGCCGTATCCTGACACCGCGCAGTTTGACCAGTCCTCATGGCCGCGAACGCCATACCGTTCCGGGCGGCGGCGCGTGGTTGTTTCGGTTGGAGGTGGGCGACGAGATTGCTGTGGTGAACGACGAGGGCGGTCAGGCGGCCGAGATCATCGCGGCCCATCCCGATGGCCGGATTGATGCGGGTATCCTTGGCCATGCGCCCAATTCGGATGCGGACGGGCTGAAGGCGATGCTGGCGCACCCTGCCGTGCACAGTCTTGGTCAGGTGACGCGCGGGCTCGCCCGGCGCGGCATTGACCTGTCCAAATCGGGCGCGCTCCGGGTGTTCGATACCGCGACGCCCGCCGGAATCCGCCAAACCTTTACCGCCCGGTCCGGCGGCTGGCTGATCATCGCCGCCCCCGGCCTGCCTATGTCGCCTGACGCCCAGAATACCGCCACCCCGATCACGGTTGAAATCCAACGCGCCGCCCCGCGCGCGGTCGGCAGTTTCGATCTGCCAGACCCGCTTGCCGATCCGATCCTTGATCTGCGGGTGCGCTCTGCCACGGCTGAAACCTATGTGGTGAAGGCGGGCGATTACATTCAGATCCTCGATGTCGATGGCCGCCAATGCACCGATTTCCAATGCTTTGACGCCCGCAAACTGGACCGGGGCGTCCAGCACGCGCTGGACGTGACCACCTCGCGCACCCTGATTGGCCATGCCTATTCGATGCCCGGCCTGCATTCCAAATACTACGATCAGGACTGGACCGCGCTGGTCGAGGTGGTTCAGGATACTGTCGGCCGCCATGACGCTTTTGCGATGGCCTGCGCGTCGAAATATTATGACGATATCGGCTATCCCGGCCATGTGAACTGTTCCGACAATTTCAACGCGGCGCTCGCCAGACACGGCGTTGATCCGCGCCCCGGCTGGATGGCGGTCAATCTGTTTTTCAACACCGCCATTGACGCCCACGGCGCGCTGATCAGTGATGAGCCTTGGTCACGTCCCGGCGATTACGTTTTGTTTCGCGCGTTGACCGACCTTGTCTGCGTCAACTCCGCTTGCCCCGATGATACCTCACCCGCGAACGGCTGGTATCTGTCCGATATCCACGTCCGCACCTATTCCGGGGCCGAAAAGTTCAACCGCTCGGTCGCTTATCGCCCTACCCCAGATTCGGAGCCGAAGATGACCAAGCAAACCGCCTTTCACGACCGGATTTCGGAAAAGACCCGGCATCATGTTGAATACAAAGGTTTCTGGCTGCCGCAGGTCTATTCGCAGAACGGCGCGATTGAAGAGTATTGGGCCTGTCGTCAGGCCGCCGTGGTGCTGGACCTGTCGCCCTTGCGCAAGTTCGAGGTGACCGGCCCCGACGCCGAGGCGCTCATGCAATATGCTCTGACGCGCGATGTGAAAAAGCTGAGCGTGGGGCAGGTGGTCTATTCCGCCATGTGTTACGAGCATGGCGGCATGATCGACGACGGCACGGTTTACCGGCTTGGACGCGACAATTTCCGCTGGATCGGCGGCGATGATTTCAGCGGCGAATGGTTGCGCCTGCAGTCCGAAAAGCTGGGCCTGCGGGCGATGGTTCGTTCCAGCACCGATCAGATGCACAACCTCGCCGTTCAAGGGCCAAATTCGCGCGCCATCCTGCGCGAGATGATCTGGACCGCCCCGCATCAGCCCTCGATTAACGAGCTAGGCTGGTTCCGGTTCACCATTGGCCGTCTGGGCGGCCCCG
This sequence comes from Paracoccaceae bacterium, assembly GCA_031385445.1. Taxonomy (GTDB): domain Bacteria; phylum Pseudomonadota; class Alphaproteobacteria; order Rhodobacterales; family Rhodobacteraceae; genus CAIYZT01. Next base: position 67,031 of record JANNBM010000051.1, on the reverse strand, counting down.
CAGGCGCCCCGGTGGTCGTGTCGCGCACGGGTTATACCGGCGAGCTGGGGTTCGAGATTTTTTGCCACCCCAAAGATGGCACCGAGATCTACGATGCCGTCTGGCAGCAAGGCACGGCGCAGGGCCTGCGCCCGATGGGGCTTGCCGCGCTGGACATGGTGCGGATCGAGGCGGGGCTGATATTTGCCGGTTCTGACTTTTCCGATCAGACCGACCCGTTCGAGGCTGGCATCGGCTTTACCGTGCCGTTGAAATCCAAGACCGATGATTTCATCGGACGCGAGGCGCTGATCCGCCGCAAAGAGCATCCGAGCCACAAATTCGTCGGTCTGGTGATCGATGCCAACACCGATGTCGGGCACGGCGACACGCTGCATCTTGGGCGGGCGCAGGTGGGGGTGGTCACCTCCTCCACCCGCTCGCCGCTTTTGGGACAGAACATCGCGCTTGCCCGTGTGGACGTGGCCCATGCTCAGGTGGGCACCGCGCTGGAGGTAGGCAAGCTGGACGGCCAGCAAAAACGCCTGCCCGCCGTGATCGTGCCCCTGTCGCATTACGACCCGAAAAAGACCCGTCCGCAAAGCTGAACCCGCCCCCATCCCTTGGCGCCTCCCCTCCCCACCTTGGTGAGGGGCTGGGGGTGGGGCCGCCGCCCGGACATCAGCAACTTATGGCCGAAATCGCCCCTGCCATGGCGGAAATCGTGCATCCCATCCGCAACCAGCGCACTATCTTTGTCTGATCAAGACCGCCAAAGGACCGCCCATGCGTTATTCCGGATTCCGCGTCATCGCCGAGGCTTTAAGTGGCCATAAAGGCTGGAAACCGGTTTGGCGCGACCCTGAACCGCAGCCTGCCTATGACTATGTCATTGTGGGCGGCGGCGGGCATGGTCTGGCCACCGCCTATTATCTGGCACGCGAATTCAAACAGGCGCGAATCGCGGTTCTGGAAAAATCCTATCTTGGCAGCGGCAATGTGGGCCGCAATACCACCATCATCCGTTCCAACTATCTGCTGGATGGCAACGAGCCGTTCTATGAGTTTTCCCTGAAACTGTGGGAAGGGCTGGAGCAGGATTTCAACTATAACGCCATGGTTTCACAGCGCGGGATCCTGAACCTGATCCACACCGACGCGCAGCGCGACGCCTTTACCCGGCGCGGCAACGGGATGATCCTGCACGGTGCGGACGCCGAAATGCTAAGCCGCGATCAGATCCGTCAGATGTATCCGTTCCTGAATTTCGACAACGCCCGGTTTCCGATCAAGGGCGGTCTGGCCCAACGGCGCGGCGGCACGGTGCGGCATGACGCGGTGGCCTGGGGCTATGCGCGCGGGGCGGATCAGCGCGGGGTTGATCTGATTCAGAACTGCGAAGTCACCGGCATGCGCATCGAAGACGGCCGCATTGTTGGGGTTGAAACCACGCGCGGGTTTATCGGGGCGAAAAAGGTGGGCGTGGCGGTTGCGGGCGCGTCAAGCCGCGTCATGGCCCATGCCGGGATGCGCCTGCCGATGGAAAGTCACGTCTTGCAGGCCTTTGTGTCCGAGGGGCTGAAACCGCTGATCGACGGCGTGATGACCTTTGGCGCAGGGCATTTTTATGTCAGTCAGTCCGACAAAGGCGGTCTGGTGTTTGGCGGCGATATCGATGGCTACAACTCCTATGCCCAGCGCGGCAATCTGCCGGTGATCGAGGATGTGGCCGAGGGCGGCATGGCCCTGATGCCGATGATCGGGCGAACACGCCTTTTGCGCACCTGGGGCGGGGTGATGGACATGTCGATGGACGGCTCGCCCATTATCGACAAAACCCCTATCGAGGGGCTCTTTTTCAACGGCGGCTGGTGTTATGGCGGGTTCAAGGCGACGCCCGCAAGCGGCTGGTGCTTTGCCCATCTTCTGGCCACCGATACCCCGCACAAAACCGCCACCGCCTACCGCTTTGACCGTTTCGCCAAGGGTCTTATGATCGACGAAAAGGGTCAAGGCGCGACCCCTAATTTGCATTGAGACGGGGATGACAAAGCACCACATGGCCCCCTGTTTTTTGTCAAATTTGGCCCGCAACAAATTTGACCTCGCCTGCCTGCCTCTGGGCAGGCGCGATTGCGCGCCAACCCCCGGCAGGCGCGGTCAAATTGGAGAGGGTGGTTTGCTGAACCACGCCCTTTGCCGTCGCCTTTCGGCTCTCGGCAACGGCCCGAAAAACGCTCCACCGGAGCGTTTTCAACTCGGTTCGACCTCTGCCCTCACCTCCTGCGAAAGACCCCGCCAATGATCATCAATCACCCGATTCTTGGCCCCCGCGACGCGCAGGAATTCGTCTATCTGGGCGATGCGGACCTGATCCATCGCCCGGACGGAATGACGGCCAGTGCCGAGGCGATGCACGATTATGTCTATCTGCGCACGAACCCGGCGGGCGCGCACCGCGAGCTTTGGTATCACGAACAGGGCGACCGCTCGTGGCTGGTTGTCACCCGGAACACCCTAACGCACGAGATCACAGCGGTTGACCTTGCCCGCGATGTGGCCCGCCAGATGGGGCGCACGACATGACACAGTCCAACCGCATCAACCCGTCGATCTGGGGCGGCCAGATCGACCGCGCGCAAAACCTGACCTTTTCCTTCGATGGCCGCAGCTATCAGGGCCATCCGGGCGATACGCTTGCCTCGGCGCTGCTGGCGAACGGTGTGCAGCTGATGGGCCGCAGCTTCAAGTATCACCGCCCGCGCGGCCCGCTTTCGTCGGGTTCCGAAGAGCCGAACGCGCTGGTGGAACTGCGCGCAGGCGCGGCGCGCGAGCCGAACACCCGCGCCACCGTGGCCGAGCTGTTCGATGGGCTGACCGCCGCCAGCCAGAACCGCTGGCCCTCGCTGACCTTTGATGCGCTGTCGATCAACGACCGGCTCAGCGCGTTTTTTGCGGCGGGGTTTTATTACAAAACCTTCATGTGGCCCGCTGCGTTTTGGGAAAAGATTTACGAGCCAATCATCCGCCGTGCGGCGGGTCTGGGCGCGGTGTCGCGGCTGGAAGACCCCGACACCTATGACAAGGGGTTTTTGCACTGCGATCTTTTGATCATCGGCGCGGGTCCGGCCGGCCTGATGGCTGCGCTGACCGCTGGGCGCGCCGGGTTGCGGGTGATCCTTGCCGATGAAGATTTCCGCATGGGCGGGCGGCTGAATGCCGAAACCTTCGAGATCTCGGGCCAGCCCGGTGCCGATTGGGCGGCGGCCACGATGGCCGAGCTGGCCAGCCTGCCCAACGTGCGCACCATGGCGCGCACCACCGTTGTCGGCGCGTTTGACCATGGCATCTATTCCGCGGTGGAGCGGGTTTCGGACCATCTGCCAACCCCGCTGCCCGGCAAACCGCGCCAGACGCTGTGGCGCATTTATTCCGCGCACGCCCTGCTGACCGGCGGCGCGACCGAACGCCCGATCGCGTTTGAAAACAACGACCGGCCCGGCATCATGCTCGCAGGGGCCTTGCGCACCTATGCCAACCGCTGGGGCGTGGCGGTGGGCGACCGGGTGGCGATCTTCACGAATAACGACGACGGGCTGCGCAGCGCTGCCGATCTGCAGGCCAAGGGCGTCGATATCGTTGCCGTGATCGACAGCCGCACTGGCGGCGCGCTTTTGCCCGGTATCCGCCATTTGCGCGGCGCGCAGGTGATCGATACGGCGGGCCGGCTTGGTTTGAAATCCATCACTGTGCGGGCGGATTCCGGCAAGATAGAGACGATCAGTGCGAACGCGCTCGGCGTTTCGGGCGGCTGGAATCCCAATGTGAACATCACGTCACATCACCGGTCCAAACCGATGTGGCGCGACGATATCGCGGCCTTCGTCCCCGGCGAGGGCGGCCCCGCGAACCTGCACAGCGCCGGCGCTGCCGCTGGCCATTTCTCGACCCATGCCGCGCTGAAATCGGGGGCCGAGGCCGCGCGCGTGATTGCCGAAGCCATGGGAAAACAGGCGCCCTATGTCCTGCCCGCCGCCGAAGATGCGCCGCTTTCCATCACGCCCCTGTGGCATGTGCCGCATGGCAAGGGCCGCGCCTGGATCGACCAGCAGAACGATGTCACCGTCAAAGACATCAAGCTGGCGCATCAGGAAAACTTTACCAATGTGGAGCATCTCAAACGCTATACCACCCTTGGCATGGCGACCGATCAGGGCAAAACCAGCAATGTCATCGGCCTTGCGCTGATGGCCGAACTGACCGGGCAGACGATCCCGCAGACCGGCACCACCGTTTACCGCCCGCCTTATACCCCTGTCGCGATGGGCACGCTTGCGGGGCGCTCACGGGGAAAAGACTTCAAACCTTTCCGCCTGACCCCCAGCCATAAATGGGCCCGCGAGCAAGGCGCGGTGTTTGTCGAAGTGGGCAACTGGATGCGGACCCAGTGGATTGCGAAGCCGGGCGAGACGACGTGGCGCCAGTCGGTGGACCGCGAGGTGCTGCAAACCCGCGCCAGCGTTGGCATTTGCGATGTGACCACGCTGGGCAAAATCGACATTCAGGGCACCGATGCGGGGCTTTTGCTGGACCGGGTTTATGCCAATACCTTTTCAACGCTGCCCGTCGGCAAATGCCGCTATGGGCTGATGTTGCGCGAAGATGGCATGGTGTTTGACGATGGCACCACCGCGCGGATGGGGAACCATGAATATGTCATGACCACCACCACCGCCAATGCCGTCACCGTGTTTCGCCATCTGGAATTTTGCCGCCAATGCCTGTGGCCTGATCTGGACGTGCAGCTGATTTCAACCACCGAGGCTTGGGCGCAATACTCGGTCGCGGGGCCAAATGCGCGCAAACTGCTGGCCAAGATCGTCGATCAGGACATCTGTGACGCCGCATTTCCTTATATGGGCGCGGGCAATATCACTGTCTGCGGTGGTCTGCGCGCGCGGCTGTTCCGCATCTCTTTTTCGGGCGAGCTTGCTTATGAAATCGCTGTGCCGACCCGCTATGGTGATGCATTGATCCGGGCATTGGTCGAGGCGGGAGGCGAATTTGATGCCGTGGTTTATGGCACCGAAACCCTTGGCGTTTTGCGCATCGAAAAGGGCCATGTTGCGGGAGGGGAGCTGAATGGTCAATCTTCGGCCTTGAACATGGGGCTGGGCAAGATGGTGTCGAAAAAGAAGGACAGCATCGGCATGGCGATGAGCCTGCGCGAAGGGATGAACGATCCGGGCGGGTATTGGCTTGTCGGGGTCAGGCCAGTGGATCCTGCGGCGGGTCTGTCGGCGGGCAGCCATTTTCTGCCGCTTGGCGCCGCACCGACCTCTGCGCACGATGGCGGCTGGCTGACGTCAAAGGTGTTCTCGCCGCATCTGGGCTGCGATATCGCGCTCGGCTATCTGAAGGCGGGCGATCAGAAGATCGGCACGCGGATGCGCGCGGTGAACTTTCTGACCAAGACCGACACCGAGGTTGATATCGTCTCCCCCCATTTCTTTGACCCGGAAGGAGCGCGGCTTCGTGCTTAAACCCCTCACCGCCCTTGGCCATGAAACGCCCCAAACTGTCACCATCGGCCCGCTTCGGGTCACAGAACGGTTCGACATCGCCCTTTCCTCGCTCGCGGTTCGGCGGGGCCGCGACAAAGACCTTGCCAAGGCCGCGAAATCGGCTGGCATCCCGCTGCCCGGCCCGGCCAGCGCCGAGGCGGGCGATCCGTGGTCGGCCTTCTGGATGACGCCGGAGATGTGGATGATCGAAGCGCCCCATGCCAGCCATGAGGACATCTGCGCGCATCTGAAATCGGCGCTGGGCGATGCGGTGTCGATGACCGAACAAACGGATGCTTGGGTGCGCTTTGATCTGGATGCGCCCGATCTTTCCCCGCTGATGCAGCGCCTGACCAACCTTGATTTGCCCGCCAAGCCGCCGGGTTTCGCGGCCCGCACCGTGATTGACCATCTGGGGGTCTATCTGATTCAGCGCCGGGCCAGCGAGATCACGCTTTACGGCCCCCGCGCCTCGGCGCAAAGCCTGCTGCATGCGTTGGAAGTGGCGGCGCGCTCGGTTTACTGAAACCGCAGCGTTGACGGTTCAGGCTTCCCACTCCCCCTCAAATCCCTTTGGGATCATCAGGTTATGCCGCCCAAAGGCTGTGATATCGCGCTCGCCGCACAGCGCCATCGTGGTGTCCATTTCCTTGGCGATCACTTGCAACGCCGCCGTCACCCCGGCCTGCCCCATCGCGCCCAGCCCATAGATATAGCTGCGCCCGATCATCGTGGCCTTGGCCCCCATCGCGAGCGCCCGCAGCACGTCTTGCCCCGACCTGATCCCCGAATCCAGCCAGATATCGGCCCGATCGCCCACCGCGCGCGCGATAGCGGGCAACCGCCGGATCGACGACAGGGCCCCGTCCAGCTGCCGCCCGCCGTGGTTCGACACCACCATCGCATCTGCTCCGAAATCCGCCGCGCGCCGTGCATCGTCCTCGTCCAATATCCCCTTCAGCACCAGCTTTCCGCCCCACATGTCCCTGATCCGCGCCACTTTGCCCCAGTCCAGCTGCGGATCAAACTGCTCTGCCGTCCACGATCCAAGGCTGGACAGATCCTTGACCCCCTTGGCATGGCCCACAATGTTGCCAAACGAATGCCGCTTCGTCATCGCCATCTCCGCCGCCCAGCGCCATTTTGTCGCGATGTCCAGCATATTGGCCAAGGTCGGCTTTGGCGGCGCGGACAGGCCGTTTTTCAGGTCCTTGTGCCGCTGGCCAAGGATTTGCAGATCCAGCGTCAGGACCAGCGCCGAACAGCGCGCCTTCTTGGCCCGCTCGATCATTGCGCCAACGAAATCCCAGTCTTTCATGACGTAAAGTTGAAACCAGAACGGCGCAGTGGTGTGCGCCGCCACGTCCTCGATCGAACAGATCGACATGGTGGACAGGGTAAAGGGCACGCCAAAGGCTTCCGCCGCCTTGGCCGCCTTGATCTCGCCATCCGCAGACTGCATGCCGGTAAAACCGACGGGCGCAAGCGCGACCGGCATCGCGGTCGGCACGCCCAGCATTTGCCCGGCGATGGTGCGGTTGGTCATATCGACCGCCACCTTCTGGCGAAACCGAAGCTGCGCGAAATCGCTGACGTTTTCGCGAAAGGTCTGCTCGGTATAGGACCCGCTTTCGCAGTAATCGAAGAACATTTTGGGCACGCGGGCGCGGTGCATCTGGCGCAGATCTTCGATGCAGGTGATCACAGGCATGAGGCAGACTCCATTTGGACGGCGCCCCTCTTTGCATCAGCTTGGCGCGCCCGGTTCAACCGGTTTTTGCAACGTTCCACCGAAAACAGCTGATCTTGAATCCTCCAGATGTTTCCCTATAGTGAAATTGGACCGGATAATTTCACCTTGGGGGACCAGATATTGGACCAGCCGCAAGACCTTCCACGCGGCAAGCCCGCGTTCAGCCAGGACCCCCACCGCGTGCGTGAAATATCCGAGCGCAATCTTGAAGCCGCCATCGGGCGCGAGGTGCGGATTTTTCGGCGTCAGCAGGGCATGACCGTGGCCGATCTGGCGCAGATCACCGGCCTGTCAATCGGCATGCTGTCCAAGATCGAAAACGGCAATACTTCGCCCTCGCTGACGACGCTTCAGGTGTTGAGCCATGCCTTTTCCGTGCCCGTGACGTCATTTTTCAAAAGCTATGAAGAGCGGCGCGAGGCGCATCATGTGAAGGCCGGGGCGCATCTGGAAATTGAACGCCGCGGCACCCGCGCCGGCCATCAGTATAACCTTTTGGGCCATATAGGGTCGAATGCCTCGGGCGTGGTGGTGGAGCCGTACCTGATTACCCTGACCGCTGAGAGCGACGTGTTTCCTGCGTTTCAGCATGAGGGGCTGGAGCTTTTGTACATGCTGGAAGGCGAAGTTGACTATCGCCACGGCGATCAGGTTTATGCGCTGAAACCGGGGGACAGCCTGCTGTTTGACGCCGACGCACCGCATGGGCCTGAGGTTCTGGTCAAGCTTCCGGCGCGGTATTTGTCGGTGATTTCATACCCACAGGGCTAGCGTCCCAAACCGCCGACCTGATCCGCGCGGTCTTGTAAGCGTCAAGAATCGCCATCGCCCAGACAAACAGCCCGCCCGCGAATTTGCCCATCAGTGAAATCTCGGGCCCGGCGGTTTTCAGGGTAAAGCCGCCCAGCAGCACGACGAAGAAAACAAAGATCAGACCCCGCGCCGGTTGGCGGTTCGCAACCTGCCCCATGCCCGGCAAAACCACGGCAAGGGCCAGCACCAGATAGGGCGACAGCGGCTTTTTCATTCAATCCACTTTCTGGGGGATAATCAGCGCCCGCAGGGCCAAAAGCGTCTCTAACACAGGGGCAATGCGGGCGGCGGGCAGGGCCTCGGCCCCCATTTCCGCATCGCGAAACAGCAGATACCGCCCCCGGTCGGCCTCTTCGGCCAGAATGACCAGCCGCAGACCTTTGGGCGAGATGACCAGCTCTTTGACCCGCGCATCGCCGAACACCGCCGCGCACATCGCCAACAGATGCACAGGCGCGCGCGCGGCATCGTCACTGCGCAGCGCGGTGCCCTCGGGCAGAAACGCCGGGCAATCCACACCCTGCGCCAGCTGTGCGAAATGCGAAAACGGCTCCCCCCCGGTGGGCCGCGCCATCACGTCCAGCGTGGCCAGAACCGGCAAGGGTTCGGGCAGCGTCACCATTACCCAAAGCGCGGGCAGTTTGCGAAAGGTCAGCGTGTCCGGAACGGCCTGCAGATCAAAGGCATGGGCGCCAAGGTGCCCGGTCATCCGGGCGAAACCGCTCGGCTGTATCTGGCGCTCCACCCGGTCGAACAGCAAGCCCAGCGCATCAAAATACCCCGCCCGAGCCAGCCGCCGCGCCGCGCCCGCGCGCATCTGCGCCCGGACAAGCCACAGAACCAGCGCCAGCAGGCAGGTGCCAAGAACGATTGAAACAGGCATCACGGCTTTCATTTGAACGGTTCAGGTTCCGAAGGAATCGGAAATCGCTGCCTCTCGCATTGCTTGAACGCGTTTTCGGGTGCTCTTGCTTTCCGCAAAACCTGAACAGCTTTATGCAAAGGGCCCGCCAAACCGGGCGGGCCATTTTGGGGATCAATAGCCCTTGGGTTTGGGCCAGGGCATGGTGAACTGCGCGCCCCGGTTCACGAAGCGGTAGCGCCAGAAGTGGAACCACAGCGACACCACGATATAAAACCCGATCATCGCCACCAATTGGGAGCCATAGCCAAGGAACACCGCAAAGAAGGTGATCGCGCAGAGCGACAGCAGCACGATCGCGGGCAGCGGATGGAACGGATGTTCATACCCGCGCTTGATGGTGTTCAGCGGCCATTTGCGGCGGAACAGGATGATGTTCAGCGGCATGAAGGTATAACCCAAAAGCCCCGACAGGATCGAGAAGGTGATCACCTGATCCAAAGGCGCGCCCAGCGCAAAGATCAGCGCGATGGGCACCAAAAAGATGATCGAGCGGTAAGGCGTGCGGTATTTCGGATGCACCGCGCCAAACCAGCCCGGCAGATACTTGTCACGTCCCATGGAAAACCACGCCCGGCTGGCATCGTTGATGCAGCCGTTCGCGCTGGCCAGCGTGGCGAACAGCGTGCCAATGCCGAGCAGCCAGATCAGCCCGTTCGACCCCGACAGCCGCGCCGTATCAAACAGCGGCGCCACAGAGCCGTTGACCCCGTCGCCAAGGAACTCCCACGGCAGAACGCCGACGCAGATATACCATGTCAGGGTGGCCGCGATCAGCAGCGTCATGATCCCGGCAAGTGTGCCAAACGGCAGGGCGCGGGCGGGCGAGCGGACCTCTTCGGCCGCTTGCGTCGTGCCTTCGATGCCAAGATAGAACCACAGGCCAAAGTGCATCGCGGCCAGTATCCCGATCCAGCCATAGGGCAACGCCGCCGCCCCTTCCATCAAAGCCTTGTGCTGCATGATCGAGGGGCCGACGATGCCCGTTGTTGCCACGAACAGCACCAGAATGGCGACAAAGGCGATGGCGGTGATGATCAGGTTGAACGTCAGCGTGGCCAGCACGCCGCGATAGTTCAGCCATGCCAGCGACATGATCACCAAAATGATGAACGGTCGCTGATCCAGCACCCCGTCAAATCCCGACATCCCCGCCACGACGGACACCAGATATCCGGCGGTGATCGCATTGCCCGCCTCCAGCATGGTATAGGCAAAGACCAGATACAGCCCGACGTTGAACGCCATCAGCGGCCCGATGATATGCTTGGCTTGGGTATATTGCCCACCCGCCGCCGCCACGGTCGATGTGACCTCTGAATCGATCATGGCGACGCAGGTGTACAAGATCCCCGCGAACCAGCAGGCAATCAGCGCGGCATAGGCCCCGCCTTTGCCCACGGCAAAGTTCCAGCCCATGTATTCGCCGACCAGAACGATCCCCACCCCCAGCGCCCAGACATGCGCCGGGCCCAGAACCCGCAACAGCCCGACCTTGGTGCCATGTGGGCCCATGCCGTCGATCTGCTTTGAACCGATATCCGTTTGTGCCATGGCTCACCCCTTCCTGTCTTCGGTCATGGCCTCAAGCTCGCCTTCGCGGGACGAGGTCAGGATATCTTCGGAATAGGTGCTGTCGGTGCGAAACCAATCCACCACCATGTAAAGGCCGAACAGGGCCGAAAGCCCCCAGGCCGCATATTCCAGATAATTCCAGGTTTGCATTGCGGCCTCTCCTACGATCTGTCGAATTTTTCCGCGATCACTTCGCGGTATTCGGATTCGGAAAATTTCAGCATCAGCACATAGTAAACCACGATGACCACAACCATGATCAGCATCGCCGTGACCGAAAAGCTGTAGTCATAGCGCGCAAGGATCAGGTCATGCGCCGAGGCCGGATCATAGCCCAGCGCCTCATACTGCGCGGCCTGCGCCGGGTTTTGACCCAGCGTTTCCCATGTCGGGTTTTCCACTGGCGTTGCCACCGATTTGGACGATCCCGCCAGCCCCATCCACAACGGCACAAACAGCGCCCCCACGGTCAGAACCACCAGCACGATCACGTCAATCAGCTGCCCCAGCTTGCTTTGAACGGGCGGAGAGTAATGCGCCATGGCTCACCCCTTCCGCGCTTGGGCTTCATCAAGAAACTTGATGTCCAGCCCATAAATGAAATCCCGGTCCTCGCGGTAATGCGCCAGCATGGCCAAAATCGCCGCCGTGTTGAACACCAGCACAATCGCGCCGCCAATCAGCAAAAGCAGCCGCGCGCCGCCGTCCGGCGCCAGATCCCAGGTTCCCACCGCCACGAAAATCATCGCCAGCCACAATCCGACGACAAACGCCCAAGCCACCTGCACATCGCGTGCGTGCATGGCTCCGATCCTTTGGTTCAGGTCCGCCACGTATCCCTCCCATTCGGCCTTTTGTCTGCCGGTTTTGGCGTGGCCGCACCGCCGTTCCCTGTCCGGCAAATTTGTTTTCTGACAGGCAATCCTTCCGGGGGTAGTCTGTCAAGCAAAACTGCCCAAGAAATGGGCGAAATGAAAAGAATTTCCCGACAGGTGAAAAATGTTTCTTATCAGTTGAAGGGGGAATCCAATCTTGCTAGCCTGCGCCAAAGTCGAAAAGGAGGGCGAATCCATGTGCGGCATCGTTGGTCTGTTTCTGAAAGACCCAAAACTTGAGCCCCAGCTCGGCGCGCTCCTTGCCGATATGCTGATCACCATGACCGACCGCGGCCCTGATTCTGCGGGCATCGCGATTTACTCTGGCGCCAAGGACGGGCTTGGCAAGATCACCGTGCAATCCGCGCAGCCGCAGGTCGATTTCAAATCGCTCGACGCCGATCTGCACGCTGCCATCGGTCAGCCCGTGGCGCTGCTTATCAAAAGCAGCCATGCCGTGATCGAGGTTCCGCTTGCCCAGATGGACGCTGCCCGCAGCGCGCTTGCCCATCTGCGCCCCGGCGTGAAGGTGATGAGCACGGGCGACAGCATCGAGATTTTCAAAGAGGTCGGCCTGCCGCGGGACGTGGCCCGCCGCTTTGACGTGGCCAAGATGCACGGCACCCACGGCATCGGCCACACCCGCATGGCCACCGAATCCGCCGTCACCACCATGGGCGCGCATCCGTTTTCAACCGGCGCGGATCAGTGCCTTGTGCACAACGGCAGCCTGTCCAACCACAACGGCGTGCGCCGCGAGCTGCGCCGTCAGGGCATGACGTTCGAAACCGAAAATGACACAGAGGTTGGCGCGGCTTTCATCAGCCATAAACTGCAATCGGGCGAAACCCTTGGCCGCGCGCTGGAGGCGACGCTGACCGATCTGGACGGGTTTTTCACCTTCGTCGTCGGCACCAAGAACGGCTTTGGCGTGGTGCGCGATCCCATCGCTTGCAAACCCGCCGTGATGGCCGAAACCGATGCTTATGTGGCCTTCGGGTCGGAATACCGCGCTTTGGTGAACCTGCCCGGCATTGAAGGCGCCCGCGTCTGGGAACCCGAACCCGCCACCGTCTATTTCTGGGAGCGCTAGGCATGCAGACTTTCGATCTTGGCGCCGAGGGGCTGCGCGCGCTGAACTCTGCGCTACACGCCCTGAAAGGCCAGACCAACATGACCGAATGGGAGGTCATAAATCCCAAAGGCTCCCACGCCATCGCCGCCGGGGTCGATGCCCCGCTGGACATCACCGTGCGCGGATCGACCGGATATTACTGCGCGGGCATGAACAAGCTGGCCACCATCCGCGTCAAAGGCTCGGCCGGGCCGGGAGTGGCGGAAAACATGATGTCGGGCACAGTGATCATTGACGGCGATGCCAGCCAATACGCGGGCGCGACTGGGCAGGGCGGGCTTTTGGTGATCAAGGGCAACGCTTCGTCGCGCTGCGGCATCTCGATGAAGGGCATCGACATCGTCGTGCACGGCAACATCGGCCATATGTCGGCCTTCATGGCGCAGTCGGGCAACATGCTGGTGCTGGGTGATGCGGGCGAGGCGCTGGGCGACAGCCTTTATGAGGCGCGGCTGTTTGTGCGCGGCTCTGTCAAATCGCTCGGCGCGGATTGCATAGAAAAGGAAATGCGCCCCGAACATATTGCAATCGTTCAAGATCTTCTGCAGCGCGGCGAGGCGGACGGCAAAGCCAAACCCGGCGATTTCCGCCGCTATGGCTCGGCCCGCAAGCTGTATTCCTTCAACATCGACAACGCGTCCTCGTATTGAGGCAACAGGCATAATGTCAGATTTCCCCCGCACCCCACCCCGTTTTTCCGCAACCTTCACCCCGGCCATCAACGCGGAAATTCGCCGCGCCGCCGCCACCGGCATTTATGACATTCGCGGCGGCGGCACCAAACGCCACCTGCCGCATTTCGACGATTTGCTGTTCCTCGGCGCCTCGATTTCGCGCTATCCGCTGGAAGGTTACCGCGAGAAATGCGCCACCGATGTCTGGCTCGGCACCCGTTTCGCCAAAAAGCCGATCCATCTGGACATCCCCGTCACCATAGCCGGCATGTCCTTTGGCGCGCTGTCCGGACCCGCCAAAGAGGCGCTGGGGCGCGGTGCCTCGGCGGCCGGAACCTCGACCACCACCGGCGACGGCGGCATGACCGAAGAAGAGCGCGGCCATTCCCGAACGCTTGTTTACCAATACCTGCCGTCCCGCTATGGCATGAACCCCGACGATCTGCGCCGCGCCGATGCCATCGAAATCGTGGTGGGTCAGGGCGCGAAGCCCGGCGGTGGCGGCATGCTTTTGGGCCAGAAAATTTCCGACCGCGTGGCCAAGATGCGCAACCTGCCCAAGGGCATCGACCAACGTTCCGCCTGCCGTCACCCCGATTGGACCGGCCCTGATGATCTGGAAATCAAGATCATGGAGATTCGCGAAATCACCGATTGGGAAAAGCCGATCTATGTCAAAATCGGCGGCGCGCGGCCCTATTATGACACGGCTTTGGCGGTCAAGGCCGGGGCTGATGTCGTGGTGTTGGACGGTATGCAGGGCGGCACAGCGGCGACGCAGGATGTGTTCATCGAACATGTCGGCATGCCCATCCTCGCCTGTATTCCGCTGGCGGTGAAGGCGCTGCAAGACCTTGGCATGCACCGCAAGGTGCAGCTGATCGTGTCGGGCGGCATCCGCACCGGGGCCGACGTGGCCAAAGCGATGGCGCTGGGCGCCGACGCGGTTTCCATCGGCACCGCCGCCCTGATCGCGCTGGGCGACAATGACCCCAAATGGGAGGCAGATTATCAGGCGCTTGGCACCACTGCCGACGCCTATGACGACTGGCACGAAGGCCGCGACCCCGCAGGCATCACCACCCAAGACCCCGAACTTTCGGCGCGCTTCGATCCGATCCTTGGTGGCCGCCGCCTAAAAAACTATCTGAAAGTCATGACGCTGGAGGCGCAGACGATTGCCCGCGCTTGCGGTAAAAACCACCTGCACAACCTTGAACCCGAAGACCTGTGCGCGCTGACCATCGAAGCCGCCGCCATGGCAGGCGTTCCGATTGCCGGCACGAACTGGATCCCCGGGCGCACGGGCGGGTTTTAAAAAATCATAAAGACGACAGGGAGTTAGCAACGATGGCAAGAGATCTCGGCAAATGGGCCAAGGAAAAGGGCGTCAAATACTTCATGATCTCCTATACCGATCTGTTCGGGGGGCAGCGCGCCAAGCTGGTGCCCACCCAAGCGATCAACGACATGGCCGAAGAGGGCGCGGGCTTTGCCGGCTTCGCCACCTGGCTTGACCTGACCCCTGCCCACCCCGACATGATGGCCGTGCCTGACCCGGAGTCGGCCATTCAACTGCCGTGGAAAAAGGATGTTGCCTGGGTCGCAGCGCGGGCCACGATGGAAAACAAGCTGCTGGCCCAAGCCCCGCGCAACGTGCTGGAGCGTGTGATCGCCGAAGCCGCCAAAGACGGTTTGCGCGTTAAAACCGGGGTCGAGCCGGAGTTTTTCCTGCTGACCGCCGATGGCAAGCAGATCTCTGACCCTTACGATACCGCCGAGAAGCCCTGCTATGACCAGCAAGCCGTCATGCGCCGCTATGATGTCATCGCCGAGGTCTGTGATTACATGCTTGAACTCGGCTGGGAGGCTTATCAGAACGACCACGAAGACGCGGTTGGCCAGTTCGAGATGAACTGGAAATATGACGACGCGCTGCAAACCGCCGACAAGCACAGCTTTTTCAAGTTCATGATGAAATCGGTGGCGGAAAAGCACGGCTACCGCGCCACCTTCATGCCCAAACCGTTCAAGGGGCTGACGGGGTCCGGCTGCCATGCGCATATCTCGGTCTGGTCGATGGACGGAAAGTCCAACGCTTTTGCCGACAAATCCAAAGAGTTGCACCTGTCCGATCAGGGCCGAACCTTCCTGGGCGGCATCATGAAACACGCCTCCGCTCTGGCCGCGATCTGCAACCCCACGGTCAATTCCTATAAACGCATCAACGCGCCGCGCACCTCGTCCGGGGCGACTTGGGCGCCCAATACCGTCACCTGGACCGGCAATAACCGCACCCATATGGTGCGCGTGCCGGGGCCGGGGCGGTTCGAACTGCGCCTGCCCGACGGCGCGGCGAACCCGTACCTGCTGCAGGCCGTGATCATCGCGGCGGGGCTGGACGGCGTGCGCACAAAGGCCGACCCCGGCAAGCGCCACGATATCGACATGTACCAGATGGGCCACACGGTCAAAAACGCGCCCAAACTGCCACTGAACCTGCTGGACGCATTGCGTGAATTCGACAAGGACAAGACGCTGAAGGCGATGCTGGGCGATGAATTTTCCAACGCCTATATCAAGCTGAAAGGCCGCGAATGGGACAGCTACGCCTCGCACTTCTCGGCGTGGGAACATGAGAACACGCTGGATATCTGATCCGGCGCCTTGCCGGGCCTGATGTCAACGCAATCCCCAACATCTGCCGCCCCCCCTCCTCTTCGTGGGGAGGGTATGGGGGGGCAAGATGAAGGCGCCCTGAACACAAAAGGCCCGAAGCGTCGCTTCGGGCCTTTTGTCAAAGATGGTGTCCGCGGCGGGATTTGAACCCACGGCCCCAGGATTCGTACCACTTCGGCTTTCGCCGCCCAAGTCTTTGCATCCTGCAAGGACGTTGGTTCGTGGTCTGGACTGTCCCTTGGTCATCAGCGTTGCCGCCCTAAGACCCTGCCCGTCCAGTCTCTACACCTTCCCGCCGGGTTTCCCCCTCGGGCTTGGCTCGGGATCGGCAGGGCGCAAGCGCGCCTTAGCTTTCCCCGAATTTGAGCAGATCCGCAGCGCGGTTTCCCAATCGCTGCGCCCAATTCTTTCGTTTCAGGAATCCTGTGCTCTATCCAGCTGAGCTACGCAGACCACATCTTCGCCGCCCTGTCTAAACAGCTTCGGCGCGCGCGGCAAGTTGGCAGCGTTTGGAAACGAAAAGGGGAAGCGGCTTTTTGGCCCACCGCTTCCCCAATCGTCCGGCGCAGGTAAGCTGAGAGCTTGCAAGTCGCGCCGGATATCGCCAAACCCGACCAGGGCCAGATTTGTTAGCGCTACCATATCCCACCCCTTCCGCCCCGGCAAGCCCTTTGCCAAAGGGGGTTATGTGCTGCGGCTTTTGTCGCTAACAAGGAGGGCATGGTCCCGCGCCGCCAATAGAAAAGCCCCATGCCCAATCCAAAACGCACCCTGACGCTGAACGATGTCTCCGAGGTCGCCGGGGTCAGCGAAATGACCGTCAGCCGCGTTCTGCGCAACCGGGGCGATGTTTCACCCGCCACGCGCGAAAAGGTGCTGAAGGCCGCCCGCTCGCTGGGCTATGTGCCGAACAAAATCGCCGGCGCCCTCGCCTCGCAGCGCGTCAACCTTGTTGGGGTGATCATCCCCTCCCTGTCCAACATGGTCTTCCCCGAGGTTCTGACCGGCATCTCGGAGGTGCTGGATGGCACCGCCCTGCAACCCGTCGTCGGCGTCAGCAATTACCTGCCCGACCGCGAGGAAACCGTGCTTTACGAAATGCTGTCCTGGCGCCCCTCGGGCATCATCATCGCCGGGCTGGAACATACCGACGCCTCGCGCGCCATGCTCGCGCAGGCCAACGTTCCCATCGTCGAGATCATGGACATCGACGGCACCCCGGTGGACAGCGCCGTCGGCATCTCGCACCGCCGCGCGGGCCGTCAGATGGCCGAGGCGATCGTTGCCGCAGGTTATCGAAACATCGCGTTTCTGGGCACGCAGATGCCGAACGACCACCGCGCCCGCAAACGCCTCGAAGGCTTCGAGGCCGAGCTCGCCCGCCACGGCCTAACCCTTGTCGAGCGCGCGTTTTATTCCGGCTCTTCCGCGCTTCTGAAGGGCCGCGAGATGACCGAAGCGATCCTAAAACGCAATCCTTCGGTCGACTTTCTGTATTATTCCAATGACATGATAGGCGCGGGCGGTCTGCTTTACTGCCTTGAAGCGGGCTATGATGTGCCCGGAAAAATCGGCCTTGCCGGGTTCAACGGCGTCGAGCTTTTGGACGGTCTGCCGCGGAAATTGGCGACGATGGATGCCTGCCGCCTTGAAATCGGCCGCCGCTCTGCCGAACTTATCAGCCTAAAGCAAACGAATGGAAAAGCTGCCCCCGAGGTGATCGAACTTTTCCCGGTCCTGCAACCGGGCGACACGATCCGACGGGTCTGATCAAACCCCGTAAAGTTTGAATCAAATCTGCCTGCAATGTGGCCCAAATATCCCCTTCTCCTTGGCCCGCACTCACTCCACCCTCACCCGCAACATCTGATAGCTAAGTGGCGGTAAAAGCGCCGTCAAACGCCCGCCCGTCACCTTGGCCCCGCTGCCCGGCCCCGGCGCCACGGCCATCGGATTGGCTGCGGTGTTCACCGCCTGCAGATCGGCATGCACCATCACCTGATGGTCAATCACCGCGCCCGCCCCGAACCCTTCCAGCGCCAGATCCAGATCCATCGCCTCGCCCGCGTGCCGGTTCACCGCAAAAAATGTCAGCACTCCCGCCGCTTCGTCATACACACCCGAGACGTCAACATAAGGCACCACATCGCCGCCTTCGGCCGTGTAAACCGGGCCCCTCTGCACCAGGTGCAGCGCCGTCCCCCGCCCATGGACCGAGGCGAAATAATAGGGATAGTAGATCGTCTGCCGCCAGGCCGCGCCGCCCGGCTCGGTCATGATCGGCGCGATCACGTTCACCAGTTGCGCGATGCAGGCGATCTTTACCACGTTCGATTTGCGGATAAAGGTGTTCAAAATCAACCCGACCTGCAACACATCTTCAAAGTTATAGATATCCTCCAACAGGCGCGGCGCATGGGGCCAGCCCTCGTTTCCGTCCAAAATCGCCCGGTCCTGCGCGTTGGAATGATACCAGACGTTCCATTCGTCAAAACTGATGAAAACATCATGCCGCGACCGCTTGTTCGCTTTCACCAGCGTGATCGTCGCCTCAATCGTCTCGATATAGCGTTCCAGCTTGTGATTAAGCGCCAGATAGGTGCCAGTATTGCCGGCCTTGTTCTGGAAATACATGTGCAGGCTGATGTGGTCGATGTTCTCATAGGTGTGTTCCAGCACGATCCGTTCCCATTCGGGATAGGTTTTCATGTCGGAATTGGACGAGCCGCACACCACCAGCTGAAGCCCCTTGTCAAAGGCCCGCAGTGTTTTGGCCACCTCGTTGGCCAGACGGCCATATTCATCGGCCGTCTTGTGCCCCACCTGCCAAGGCCCGTCCATCTCGTTGCCAAGGCACCAGATCCGGCAGTCAAACGGCTCTGTACGGCCATTTTTAGCCCGAAGATCGCCCCAATGGCTGCCAACCGGGCCGTTCACGTATTCCACGAAATTCCGCGCCTCATCGAGGCCGCGCGAGCCAAGATTGATCGCCAGCATCATCTGGCTGCCCACCGTATCGCACCAATCCGAAAACTCGTGCACCCCGACCTGATTGGCATCCGAAGTGTGCCACGCCAGATCGAGCCGCACCGGCCGCTGGTCCTTTGGCCCCACTCCGTCTTCCCAATTATAGGCCGACACAAAGTTACCGCCCGGATAGCGGACAAAGGGAATGTTCAGATCGCGCACCAGATTTGCCACATCGCCGCGCATGCCGTTCGCATCCGCCGTCGGATGGCCCGGCTCGTAAATGCCGGTATAAATCGCGCGGCCAAGATGCTCCAGAAACGCCGAATAAATCCGGTCGTCGATCTTGGCGATGGTGAAATCCTTGTGGGCGGTGATCTGAGCTTTCACGGGCGGCTCCTGTTTGGACTGCGCCACAGTGATCCGCCTTGACCGCGCAAGGTCAAGCCCGTTTCAGGCGCAAAGCTGCCCTTTGGTCTGGCCAGTCACCAAGGCGCTCACAATCTGGCCCTCAGGCTTGTCCTCGGCAAAGCGGACCTCGGTGAACTGCTCGGTTCGCCCCATGCGCGGGCTTTCCATAAGCACGCGGTGCGTGTGGCCAAGCTGCGCGCTCAGATGCCGACCAAGCGCCGCATCGCCCGCCGCCCGCAGCCGCGCAGCGCGGTCTTTGATCTCGGGCCCGCGCACCTGCGGCATCCGGGCCGCTGGCGTGCCTTTGCGCGGGCTGAAGGGAAAGACGTGCAGAAAGGTCAGGTTGCAATCGTGAACCAGCTGCAAAGACTGTCCGAACATCGCTTCGGTTTCGGTTGGAAAGCCTGCGATGATATCGGCACCAAACACCATATCCGGGCGCAGGCGAACCGCCTCGTTGCAAAAGGCAATCGCGTCATCGCGCAGATGCCGCCGCTTCATCCGTTTCAGGATCATATCGTCGCCCGCCTGCAAGGACAGGTGCAGATGCGGCATCAGTCGCGGCTCGGTCGCGATGGCGAGCATCAGGTTGTCGTCTGCTTCGATGCTGTCGATGGAGCTGATGCGCAGGCGGGCAAGGTCCGGCACCAACCGCAAAATCCGCATCACCAGATCGCCCAGACGCGGCATGCCGGGTAAATCGCCGCCCCATGAGGTCAGGTCAACCCCGGTCAGCACAACTTCCAAAAATCCCTTGTCCACCAGCCGCTTGATCTGTTCGATCACCACCCCCGCCGGAACCGACCGCGAATTGCCCCGGCCAAAGGGAATGATGCAAAACGTACAGCGATGATCGCAGCCGTTTTGCACCTGAACATAGGCGCGGTGGCGGCCAAAGCCGTCAATCAGATGCCCGGCGGTTTCGCGCACCGACATAATATCGTCGACCTGCACCTTTTCCGTCAGGCCAATCAGATCGGGCGCTTTCAGCCCCGCCCATGTCTCGGCCTGCATCTTTTCGTGGTTGCCGATCACCCGCGTCACTTCGGGCATGGCGGCAAAGGTTTCCGGCTCGGTCTGCGCCGCACAGCCCGTCACGATCACCGCCGCGCCGGGGTTTTCGCGGGCCAGACGGCGGATTTCCTGCTTGGCCTTGCGCACCGCCTCGGCCGTGACTGCGCAGGTGTTCACCACCACCGCGCCCCGCAGCCCCGCCACCGCCGCCAACTCTTTCATCGCCTCGGTTTCATAGGCGTTCAACCGGCATCCCAGCGTGGCGAAAATCGGCGCGTTCATGGATGCGCCGCCAGAAATTCCGGGCTGAGCCAGCCATCAAACACATGCGCGACCGGCCCCGACAGCCAGACGCCATCGTCGCGCCAATCCACCTCAAGCACGCCGCCGTCCATCGTCAGCCGCACCTGTCGCCCGGTCAGCCCACGCAGATGTGCCGCCACCGCCGCCGCACAGGCGCCAGACCCGCAAGCAAGCGTGATCCCTGCCCCCCGTTCCCACACCCGCATGCGCAGATGGTCCGTGCCGATCAGGCTGGCAAATTCCACATTGGTCCGTTCGGGAAACAGCGCGTCATGCTCGCACAGCGGCCCCACGGTGGCCAGATCGACCGCGCCGGCGTCCGGCACGAAAAACACGCAATGCGGATTGCCCATGCCGATCCCCACCGGATCCCCCGCCAACGGCAGATGCAGCACCTCAACCTCCCGCGCCAGCGGCACCTCGGCCCAGCCCAGTTGCGGATGCCCCATGTTCACCGACACGCGCCGGTCACCGCGCCGCACCGCCTGCAAACCGCCCCGCGCGGTGATCAGAGACACCGCCGCCGCCCCGAGGCCAGCCATCACAAAATCGCTCACGCAGCGCGTGGCATTGCCGCAAGCCCCCGCCCGGCTGCCATCACTGTTCCAGAAATCGAGCGCGAAATCCGCCCCCGCCGCATCCCGGATCTCGGCCAGCTGATCAAACCCGACCCCGCGGTGCCGATCCCCCAGCGCCCGCGTCAGCGCAGCAGTCACCACCGCTTCGCCCCCGCGCGAATCGATCACCACAAAATCATTGCCCGCGCCGTGCATCTTCATGAATCGCAGACCAAAGGCGGCATTCTTCTGTTCCATTCCGGGCATATACGCCGCGTCCGGGCTTTTTGCCAGAGCCGCGCGTTTTGACCCTTGACCCTTGGCCTCATGGGCCCTAATCAGCGCCTCGTTGTGGGCCGGTAGCTCAGTTGGTAGAGCAACTGACTTTTAATCAGTAGGTCTCGGGTTCGAGCCCCGACCGGCTCACCAAATACTTCAAGGGCTTGGGTGGCAACACCCAGGCCCCTAGGTTTTGGAAGGGGGGCGGGCGCAGATGCGAAGCCTGCACCGGCGTTATCATCGGCTGGCCAGCTCTGGGACTTGTCGGCGGCGGGTACAGGTCTGTGCATGCCGTCCAACGATCGCGCTGGTTTACCGGATTTGTCCAAAAGGGCCCTTGCATCAGCTGTCACGCATCGCGCCGGCCCCCGAGGCGCTGCGAAATCGGGGCCGCCGCCGCAAGCCGTCGGCCAGAAGACGGGTTGTAAGCCAAGATCTGTGCGCCGAGCCGTCCGGCGGCGATGTGTTTATCGCTGCTGTCGGGTCGCGCGATGACCAAGACATTGCTGGAATGCAGGATGCGGCACTTCGCCCAATGAACTGCGCAATATATCTTTGAAATAGCCGCCAGACGGCCCCCGACGATAGCCGCGCCGCAGGGACTGTCAATTCTTTGAAGGCTTTGTTCCGGGCGAGGCCATTGCGGCGCCGACGCGCAGGTCTTTGACAAGTGGTAAAATTGATTTGCAAAGATGCCGGACTGCGGACACTTCAAGGCAAAGTCCAACGATGATTTTCCAGCAGCAAAGTTACACAAGCGCCCAATGCGCAAAGACCAGCGCCAACCCCAGCAGGAAAAGAGTTTCGACGCCGATCAGGAAAAACCCCTTTGGCCCTGACGCGAACATCTGCGCCATCGACGTTTTCACGCCAAGCGCCGAGATCGCCGTCAGCAGCAAGAACCGTGACGTTTCGTTCACCGCCAAAAGCAACCCCTCGGGAAGACCTACGACGTTGCGCAAAATCATCAAGACGACAAACGCAATGACGAACCGTGGCAGTCCGATTCCCACATCACTTTCGTTGCGATAGCACAGGGTGACAATGATCAGCACCACCGGCAGCATGGCAACGCGCAAAAGCTTGGTGAAGGTCGCAATGTCGCCGGCGTCTTCGCTGACCGAATAGCCCGCGCCAACCACCTGGGCCACATCGTGGATCGTCGCCCCAAGCAGATAGCCTATTTCGATGTCGCTCAGGCCAAGGGCGGAAAACAGGATGGGATAGGCAACCATCGCCACGGTCGACAGGGCCGTGACACCGATCACTGTGAACAAAACGTCTTCTTCGCTGATCAGCCTTTTGGGCAGCACAGCCGCAAGCGCGAGCGCCGCCGACGCGCCGCAAATTGCGACGGACCCCCCCGTCAACAGGCCGAACGCCACGGACTTGCCAAAGATCCGGGCGAACAGCACGCCAGCGCCCAAGGTAAGCAGCAACAAGGCGAACACCGCGGCAACAGGCCATGGCCCCAGCTCCGAGACGTCGTTAAAGGTCAGGCGCAGACCCAGGAGGGCGACCCCGACCCGCAACAATGTCTTTGACGAAAAGCCGATCCCCTCCATCGCTTTGGGATGGATCACAAGGAAGTTGAACGCCATCCCGATCAATAAAGCGAACAACATTGCCGGCGCACCGTAATGTTCGGCCAGAAAGCTTGATGCCAAAGCGATGGTCGCCGCCACCGTCACGCCCCCCCGATTGCGCGCGATCCAGTCAGCCACACTGCCAGCTGCGCCATTTGGCGCAACCGTGTCAGGCAGCATCGTCAGCGGGGCTCAGATCAAAGTTTTCCCCCGGATAGAACTTGGCCAGCCGCACATCGGCGGTGCGGGCGTGGCCTTCCATCCCTTCCATCCGCGAAATCCGGGCCGTGGCCAGTGCCAGATCGCGGCTGGCTTCGCGTGTGGCGCGCTGCCAGGTGACGGTTTTCATGAACTTGTGGACCGAAAGCCCGCCCGTGTATCGCCCAGCGCCCGAGGTTGGCAGCACATGGTTCGGCCCGGAACATTTGTCGCCGTAGGCCACCGTCGTTTCCTCGCCCAGAAACAACGACCCATAAGACTGCAGCCGGCCAAGCCACCAGTCAAGATCTGCGGCCTGAACATGCAGGTGTTCGGGCGCGTAGGTGTCGGCGACCTGCGCCATCTCTTCGGCGGTGTCACACAACATGACCTCGGCATAGTCGGCCCAGGCGGCGTGGGCGTTCTGGGCGTTCAACTCGGGCAAAGCGGCGATCAGCGCCGGAACCCGCGCCGTGACCTTGTCAGCCAGCGCGCGGTTGGTAGTGACCAGCCAGACCGGCGAGTTGTAGCCATGCTCGGCCTGCCCCACCAGATCGGCGGCCACAAGTTCGGGATCCGCCGTCGCATCCGCGATGACCATGCTGTCGGTCGGGCCTGCGAACATGTCGATGCCAACCTGACCGTACAGAATGCGCTTGGCTTCGGCGACATATTGATTGCCGGGACCAACAAGGATGTCGGCGCGTGGCAGCCCGAACAGGCCGTTTGCCATGGCCGCCACGCCCTGCACACCGCCAAGATTCAGGATGGCATCCGCGCCGCAGATATCCATTGCGTACAGAATTGCCGGCGGAATGCCTCCGATCCCATCTGGGCCGGGGCGCGGCGGCGACACCGCGGCAATATGGCGCACGCCCGCGACGCGCGCGGTGGTGATGGTCATGATCGCACTGGCGATGTGGCTATAGCGCCCTCCGGGCACATAGCAGCCCGCCGATGACACCGGAATCTGCTTTTGGCCCGCCATGAGGCCCGGCAGAATCTCGACCTCGCAATCGGTGATCGTGCCAAGCTGCGCCTGCGCAAAGCGGGCGATGTTGCGGTGCGCAAAGCGGATGTCGGCCTTTAGTTTTTCCGGCACAAGGCTTGCCGCGCGCGCCCGGGTTTCCGCCGACACGATGATGTCGCCCTGCCATTTGTCCAGATCACGAGCAAAGCGCGTTGCGGCGGCGTCACCGTCCCGCGCCAGTTCTGCCAGCATCTCCTCGACGCTTGCGCGCACGTCTGTCTGGCCGGACTCGGCGGTCCGGGTGGATTTCTTCAGGTAGATCATGGTCATCGGTTCAACTCACATCCGGCCCTTCCAGGGCACGATTCTGCGCTCGACAAAGCGCATCAACATATCAAAGGCATAGGCGATGATCGCGATCACGATGATGCCCATGATGACGGTCGAGGTTTGCAGGAACTGGCTGGCGGTCAGCACCATGTAGCCAAGGCCTTTGGTGGCCGCGACCATTTCGGCGGCCACAAGCGTGGTCCAGCCAAAACCGATGCCAATCCGCATTGCCGTCAGGATTTCGGGCAAGGCCGAGGGCAGGATCACCTGGCTCATCACCTGCCAGCGGCTTGCGCCGAAGGAATAGGCGGCATGGATCTGTTCGATCGCGGCCGACTTGACCCCGGACCGCGCGCCAAGCGCGACCGGCGCCAGCACCGACAGGAAGATCAGCAGAACCTTTGACGTCTCGCCGATGCCAAACCAGATGATCATCAGCGGCAAGTAGGCCAACGGCGGGATCGGGCGGTAAAACTCCAGCGGAGGATCGAAAACGCCCCGGATGAAGGGGCTCATCCCCATCGCAAGCCCAAGCGGGATGCCAACCAGACAAGCCAGAAGGAAGGCACCAAACACGCGCGCCGCCGAGACGCCGACGTGTTCAAGGAATGTCGTGTTGGTGAAGCCTTCGTTCCAGACCTGAAAGAACTTGCGCAAGACCGCCTGCGGTGACGGCAGGAACAACGGCTTGACCCAGCCCATAAAGGTGAAAAGCCACCAGACAAAGATGATGCCAAGGATCGACAGGACCGACAGCCACATCGTGTTGCCCTGCCCCGGCACGCCATAAGTCTCGCCCGGTTTGGTGGCGCGTGCTTTCAACAGGAAGAAGAAGATGCCTTTCTTCCTCGATTGTGTGTTGGGATAGGAATGTTCGGTCATGCCGCTGTCTCCTCGTCCGAAAAGATGATTTTCAGAACCTCTTCGCGCAGGCCGATGAATTCGCGGCTGGCCTTGACCTCGCGCGCCGGCGTGCCTGCCAGAAACTGCCGCGAAAAGGGCAGGTCGAACCGGTGCGCGATGCGGCCCGGACGGGGCGACATCACAATCAGCTTGGTGCCCATGAACAGCGCCTCTTCGACCGAATGGGTGATGAAGAACACCGATTTCGACGTGGTGTGCCAGATCTTCAGAATCAACTCTTGCGCCTTTTCGCGGGTCAGCGCGTCCAGCGCGCCAAGCGGTTCGTCCATCAGCAGAACCTTGGGATCGCAGGTCAGCGCGCGGGCAATGCCGACGCGCTGCTGCATGCCGCCCGAAAGGTTGTAGACCCGCGAAGACTCAAAATCCCCCAGGCCCAGAAGCTTGATGAATCCGCGGGCGATGTCATAGCGCCTTGTCTTGTCGTGCCCCTGCAGCTTCAGCCCGAAGGCGACGTTGTCGATCACGTTCAGCCAAGGCATCAGCGCGTGTTTTTGAAACACCACCGCGCGGTCCGCTCCGGGGCCCTGCACCTTGGCGCCGTCCAGCAGTATCTCGCCCGAAGACGGCGACAGGAACCCTGCAATCAGCGACAGCAGCGTGGATTTACCGCAACCGGACGCACCAAGCGCGACGACGAAATCGTCATTGACGATCTCAAGATCAATTTTGCGCAACGCCTCGACCGGCGGTCGCCCGTCGGCAGTCGGGTAGATGACCGAAGCCTCTTTGATACTCAGTCCCATTCCGTCCCCCGCCAAGTTAGGTGTCGTCGCCGGAAGCGGGGATACCCCGCTTCCGATCAGGAAAGGGCCTTACTTTGCCGCCTCGGCGATGGCGGTGTTGACGAAGCCGGAATAGTCGTCGATCGCCGCGTCGATGCGGCCTGCCTTGACCAGGAAATCCGCTGTTGTCTTCATATTGGCCGCAGAACCGCCCATCCAGGCAGCGCCAAGCTGATCTGCCAGCGGGATGAAGGTAAAGCCTTTCAGGATACCGGGAACCTGGGTCGGGTCGGCCCCGGTCATCTCGGCGATCTTCTTGACCGGATCGCTGTCGGCGGTCCAGGCGGCGGGATCGGCCAGATAGGTCATGTTCACCGCGTTCAGGGTCTTGGCGAAGGCCACCATCGCATCGCCATTTGCCGCCGCAAACTCGGTGTTCACCACCCAGCCATCAAAGGTCGGAAAGCCCCAGGCCGCCGTCTGATCGGCGCCAACGATAAAGGTGCCGGTCTGCAGGATCTGGTTTTGCACCGGCTCCCAGATAAAGGCTGCATCGACCTGACCCGAATCCCAGGCTGCTGCGATCTGGTCGGCGGGCAGGTTCATGATCGTGACATCGGTTTCGGCAATACCGGCATGGGCCAGCGCACCCATCAGCGAGTAATGCGCGGTCGAACCGACCGGCACCGCGATGCGCATGCCCTTCACGCCCTCAAGCGCCGTGATCCCGGATGCCTTCGTCGCGATCAGGCTTTCGGCGGTGCCCAGTCCTTCGGCGATCATGAACAGCTGGATATCAAGTCCCTGGCTGGTGCCGATGGCAAGCGGCGAGGAGCCCAGTTCAGCCAGCTGGACATCGCCGCTGGCCATTGCGGCGATCACTTCGGTGCCGGATCCGAACTGGCGCCATTCGATGGTCCAGCCGGTGGCGGCATCGAAAGCGCCCTCGGCGCGGGCAACCTGCATCGGTGTCGGATTGCCGAAATGGCCGATGATCACGTTTTCGGCGAGGCCGGCACCCGCCGTCAGGGCCAGAACTGCCGCGCCAAGCATCAGGCGCTTCATGTTGGTCTTCATCTGATCGTCTCCTTGTTGGTGTTTGTTGAAAGCATGGTTGCGCTTCTGGTCGGCGGTTGACGATCCGCCTTGTTCTTATCGGTGCCATAAGATGTGGCAAAGGCGATGATGCCGCCGGCCAATATGTCCAGCGTATCGATGGCTTTAGCCGCTGGATCGGCGGCGTCCGCGATCAGGGAAAACTCGGTGCAGGCGATCAGTTGCACCTGCGCGCCGCGGCCCAAAAGGTCGGCCGAGGCGGCGGTCAGGGCGGCCCTTGCGGCGGCGGTTGCCCCCTCGGCCTTGATCTGCCGGATCGCCGCCAGCATCGCAGCTTCATCTCGCGCATAGGCCGGGGTAAGGCCCGCTTCGGCGAACGCCCGCTCGAAAAGCCCGGTGCGCCGCACGGCGGGCGACGCAAGGATCCCGACCGTGCCCCCCTTGCCTGCCAGCCGGCAAACATGCGCGGCGGAAAGCGCCACCATGTCGATCAGCGGCAGGTCAACCGCAGCGCGGATCGCACCGGCATAGTGGTGCGCCGTGTTGCACGGCATTGCCAAAGCCTCCGCCCCCGCGGCCTGCAGGCGCACAGCCATCGCGGCCAGCACCGGACCGGGGTTCTCGCCGGTGCCGTCGATCAGATGCCGGATGCGCGAGGGCACCTGCGGATTCTGGTCCACGATAAGCGGAATATGGTCGGCATCATCCTGCGCCCTGGTCGCGGCGATGATCTTTTGCATCAGCAGCACCGTCGCCTCTGGCCCCATGCCGCCCAAAATCCCAACGCGCCTGAGGCTGGGGGTCTGGGGGGGAAGGTAGCCGGGCAGGATCATGGGCTATTCAGCCGCCAGCTGTGCCGTTGCGTCGGCAAAGACCGCATCATAGCCGAACAGTGCCGCCGACCCGCCAGTGTGCAAAAACACCACGCGCTCGCCCTTTTTGAAATGACCCTTGCGGCAATAGTCGATCAGCCCGGCAGCCCCCTTGCCGGAATAGACCGGGTCCAGAAGAATACCTTCCAACTCGGCAAACATGCGGATCGCTTCCAGCGTGTCGGCTTGCGGCACACCATAGCCGGGCCCGACATAATCAGTATTCGCCATCACATCGCCGCGCTGAACAACGCCGGGGCAGCCCAGTTTTTCGGCGGTCTTGACCGCAAGGTTGAACACGTTCTCTTCCTGCTTGGCCTTCGGCGCGCGCACCCCGAACCCCAGCAGCGGGATGCCGGCATTGATCGCCTTCAGCCCCACGATCAGCCCGGCCTGCGTGCCCGCCGATCCGGTTGCCGTCACCAGATGGTCGATCACGAGGCCGCGGTCATTGGCCTGCCCCACCAGCTCGAACGCGCAGTTAACATAGCCCAGCGCGCCGGTCGGGTTCGACCCGCCGCCGGGGATGATATAAACCTTTTGGCCCTTGGCCCGCATCGCATCGGCCAGTGTTTCCATCTCGGCTTTCATGTCCACGCCGCCGGGACGCTTTTCGGTGGTGGCCCCGTGCAGATGATCCAGCAATACGTTACCGTTCTGATTGTAATTATGGTTGTTCGACCCGGTGCGATCTTCCAGAAGGATATGGCAAGCCATGCCCAACTTGGCCGAAAACGCCGCGGTTTGCCGGGCGTGGTTCGATTGGGTGGCCCCTTGGGTCATCACCACATCGGCGCCCATCGCCTGCGCCTCGGCCATCAGAAACTCCAGCTTGCGGGTCTTGTTGCCGCCTGTGGAAAGTCCGGTGCAATCGTCGCGCTTGATCCAGATTTCAGGCCCGCCCAATTCATGAGACAGACGATCAAGCCGCTCTAGCGGCGTCGGCAGGTGGGCCAGAAAAACGCGGGGAAATCTGGAAAGGTGCATCGCTGTGTCCTCGTAGAACTTGCTCAATTCAATAGTGCACCACGTCAATACAGACTTCAAATTCGAAATTTTCCTGCTATGTTGCAACTTTTGCATCTTAGTGAGGTCGAAATGCGGCTTGAGTGGTTGGAAGACATTCTGGCAGTGGCGCAAACCGGCTCGTTCAGCGAAGCCGCCGAGCGCCGGTCGTTGACCCAGTCGGCCTTTTCGCGGCGCATCCATGGCATCGAAGAATACATCGGCGTCGAATTGTTCGACCGGACCCGAAAACCTGTCCAACTGCGCAGGACGACCGAGGCACAGCATGACCAGATAGAGCGTCTGGCCGCAGAACTGCGTCAGCTTGCCGACGATCTGCGCCGCGGCGACCGTTCAAGCTCGAACCGCATTGTCATTGCCAGCCAGCACGCCTTGACCACGGGATTGACGCCGTCGATCCTGAAGGGAATTCAGACGCGCGGCGACAACACCTATGTGCGCCTGCGGTCTGCCAACCTCGACGAATGTTATTCCCTTTTGTTGTCGCGTCAGGCCGATATTGCGCTGCTATACCGGGTGCCCGGCGAAGATCATGCGATCAAGGCCGACTACATCGACACGATCAATCTTTGTTCAGAC
Organism: Paracoccaceae bacterium; assembly: GCA_031385445.1. Lineage (GTDB taxonomy): Bacteria > Pseudomonadota > Alphaproteobacteria > Rhodobacterales > Rhodobacteraceae > CAIYZT01. The sequence continues at coordinate 37,268 of JANNBM010000051.1, read as the reverse complement.
CGGCTGATCCCTGTGTATTCTGGCGCCGCTTTTGCCGACCTGACCGGATTGCTTGCCCTGAAGGAGGTTCCTTTTGTCGCCTACCCGCGCGAGGTTTTTCTGGGTCAGGTGATGGAACGTTTGATCCTGCCGCGTGTGCGCAGTGAATACCGCACCGTCGCTTCTGCCGAAACAGCCCTGACACTTGCCGCGCTGGAAATGGCGGCGGTCGGGGTTGCGGTTGCGTGGGTTCCGGCGTCACTGGCCCGTCCCCGCATCGAGACAGGCCAGTTGGTGGACCTGTCAGGCACCCTTCCCAACCAAGCGCTCGACGTGATCGCCGCCCGCCTGTCAGGCGATGCCGGTGCGACAGAAGCGCAGATATGGCAAGATATTTCCCAGCTTCGCTTGCCCGGTTTCACGTCCTGACGGCGGGACCGTCAAATTCCGGCGCACAGGGCGGGCAGGCCAACAGCCGCATTCCGGAAAATCCCGCCGCCTTCATGGCCGATGAATTCATCGCTGTGACGGGTCGTGTTCGGCCCGGCTAGGGCATGGAACGCTGCATAGACCGTCGGGGGGGGCAGATTGTGCCCATCAATGGTTCCGATAAAAGCGCCGATGCCTTGCACTGCTGTCCCTGTCAAACAAGCGCAGCGCATCAAAGCCCTGCCTGGGCTTTTCACGCTGAACGCCGAGGTCACGGAAGATCGCAAAATCCGGGGCGTCGCCGTCGCTTTTGAACCAATGGGCCACTGGACCTTTACCGCGCCTGCCCTACACTTGGGCAAAATGCGAAAAGGCCGCCCCTTGTCTGCAACCGAGCTGTCCGAAACTTTGCTTGACTGGTATGGCACCCACGCCCGTGTCCTGCCTTGGCGCATGCCGCCCGGATCGAACTTGCCGCCTGATCCCTACCGGATCTGGCTGTCCGAGGTGATGTTGCAACAAACCACGGTTGCGGCGGTCAAAGCCTATTTTCACCGCTTTACCGCGCTTTGGCCCGATGTGCAGGCTTTGGCGGACGCGCCCGATGCGGCGGTCATGGCGGAATGGGCTGGACTTGGCTATTATGCCCGGGCGCGCAACCTGCTGAAATGTGCCCGCGCGGTGGCGGAGCTTGGCGCTTTCCCGCAGACCGAGGCTGATCTGCAAGCGCTGCCCGGCATCGGCCCCTATACTGCCGCCGCCATCGCCGCGATTGCCTTTGGCCGCCCCGCCACCGTGGTCGACGGCAATGTTGAACGGGTCATGGCCCGGCTGCACAAGGTGCAAACCCCCTTGCCCCGCGCCAAGGCCGAGTTGACCGCGCTTGCCGCCCGTCACACCCCCGAAAATCGCGCCGGGGACTATGCGCAGGCGGTGATGGACCTTGGCGCGACGATCTGCACGCCGCGCTCGCCGGTTTGCGGAATTTGCCCGGTCATCGGCCTTTGCCTTGCCCGCGCCGCTGGCACCCAAGGCGATCTGCCGCGAAAACTGCCAAAGCCGGAAAAACCGACGCGCCATGGCACCTTGTGGATTGTGCGCCGCGCTGGGGCGTGGCTTTTGGAAACCCGGCCCCAAAAGGGTCTGCTCGGCGGCATGCTGGGCTTTCCCGGCGATGGCTGGGACGCCAATGGCGGCCCAGCGCCGATCACCGCCCATTGGCACGCTTTGCCGCAGGTGCGCCACACCTTCACGCATTTCCACCTGATCCTGTCGCCTCACCTGGCCGAGGCTGCGCCCGATGCCATTCCCCTGCGCGGCACCTTCCACGCGCTTGCCCAATTTGGCCCCGCCGATCTGCCCACCGTGATGCGCAAGGCTTATGACCTTGCGTCCGCTGCAATTTTGCCGAGTTGACCCGCCAGGATCCTGCTCTAAACTGCCACAACTCATGCAAAGGCCGCCCATGTCCGCCCCCTATGCCCGCCTTAGCAGCGCCATACCGTTCTGGCTTTCGTTGGGTATGGTGCCCATGGCCGCGCTTGGCATGGCTTTTGGCGGGTGGGCCACGGCGCTTTTGCCGCTGTATTCCTGGGGCCTGTTCATGGTGCTGGACGCGCTGACCGGCCTGAACCTTGACAACGCAGACCCCGACACTGACGAACATCAGATCGCGCGGCACCGCCTGATCACGCTGATCTGGGCTCCGGTGCAGGCGCTGATCCTTGTCAGCATGTTGATCTATGTCCCCGTCGCCGCCCATCTGGGCTTGGCCGAAAAGCTTGCGCTGTTTTTCGGCATGGGGGTGGTGTCGGGCACGATTGGCATCAATTACAGCCATGAGCTGATGCACCAATCCTCGCGGCTTGAACGCTGGCTGGCCGATCTTTTGCTCGCGTCGGTTCTGTACAGCCATTTTCGGTCCGAACATCTGCGCGTGCATCATCTTTATGTCGGCACGCCGCGCGATCCGGTTTCGGCGCGTTATAACGAGGGGTTTCACCGCTTTTTCCCCCGCGTTCTGCGCCAATGCCATGCCTCTGCATGGAAGGCCGAGGTCGCGCTTCTGGCCCGAAAATCCCTGCCATGGAGCCACCCATCCAACCCCTATTGGCGCTATGGCGCGCTGCAGGCGGGCTTTTTGTTCCTCGCGATCGTGTTGGGCGGCTGGCTTGGTCTTGGCCTGTTCCTGGTCCAGGCCTTCACCGCAATCTGGCAACTGGAGCTGGTCAACTACATCGAGCATTACGGCCTGACACGCCGCCATCTGGGCGCGGGTAAATACGAACACGTCCTGCCGCGCCATTCATGGAACGCATCGCACCGCGCGTCGAACTGGCTTTTGATCAACCTGCAGCGCCATTCCGACCACCATTTCAAACCAAACCGCCGCTTTCCCCTGCTGCAAACCTATTCAGAGGAAGACGCGCCGCAGCTGCCCTTCGGCTATCCCTTGATGACCATGGCCGCCATGGTGCCGCCCCTGTGGAAGCGGGTGATGAACCCGCGCGTCAAGGCGTGGCGCAAACAGTATTACCCCGACATCGCCGACTGGCACCCCTACAACAAGGCGCTGAACCCGGCCCCGGGGCGGGCTGATTAGGGCAGTTCACACCACCTGCCGCCGCATCACCCACCGCGTCTTGCCAATCGGGCGGTCGCGCTGAAACCCCAGACGTTCAAAGCTGCTGGCGGTGCCGTGGAGCAGGAAAGACGATGACATCTTGCCGTCCACCACGTCGGGATAGCCTTCCACCGTGCCGCCGCCAGCCGCCCCGATCAGGCCCAGAGCCCCGTTGAGGGCCGCATCCGCGACCCCGCGCCCGCGGGCCTTTGGGTCCACAAAAAAGCAGGTGATGCGCCAGTCGGGCAGGGGCGTTTTGGCCAAACCGGCCTCATAGGCCCTGCGGTTCTTGAGGCGCGGCACCTCGGCCGGCCCGCCATATTGGGCCCAGCCCAGACAGGTTTCGCCGTCAAAAACCAGCGCTGCATGCGCCGTATCCGCCCAGACAAGCGCCCGCTTTTCCGCTTGGTTCAGATCAGCAGACACGCCCCAGCCCGGGCCTTTGGGGTGAAACCCCATGCACCAACACCCGCCCCAGACGCCTTTGTTCCGGTCAATCAGGTCGGCATAGGCCCCCCAGGTGTCCGGGGTCAGGGCGCGGATGGTGAACATGGACCCAGAATGCCACAGGTTCTGGGTCGCGGCAAAGGTAAAGAATGGTCAAGAGATTTCGGTTAAGGCATTGATACCAAAACATTAAAAATTGCGTCTAGGTCTGAACGAAACGGCCCCCCGGATGAGGGGGGGCCGTTTTGGCACGGCGAATTGCGGACCCGCTGCGCCGTTTATTCCGCAGGCACCTTTCGCGCCTCATCCGACAAAGGATGCTTCAGATGGGGCAGCATTTCCTTCGGGCAAACCTGCAGGAAATTCGCCCGCTCCTCGGCCCAATTGGCCAAAATCGCCGCGCCGTGCTTGCTGCCCGTTTCGGCAACATGGGCTTCGATCAGGCCTTTCAACTGCGCCTCCCATGCCGGCTGCGACACCGCGCAGGTCAGCAGGCTTTCAAAGTTCACATGATCTTCGGCCACGCCCGCCGGGTCGTAAAGATAGGCCATGCCCCCGGTCATCCCCGCGCCAAAGTTGGCCCCGAAGCCGCCAAGGATCACCGCCACGCCGCCGGTCATGTATTCGCACCCGTTCGATCCGCAGCCTTCAATCACCACCGACGCGCCCGAATTGCGCACCGCGAACCGCTCGCCCGCCCGGCCCGCCGCAAACAGATAGCCATCGGTCGCGCCATACAGCACGGTGTTGCCGATGATGGTGTTTTCGGACGCCGTCAGCGGCGACGACATTTGCGGGCGCACCACGATCATGCCGCCCGACAGGCCCTTGCCGACATAGTCGTTGGCATCGCCCATCACCTCCAACTTCAGCCCCCGCACCGCGAAAGCGCCCAGCGATTGCCCGCACGAGCCCGACAGTTTGACCGTCAGATGATCGGGCTGCAGGCTGTTGCGCATGCCGAAATTCTTGACGATCAAGCTGGACGCCCGCGCCCCGATGGTCCGGTGCGTATTGCGCACCGCATAAGACAGCTGCATCTTTTCGCCCTCGTCAAAAAACCGGGCGCCGTCGCGGATGATCTCGGCATCCAGCGTGTCAGGCACATGGTTGCGCGGGCGCGAGCGGTCATAGGTGATCTTTGACGCGCCATCGACGGTGATCAAAAGCGGGTTCAGGTCCAGATCGTCCAGGTGGGCCGACCCGCGGCTGACCTGACTAAGCAGATCCGCCCGCCCGATGATTTCATCCATCGACCGCGCGCCGATGCTCGCCAGAATCTCCCGAATTTCCTGCGCGTAAAAGGTGATCAGGTTGACCACCTTGTCCGCCGTGCCGGTGAACTTGGCCCGCAGCGCCTCGTTCTGGGTGCAAACGCCGACCGGGCAGGTGTTCGATTGGCACTGCCGCACCATGATGCAGCCCATCGCGATCAACGCGGCGGTGCCGATGCCGTATTCCTCGGCCCCCAGCATGGCGGCCATCACCACATCACGGCCGGTGCGAAGGCCCCCGTCGGTGCGCAGCGTCACCCGCTCGCGCAGATTGTTCATCGACAGAACCTGATGGGCCTCGGTCAGGCCCATTTCCCACGGCAGGCCCGCATATTTGATCGAGGTGCCGGGCGAGGCCCCCGTGCCGCCGTTGTGCCCCGAGATCAGGATCACATCGGCCTTGGCCTTGGCCACCCCCGCCGCGATGGTGCCAACGCCGGATTGGCTGACCAGTTTGACCGTCACCTTGGCGCGCGGGTTGATCTGCTTGAGATCATAGATCAGCTGTGCAAGGTCTTCGATGGAATAGATGTCGTGGTGCGGCGGCGGGCTGATCAGTGTGACCCCCGGCGTCGAATTGCGCAGGCGTGCGATCAGCGCCGTCACCTTCATGCCCGGCAACTGCCCGCCCTCGCCGGGCTTGGCCCCCTGCGCAACCTTGATTTCCAATTCTTCGCAGGCGTTCAGATATTCCGCCGTCACGCCAAAGCGGCCCGATGCGACCTGTTTGATCTTGGCGCTCGGGTTGTCGCCGTTCGCCTCGGGCAGGAAATGGGCCGGGTCTTCGCCGCCCTCGCCGCTGTCAGATTTCGCGCCGATGCGGTTCATCGCCACGTTCAGCGTCTTGTGCGCCTCTGGCCCCAGCGCGCCAAGCGACATGCCCGGCGTCACGAACCGTTTGCGGATCGAGGTGATGCTTTCCACCTCTTCAATCGGCACGGCCTTGCCCAGCGTCTTGATGTCCAACAGATCGCGGATATGGATCGGCGGGTTCGACCGCATTGCGGCTGAATACTGCTTCCAGATGTCAAAGGAGGCACGGTCACAGGCCGATTGCAGCATATGCATGGTCTGCGCTTCCCAAGCGTGCTTTTCGCCCGACCGCCGCGCCTTGTAAAACCCGCCAATCGGCAACACATCCGTGCCGCCCTTCCAGCCCTTGGCGTGCACCTCTTCGACCTTCATCTGCAATCCGGCCAGACCGATGCCGGAAATCCGGCTTTGCATGCCGGGGAAGTATTCGGCCACCATGGCGCGTGACAGCCCCACAGCTTCAAAATTCAGACCGCCGCGATAGGATGAGATCACCGAAATCCCCATCTTCGACATGATTTTCAGCAGCCCTGCGTCGATGGCATCGCGGTAGCGGCGCATCGCGTCCAGAAGGCTGCCGTCAATCAGCCCGCGCGTGATGCGGTCCGCGATGGAATCCTGTGCCAGATAGGCGTTGACCGTGGTGGCCCCCGACCCGATCAGCACGGCAAAGTAATGCGGATCAATGCACTCGGCCGAGCGCACGTTGATCGAACAAAATGTCCGCAGCCCCTTGCGCGTCAACCCTGAATGCACCGCGCTGGTGGCAAGGATCATCGGCATGCCCGCCCGCGCCTCGCCCTGATGCTGATCGCTCAGCACCAGTTGCCCCGCGCCCGAACGCACCGCGTCTTCAGCTTCGGCGCGGATCCGCTCCAGCCCTTGGCGCAACGCATCAGCGCCGCTGTCTGCCGGGAAGGTGCAATCAATGAACGCCACCTGCTCGCCAAAGCGTTTGACCAGAATGTCAAACTCGGCATTGGCAAGGAACGGGCTTTCCAGCACCAAAATCTCGGTCTGGGCGGCGTTTTCGTCCAAAACGTTGCGCAGGTTGCCAAAACGGGTTTTCAGGCTCATCACCCGGCCCTCGCGAAGGCTGTCAATGGGCGGGTTTGTGACCTGGCTGAAGTTCTGCCGGAAGAAATGCGACAGCGGGCGGTACACGCTCGACAACACGGCGGCAGGCGTATCATCGCCCATCGAGGCGATCATTTCCTTGCCGTCCTCGGCCATGGGCGCCAGGACCTGCTCCAGCTCTTCCATCGTATAGCCCGCCGCGATCTGGCGGCGGCGCAGGTCGGCGCCCGCGAACAGCGCCTGCTCGGGCACGTCTTTCAGCAAGGCGTTCAGATCGACGATCTTGCCCACCCAGTCGCCGTAAGGCTGCGCGCTGGCCAGTTTATCCTTGATCTCGGTGTCGTGGTACAGCTTGCCCGCCGCCATATCGACGGCAATGATCTGCCCCGGCCCCAGCGCGCCCTTTTCGCGCACGGTGGCTTCGTCCACTGGCACCATGCCCGCCTCAGACCCCGCAATCAGCATCCCGTCGCCGGTGATGACATAGCGCATTGGCCGCAGGCCGTTGCGGTCCAGCCCGCCGCACACCCAGCGGCCATCGGTCATGGCAAGCGCGGCCGGGCCATCCCAAGGCTCGATCACCGAGTTGCAATAGGAATACATGTCGGCCCAAGCTTTGGGCATGTTGGTGGTGGCCTTTGACCAGGCTTCGGGCACCAGCATGGTTTTGGCCATCGGCGCATTCCGCCCCGACCGTACCAGCACCTCGAACACCGCGTCCAGCGCGCCGCTGTCCGAAGTGCCGCTTGGGATGATCGGCTTGATTTCCTCGGCCATGTCGCCAAAGGCGGATGAGGCCATGCGAATCTCGTGGCTTTTCATCCAGTTGACGTTGCCCTTCAGCGTGTTGATCTCGCCGTTATGCGCCAGCATCCGGAACGGCTGGGCCAGCCACCACTGCGGGAAAGTGTTGGTCGAATAGCGCTGATGATAAATCGCGAACGCAGATTCAAAGCGGTCATCCATCAGATCAGGGTAAAACACCGCCACCTGTTCGGCCAGCATCATGCCCTTATAGATAATCGACCTGCAGGACAGCGAGCACAGGTAGACGCCTTGAATCCCCGCCGCCGTCGCCGCTTTTTCGATGCGGCGGCGGATGATGTACAACTCGCGCTCGAATTGCTCGTCGTCGATATCCTTGTCGCAGCGGATCAGGATCTGTTCAATCTCGGGCCGCGTCGCATTGGCCTTGTCACCCAAAACCGAGGTGTCCACCGGCACATGCCGCCAGCCATAAATGTAATGACCCATGCGCAGAACTTCGGTTTCCACGATGGTCCGGCAGCGCTCTTGCGCGCCAAAATCCGTACGCGGCAGGAACACCTGTCCCACAGCGATCAGCTTTTTGGTGTCGGGCTCATGGCCCGTGCGGCGCACCTGATCGTAAAAGAATTTGACCGGGATCTGCACATGTATCCCCGCACCGTCGCCCGTTTTACCATCGGCATCAACCGCACCCCGGTGCCACACCGCCTTCAGCGCGGAAATGCCATTTTCCACCACCCTGCGCGAGGGTTTGCCCGAAATCGCCACGACCAGACCGACGCCGCAGGACGCATGTTCGTCCTCGGTTTTGTACAGCCCGTTGGCATCCATCCAAGCGCGCTTTGCCTCTTCGGCGGCAACCCAGGCGTCATTGTATTCGGTCATGGCGGTCTCCTTTATTCACTGTCCAAAGCCGCGAACTTTGCGATGCAGTCGGCGCGTGTCATCACGTTGCGCGCCGGACCTGCATAGGAAAAGCTGTCAGGCTTGTGGTCGATATAGATTTCGTTGGTCATCGTCAGACCGCCCGGATCGTCAAGCAGGCCAATGGGCAGTTCGGTCAGATGGGCGTAGGGGCCATCGGCGGTCACGCGAAAATACAGGTTAGAGCCGCAGTCGGCACACCATGCACGCATCGCCCAGCCGCTGGATTGACGCGACGCAATGCTGGCTTGTCCGGTCCATTCGATCTGTGCGGTCGGCACGGAAATGCCAAGCAGCGCCGAGCCGGTCCAGCGACGGCACATCGGGCAGTGGCAGGCGCCAAAAGTCGTGCCTTGCAGTTGCGCGGTAAAGCGCACCGCACCGCACAGGCAACCGCCGCTGCGGATGTCTGGGATGGGGTCAGAACCGGGCATCATGGCTTTGCGGTTCGGCAAGAAACGACATCACCGCTTCGCAGTCGAAAATCGGCTGCGTGGCTTCAAACCCCTTGTCGCCGGGAAAGGCGAAATCGACCGGATGGCCATCCTGCGGCAACCAGTTTTCACCGTCCCACCACTCACTCGTGCCCGAAACAAAGGTTCGCGGCTCGCGCAGGATATACTCGTTACCGCGCGACTGGCGCAGGATGTTTCCCGCGTCGTCCGTTTCGGTATATTCGTATTCGGTGCGGTCCAGCGTGACTCCGTCGATCACCACCGTCTCGCCGGTCAGCTTGTCGAACCCGGTGACATTCGTATGCTCGCCGTTGTCCTTGGACAGCGAAAAGTCGAACGTATCCAGCCCGCTTGCCAATAGCCCGCTTGCGGACGCAGGATCAGCCGGATTGGCATCCAGTGTTTGCGTCGTCTTGTCGCCAAGATCAAAGGATTCGACCCAAGCCGTCTCCGCATCGATCATGCTTTTGTAAAACGGGCCTTCCTGATCGTAATCCACGCGGAACAGATCGGTCGGATTGGCCGTGCAGCTGTAATAATTCGCCACATAGCAGCCGCGCGATTGCACGGTCATCACCGATTGGCACCCCTCGGGGGCCTTGAAACCACCCGCAAAGGCAGGCGAGGCGAGCAGCAAGCAGGCGAGGGCAAGCAATTTCATCTTGAATACCTTTATATGGACCACGGCCCTACTCTGCCGCAATTGCCGGGGCCTCGGCCAGATAGTCCAGAATCGCATCGGCGGCTTCGCGCCCGTCGCGGATGGCCCAGACCACCAAAGACGCGCCGCGCACGATGTCGCCCGCCGCATAAACGCCCGGAAGGTTGGTGGCGTGGCTGCGGAAATCGGCTTTGATCGTGCCCCAGCGGGTGACGGCCAGATCGGGCACGCCCCACAGGGTTTGAATGGCTTCAGGCTCGAACCCCAGCGCCTGAATGACCAGTTCGGCAGGTTCGGTGTAATCTGCGCCTTCGATGATCTCGGGCGCTTGGCGGCCGCTGGAATCGGGCGCGCCAAGGCGCATCTTTTGCACGATCACCCCGTCCACCACATCGCCGCCAGTGAAACCTTTGGGCGCGGACAGCCAAACGAAATCAACGCCCTCTTCTTCGGCATTCTGCACTTCGCGCTGCGATCCCGGCATGTTCGACTTGTCGCGCCGATAGAGGCATTTCACCGCCGTCGCGCCCTGCCGGATGGCGGTGCGCACGCAGTCCATCGCCGTATCGCCGCCGCCGATCACCACCACGCGCTTGCCCGCGGCATCCAGCGTGCCATCGTCAAACTCCTCGACCTCGTCGCCAAAGCTTTTGCGGTTGGACGCGGTCAAGTAGTCGAGCGCCTTGACGATCCCCGCAGCCCCCACGCCCGGCGCTTCGATATCGCGCGCCTTGTAAACGCCCGTCGCGATCAGAACCGCGTCGTGCTGACCGCGAATGGCGTCAAAGGACATGTCTTCGCCGACCCTGCAGTTCATCACAAACTGCACGCCTGCCAGTTCCAGCTGCTCAATCCGCTTCATCACCACCGGCTTTTCCAGTTTGAAACCGGGGATACCGTAGGTCAGCAAACCGCCCGCCCGGTCATAGCGGTCATAGACCGTCACCTGCACACCGCGCCGCCGCAGCACATCCGCCGCCGCCAGCCCGCCCGGACCCGCGCCGATGATGCCCACACTTTCGGCCCGCTCATGGGCGGGTTTGATCGGTTTGACCCAGCCCTTTTCCCAAGCGGTATCGGTCAGATACTTTTCGACCGACCCGATGGTGACTGTGCCATGACCGGAGTTCTCGATCACGCAGTTGCCCTCGCACAAACGGTCTTGCGGGCAGATGCGGCCGCAAATCTCGGGGAAGGTGTTGGTGGCCTGTGACAGCTCGTACGCCTCTTCCAGCCGCCCCTCGGCGGTCAGGCGCAGCCAGTCGGGGATGTTGTTGTGCAGCGGGCAATGGGTCTGGCAATAGGGCACGCCGCATTGGCTGCAGCGGCTGGCCTGTTCGGCGGCCTTGGCGGCGGCAAAATCGCGGTAGATCTCATCAAAATCCTGCGCGCGCGACGAGGCATCCCGCTTTTCAGGCGTCTCTTTTGCCAAAGTGACGAATTTCAGCATTTTTTGCCCGGCCATGATGTGCCCCCGCTCAAGTTCGACGCAAATGGTCTGCGCGCGCAAGGGATACTGTGGCAGCGTCTGGATTAAAAGTCAGCATTGCTGTCCTAATTGTCAGTTTTTTCGGCGGCCACGCCAAATTTCGACCGCTCGGGCGGATTTATAGGTATCTAATTCTGACCTATCCGCCTAAAACCCAGAGGAGAGCGCCAGCAAAGCCAGCGTTCCAACAATGATTCGCCACCAACCGAACAGGGCAAATCCGCGCTGGCCGACGAAATCCAGGATCCGGCGCACCACCAGAACCCCGGTGATGAAGGCCAGAACGAAACCGATGGCGATCTGGTTCCATGCGGTAAAGTCCAGCACGTCACGGTTCTTGACAAGATCATAGCCGACCGCCGCCGCCATGGTCGGCAGGGACAAAAAGAACGAAAACTCCGCCGCTGCGCGCTTTTCCACGCCCAGCAAAAGCGCGCCGACGATCGTGGCGCCCGACCGCGAAACACCGGGAACAAGCGCGAGGCATTGGAAAAACCCGACCGCGAGCGCCTTGCGGAGGGGCAGGGCGGTGGCATCTGTGACCGTGGGGGGCGGCGTGATCTTGTCGACCAGAAGCAAAATAACCCCGCCGATGATCAACATCAGCGCGATCAGTTTTGGCGTTTCAAACAGGACGGATTTGATGAAATCATGCGCCACCACCCCGACCGCCGCCGCCGGCAAAAATGCCAGCGCGACCGAAACGATGAACCGCATGCTCGCCGGGTCTTTGTGAGCCGTCGAAAACACCTGCCAAAGCTTGGCCGAATAGACCACCAAAAGCGCCAGAACCGCACCAAGCTGGATCACCACCTCGAAGGTTTTCCCGGCAGAGTCAAAGCCCAGGAAATGCGCGGCGAGCAGAAGATGGCCCGTCGACGACACCGGAATAAATTCAGTCAGACCTTCGAGAATTCCCAAAAACGCCGCGATGATGCTGTCGGTCAAAGCCTAATCCTTGCGCAGGTTTTTCGCTGATTCCTTGATCGCAGTATATTGGCCCGAAGGCCGGAACCGCCACAGGTAATCCGGCAGAATCCCGGCCATCGGGGTCGGCTTGACGCCAAGATCGGACAGGCATTTTGCGCCCGGCGACACCACGTTATCGCTGCGCAGGCTGACCACCTGATCGCGGGTCAGAACCGAGTTCTTGAACAGCCCCAGCGTCAGCGCCGAGGCGAAATCCAAAACGGTGCCCATGATTTTGCCGATAAAGAACGGCAGGTTGATCACCAGACGGCGGCGGCGAATGATGGCAAGCATCCGGTTGGTCATTTCCGACAAGGTTTCAATGTCCGGCCCGCCAAGCTCGTAAATCCCGGGCAAAGCGGTCCCCAAGGCCCCGGCAACGGCGGCCTGCGCCACGTCGTCCACATAGACCGGCTGAAACCGGGTGTTGCCGCCGAAAAGCGGCAGGACCGGACCAAGCCGCGCCATGCTGGCAAAACGGTTGAAAATGCCGTCTTCGGTGCCGAAAATCACCGAGGGGCGCAGGATCACCGCGCCCGGAAACGCCGCCAGAACCGCAGCTTCGCCTGCGCCTTTGGACTTGGCATAAAGGCTGGCGCCGTCGATATCGGCGCCGATCGCCGAAATCTGCACCATGCTTTTCACGCCGCTCGCCGCCGCAATCCGCGCAATCCGGCCCGCGCCTTCGGCCTGCACGGCGGAGAAGTTGTTCTTGCCGCCCCGGTCAAACGTACCGACGCAGTTCACCACCGCATCCGCGCCCAAAAGCGCCGCCTGCACCGAAGCATCATCGCGGATGTTGCAAAACACCGGCTCAACCTGGCCGACCGCGCCGTAAGGTTTCACAAACAGCGCCTCGTTCGGACGGCGCACCGCGACGCGCACGCGCCAACCCTCTTTGGCCATCCGCCGCGCGATATAGCGACCGACAAAACCCGAACCGCCAAAGATCGTGACCAGTTTCGACATTTTAGAAGCCCCCTTTGGCATCTGCAAGCGTTGGCCCTTGAATAGCTTTCACGCCGCGCGCGGGCAAGGGCGAAGCGCAAGCCAATTTGTGCAACGATTTTCGCCAATCCTGCGCGCTACCCAGTTGACTACCCCCCCACCCACCCCTACAACGCCCCCACCACACTTTCCCAGGTTGCGGAAATTGTAGACGCGCTGGTTTCAGGTACCAGTGTTGCAAGACGTGGAGGTTCGAGTCCTCTCCTGGGCACCAAAACTTCTAGAAAAACCCTGCAATCTTAAATGGTTGCAGGGTTTTCTGTTTTACCCCCCCCTTTGGGCCGCGCTGATCGACTCTGGGTCGGCGCAGAAAAGTGCGCGATTTCGGCGCGGCTGACCTTCGCGCTTTACAGGGCTGATGATGAAGTGCGCTGAAACAGCAATTCATGAATCGATCGGTCCACTTCTGCGCTTGATGCTTTCCATTGACAGGTTGCGAGCAAAATCTCGGGCGGTTGAAGGGAGGCTTTGGCGGGCACAACAAAACCCATCGACGTTGCCCGAAGGGGCAGCTGGCGCACTGATCGGGCACAGGGCGCGGCACCGGGTTTGCCGCTGATCGCGCCTATGACGGATCGCCGGTGATCTGCTGTTAACTGGATCGTTCCGAATGTTTTCAAGCGCCTGTCGGGAAACCGCAACAGCCATTCAAATATTCGACTTGCCGGAATCAAAAGTCGAATTATATCGTTCCCTCAACAGCCCGAGTGAGGAGGAATAATCTCCCGTGGGGCAATCAGAAATGATGACTTTGGGGGAGGTCACGATGTCGGATGCAAGTATCTTCGACCAGCAAATGCTTCACGACGCATTTGCAGAAGTTGACAGTTTCAGCCGAAAGATCCCCAAACCTGTCCTTGCCGAATTGGCCAATGAAGTGGTCCGGCGGGTTTCGCGAAATCTGGCGGTGCCGGTCCGGCCAGAGCCGCTGATCTCGGCCGAAGTCGATGCGCTGTGCGACGCGCTGTTGTCGAAAGACCCCAGCGCAGCCGCTAGCTATATCGCCACGGCCCAGCGCCAGGGTATCAGCTATCAGGCGATCTGCGAGACATATCTTGGGGCCGCGGCGGTGCGACTTGGGGATTGGTGGGACAAGGACAAGGTCTCATTTTTCGAAGTGACTATTGGTGCCGGCCGGATCTATGCGATCCTGCGGATTCTGCGGCTCAATCAAGTGAGATCGCAGCCGGATATGCGGCGTTCGGCAATTTTTGCGGCGGTGCCCGGCGAGAATCACACTTTGGGAATAACCATCGCGGCCGATCTGGCGAGGGATCGCGGGTGGGATGTCGAGCTGTTCGTTGGGCTGGGGCATGAGGAATTGGTCACGACGCTGGACCAGCGCAGGCCATCCGTCGTCGGGCTTTCCGGCAGCGGCAGACGCTCGCTTCCTGCGCTGACCAAACTGATCGTCGCCTTGCGCATCCTCAACCCGGACGTGCGGATTTTGGTCTGCGGTCAGATCGCCAACATGTCCGTCAGCCTTGTCGGCCTGACCGGGGCAGATGCCGTCGCAGGAGACTTTGACACCGCGATCGCGCGGATGGAAAACATGCTTAACCTGTCGAAGTAAGTGGTTTTTCTTTGGCGATCAGAAGACCGCGTGATCGCCAAGATCGGACGTGACCTCGCCGCGCAGCAGCTGGGCATAGTGATCAAACAGTCGGTCTTGCCCCGCCGAAGGGGTGGCACCGGGGACATAGGCACCCGATTTCGGATCAAGCACCAGCATCGATTCGGTGGCGTAATAACGCCCGATCCGCGCCAGTTCCGCCTTATCCCGCAGCCCGCCAGAGACATGGCCAAGCGCAGATAACCCGCCAATTATGCGGTCCAGCACCCACAACGGCACCGAGCGAAATTTCGCGGGCCTTTCAAGCAGCCGAAACAATTCTTCGCCCATGTCGCGCGGGGTCAGCGCCGGGCCCGGACCGCCGATCGGCAGCACCTTGTTTTGCAGGCTGACGTCATCAAGGCAGCGAACGAGATAGCGGCCAAGATCGGCGTTGCTGATCGGCATGCAGGCCGTCAATCTGCCATCGCCAAAAATCAGATACGGTTTGCCGCGCTTCACCCGGTCTACCTGACCGCTCAGTGATTTGAAAAAGGCGGTGGGGCGCACGATGGAATATACCATGCCAGAGGCGATCAGCGCGCGTTCAAAGGCAAGTTTGGCCTGCTGAAAGGCCAGCGTGGGCTTTTGAACGCAAATTGCGGATAGAAGAACCATCTGGCCGATGCCCGCCTCCTGTGCGGCGGCCAGCACGGTCAGATGGGCCTGATGATCAATCGCCCAGGCGCTTTGCGGTGTGCCGGTGCGCGAGGCAAGGCAGCTGATCACCGCATCAAACCGCTCGCCGCGAAACCCGTCTTGCCGCAGCGAGGCCGGATCGCAAACATCGCCTTCGCGCCATGTTGCGCCCACCGGCAGCGCCGCGCCGCCCGAGGCTTGCGGCCGCACGATGCAAACGACGTCATGACCTTTGGCAAGCAAGGCGGTCGTCGTGGCCCGCCCGATGGTGCCCGTTGCGCCCAGCATGAAAATCCGCCGCGGCTGTGATGCGTTCGCGCTCACCGCGTCAGGCCCCGCGCACCGTGTCGATCATCAACTGAACGTTGTCGGGGTTGGCCTCAGGGGTAATGCCGTGGCCAAGGTTGAAAATATGCGGGCCGCCCTTGAAGGCCTGCACCACGCGGCGGGTGGCGTCGATCAGGTCTTGCCCGCCAGAGACCATATGATGTGCCGACAGATTTCCCTGCACACAGCCATCGCCCTGCACATGGTCCGCCGCCCATTCCGGGCTGACCGAATTGTCGACGGCCACACAGTCCGCCCCGGTGGCCTTTGCAAAGCCGATATAGCCATTTGCCGCCTCGCGCGGGAACGCGATGACCGGCAGGCCGGGGTGCAGCGCTTTCAGGGCCTGGGTGATCCGAGCGGCTGGCTTTACGGCAAAATCCTGAAAATCCTGCGCTTTCAGGCTGCCTGCCCAGGAGTCGAACAGCTTGACCACCTCCGCACCTGCCTGCACCTGCGCCGAAAGATACAGGATCGTCGCCTCGGTGATCACATCGATCAATGCGGAGAACGCGGCGCGGTCGCTGGATTTCAGCGCATGCGCGGGCCCCTGATCCTTGGTGCCGCGCCCCGCGATCATATAGGTGGCCACGGTCCAGGGCGCCCCGGCAAAACCGATCAGCGTCGTCTCGCGCGGCAGCTCGGCGGCGAGGATTTTCACCGTTTCATAGATCGGCGACAGGGTTTCATGGATATCGCCAATCGGGCGCAAGGCGCGCACCCCGGCCATATCGGTGATGGTCGAAAGCCGCGGGCCTTCGCCGGTTTCAAACCACAGATCAGCCCCCAACGCCTGGGGCAGCAAAAGGATGTCGGCGAACAGAATCGCCGCGTCAAAGCCGTAGCGGCGAATGGGTTGCAACGTCACTTCGGCGGCGAGGTCCGGGTTGTAACAAAGCTTCAGAAAATCGCCCGCCTGCGCCCGCGTCGCGCGGTATTCGGGCAAATAACGCCCGGCCTGGCGCATCATCCAGATGGGCGGGGTGGGCAAGGTTTGCCCCGCCAAGGCACGCAGGATGGTTTTGTGGGTCATGGGAACCTCGGTGGGGTGTGAACGCGAAGGGGGGGGTCGATGATCGCCCCTGCGGGCGATACTGCTGGAAATGTGCGGCTCCATCGGATCATTGGCCCATGTCTTCCGCAGTCTGGCAAAGATCAAGGAACTCCACGATCGTGGCCGCGATCAGCTCGGGCGCCTCTTCATGGACAAGATGTCCGAATTTGGCAATATCAATGCGCCGGGCATTTGGAATGAGTGCCGCCGCACGGTCCGAAATCACTGGCGGCACGGCCAGATCGCCGCCGCTGGTGATCAGCAGGCAGGGACAGGTCAGCTGTGGCAGTTGGGCCAGCAGGGGCGCAAGGTTCCACTGTGCCATCATCGCCAGCGTGGCCTCGATATGGCTGGGCGTCCGCAAGAGCTGCAAATACTGCGCTTCGCCTTCAGGCTCGATCTGCGATCCGGTCGAGGTCAAAAGCTGATGCGCTTGCCGCGGGGTGCCGATCAATGTGCTGAAGATCTGCGGCACGAAGGGCAAAAGCGTCAAAAACCGCGCCATTGCCGGGAAAAGCCAACCTGCCACGCCCTCGAAGTTGCCCAAAGCAGCGTTGATGCCGATGACGGCTTTGATTGGCAAGGTCTGGGACAGACGCAACGCAATGGCGGCGCCCGCCGAATGGCCAATGACCGCGCGCGGCGACCAGCCTTCTTGTGCCGCAAGCGCCGCGACATCGGCGGCGATGTTATCAAGTCCGCAAGGCGCGGAGCGGGCTTTTTCGGTGAAGCCCTGCCCCGGAAGATCAAGCGCGATCACGCGGTAGTGGCGACTGAGCAAGGGCATCAGGTGACGAAAGCTGTGGGTCGTGCCGCCCGCGCCGTGCAGCAGCAGCAAGATCGGGCCGGCGCCCATTTCCTGCAGATGCCAGCAGATATTGCCGCAGCGGACCCTGCGCGAGGCGTAGCGGTGGGGCCAATTTTCGGGGACTGCCGTGGCGGTCATTTCAACGCGCCAATGCGGTCTGCAGAACAGCCGAAAGCCGGGAGGCATCGGCGCGGGGCAAGGGCAAATACGTGCCGCCAAGGCTGTCAGCCAATCGGTGCAACGCAGGCTGCGGGCGATTGGCAATATCAAGCACAATCGTCGGAATTGCCGCTGCCATGATCGCGCGTGCCAGCCGATGCGCATCTGCATCCGCCATTGCACGGTCCGAAGTGCCATCCAGCGCGATGTTGGCCCGCCCATCGGTCAGCAGCGCAATGGTCGGCGTCATTCCGCGTGCGCGGGCCTGTTTGCCAAGGTCATAGGCAATGCGCAAACCCGCAGCCAAGGGCGTACCCCCGCCGCCCGGCAGGCCAGAAAGGCGGCGTTTGGTTTGCACCAGCGACCGTGTGGGCGGCAAGATCAGCTCTGCCGCCCGCCCGCGAAACGCGATCAGCGCAACATGGTCGCGGCGCGCATAGGCCTGGGCCAGCAGCAACTCGACCGCACCCTTCGCTTCGGCCAGGCGGGACAGGGCCGCCGAGCCCGAGGCATCGACCGTAAAGATCAAAACTCGGTCCGAGGTTTCTTCGTACCGCTTCATCCGCAGATCGGATGGCCGTATTTCCAGCCCCGGCCTTTGAACAAGCGCCGCCTTGCGTCGCAACGGTTGCCAAGGCGCGGCTGCGCGCAGGGTGGCGACCAGATCAATCCGTTTGCCCGCCCCAAGGCTGCCGGGCCGCGATGGCAATGGCCTGCCCCGATGATTGCCCTTGCGCGCCCCCCCTGTACCCGAACCGCCCTGCGCCACGCGCGCCGCTTTGCCTGCGGCAAGCCGCGCCAACAGATCAGGGGGAAGAGCCGCGCGCACCGCCTCCATCAAGATTTCATCCGGCAGACGCTCTGCCTGCTGATTGGGCCGCTCGCGGCCATCCTCTTTCATGTCAGGCGGGGGCGGCGCCGCGTCGGGCTGCTCAGTCCCGGTTTCGGGCAGGGTGCCGCGATGTGCCAGCGTCAGTTCCGCCGCGTGGCGCAGCGTGTCTTCAGACGCAACAGCCTCGCCCCGCCAAGCCGCAAGCGCGCGCGCCACGCTAAGCGTCAACAAGGGCGCGCGCAGGCTGCTGATGCCCATCGCCGCTGCCACGGCCGTCAGGCTTGCAAGCGCCGTCTTGGGCAGATGCGCAGCTTTCACGCCGGCCCGCGCGGCATTGATCTGCGTGGCGGGAAGGTCAATCGGCGCGGTTTCCGACAGGGCAATATCATCAAGGTCAAGAAACAGGCCCAAACGATCCGCCAAGGCGGCAGGCAGGCCTTCCTCCGGTTCGGCCCCTTCGTCCAGCGCGATCAGGCAAGGCCCGGTATTATCAAGCCAAAGCGCCAGCCGTGCCGCGAGGGCGGGCGTGCAGCGCTCTGCCATGGTCAGAACAACCGGAGCGGCCAGACCAAGGATGCCCGTGGTCCGGCACATCTGGCCCGATGCAAGGGTCGCCGCCAGATCAAGGCCGCCGAAAAGCGCCGTATCGTCAATGCTGGGATGAATGCGGCGCATGGATTTCAAATGCTGCGTCACGCCATCGCGCACCGCGCCGCTGCGTCCGCGCAGCCACAGCCCCTTGACCGCAGCCGGATCAACCGCCAGCACCGCCAACGCGCATTCAACGCGCATCCAAGGGGTCAATGGCTCGCTCACGGCAGCGTTTCCGCCAAGATACGTGCCACGCGTTCGCCCGACCCCGCCTCGTCCAGCGGATCACGCCGCAGACGGTGGCCCAGCGCGCTGATCGCCACGGCTTTAAGATGCACGCGGCTCACGGTCGTCGCGCCGTCATAAGCGGCTTGGGCGCGGGCAGCGCGCAGCAGCGTCAATTCACCGCGCAATCCGTCGGACCCAAGGGCGATACAAAGCGCCGCACAATCATGCAGCACCATGCCCGGCGTCGTAAGCAGCGGCAAAGCCGCGCGCGCCGCGAGAATGGCCTTGCGCAAGGCGCTGTCTTTGGCCCGCCATTTCTTCATGAAAGCCGCATTATCGTTGTCATACGCATCCCGGCGGCGCATCACCTCGACCCGCGTTTCAATGTCGCGCGGCGAGATCACTTCAACCGAAAGGCCAAAACGGTCAAGCAGCTGCGGCCGCAGTTCGCCCTCTTCGGGGTTGCCCGAGCCGACGAGCACAAAACGCGCAGCGTGGCGGATCGACAGGCCCTCCCGCTCCACCACATTCTCGCCGGACTGCGCGACATCAAGCAGCAGGTCAACGATGTGATCTTCCAGCAGGTTCACCTCGTCGATGTAAAGATAGCCGCGATTGGCGCGGGCCAGAAGGCCCGGCTCAAACGCTTTTTCTCCCCGCGTCAACGCCCGTTCAATATCAAGCGCACCCACCACCCGATCCTCGGTTGCCCCCAGCGGCAGGTCGACGACCGGGGTTGGGCGTTTGATCATCTTGCCCGATTTCGGCCCGGCCCATTCGGGCACATCCTCGATCCGGGCTGAATTGACCGGGCATCCTTCAACCGCGGTGATTTCGGGCAAAAGTGCCGCAAGCGCGCGCACCGCCGTCGATTTGCCAGTGCCCCGGTCCCCAAACACCAGCACCCCGCCGATGCCAGGGTCAATGGCGGTCAGCACCATGGCCTGTTTCATGGCCGTTTGCCCGACGATGGCGGAAAAGGGAAAAGGTTGGCTCATGCGGCGCTCTGTGTGACAAGCGGGTTCTGCCCGTTCCAGGTTCCCCAATGGTCCAATATCTGAAAGCGCGCGTAAAGCTCTTCGGCAAACCAGCCCTCGGCCCGCACCGCCTGAATGGCGCGGCCATGCGGGCCGTCGCCGCGCGCAAAGGCTGCCATGCTTTCGGCATCAGGCCAGATGGAAAAGGTGATCTGACGCAGCAAAGGCACCTCGCCGATGCCGATTTTGAACAGCACATTGGGGTCTTGCCCGATCGCGCGGGAAATATCGGGCACCCGCCGCCAGAACCGCAGAAAGGTCGAGGCGCGCATGCTCGCGCGGGTCAGCGCCACAATCGGGCCTGCGCTTGGCGCCGCAACGGGACTGGGGCTAAAGGGCGACTTGCCCGACCATTTGCCGCGCGCGGAGGTGGTTTCCAGCACGACGGTCCAGCTTTCGACGGCATGCGCCCGCCAGCGGCGATAGACCGGGGCGGATGCCATGGCCCTTCGCGCGGTTTCCGGGTCTGGCCATGTGGCGAGAATAGCCCAGACTGCTGCATTGGGCTTTGGCGTGAACCCTTCGCCCGTGCCCGATCCGCACAGTTTCCAAAAGCCAACCTCGGGCATCCGCATAAACGACACGCGCGCGGCCACCATTTGCCCCAGAACCCACAGGCGGGTGGGCAAGGAGGCAAAACGAAACAGGGTCAGGCTTACGGTGTTGATGGCGGACCTCGTCGAAAAGTGTCAGGCTAGTTTGACAGTTTTTGCAGCGCCTGCAAACCCAAATGGATAATAAACGGAATGAAAATGCAAGTATTGTAAATTACACTAGACAGTATATCGTGCTTTCATGTTGACAGAATCTGATCCGCGCCACAGCCCGATGCTACCAGCCACAGGGGCCAGCGCAATCGTTATCGGGGCGGGCCTTGGCGGCCTTGCTGCGGCGATGCGGCTGGGCGCAAAAGGCTACCGCGTCACGGTGATTGACCGACTGGACCTGCCGGGCGGCCGGGGCAGCTCGATCACCCAAGGCGGCCACCGCTTTGACCTTGGCCCGACGATTGTGACGGTGCCGCAGGGCTTGCGCGACCTGTGGTCGGCTTGCGGGCGCGAATTTGACCGCGATGTCGATCTGCGCGCGCTTGACCCGTTTTACGAGATCAAATGGCAAGACGGATCCACATTTACCGCCCGCCAGTCGACCGATGCCATGCGGGCTGAGGTGGCAAGGCTTTCCCCAAAGGATTTGCCGGGATACGACCGTTTCCTGAAGGATTCCGAGCGCCGCTATTGGTTCGGATTTGAAGATTTGGGGCGGCGGTCCATGCACCGCTTTGCCGATCTGCTGAAGGTGTTACCCACCTTTGCCAAACTGCGCGCTGACAAATCCGTCTATGCCCATGCCGCATCGCGCGTCAAGGATGAGCGGCTGCGCTTTGCCCTGTCCTTCCACCCGCTGTTCATCGGCGGCGATCCGTTTCACGTCACCTCGATGTATATTCTGGTCAGCCACCTGGAAAAGGAATTCGGCGTTCACTACGCGATGGGCGGCGTGGGCGCGATTGCTTTGGCCATGGCGGGGGTGGTTGCATCCCAAGGCGGGCATCTGCAGCTGAATGCTGAAGTCGACGAAATCCTGATCGAGCGGGGCCGCGCCACGGGTGTGCGGCTGGTGGATGGCACTCAGATTGCTGCCGATGTCGTGGTATCAAACGCTGATGCGGGCCACACCTATGACCGGCTGCTGCGCAATCATCGCCGCAAACGCTGGACGCCCGGCAAATTGGCGGCCAAGCGGTGGTCGATGGGGCTGTTTGTCTGGTATTTCGGCACCAAGGGCACACGCCTTAAATGGCCGGAGGTCGGTCACCACACCATCCTTGTCGGCCCGCGCTACAACGAACACATCCGCGATATCTTTATCCGGGGCAAACTGGCGGACGATATGAGCCTTTATGTGCATCGCCCGTCGGTCACCGATCCGACAGCCGCGCCGCTGGGGGATGACACCTTTTATGCCCTTTCCCCGGTGCCGCATCTTGGCATAGGCAAGACCGATTGGGCGGCGGAGGCGGAACCTTACCGCCAAAAGATGCAGGCGATGCTGGAAGAGCGGCTGTTGCCCGGCCTTGGCGCGCATCTGTGTGAACAGTTGGTGTTCACGCCCAACAGCTTTGAAACGCGCTATCTTTCGCCCTATGGCAGCGGCTTTTCGATCGAGCCGCGCATCCTGCAATCCGCGTGGTTTCGGCCGCACAACGTGTCTGAAGAGGCCAAGGGGCTTTATCTTGTCGGTGCAGGGACCCATCCCGGCGCAGGCTTGCCGGGGGTCATTGCCAGCGCTGAAGTCTTGGCCAAACTGGTCCCCGATGCACCCCGAAAATCAGCTTTACGGATGGCCGCCGAATGATTGCACCTGCCGATCTTGACCATTGCCGCGCCGCGATCCGTACCGGGTCTTTGTCGTTTCATGCCGCCTCGCGTTTGTTGCCCACGCGGGTGCGTGATCCGGCGCTGGCGCTTTATGCCTTTTGCCGTTTGGCCGATGATGCGGTGGACGACAGTGATGACAAGGCCCCCGCCGTGCTCAGCCTGCGCGACAGGTTGGATCTTGTTTACGCAGGCCGGCCGCGCAATTCCGCCGCCGACCGCGCCTTTGCGGCGGTGGTTGAAGAATTCGAGATGCCGCGCGTGCTGCCCGAGGCCCTTCTGGAGGGGCTGGCTTGGGATGCGTTTGGCCGCCAATACCACAGCTTTGCTGACCTGCTCAGCTATTGCGCCCGAGTGGCAAGTTCGGTTGGGGCGATGATGTGCGTCTTGATGCGGGTGCGCGATGCCGATGCCTTGGCGCGGGCCTGCGATTTGGGGCTGGCGATGCAACTGACCAATATCGCCCGCGATATTGGCGAAGATGCGCAGGCGGGGCGGCTTTATCTGCCGCTGCAATGGCTGGAGGAGGCCGGAATTTCACCTGCCACCTTGATGTCAAACCCTATGCCAAGCCCAGGTTTGCGCCGCCTGACGCAGCGCCTGCTGGACGAGGCCGACGTGCTGTATCGCCGCTCCGAGGCGGGGATTTCCGCGCTGCCCCTTGGGTGTCGGCCCGGCATTTATGCCGCCCGCCATGTCTATGCAGGGATCGGATCTGCCGTTGCCCGGCTGGGTTTTGACAGCGTCACCCAACGCGCCCGCACAACCTCGCGGCAGAAACTTGGCTGGCTTGGCTTGTCGGTGGCACGCAGTGCCGCCTCTTGTGTCGTGCCGTCTTCGGCCATTTTGCACGCCGCCCCCAATCCGGCGGTGGCCTATCTGGTTGCGGCTGCATCCGCCAAAACCACGCGGTTCAGCCGCTCGGATGCGCTCTTTGAGGCGCTTTCCCAATTGGAATCCAAAGACCGCCTCGCCCGCCCCTTGGATCGCGCGCGCGCCTGAGATAGCGTTCACGCAACACAGGTGGAGCATGTGCGATGGAATGGGGCCTGTTTTTGACGTATGTTGCCGCCTGCAGTGCGGCCGCGGCGACGGGTGCAATGATTCAGCCGGGCGAGTGGTATGAAAGCTTGCAAAAACCCCGCTGGACGCCGCCACGTTGGGTGTTTCCAGTGGTCTGGACCACGCTGTATCTGCTGATCGCCTATGCTGCGATGCGGGTGTCGGGTGGGCAGGACGCCGGGCAGGCCATGGCATTCTGGGCCGTTCAAATTGCGCTGAACACGCTTTGGACGCCGGTGTTTTTCGGGTTGCACCGCGTGCGCAGCGCCCTCGGCGTCATGGTCTGCCTTTGGCTCGCGGTTGCGGCAACCACGGTCAGCTTTTTCGCAAGTGATGTGGTCGCGGGCCTGATCTTTGTGCCCTACCTGATCTGGGTCAGCATTGCCGGCGCGTTAAACTTTAGCATCATGCGGCTGAATCCCGCCCAACCCTAGGGCCAGTTTGCGCGCCTTGGCACCCGAACCGCCAGCATGGTTTTGACAATCGGCGATCGGAAACGGGCAAGGTCAAGCGCCTCGTGCACGCCGGTGACAACCTCGCCCTGAATGGTGGTTTGCACAAGTGAGCGGCTGTAAAACGGCGCATCCAACAAGGCCATGGTCTGGCGCGGCGCCGCCCCTGCATCGCACCGCGTCTCGCGCTTGATCGCCCAAGCTGTGCGGCCAAGCCGGGCAAGTGGCGGCGGGTCGATCACACGCGCGGCCCCATTGGCCGCGATGTCCAACCCAAGCGCAAGCGAGGTTCCATCCGCGCGGATACCATCATAAAAGCAGGTGGTGCCGCCATATGCGCGGGGAAACCTGCCCCAGGTCCAGCGTTTGAAATCCGCCTCCAGCGCGTCCGTGCCAAAATTTGCGTCAAAATAGCCATGTCCGGTCCATCGATGGCCCTGCGACAGGTCAACTTCGATCCGGGCGGATGGGGCAAAAGGCCGCCAGATATGGCGGGCGTCGGGCGTCAACATCGCTTCGACTTCGGTGATGGCAGAGGGCGTCAAACGGATCTGACCCTGCACACGGCTGATCAGCGGCAAGGCCGATATTTCATTGATATCAATGACCAAAGATCCGTTTTGCCACGACATCCTGCTGGGGCCGACCTGCAAGGCGTCCCGGCTTTGATGCAGGGCGCTGCGTCCGCGGTCGGTCATGGCAAAGCGTCCGCCCGGACCATAGGTCACGACGTTGATGCAGCAATGATTTGCCGGATCGCGCCGCCCTGACCACGCATACCACGGCGAAAACACCGATCCGATAAAACCGATCACCGAAACAGCGCGCGTCCCGTCAGCCGAGACACCATCGACATACCACCACGCATAGCCGTTTGGGGCCACGTCGGTGCCGAAGTCAGGTCGTTCAAGATCGCCTCGGCCGCATGCTTGCCGGACAAGGCCGCCATCGGCACTCCCGCCCCCGGATGCGCGCCGCCCCCCGCCAGATACAGCCCTTGCATCTGTGTCCGGCTGCCCGGACGCTGAAAGCTGGCCATCATTCCCTGCGGACTGCGGCCGTAAATCGCGCCTTGCGACCCCGGAAACAGCGCCGAAAATCCCTGCGGCGTCGTCAGGGCCTGATCCGCTGGCGCAGGATCGAACGTCAGGCCAAATCTGGCCAGTGTCGGAAATGTCTTGGCACGGCATTCGCTGATCTCGTGTATGGATTGGGTTGATTTTGCGGGGGCGTTCATGATGATTTCAAAACGTTCAGCGCGGCCCGGCACAAATGCCGCGCCCGCGCGATCTTGGGCGCAAACATAAAGCGTGGGGTCTTCCGGCATCCGGCCCTGCTGCAGTGGGCCAAATTCGAGGGCCGGGTCCGAGCCGAAGAAAACATTGTGATGGACAAGCTCGAATGGTGCCGGTTTTGCGGCAAAAGACCAGACCCATGCCGAAAGGCTGCGGGGGTGGACCGCAGCTTGCGGCAGGCAAAACTGCTCGCCGTTGCCCAAAAGACCGGCCAAAAGCGCCGCAGGATCGCCGTTGAACACCACCGCATCGCAAGGGGCAGCTTGCCCATCGGACAACACGACCGCGCTGACCCGGCCCGCCTTTCGCAGGATCTTGCGGGCTGAAATGCCAAAACGCAAGGTGACGCCAAGCCGGGTTGCCAGCGCCGCAAGCGCCTGCGCCAAAAGATGCATCCCGCCTTGCACCGCCCAAACACCCCGTGCTTCGGCATGCCAGATCAGCGCCAGCACGGCCGGCGACAGATGGGGCGCGCCGCCCACATAGGTGGCATAGCGGCCAAACAACTGGCGCAATCGTGGGTCTGTAAAACGATGCGCCAGATACTGCGAAAGGCAGCGGCCGGGGCGCAGTACGGGCCAGAGTGCGGGCTCTACCAGCGCATTCAAGGCTATTTTGCCCAATTCGGGGCGTCTGGCCTGCATCATCGGGGCATCAAACGCGGAATAAAGCCGTGACGCCTCCGCATCAAATTTGGCAAATTCCGCCGCAGCGACAGGTCCGGCAAACCGGTTGATCGCTTCGCGGTTTTGGTCCGGATCGGCAAACAAATCCAGCCGGCTGCCATCGGGCCACCAGTGCCGCGCAAGCAAAGGTTGCGCGATCAGGGTGATGTGATCGTCAAGCCGCTCACCTGCCAGCGCAAAAACCTCGTCGAAAACAGCACGCAGGGTCAGCACGGTTGGACCGGCATCAATCGCTCCGGCATCGGAGGGCATGGTTCGCATTTTGCCACCGGGATAGCTTTGGGTTTCAACCACCGTCACACGCATCCCGGCCACCGCCAACCGGATCGCCGCACAAAGCCCGCCCATGCCGGCCCCAATCACCATGATCTGTTGTTGGTTTGATGCCATGCGTGATTGTTGACTCGTGCGATAAAAGTGTCCAGTATGATTTACAGTATAGTGTCAATTATTCGTGACACTGAGGATTTGGCCAACCGGGTTCTCCCGGTGCTTTCGGGGGGCTTGAATGTCGATAAACGAACGGCTTGATCTGGCGAGCTCGCAGGTTCTTCGGCGTGCCATGGGCGGGGCAGAGGCCCCGGCGAAGTTGGCGCAGGCGCTGCAATATGCGATCACTCCGGGTGGGGCGCGGATCAGGCCCACGATCTTGCTCAGCGTTGCGATGGCCTGCGGCGATGATCGCCCGGGGCTTGCAGATGCCGCGGCGGTCGCGCTTGAGTTGATCCATTGCGCCAGCTTGGTGCATGATGATCTGCCGTGTTTTGACGATGCCGATCAGCGCCGCGGAAAGCCGACGGTGCACCGTGCGTTTTCCGAGCCGCTGGCCGTTTTGACGGGTGACAGCCTGATCGTGCTTGCATTTGATGTCCTTGCCGAGGCGGCGGGCAAGGATGCGGACCGGGCGCTGCAGCTGATCCGGGTCTTGTCGCGTCGCACGGGGATGCCGGATGGCATTTGCGCGGGGCAAGGCTGGGAAAGCGAATCAAAGATCAATTTATCCGCCTATCATCGCGCCAAGACCGGGGCCTTGTTCATTGCGGCAACCCAGATGGGGGCCTTGGCTGCGGGGCAGGATGCAGAGCCTTGGGAGGAGTTGGGCGCGCGAATAGGTGAGGCGTTTCAAGTGGCCGACGATCTGCGTGACGCGCTTTATGATGCCGAGACTTTGGGCAAACCCGCGGGTCAGGACATGGCGCATGGCCGCCCGAACGCTGTTGCCGCGCTGGGTGTGCAGGGCGCGATCCGTCGGTTGCAAGACATTCTTGGCGGCGCGATTGCATCGATTCCCTCCTGTAAGGGCGAAGCCATGCTGGCCGATATGGTGCGCCGTTATGCCGAACGGATGACGCCCGTTGCCCCCGCGCGCAGTCAAGCGCAAGCCCGGGGCTAAGGTGACGACGATCGACACCCTGCCCCAAGTTCCGCGCCGTGGATGGCTTTTGCGGTTGGCGGCATCACGGAAATTTCAGGCTTGGGCGGCGCGGATCCCTTTCTTGCGCCGCATCGCCCGTGCCCAAGGCGAGGCGCTTTTTGATATCGTTGCGGGATTTGTGAATGCGCAGGTGCTGATGGCGCTGGTGGAATTGCGGATCTTTTCACTTTTGCAAGACGGGCCGCAAACGCCCTCGCAGCTTGGCAGGTCCTGCGCGGTTCCTGCGCAACGCCTTGAGGTGCTGTTGCAAGCCGGGGCAGGTCTTGGCCTGCTCAAACGGCACCGCGACGGCCGCTTTGGTCTGTCCCTGCGCGGCGCGTCTTTGCTGGGCGTGCCCGGCTTGCCGCAGATGATTCTGCATCACCGGGCCCTTTACACCGATCTTGCCGATCCGGTCGCACTGGTGCGGGGCGGCAAGGATACCGAACTGGCGCGGTTTTGGCCCTATGTCTTTGGTGCGGCGGGGGCGGTTGATCCGGCAGTGACCGCGACCTATTCCGATCTGATGGCCGAGAGTCAGGTGCTTGTTGCCGAAGATGTCCTGCGCATGGTCGATCTGTCTGGCATCAGCCGATTGATGGATGTCGGCGGCGGGACCGGGGCGTTTGTTGCGGCGGTTGGCAAAGCCTATCCGGGTTTGCGGCTTGAACTTTTCGACCTGCCGCAAGTGCTTTTGGGCGCGGGGCAGCGCTTGACCGCGGCAGGATTATCAAACCGGGTAGCGCTGCATACGGGCAGCTTTCGCGATCAGCCCCTGCCCCAGGGCGCCGATGCGATCAGCCTTGTTCGCGTGCTTTACGACCATGACGATTCGACCGTGGCGCAGCTCTTGCGCTCGGTCTACGCGGCTTTGCCCAAGGGCGGGCGCCTGATCATTGCAGAGCCGATGTCAGGCGGCCGGAAACCGAACCGTTTCACCGATGTGTATTTCGCAATTTACACTTTGGCGATGCAAACTGGTCGCACCAGATCCCCCCAGGAAATCAAGGGGCTTTTGACTGCGGCAGGCTATACAAACATCTGTATTCATTCAGGCTTTCGGCCCTTCATAACCTCGGCGATCACAGCGGTTCGCAGCTGAATTTCAATTGATTTCTCGCAAAGTGTCTATTTTATTTGACAGCCAATAATGTAAAGTTAGAATGACAGCACACAGGGGACACCGGGCTTTGTTCTGGACCGGGGACCACCTTCAACCTTCTAGGGATTCGTCGTGCAAACCAACGCAGTGATCTTGTCGGGTCCAAAAAACCTCGCCCTGGGGCAGCTGTCGCTGACCGCCCCCGGCGCCGGGGATGTGGTCGTGCAAGTCGCGCATTCGGGCATATCGACGGGCACGGAAAAGCTGTTTTGGTCTGGCACGATGCCGCCCTTTCCTGGCATGGGATATCCCCTGGTTCCGGGCTATGAGGCGGCTGGCGAAGTCGTCGAGGCGGGGCCAGAGTCGGGCCTGCGCGTTGGCGAGCATGTCTTTGTTCCCGGCGCAAACTGCTTTGAGGCCAATGAACAGGGCCCGGTGCGCGGGCTTTTCGGTGCCGCCTCGCAATTTCTGGTGACCCCGGGTGCGCGCGTGACGCGCATTGATCGGGGTCTGGGGGCCGAGGGGGCTTTGCTGGCCCTTGCGGCAACGGCGCGCCACGCCCTTGCGGGCCTTGATCATGCGCTGCCGGATCTGATTATCGGCCACGGCGTTCTGGGCCGACTGCTTGCGCGGCTGACCATCGCCGCTGGTGGGCCTGCGCCAACCGTCTGGGAAACCAATCGCGCGCGCCATGCCGGCGCCGTTGGCTACGACGTTGTCTTGCCCGAAAATGACCCACGCCGCGACTATGGGGCGATCTATGACGCCTCTGGTGCTGCTGACCTGCTCGACAGCCTGATCGGGCGTTTGCGCAAGGGGGGCGAAATTGTGCTGGCAGGGTTTTACACCGCGCCGGTTTCCTTTGCCTTTCCGCCCGCCTTCATGAAAGAGGCCCGCTTTCGCATCGCCGCGGAATGGGCCGCCGAAGACATGGTGGTCACGCGCCAACTGGTTGAATCTGGTGATCTTTCTTTGGCAGGGCTGATCACGCACACCCAACCCGCCGGCACCGCGACCGCGGCTTATGAGACAGCCTTCACGGATCCGGACTGTTTGAAAATGATGCTCGAGTGGAAGGGCCACGCATGACACTTGATATCCCAAACCTCAAAGATTTCGACGCGCGCCTTCGCGAAGAGGCCAACGAGCCGACGCTTGAAGTGCCGACATCCGCGCCCACAAAAAAGACCCAGATCATCGCGATCTATGGCAAGGGCGGCATCGGCAAATCGTTCACCCTCGCCAACCTGAGCCACATGATGGCCGAGATGGGCAAGCGGGTCTTGCTGATCGGCTGCGATCCGAAATCTGATACGACAAGCCTGCTGTTCGGCGGCAAGGCATGCCCGACGATCATCGAAACCTCGACCAGGAAAAAACTGGCGGGTGAAGAGGTCAAGATCGGCGATGTCTGCTTTAAGCGCGGCGGCGTCTTTGCGATGGAACTGGGCGGGCCCGAGGTGGGTCGCGGTTGCGGCGGTCGCGGCATCATTCACGGCTTTGAGCTGTTGGAAAAGCTGGGCTTTCACGACTGGGATTTTGACTATGTCTTGCTGGACTTTCTGGGCGACGTGGTCTGTGGCGGCTTTGGCCTGCCGATTGCCCGCGATATGGCGCAAAAGGTCATTCTGGTGGCCTCGAACGATCTGCAAAGTCTTTATGTCGCCAATAACGTCTGCTCGGCGGTCGAATATTTCCGCCGTTTGGGCGGGAACGTTGGCATCGCAGGGCTGGTGATCAACAAAGACGACGGCACCGGCGAGGCCGCGGCTTTTGCGGAATCGGTCAAGATTCCGGTGTTGGCAGCGATTCCCCAAGACGACGATCTGCGCCGGAAAAGCGCGAATTATCAGATTGTTGGCACGAACCAAAGCCAGTGGGGCGGCTTATTCAGCGCGCTTGCGGATGCGGTTGCGATTGCGCCGCCCGTGCGCCCTGCGCCCATGACCCAGGACGGTCTTTTGAACCTGTTTTCGGCTGAAACCACGGGCAAAGATTTTGTCCTGACCCCGGCAACCGACGCCGATATGCGCGGCAAAAACGCCGTGCTCAAGAAGTCTCTGGAAGTGGTCTATGACAATGCTTGATCTTGAGGCTTTGGCCTTCCTCAGCGCCGAACTTGCGCGCCTTTCCGCGAGGAAGGGCAAGAAATGAACGAAATCGGCTATGACAGCGCCCACGACGCGCCGCCTACCCAGCTTGCGGCAAATGATCTGCCAGAGCCTGCGGTGACGGCGCCCGTTGATGGCATGGGCTGTCATGCCGGTGCGGCCACGATGGAGGCGGCCGCGCGTGCGGCGGGCAACTCTGAATTGCTGGATCAATACGCCGCCGATTACCCCCAAGGCCCCCATGACAAGCCGCAAAGCATGTGCCCTGCCTTTGGGTCATTGCGGGTCGGTTTGCGGATGCGCCGGGTTGCAACGCTGCTGTCCGGGTCGGCGTGCTGCGTTTACGGGCTAACCTTTGTATCGCATTTCTATGGCGCGCGCCGGTCGGTCGGCTATGTGCCGTTCAACTCGGAATCCCTTGTGACGGGCAAGCTGTTTGAAGACATTCGGGACGCCGTTCACGAATTGGCCGATCCTGCGCGCTATGATGCAATTGTGGTAACCAACCTGTGCGTGCCCACAGCCAGCGGCGTGCCGTTGAAACTTTTGCCTAGTGAAATCAATGGTGTGCGGATCGTTGGTATTGATGTTCCGGGCTTTGGTATCCCCACCCATGCCGAGGCCAAGGATGTGCTGGCGGGGGCGATGCTGAAATATGCGCGGGCCGAGATCGAGGCGGGCCCCGTTGCCGCACCGGTGGCCGGTCGTTCGGACAGACCTGCGGTTGCGCTGTTGGGCGAGATGTTTCCGGCCGATCCGATGATGCTGAGCGCCATGTTGGCCCCGATGGGCCTGACGACGGGGCCGGTCGTGCCCTGCCGCGAATGGCGCGAGCTTTATGCGGCACTTGACTGCGATGTCGTGGCCGCGATCCACCCGTTTTACACCGCGTCGGTGCGCGAATTCCAAACCGCCGGGCGCAAGGTTGTCGGCTCGGCCCCGGTCGGACATGACGGCACCGCCGATTGGCTGGCCGCGATCGGCGACGCTTACAACGTTGCACCGAACCTTGTCGCTGCCGCGCAAAACGCCTTTTTGCCTGCGATCAAAGGGGCTTTGGCGGCCCATCCGATCAAGGGGACCATCACGCTTTCGGGCTATGAGGGCTCCGAGTTGCTGGTCGCGCGGCTTTTGATCGAAAGCGGCGCGCATGTGCCCTATGTTGGCACGGCTTGCCCCAAAACACCGTGGAGCGCGCCGGACGTTGCCTGGCTTGAGGCGCGGGGTGTGAAAGTCAAATTCCGCGCCTCGCTCGAGGATGATCTGTCTGCGATGCACGCGATCAAGCCTGATCTGGCGATTGGCACAACACCCTTGGTTCAAAAGGCCAAAGAGGCTGCGATTCCGTCGCTGTACTTTACAAATCTTATCTCGGCACGCCCCTTGATGGGGCCGGCAGGTGCGGGATCTTTGGGGCAGGTCGTCAATGCCGCCATTGCCGGGCGCGCCCGCATGGAGGGGATGAAGGCCTTCTTCGAAGGTGTCGGAACCGGCGATACCGCAGGCATCTGGGAAGGTGCGCCGAACCTGCGGCCGGATTTCAGAGCCATTCACCAAAAGAAGATCGACAAGGCGGCAAAGGCCGCGAAGGCGGAGGAAATGATATGATCCGCCGCGTCTGTCCTTCCTTACGCGCATCTCCTTTGTGGCACGTTGCCCCGCTGGAGGCCGTGTCATGCTAGTGCAGGATCACGATCGCGCGGGCGGCTATTGGGGGGCAGTCTATGCCTTTTGCGCCGTCAAGGGATTGCAGGTGGTGATTGACGGGCCGGTTGGGTGTGAAAACCTGCCCGTTACCTCGGTGCTGCATTACACCGACGCCTTGCCGCCGCACGAATTGCCCATTGTCGTCACCGGCCTTGGCGAGGAAGAGCTGGGGCGCGACGGCACCGAGGGTGCCATGATGCGCGCTTGGAAAACGCTCGATCCGGCCCTTCCGGCTGTGGTTGTCACGGGCTCCATTGCCGAGATGATCGGCGGCGGGGTCACCCCGATGGGCACCAACATTCAACGCTTTTTGCCGCGCACCATCGACGAGGATCAATGGCAAACCGCTGACCGGGCGATGACATGGATTTTCACCGAGTTTGGCATGACCAAAGGGCGTATGCCTCCGCAAGCCAAACGTATCGAGGGCGCGCGGCCGCGGGTCAACCTGCTGGGGCCGATGTATGGTGTCTTCAACATGGCGTCGGACCTGCATGAGCTGCGCCGCCTGGTCGAAGGCATTGGCGCCGAGGTAAACATGGTGATGCCGCTTGGCGCGCATGTGGCCGAAATGCGCAATCTGGTCAACGCCGACGCCAATGTCGTCATGTACCGCGAATTCGGGCGCGGGCTGGCTGAGGTGTTGGGCAAACCCTATCTTCAGGCCCCGATTGGCGTGGAAAGCACGACGAAGTTCTTGCGCAAGCTGGGCGAAATGCTGGACCTGGACCCCGAGCCCTTCATCGAGCGCGAAAAGCATTCGACGCTAAAGCCGGTCTGGGACCTGTGGCGCTCCGTAACCCAGGATTTCTTTGCGACGGCCTCTTTCGCGATTGTGGCAAGCGAGACTTATGCCCGCGGAATCCGCAATTACCTCGAATCCGATCTGGGTTTGCCTTGCGTTTTTGCCGTTGCGCGCGAGCCGGGCAAAAAGACCAACAACGAGGCGGTCCGTGGTTTGTTGAAACAGCACCGTCCTTTGGTTGTGATGGGGTCGATCAACGAAAAGATGTATCTGGCAGAGATGAAGGGCGGCTTTGGGCCGGCTCCGAGTTTCATTCCCGCATCATTCCCCGGGGCGGCCATCCGCCGGGCAACGGGCACGCCTGCAATGGGTTATGCCGGGGCCGTGTGGTTGTTGCAGGAGGTTTGCAACAGCTTGTTCGATGCCCTGTTCCATATTCTGCCGCTGGGCACCGAGATGGATTCGGCTGCGGCCACGCCAACCACGCTTCGGCGGGATTTTCCGTGGGATGCCGATGCGCAGGCGGCGCTGGACCGGATTGTGAACACGCATCCGATTCTGACACGGATCAGCGCCGCGCGCAGCTTGCGCGACGCTGCGGAAAAGGCGGCGCTGGAATCCGGCGCCGAGCGGGTGGTCCGCGAGACAATCGAAACGCTTGCGGGCGTGGCACTTTCACCAACTGAGGGAGAGAAAGCATGAGCGATTACACTGCAATGGGTGATCTTCATCACGTCAAGCCGGTGAACAAGGTGGAGTACTTCGTCTACTTCTCCCTGATCCTGTGCCTGATTGTCGTGCCCCATCTTATCGGCTGGATCTACCAGACGATCCGCCACGCGCGCTTGCCCGAAAATGGTCCGATGAAGCGGGCGTTTCTGGACGCGCAATTGGCAACACCGATGATCTTTCGCAGATGAAATCGGTCAACAAGATTCTCTCTTCCGTCAAACGGGAGAGCGAAACATCGGAGGGGCATTCCGCCCACCGTGGCCCGGCCGCAGGGAATGCGGCGTCAGTCCGAATATCCGGAGGGTACTATGGCTGATAAATCCGACCTGTCTTTCACAGGTCTAACTGACCAGCAGGCGCAAGAGTTGCACTCGGTCTACATGAGCGGGCTTTGGTTGTTCACAACCATCGCAGTTCTCGCGCATGTTGCCGTGTTCATCTGGCGTCCGTGGTTCTGAGGGGGAACGAGACATGAGCAAGTTCTACAAGATCTGGCTGATCTTCGATCCTCGTCGTGTGTTCGTGGCACAAGGGGTTTTCCTCTTCCTGCTTGCCGCCATGATCCACCTCGTTCTGCTTTCAAACCCGGCCTACAACTGGTTCGAGATTGCAGCAGCGAAACATGGCTACGTGGCGGCTTCTGAATAAGAAGGTGTCCTTGGTGCGGGCGTACTCCTAGTCGGCCGCACCAAATTTTATCCAACAATAGATGATCCCGCGGCGCTTTTGGCGCAAGGCGGCGGATCTGTCCAACCGCAGGGAGGGAAGCATGGCACTGCTCAGCTTCGAACGAAAATATCGCGTGCCGGGTGGCACTCTGGTCGGCGGAAACCTGTTCGACTTTTGGGTTGGGCCGTTCTACGTCGGCTTCTTTGGGGTCACGACCTTTTTCTTCGCGGCCCTCGGAACCATGCTGATCTTTTACGGGGCAGCGATGGGGCCAACCTGGAATCCTTGGTTGATTTCGATCAATCCACCGCCCATTGAAAACGGCCTGTCCTTTGCGCCTTTGATGCAAGGCGGGCTTTGGCAGATCATCACCTTCTGTGCCATCGGCGCTTTCGTCAGCTGGGCCCTGCGCGAGGTTGAGATCTGCCGCAAGCTTGGCATCGGCCTGCATGTGCCCGTCGCCTTTGGCGTGGCAATTTTTGCGTATCTGACGCTGGTGGTGTTCCGCCCGATCCTGATGGGCGCCTGGGGATATGCGTTCCCCTATGGCATCTTCAGCCATCTCGATTGGGTCAGCAACACCGGCTACACTTACGGCAACTTCCACTACAATCCGGCGCATATGGTGGCGGTGACGTTCTTCTTTACCACCGCGCTGGCGCTGGCGCTGCATGGGGCGTTGATCCTTTCGGCGGCGAACCCGGAAAAGGGGCGCGAAATGCGCACGCCTGACCATGAAGATACGTTCTTTCGCGATCTGATTGGCTATTCGGTTGGCACATTGGGCATCCACCGCTTGGGGCTTTTGCTGGCGCTGAATGCTGTGTTCTGGAGTGCGGTTTGCATCGGCATCTCTGGCACTATCTGGTTCGATCAATGGGTGGACTGGTGGAACTGGTGGTTGGAATTGCCATGGTGGGCTGGAATTGCGGGAGGCGTAAATGGCTGAGTATCAAAACATCTTTACCCAAGTTCAGGTGCGTGCAGCGCCGGAGATGGGGATGGTCGAGGGCGTTGATCTTTCAGGGCGGTCCAAGGGGGCAGGGTTTTCTACCCTTGCGGGCTGGTTTGGGAATGCGCAACTGGGCCCGATTTATCTGGGTACGTTCGGGACTATTTCGTTGGCCACCGGACTGATCTGGTTCATGATGGTGGGCGGTTGGTTCTGGCATCAGGCGGGGTATAATCCGGCGGTGTTCATGCGCGATCTGTTCTGGTTCTCGCTGGATCCACCGGCCCCGGAATGGGGGCTGCGGTTCCCACCGCTGGCGCAGGGGGGATATTTCCTGATTGCCGGTTTCTTCTTTCTGATCTCGCTGTGCACGTGGTGGGTTCGCACCTACCTTCGGGCGGCGGCGTTGGGGATGGGGAAACATGTGAGCTGGGCCTTTGCCAGCGCGCTTTGGCTGGTGTTGGTGCTGGGTCTGATCCGGCCTGTGTTGATGGGGTCGTGGTCTGAGGCGGTGCCGTACGGTATCTTCACGCATCTCGACTGGACCAACAACTTTTCGCTGACCTACGGCAATCTGTTCTACAACCCGTTCCACGCTCTTTCGATTGCGTTCCTATATGGATCGGCCCTGCTGTTTGCGATGCACGGGGCGACCATTCTGGCGGTAAGCCGGTTTGGTGGCGACCGCGAGTTGGAGCAGATCGTTGACCGGGGCACGGCATCGGAACGGGCGGCTTTGTTCTGGCGCTGGACCATGGGGTTTAATGCGACGATGGAGGGTATCCACCGTTGGGCTTGGTGGTTTGCGGTTCTGGTCACATTGACGGGCGGCATTGGTATTCTGCTAACGGGCACAGTTGTTGATAACTGGTACGTCTGGGCGCAGGACCACGGCTATGCGCCGCTGCAGTAAGGGGAAGAATGATGTCTGACAAACCTTATTACCACGAAGACGACAATGAGGTGGCGTTGCTGCGCAGTTGGGTTTTGCGGCAAATGTTGCGCGGGGCTGGATGGGCGGCGCTTGTGATGGGTGTTTTGATTGCCTTTTTCCTGGTGCTGAAAGTGATCTCGGGCCTTTTGCCGCCGGAAAGTAAAGAAGCGCCGTCGCCCTACAGCTATCTTGAGCAGTCGGTGACGGGTCAAGTGCGCGTTTCCTGAACACGCGGCCCGCGGCGGTTTTATCACTGGGGGTCATATCTATTCGGGCCATTACGCCGGCCCGCTTACGGGGCGAGTTTCCAAGCCCGGTTCCCTACCTGTTGGCGACAGGGACTTGGTGCCGTGTGGTCAACCCGCACGGCATCTTTTTAGTTTGTGGAGCATGGCATGTCTGACACCCCAATTCTTGACCGCGTTGCAGGCCCCGCCGATCTGAAACAGCTGAGCGATGCTGAACTTGGCATTCTGGCGGGAGAGTTGCGGCGCGAGGTGATTTCGGTGGTGTCGGAAACCGGCGGGCATCTTGGGTCGTCTTTGGGGGTGGTGGAACTGTCGGTCGCCATTCACGCGGTGTTCAACACGCCCGTGGACAAGCTGATCTGGGACGTCGGCCACCAGTGCTATCCGCACAAGATCCTCACCGGACGGCGCGACACGATCCACACCGTGAAGCAGCAGGGTGGCGTCGCGCCGTTCCCGCGACGCGAGGAAAGCGACTACGACACGTTCGGCGTCGGGCATTCGTCGACCTCGATCTCCGCCGCGCTCGGCATGGCGGTCGCGTTGCAGGGCCGCGGCGATCCGCGCCGGGTGGTGGC
>JANNBM010000042.1:0-13079 GCA_031385445.1 Paracoccaceae bacterium | reverse complement strand
CGCTTTGCCGATCCAAAGGATTTCAACATTGCGGCCCCGGTGATGGAGAGCCATCAGAAGAACGCCGGCGGCAATGCGCGGATTGCGGAAACCATGTTCCGCTATTTCCGCTTTCCGGTGGATTTCGAAAACTTCGTCTATCTGTCCCAGGTCCAGCAGGGGTTGGCGATCAAGACGGCGGTCACGCATTGGCGCAGCCTCAAGCCACATTGCATGGGCACGCTGATCTGGCAGTTGAACGACACCTGGCCGGTCTGTTCCTGGGCGAGCCTCGACCATGGCGGCGGCTGGAAGCTGCTGCACCACATGGCGAAGGCGTTTTACCAGCCGGTTTTCGTGTCTGCGGTGCCCGTCAAGGGGCGCGTGGAACTGCGGGCCGTGAACGATCTGGCCGAAGCGGTCGATGTGACCGTGGTGGCCCGCGCCGTGACGATGGCGGGCGCGGTGCGGGAACTTGGGCGGGCCACGGTGGGCGTGGGCGCTGCGGCGGTTCTGGCCTTGACGGTCGATGTGCCCGAGGACGAGATGCTGGCCTATACGTGGGAGGCCGGGACGCATCGCGGGGGCGACCACTTTGCGCCCAAACCCTACAAAACCTATGATCTGCTGCCTGCGCGGCTGACCAAGACGGTCGCGGCCAAGGGTGGGTCTTATGAGATTACCGTTAAGGCTCAAGCGCTTGCCCTTTTCGTGGCGCTGGAGGCTGACCAGCCCGGCCGCTTTTCGACCAATGCTTTCGCGCTGTTCCCGGGGCATCCGGCGTCAGTGACCTTTACCCCCGATCATTCCGGGGCAGAGCCACGCTTCACGTTGCGCGACCTGCACTCGGCCACCTATGGAAAGGATCTATGATGGTTGCCTATCAGCTGTATTCCAGCCGGAAATTCCCGCCGCTGGCCGAGACCTGCAAGATGCTGGCAGCGGCCGGCATTGCCGATACCGAGGGTTTTGGCGGGCTGTACGCCGATGAAGCCACGTTGGCCGAAACCGCCGCTGCGCTGAAGGCTGCGGGGCTCAAGATGCGGACCGGGCATTTCGGGCTGAGCCAGATCGAAGACACGCCAGACTGGGCGCTGAACGTTGCCAAAACGCTGGGCATGCAGCGGCTTTATGTGCCTTACATCATGGCCGAGGATCGCCCCGGCGACGCCGCTGGATGGCGGGCCTTTGGGGCGCGGCTGGAAAAAGCCTTCGCACCGATCCGGGCGGCGGGGTACGGCGCGGGCTGGCACAACCATGACTTTGAATTCAAGGCGCTTGCTGATGGCTCCATCCCGCAGGCGGCGATCCTTGCGGGCGGGCCGAGCCTTGAGGTGGAACTGGACGTGGCTTGGGTGGTGCGCGGCGGGGCGGATCCGATTGCATGGATCAACCAATATGCCGGCCGCATCACCGCGGCGCATGTCAAGGACATCGCACCTGCGGGCATGAACAAAGACGAAGACGGCTGGGCCGATCTGGGCCATGGCACCGTCGATTGGAAAAACATCATGGCGGCGCTGCGGGCCGTTGGCTGCAAGCATTTCGTGTTGGAACATGACAATCCGTCGGATGATAAACGCTTTGCCACCCGCTCGATTGCCGCTGCCAACGCGCTGTAATTCAATATAAATCCATCTGAGGGCACTATGAAAAAACTTGGGATCGGCATCATCGGATGCGGCAATATTTCGACCTCCTACCTGCGGCTTGCGCCGCTTTTCAAGGGCCTCGAAGTGCGCGGCGTGGCCGATATGAACATGGCCGCCGCCACGGCGCGCGCGGCAGAGTTCAACACCCGCGCGCATTCGGTCGAGGATCTGCTGGCAAGCAAAGACATCGACATGATCATCAACCTGACCATTCCGGACGCGCATTACCCGATTACCAAGCAGATTTTGGAGGCAGGCAAGCACGCCTATTCCGAAAAGCCGCTGGTTCTGACGCTGGCGCAGGGCGAGAATTTGCGCGCGCTTGCGACCTCCAAGGGTCTGTCGGTGGGCTGCGCGCCGGATACGTTCCTTGGCGGGGCGCATCAACAGGCGCGTGCGCTGATTGACGCGGGCAAACTGGGCCGGATCACCACCGGCAATGCCGCCATCCAAGGCCATGGCCCCGAAATCTGGCACCCCTCGCCGGAATTCTTTTATCAGCCGGGCGCGGGCCCGATCATGGACATGGGCCCGTATTATTTCGCCAATATGATCAACCTTCTGGGTCCGGTGGCCCGTGTCGGCGCGCTGACATCCTCCGCCGACCCGACCCGCACCATCGGTTCAGGGGATCGCAAAGGCCAGCAGATCGCGGTCAACACCCCGTCGAACATTCAGGCGATTTTGGAGTTCCACTCTGGCGCGACGATCAGCTTTTCCGCCAGCTGGGACGTGTGGAGCCACAAGCGCAACCACTTCGAGCTTTATGGCACCGAAGGCACGCTTTACGTGCCCGATCCGAACTTTTTTGGCGGCAAGCTGGAAATTGGTGGCAAAGACGGCGTGATCTCGGCGGTTGAGGCTTGGGACCATCCATTTGGCGTGTCGAACCAAACCAACCATCAGGGCGATCCGATTGCGAACTATCGCACGGCGGGGCTGGCCGATATGGCGGTGGCGATCATCGAAGGGCGCGATCACCGCTGCTCGCTCGACCGCACGCTGCACGGGGTTGATATCATGACCGCCTGCCTGACATCGGGGCAGACGGGGCAGTTCGTGACCCTGACCACCACCTGCACCAAACCGGCGGCGCTGTCGCCGGCCGAGGCGCGGGCGCTGCTGGTCTGAACGGTGTCGCAGCGGTAAAGCTGCGCCTGCCTTACCTGAAGGGCGGGCGCGGCTTTTTCGCGGTGTTTCCATTTGCCTTGTGCCGAAAATGCCGAATTGTTACGGTTGGCCCCAACCTTCGAGGTGGCAAAAAGGCGCTGGAATGACCAACGAAACCGACCCGACCAAGCTTGCCGATTTGCTTAAACTTGTGGACAGGATTTTTGGCATTGACCGGGTGCTGTCTGACAAGGGCAGCGATGTGATCGAAGCATACTATGCGCAATCCGGCCCGGCTTATGAGCAGATCCATTCCAAACAGGGCTGCATGCATCTGGCCCTGAACGACGATGGCGTGTTTGCGCAAAAGGGCTATCAGACGCAGCCGCGCGCGGTGATGCGCGAGGCGCGCGCGATGAAGGCGCAAAAGGTTCTGGAACTGGGCTGCGGCAAGGGGTTCAACAGCCTGTTCGTGGCCAAACACTTGCCCGAGGTGCAATGCACTGGCACGGACCTGCTGGAAACCCATCTGGTCAAGGCGCGCGATTTGGCCAAAGAGGCGGGCATTGCCAACGTGCACTATGAACAGGCGAGTTTCGAGCCGCTGCCAGACCGGCTGCGTGGTTATGACCTTGCCTTTGGGTTTGAAACCCTGTGCTACGCGCAAAACCTTGATCTTGTTGCGGCTTCGGTCGCGGCGGCGCTGCGGCCCGGGGGGCGGTTCGTGATGTTCGACGTTCATGCCTGGGAAGACGTGGACGCGCTGCCCAAACAGATGGCCACCGCAACACGTCTGTATGAGACATCCATGGCTGTGACGAATGGATTTATCCGCACCGGTGCCTGGGAAGCCGCGCTCGGCCGCGCCGGTCTTCTGGTCGATCCGACCGAGGATTTGGCGCAAGACGTTCAACCCGGGCTGGCACGGTTGCAACAGATGGCAATCAAGGCGCTGAGCGATTGGAAAAGGCGGCTCGCGGTCAAGGTCATGCCGAAATATCTGGCCCGCAACGGCATCTCGGCGCTGCTTGGGCCGCTGGTGTACCGATTGGACGGGCAGGACACCGGCGGCGTTCTGACCTATCAGAAGATCAGCGCCACCAAGCCGGTCTGATCTTTTGATCAAAGCTTGCAAGTTACAGCCTTGGCAGACTAAAAGAACCTTCTGACAGGTAAAGGTGCCATGACCTCTGAGCCGCGCAAAATCCCCAGCCACGAGATTGTCTATGCGCGTTTGCGGGACATGATCCTGTACGGGATTTTGGAGCCGGGGCAGCCAGTGACCATTCAAGGGCTGGTGGCCGAGCTTGACACCGGCATGACCCCGGTGCGCGAAGCCATCCGCAAGCTGACCGCCGAAGGCGCGCTGATGCCGCAGGGCAACCGCCGCGTAACGGTGCCAAAACTGACTCCGTCCATTCTGGATCAGGTCAGCTTTGCCCGCCTGACCATCGAGCCTGAACTGGCAGAGCGCGCAGGCGGCTTGATGACGCCGCAGTTGATAAGCCAGCTGACCACCTTGGATCATGCAGTGAACGAGGCGATCCGGGCCGGGGATATTCCGGCCTATCTGGAATCGAACCACGCCTTTCATTTCGCGCTCTATGAGGCGTCGGGCGCGTCGGTTCTGGTCGATATGGCCCGCTCCCTCTGGCTGCGTTTTGGCCCGTCGTTGCGGGTTGTGTGTACGCGGGCCGGAACGCTTGGCCTGCCGGACCAGCACGCCGAAGCGCTGGACGCGATGCGAAGGGGCGACAAGATCGGTCTGCGCCGCGCCATCGAGCGGGATATCGCGCAGGGGATCGACCAGGTGCGCATTGTGCTGGGGCAGGGCGCTGGCAAGGCTTGAATGCCGCCTTTTCGGTGCGTCCAAAATAATTTGATCAAATTCCTTGATCGCCGCTCGATTTGATCATATTCATGGGAAAGACGCCCCGACTGGAATCGGGGGCGCTGTCACACCATGAGGGCCGCCATGAACAAGATCACCAACCATATGCCGACCGCCGAACTTCAGGCGCTGGATGCGGCCCACCACATGCACCCGTTTACCGAAAACGCCTCGCTCGCGAAAAAGGGCGCGCGGATCATGACGGCGGGCAAGGGGGTCTGGCTGACGGACAGCGAGGGCCACAAGATCATCGATGGGATGGCCGGACTTTGGTGCGTCAACATCGGTTATGGGCGCACGGAAATGGGCGATGTGGCCAAGGCGCAGATGGATCAGCTGGCCTATTACAACACCTTTTTCCAAACCAGCCATGTGCCCGCCATCGCGCTTGCGGCCAAGATTGCCGAACGGGCCCCGGGCGAT
This sequence comes from Paracoccaceae bacterium, assembly GCA_031385445.1. Taxonomy (GTDB): domain Bacteria; phylum Pseudomonadota; class Alphaproteobacteria; order Rhodobacterales; family Rhodobacteraceae; genus CAIYZT01. The sequence continues at coordinate 8,024 of JANNBM010000042.1, read as the reverse complement.
TTGAACCATGTGTTCTTTGCCGGGTCTGGGTCCGAGGCGAATGACACCAATATCCGCATGGTCCGCCGCTATTGGGACATCAAGGGGCAGTCCGAAAAGCGGATCATCATCGGGCGGCACAACGGCTATCACGGCTCGACCATGGGCGGCGGCAGTTTGGGCGGTATGTCGGGCATTCACGGCCATGGCGGCAAAATCGCCGGGATCGTGCATATCGGCGAGCCGAACTGGTGGGCGCAGGGCGGCGATATGACGCCCGATGCTTTCGGTCTGATGCGCGCGCAGGAGTTGGAGGCGATGATCCTGCAACTGGGTGTTGAAAACGTCGCAGCCTTTATCGGCGAGCCTATTCAAGGCGCGGGCGGAGTGATCATTCCGCCCAGCACCTACTGGCCGGAAATTCAGCGCATCGTTGACAAATACGGCATCCTTTTGATCGCGGACGAGGTCATCACGGGTTTTGGCCGCACCGGCAACTGGTTTGGCAGCGAAACCTTCGGCATCCGTCCGCATATCATGACCATCGCGAAGGGGCTTTCTTCGGGGTATCAGCCGATTGGCGGTTCGATTGTCTGTGACGAAGTCGCGGCGGTTCTGGGATCGAACGGCGATTTCAACCATGGCTACACCTATTCCGGCCATCCGGTCGCGGCGGCGGTGGCGCTGGAAAATCTGCGGATCATGGAAGAAGAGCATATCGTCGAGCATGTCCGCGATGTGGCCCATCCGTATCTAAAGGCGAAATGGGACGCGCTGACGGCGCATCCTTTGGTGGGCGAGGCCAAATTGGTCGGGCTTATGGGGTCCATCGCGCTGACGCCGGACAAGGCCAAACGGGCCAAGTTCGCATCAGAGACGGGGACGGTCGGCTATAAGGTGCGCGAGCGCTGCTTTGCCAACAATCTGATCATGCGCCATGTCGGTGACCGGATGATCATCGCGCCGCCTTTGGTGATCACGCCGGATGAGATTGACGTGCTGATGGCACGGGCGGTCAAGTCGCTGGACGAGGGCTATGCGGTTTTGAAGGCCGAAGGATTGATGGTGGCGGCGAAGTAACGCGCGCGCCGACTGCAAATCCACATGCGGCCGCGGTGCAATCCCGCGGCCGTTTGCTTTTGCTCCCCCCTCCTCCATGATCCGCCGCGGCGCCCGGATCAAAACCTGAACCCGCCAAGCCACTGGTTCTTGAGTTTAGCCTGCCAACCCCATACACCTTTGACAAAAGGTGAGGACACACATGCGCATTCACACGGACCTGGCCGATACGATCGGCAACACCCCGCTTTTGAAGCTGAAACGGGCGTCGGAACTGACCGGCTGCACGATCCTTGGCAAATGTGAGTTTCTGAACCCCGGCCAGTCGGTCAAGGACCGTGCGGCGCTGTACATGATCCGCGACGCCATCGCCAAGGGGCAGCTGCGCCCGGGCGGCACCATCGTCGAAGGCACGGCAGGCAATACCGGCATTGGCCTTGCGCTTGTCGGCGCGAGCATGGGGTTTCGCACGGTGATCGTCATCCCCGAGACGCAATCGCAAGAAAAGAAAGACATGCTGCGGCTGGCGGGTGCCGAATTGGTGCAAGTGCCAGCGGCGCCCTACAAGAACCCGAACAATTATGTCCGCTATTCCGGGCGTCTGGCCGAGGCTTTGGCGCGCACCGAACCCAATGGCGCGATCTGGGCCAATCAGTTTGACAACGTGGCAAACCGGCTGGCGCATGTGGAAACCACCGGCCCGGAGATTTGGGAGCAGACGGGCGGCAAAGTCGACGGCTTCATCTGCGCGGTTGGCTCTGGCGGCACGCTTGCGGGCGTCGGCTTGGCGCTGCAACCGCATGGGGTGAAGATTGGTCTGGCCGACCCGGAAGGCGCGGCGCTGCATGCGTTTTATACAACGGGAAAGCTGGAAAGCCCCGGAAGTTCAATCACCGAAGGCATCGGTCAGGGGCGGATCACCGCAAACCTTGAAGGGTTCACCCCGGATTTCAGCTATCGCATTTCCGATGCCGAAGCGCTGCCCTTGGTGTTTGAAATGCTGGAGGATGAGGGGATTTGCCTTGGCGGATCGTCGGGGATCAACATCGCGGGCGCGATCCGTATGGCGCATGATATGGGGCCGGGCAAAACCATCGTCACCATCCTGTGCGATTATGGCAACCGCTATCAGTCAAAGTTGTATAACCCGGCCTTTCTGAAGGAAAAGGGCCTGCCGGTTCCGGTATGGCTGGACCGTGCGCCGCGCGGCATCCCGACCGTGTACGAGGACGCATGAACGCAAGCGCGGGCCAAAGGCAAGGGCGGGGATTTCTGACCCGCCTCGGGTTGGCCTTCGCGCTGATCCTGCTGTGCGGCTTTGCAAATGCGCAGCAGCCTTCGGGCGCATCATCTGTTCCGCGCGTGGATGCAACGGGCGCGCTGGTGCCGAACACGGGCGGGCGCGGCCCGAGTGGTCCGGGTCTGTTCGAGACCGGCGGCAGCAGCAGCGGCGGGCTGAACTATGACGAGTGGACCGCGATGGCGGGCCGGGCGGATGCGCTTTTGGCCGATGATCAGTCGTCAGGCGACGCTTTGGGCAATTTGCGCGCGCAATTGGTCGATTGGCGCGAGGCGCTTTTGGGCGCGCAAAGCGCCAACTCCACCCGGATCGCGGTGATCCGCAGCCAGATCGCGGCCCTTGGCCCGGTCGCCGAAGACGGCGTTGCCGAAGCGGACGAGATTGCTGGCCGGCGGCGCGAGTTGACCGATCAGCTGGTGCGCCTGCAAGCGCCGGGGATCAAGGCGGATGAGGCCTATGAACAGGCGGATGGGCTGATCCTGCAGATCGACCGTTTGCGGCGCGACCGGCAGGCCGAGGAACTGCTGCGGCTTTGGCCATCGCCCCTGAACCCGGCGAACTGGCCTGCGGCTTTGTCGGGCGTGTCTGCGGTGGCGCTGACGCTTTGGACCGAGACAAGCGGCAAGATTGCGGACGTCAAATCGCAAGAGGTGTTCATCAACAATCTGCCGCTTTTGCTGCTGCTTTTCGTGTTTTCGGCCGCGGTTTTGTGGCGCGGGCGGCGGTGGCTTGATCTTTTGCTGCGCAAATTGCCCCTTCCATCGGATGCACGGGCGGCGCGGGTGTCGATGTTTCTGGCCTCGCTGGGGCAGGTCATCATTCCGACGATTGCCTGTGTCGCGCTGACGGTGGCGCTGCGCAATACCGGGCTGGTCGGGCCTTTGGGCTATGCGCTGACGGGGGTGATTTCGACGGCCGGACTGTCGATCTTCACCTCGATCTGGCTGGGCGGGCAGCTGTTTTCCAGCCATTCGGTGCTGCGCGATCTGGCCAACCTGTCGGCAGAGCGCCGGGCGGAGGGGCGCTTTTTGATCTTTGCCTGCGGGCTTTTGATGGGGCTTGGGCGGGCGCGCACGGTGATCGTTTCGCGCATGGATCTGGACGATGCTTTCGCTTCGGTCACGCTGTTTCCGATCCTGCTGTTTGGCGGGCTGGTTTTGCTGCGGATCGGGCGGCTGATTGCGCATACGCTGGCGGCGGCCGCCGAGGATGACGACGGCGCGGCGCTGCGCAGCGTGATGCGGCTGACGGGCAAGGTCATGACGGGCCTTGGGGTTGCGGGGCCTATTCTGGCCGCGATCGGGTATAATTCGGCGGCGGCGGCGATGATTTTGCCGGCAGCTATTTCGCTGGGGCTGCTGGGGATATTGGTGCTGATCCAGCAGTTGCTGTTTGATCTGTGGGCGCTCGTCACCCGCCAACAGGACGATGAGGGCACCGCGCTGGTGCCGATGCTTTTGGGCTTTGCGCTGGCGCTCAGCGCGGTTCCGGTTTTCGCGCTGATCTGGGGGGCGGGAGTTGCCGATCTGACCGAGCTTTGGGCGCGGTTTCAGGGCGGCTTTACCCTCGGCGAAACGCGGATCTCGCCCATGGATTTCCTGCTGTTCATGGTGATTTTCGCCATCGGCTATTCCGCGACGCGGATGGTGCAGGGCGTGCTGAAAAGTCAGATCCTGCCGCGCATTGGCATGGATCAGGGCGGGCGCAACGCGATTGCGGTTGGCACCGGCTATGTCGGGATATTCTTGTCGGGGCTTGTTGCGATCAATTCTGCCGGAATCGATCTGTCGGGCCTTGCCATCGTCGCGGGGGCCCTGTCGGTCGGCATCGGTTTTGGCCTTCAGGCCATCGTGTCGAACTTTGTCTCGGGCATCATCTTGTTGATCGAACGCCCGGTGTCGGAGGGCGACTGGATCGAAGTTGGCACGGTGCAGGGCATCGTGAAGTCGATCTCGGTTCGGTCCACCCGGATCCAGACCTTTGACCGCTCTGACGTGATCGTGCCGAACCAGGATCTGATCACTGGCCGGGTGACGAACTGGACAAGGTTCAGCCAGACCGGGCGGATCGTGGTGCCGGTAACGGCGGCTCTGACATCGGACAGCAAGCACGTTGCGCGCGTCTTGACCGAGATCGCGCTGGCGCAGCCGCTGGCGCTGCGCAGCCCCGCGCCGCAGGTGGTGCTGATGGGGCTGAGTGCGGATATGATGAGCTTTGAATTGCGGGTGATCCTGAAGGACATCCACAATTTCGTGCAGGCCCGCAGTGACTTAAATCACGAAATCGCACGCCGGTTCAAAGAAGAGGGCATCGCCTTTAACGCAGCGCACCGGGACCATCTGGCCAAACTGGACGAGGATGAACAGGACGCGCAGGATCTGGCCACGCGCGAGGCCGAGGTGGCACAGTGGCTGGCAGAGGAAGCCGCGCCCGCCTTGCTTCCCGCCGCCAAACGCCGCGCGGCACCCAAAAAGAACCTTAAAGGACCAATCCCGAATGCCGACTGAACTGCTGTTTCGCGCCGATGCCTATCTGACCGAATGCAAATCGAGCGTGATCGCCCATACGGCGGAGGGCGGGATCGTGCTGGACCAGACCGTGTTTTACCCAAGCGGCGGTGGGCAGCCGGGCGACAATGGCTGGCTTGACTGGCAAGGGGGGCGCATTTCGATTGCCACGGCGGTCAAGGTCGAAGGCGGGCAGGTGGCGCTGGTGCCTGCCGAGCCGGCATCTTTGCCCCCGATCGGCACGCCGGTGGCCCAGCGGCTTGATTGGGACCGCCGCCACCGTCTGATGCGCATGCACACCGCGCTGCATCTTTTGTCGGTGGTGGTGCCGCTGCCGGTCACCGGCGGGCAGATTGGCGCCGAGCGCGGCCGTCTGGATTTCGACATGCCCGATCCCTTGACGGATCTGGCGGCGGTCGAGGCCGCTTTGAACCGGCTGATCGATCTGGACCTGCCGGTCACCGATCAATGGATTACAGATGACGAGCTGCTGGCCAATCCGGGGCTTGTCAAAACCATGTCGGTGCGCCCGCCGATGGGACAGGGCCGCGTGCGGCTGGTGCGGATCGGGACGGCGGCCGATCAGATCGACCTGCAACCCTGCGGCGGAACCCATGTGGCCCGCACCTCCGAAATTGGCCGGATCGCGGTTGGCAAGATGGAAAACAAGGGCAAACAGAACCGCAGGATCACCATCCATCTGAATTGAGTCCCGCGATTTTTCTTTGCGTTGCCCCTTGCCTTGCCCCGCGCCGATCCGCTACACACCGCGCCACGGACAGGTGGCCGAGTGGTCGATGGCGCACGCCTGGAAAGTGTGTAGACGGCAACGTCTCGAGGGTTCGAATCCCTCTCTGTCCGCCACCCACAATCTGAGGTTGGATATCTCACTCGCTCAGCCGACTTTGCTGCGTGATTTCCGCGGGTTGTGGGGGTGGTTGCCTGTCAGAGACGCGGAAATGCGTTGCGGACTGCGGCGTTTTCCCTCACCGTCTCTCGGCCGGGCAAGCGTCCTGCGGTTTGGTTTTCCTTAAGACTCTGGAGCGGGCTCACAGCCCGAGCGCGCAGATTTGCGTGCCCCAGTCCGTGGAGAGGTTCAGCCGCAGAATCGCGTCTGTGCTCCAATGGGGGCTGAGAGTGCCGCCCAGAATCGACCGCTGGATCTGCGGGGCGAGGAAGGCAAGAGTCAGGCGGCTTCGGATCGCGCTTTCGGACCGGCCTTCGCTGGCCGCGATCTGCGCAAGGCTTTGCCCCCCGCGCAGGGCCAAGACCCAGGCATGGGCGCGGGCAAGGTTTTGTTGCAGCGTCGGGTCGGGCCGGGGCTGCGTCTGGCCGCTGATCAGCCTGGTTTCAACACCGCGCCGGCGCAGGGTGAAGGGGCAATCAAAGGTCGTTTCAGTGGGGTTTAACAGGTCCATAAGCACGCCCAATCTGTCGGCAAGACCGCTGCGCGTCATCGCGATGCGCAGGCAACCGGGCGCAAGGTGGACAGTCTGGATCAGGGGCAAGAGGTGTGCGGGGTCCGGCTGGTTGGCAAGGTCACGCAGGTCGTCCGCAACCCGCTGCGCCGCTGCAGCGTCTGGCGACAGGAGGAGATCATGGGCCGCAGCACGGGCCAGCAGATGCGTGCGTAGGGCGCCAAGCACGGTTGTCTCAAGCTGCGGCGCGGGCAGCCGCCAGCCCGACGGATCGCGCCCCTTGGTGATGAGCCGGCGCGAGATGTAATAACGGAAACGGCGGTTGTGGCGGTTGGTGTGGCTTGGGGTCAGCCGGTCGCCGGTTTCATCGAAGAGCTTGGCGGCCAAAGGGGCGACGGGTTCGGCGCCGGGCCGGACGTGGAGGGCTGGGGACTGAGGTGTGGCAGAGGTCGCCAGAGACGGCGTCTGCATTTGACGTTTGCGCGCGGCACCGGCCTGCAGTTTTGCCTGAACCGCATCCCAGATATCGGCATCGATGATGGGCGCGTGCTGCCCCGGATGCACCAGCGCCTTGTGCCGGATCATCCCGCGGTACACGGGATTGGTCAGCAGATACTGTAGTTGTCCATTCGAGAACGGCGCGGGTGGGAGGCCACAGGACAGCCGGGCCGCAGAATGATCCGCTTTGCGCGGGCTGAGGCCCGCCTTCACCGCGGCCTGGCCTGTCGCTTTCAGCGTGCCTTCCTTCAGATAAAGGCCAAAGAGCGCCTGAACCGTCGTGGCTTCCTGAGGGTCGACTTGCAGCGCCCGGGCCTTCAACGGTTCCTTTGGCGCGGCGTAGCCCAACGGCAGGCTGCCGCCCATCCACAGGCCCTTGCGCTTGGACGCCGCCACCTTGTCGCGGATGCGTTCGGCCGTCACCTCACGCTCGAATTGCGCGAAGGACAAAAGGACGTTCAAGGTCAGCCGTCCCATCGAGGAGGAGGTGTTGAACGCCTGCGTGACCGAGACAAAAGAACACGCCTTGCGGTCCAATTGCTCAACCAACCGGGCGAAGTCGGCCAGAGAGCGGGTCAAGCGATCGATCTTGTAAACCACGATCATGCCGATGCGCCCGGCCTCGACCTCGTGAAGAAGGCGTTTCAGGGCGGGACGCTCCATCGTGCCGCCGGAAAGGCCGCCGTCATCAAAGCGGTCGGGCAAAAGCTTCCACCCCTCATGGCGCTGGCTGGCCACAGAGGCGGCGCAGGCCTCATATTGGGCATCAAGCGAATTGAATCCTTGCTCCAACCCCTCTTCGGAGGATTTTCGGGTGTAGATTGCGCAGCGCAGGGGCTGCGGTCGGGTCTGGGTCCGGCTTGGGGCGTTCACTTGGCAGCCGGTTTCTGGCGCCGATCGGCACCCGCCGCGGGTTTTACACCGAAAAAGCGCGGCCCGGACCAATGGGCGCCGGTGATGGCCTTGGCGATGGCAGACAACGAGGTATGGACGCCCCCCGTTCCAAAGGTATCCGGCTTCGACCCGCTCGACGATATGGGTCGTCCCATTCCATTCCCGCAGAAACCGGCTGCCCAATGCCAGACGCTCTGCCTTTGCCGGCGACCTGCCTTCGCCCAAGTGGGCGATCTCGCCCATGTTCGATTTGCTCAATCCGCCACCCGCCTTCGCCTGCAGCTCAAAAGCCAGAAACCGACGCATCAAGCCCTGGCTGATCTGACGCGGCACGATGCTTCCCATCACCAATGGCCACAGATCGAGAAG
>JANNBM010000014.1:0-54806 GCA_031385445.1 Paracoccaceae bacterium | reverse complement strand
GTCATCGGGATATTCCATAGCACAAGGGGCAAGCGACCCTCGCCTTCGGGGAACCCCGCAAGACCGTGCCGCAAGCGGCGCCCCTGCGTGAGGGTGGGAACCTTTGGTCCAAGCCTTCGGGTGCTCACGCGGCACGGGCTTTGGGTTGGGGCGGAGATGGGGGAGAACGGGGCGGAAGTCAAGGGGGAGGTATGAGCGGGACAAGACGGGCCTCCGGGGGAGGCACGTCCCCGCTCATGGTGGGGCGGTTGGGGTAGATCGGTTCCGCCAAGATGACAGAGGGCAGCGCCTGACCTGGGGCGGGCGAGAAGCGCCTGCCCGGGGGCACGTCAGGCGCTGCCCGGTGCCTTTGGGGCACCGGGCGGGGGGTGGAGAGGGCGGGGTGTGGCGGGCGCTAGGGCGTTTGGTGAGGGGGAGTAATCGCGCGGTAGCTGCATTTGAAAATATAACCCCGACCTGACAGCAGCAAATTTTTCCACATGCAAACGGCGCATTTGCGGACCAAGTACTTGAAACACAGACAATTGTTCACTACTCTAAAATAGTTGGAACGAGGAAGTAGTATCATTACATGGCGGAATTTCTCTCTGCCCCGCTTACTGCGGCTTTGCTCGGACTCTTAGGGTGCATTGCATCTGTTGTTGGAGCCATCCTAACCGTCAGATATTCAGTTCGTGCGGCCGGGGCAGCAGAATCCGCAAGTCAAGCGGCTTCCGAAACTAGAAAACAAGTGAAGCGCATAAATCTCTTGGCTGACCTGAGTGCAGCGCTGGCGCTGGTCGGCGATCTGCAACGGCGACTAGACGGTGATTCCTGGGAAATGGTTTCGGAGCGATCCCAACAAATTAGATTGCTAATTTCACCGTTAGGTCGATTGGTAACAGAGTTGTGCGGCGACGGTTTTACTGATTCTATAGGCAAAATAGTTGTTCAAATGAAAGTTCTCGGGGAAACTTCAGAGAAATTTCGTGCAGGGAAGATCAAAGTGCCGTCAAAAGCGCAGCTTTATTCGATGTTGGCCGACCAATCGGAGGACCTAGTTTTGCTGATTGCCGAAGTAAAAGAAAGGATGGGACAAAATGGCTCGTGACGTTAGCGAAGAGACAAAAGCTAATTGGCGGCGTCTCCTAGCAGGACTTCGCAACGCTACCAATGCTCAAAAAATAAATTGGGATAGGACCGCAGTAGAGTCGTTGTTCATAGCGTCTTTAGGCAATCACATCATTCTCCTAGAGAAGCAAGAGTTGCAAAAATCAACGAAGTATGTCGTAAAGCTGCAAGACATCGAAGGCGATCTAATTGACGAATTTAATGACACGGATATTGAAGAAGATGTTTTTGACAATAGGCAGTTTCAAATCCTTGAAAACCTGCATCTAAAAATTCGCCGGCAGATATCTGGGGCGGAAACAGCATTAAGTGAAGTGTTAGCTGAACTAGATAAGTTGGACGAAATTCCTTTCTAGACTTAACTCCTCGCCAGCCGTTTTCTGATTGGTCAACGCCCGCGAAGGCTTTCGCGGGCGTTCGTCGCTCAAAACGCTCCACCGGAGCGTTTTGCCCCCGGGCAAAGCCCGGGGGCGCGCCTCACCCCTGCAAGGTCCTCACCCCGTACCCCTCGCCCCGCGCTTTCATCGCCTCGACCGCCGCGATGCTTGCCGCTGCCGTGGTGAAATAGGGGATCTTGTCCATCAGCGCCACGCGGCGGATATCGCGCGAATCCGAAATCGCCTGCGTGCCTTCGGTGGTGTTCATTACCAGCGCGATTTCGTCGTTTTTCAGGCGGTCCACGATGTTCGGGCGGCCTTCGTAGACCTTTGAAACTGGCGTCGCAGCCAGCCCAAGGCCGGCCAGCCAGGCCGCCGTGCCCTTGGTCGCCACCACCTCGAAGCCCAGACCGATCAGACCGCGCACCGCGCCTGCCATCGCCTCGGTCTTGTCCATATCCTTCACCGACACGAACACCCGGCCGACCTCGGGCAGCATCACGCCCGCCCCCATTTGCGCCTTCAAAAAGGCCAGCGCAAAGGTGCGGTCCCAGCCCATAACTTCGCCGGTGGAGCGCATTTCAGGCCCAAGGACCGGGTCAACGCCGGGAAAGCGGGCGAAGGGCAGCACCGCCTCTTTGACCGAAAACCACGGGGTTTTGGGGTTGGCCAGCGTCATCGCGTCGGCCAGCGGCAACGGGGTGTCGGGGCCAACGCCCATGGCATAGGGCGCGCGGTGGGGGAAGTTGGACAGCGGCTCGCCGGCCATCAGACGCGCGGCGACGGAGGCAATGGCGCTGTCGGTGGCCTTGGCGACGAAGGGCACCGTGCGCGACGCGCGGGGGTTCACTTCGAGCACATAGATCACGCCGTCCTTGATCGCGAATTGCACGTTCATCAGGCCGACAACCTGCAACGCGCGGGCCATGACAACGGTTTGCCGGGTTAGCTCGGCGACGATGGCATCGGACAATTGGTGCGGCGGCAGGCAGCAGGCACTGTCGCCCGAATGAACGCCAGCCTCTTCGATATGTTCCATGATTCCAGCGACATGCACGTTTTCGCCGTCCGATAGCGCATCAACGTCCACCTCAACCGCGCCAGACAGATAGCTGTCGAGCAGCACGGGAGAGGAGCCGGAAACCTGCACGGCGGTCGCGATATAGCGTTCCAGTTGGGCGTCGTCGCGGACAATTTCCATGGCGCGGCCGCCCAGAACGAAGGAAGGGCGGATCACGAGGGGGTAGCCGACGTCCTTGGCCACGGCAAAGGCCTCATCCCGGCTTCGCGCCGTGCCGTTGTGGGGCTGCTTCAGGCCCAACTCGTGCAGAAGACCTTGAAAACGCTCACGGTCTTCGGCCAGATCGATGGCGTCAGGCGTGGTGCCAAGGATCGGGATACCCTCGGCGTGCAGGGCATTGGCGAGTTTCAGCGGGGTCTGACCGCCAAATTGCACGATCACGCCGTGCAGGGTGCCGTTTTCCTGTTCGACCCGCAGAATTTCCAGCACATGTTCCAACGTGAGCGGCTCGAAATAAAGTCGGTCGGAGGTGTCGTAGTCGGTGCTGACCGTTTCGGGGTTACAGTTGATCATGATCGTCTCATAGCCCGCCGCCGTCAGGGCATAGCAGGCATGGCAGCAGCAATAGTCGAATTCGATTCCCTGACCGATGCGGTTGGGGCCGCCGCCCAGGATGACGACCTTTTTGGCGGCGCTCGGGCGGGCCTCGCATTCGACGTCGCCCATCGCGGGCATCTCGTAGGTGGAGTACATATAGGGGGTTTGCGCCTCGAACTCGGCGGCGCAGGTGTCGATGCGTTTGAAAACGGCGGTGACGCCAAGATTGCGGCGGGCGCGGCGGATCTGCGCCTCGTCCCGGCCGGTGAGGGTGGCAAGGCGGGCGTCGGTGAAGCCGAACATTTTCAGGCGGCGCAGGGCGGGGGCGGCGGTCGGCAGGCCGGTCTTGCGCACCTCGGCCTCGATGTCGATGATTTCACGGATGCGGGCGAGGAACCACGGATCAAAGGCGGTGGCGCCGTTGATCTCAACGTCGTTCAGCCCGTGGCGCATGGCTTGGGCGATCACGCGCAGGCGGTCGGGGGTGGCCTGGCCGAGCGCCTTGAAAATGGCGACGCGGTCGGGGGCACCGGGGATGGCGATTTCGTCAAATCCGGTGAGACCGGTTTCCAAGCTTGCGAGTGCCTTTTGCATGGATTCGTGAATGGTGCGGCCGATGGCCATCACCTCGCCCACCGATTTCATCGCGGTGGTCAGGTTCGGTTCGGAGCCGGGGAATTTTTCAAACGCGAAACGGGGAATTTTGGTGACGACATAGTCGATGGACGGTTCAAACGAGGCGGGAGTGACCCGGGTGATGTCGTTGTCCAGCTCGTCCAGCGTATAGCCGACGGCGAGTTTGGCGGCGATTTTTGCGATCGGAAAGCCGGTGGCTTTGGAGGCGAGTGCCGAACTCCGCGAAACGCGGGGGTTCATCTCGATCACCACCATGCGGCCAGTGGCCGGATCAATCGCCCATTGCACGTTCGATCCGCCGGTTTCGACCCCTATTTCGCGCAGAACGGCGATGGAGCCGTTGCGCATGATCTGGTATTCCTTGTCGGTCAGGGTCAGGGCCGGGGCGACGGTGATACTGTCGCCGGTATGCACGCCCATGGGGTCGATGTTTTCGATGGCGCAGACGATAATGGCGTTGTCTTTGGTGTCGCGCACCACCTCCATCTCGAACTCTTTCCAGCCAAGCAGCGACTGGTCGACCAGAACCTGCGCCATGGGCGAGGCTTCAAGGCCAGAGCGGACGATCGCCTCGTAGTCATCGCGGTTATAAGCAACGCCGCCGCCGGTGCCGCCAAGGGTGAAGGCGGGGCGGATAATGGCGGGCAGGCCGACGTAGGAGATCGCCTCGACCGCCTGCCGCACGCCTGCGGCATAGTCGTATTTGCCGTTCGGCAGTTTGGGCGCCGCGATGATCGTGGCTTTGGGGTTTTCCAGACCAATCCGGTCCATCGCCTCACGGAACAGCTTGCGGTCTTCGGCCATCTCGATGGCTTCGCGCTTGGCCCCGATCAGCTCGACTCCGAACTTGTCCAGAACGCCCATATCGGCCAGCGCGAGGGCGGTGTTCAGCCCGGTTTGCCCGCCCATGGTGGGCAGCAAAGCGTCGGGACGTTCCTTTTCGATGATCTTTGCGACCACCTCAGGCGTGATCGGCTCGATGTACGTGGCGTCGGCAAGGCCGGGGTCGGTCATGATCGTTGCCGGGTTGGAGTTGACAAGGATGACCCGGTAGCCTTCTTCGCGCAGGGCCTTGCAGGCCTGCGCGCCCGAATAGTCAAACTCGCAGGCCTGTCCGATGACGATGGGACCGGCGCCAATGATCATGATCGACTTGATGTCGGTTCTTTTCGGCATGGCGGCCCCCATATTTTGCGCAAAACTTTGCGGGTTATAGCCATGCAAGGGCGGGGCGCAAGGGGGATTTGGGCAGGGCGGCGCGATGGGCGGCTGGCCCCCGGGGCGCTGCTCAAAACCGGATTGGAAATTCCAATCCGGTGGGGACCCCTGGAATATATGGGCCGGATTGAAGGGCGAGGGTCAGAGTGTGAAGCCGAACCGGGGCGCGAGCCAGATCATCGCGAGATAGAGAGCGATGGTGAGGGCGCATCCGGCGATGAGGCTGGTCCAAAAGCCGATGCCTGCGCGCAGCATGGCGGGGATTAAAAGGAACATCGGAACGGACGGTGCGAGGAACCAAAGCGTGGCCGCTGTATGGTCGGCGAGGCGGGCGGGATCATGGGTGTCGCGCCAAAGCCAGATCATCCCAAGGACCGATACCAGTGGCAGGGAGGCGACCAGCGCGCCAAACCCGGCATAGCGGCGGGCCACCTCGGAGGCGAGGGCGATCAGAACGCCGGAAATGGCGGCTTTAAGGATGAGATAGGCCATGGGGGCATGGTGAGGGCGATGTGCCCCGCGCGTCAATGAAAAAGGGCCGGGGGAAGTGCCCCCCGGCCCGATTAACGTCAACGCGGTACGCCTCAGGCCTTCTGGCCAACCGCAGCTTCGGCTGCCGCGATGGCTGCCGCGCGCTTTTTGACTTCGGCGCCAATCGGCGGGCCTTGGAAACGGCGGTTTTCGAACAGCACCCAGACAACGATTGCCAAGGCGAGGAAGCCCAGAACGACGTAAAGCACGCGCTCGTTCGGGGCGGCGACAGCGATAAAGAGGATCACTGCCATGCCGACGACCGAAAGGACCGTCACCAGTTTGTAAAGCCCCGCAGACATGGCCCATGGGCCGGGGTTCGGCCACTTGGCGGTGCCAAAGGCGAACAGACCGGCCACCAACGGCACGGAGAAGGACAGGAACAGGAACACCAGAGTCGAGTTCACCACGATCACATAAATCGAGGTGCCGTCCACTTTGATCGACATGGCCAGGATAACGTAAAGAATGGCCAGAACCGTGGCCGTCCAGATCGCATTTACCGGCGTGCGGTACTTGGGCGAAACGGTCGCCAGCGCCTTGGATGCGCCCGGCACGCCCCCGTCGCGCGAAAACGCGAAGAGCATGCGGCTTGCCGAGGTGACGGTCGCCAGACCGCACAGCAGTTGGGCGATCAGGATGCCGAGGTAAAGGACATTTTTCAGACCCGCAGGCATGATCGCGTCCATCGTGGCATAGAACATCCCCCAGCCTTGGCCAGCGGCCACGGCCATATCGGGGATCGCCAGAGTGATCGCGCAGATCATGATCCAGCCGATCAGCGACGACCAAAGAACCGACGATACGATGCCCTCTGGCACCGAGGTGGCGGCGTTTTTGGTTTCCTCAGAGGTATGGGCCGAAGCGTCATAGCCGGTGATCGTATAGACCGGCAGCAACAGGCACAAAAGGAACAGATAGCCCATGTTATCGGACTGCGGAAACACGTTGCCGCCCGCTTCGCCCGAGAAGTTGGTGAAGGTCCACAGCCGCGAGATATCGATGGCAGGGGCGAAGTAGAGGCAGGCGAGCACCAGAACGGCCGTTGTCGCAAAGATGATATAGCCCGAGATGTCGGTCAGCATCGTGGTGACTTTGATCCCGAGATGGTTGAACAGGGCCTGACCTGCCGTGACCACGGCCACAAAGATCACAACCTGCATATCCGTGCCGGTAAAGCCGAACATGCCGCCAAAGGTGCCGGCAAAGAAATAGGCGGTGCCGATATTGATCGCGCCCAGAACGGTGATCAACCCCAGAAGGTTCAGCCAGGCCGTCATCCAGCCAGTGAACCGCCCGCCAAGTATCGAGCCCCAGTGATAAAGCCCGCCAGCGGTGGGAAACGCCGAAGCGATTTGCGCCATCGACAGGGCGAACATGCCCGAAAGGATACAGCCCACGATCCAGCCGATGCCAGCCCCCGCGCCGCCAACCGAAGAAATGGCCTGCGCAAATGAGTTGATCCCGCCGGACAGGATACAGATGATCGAGAACGAGATCGCGAAATTCGAGAATTTGGACATGGAGCGCGACAGCTCCTGGGCATAGCCCATCCCATGCAGGACATTCATGTCCTCATGGGCGTCCTTGTCGGTGTAGTCGTCAGCCATTTTGATTACCCTCCGAACCCTGTGGTTCCATGTTTTTTATCGTTGCCCGGCCTGTTTTCGGCCCGTGCCCGGATGGAAACCTTATTTTTACAGTCTGGCAAGCATTGAATAGAAATTTACAGAAGACCTACAGATTTTTGGCCCGTCGTGAACGAAATTTCACCGGGTAAAAAGCGCAAGGTGCAGCGGATCGGCACTGGTCCATGGCGGCACCTCGCCCTAAACTTAACGGTGTGATGCAGCCCCTAAGGGGCCAAGGGGGGGCGATCGTGATCCTGGTGGAGGACGGACCTGGCGGCGGGGCGGCGGTGTTTGATGCCGCGCTTGGCAGCGTCATCGTCTGGCAGCCGCAAGATCTGGCTCCGGCGCTGGCCCAGCTGGATGCGGCGCGGGCGGCGGGGCATTTTGTGGCCGGGTATCTGTCTTATGAGGCGGGCTATGCGCTGGAACCGGCGCTTGGCGCACGGATGCCTGCCGATCGCCGTGTTCCGCTGCTGGCCATGGGCATCTATGCGTCGCCCCTGCCGGCAGATACGGTTTTGGCGCGGGCGGAGGCTGAGGCATCGGGCGTTCAGATGAGCGCGCCCGAGCCAATGGTAAGCCGGGCGGCGTATGGCGCGGCCTTCAGGCGGGTCAAAGACCTGATCGCGGCGGGCGATTGTTATCAGATCAACCTGACCTTTCCGATGCAGGCGCAGCTGTTGGCGGGCACGGCGCTGGGCCTTTATGCGGCGCTGCGGGCGCGGCAAAAAGTTGGGCATGGGGCCTTTGTCGATTTGGGCGCGGGGCCGGTTCTGGTGTCGCGCAGCCCGGAATTGTTCTTGCGGCTGGACGGCGCCGGGCGGATTGAAACCCGGCCGATGAAGGGCACCGCGCCGCGCGACGCGGACCCGGTGCGTGATGCGGAGCTGGCCGAAGAGCTGCGCGCGTCGGAAAAGGGGCAGGCGGAAAACCTGATGATCGTTGACCTTTTGCGCAATGATATCAGCCGGATCTGCAAGGTCGGCTCGGTCAAGGTGCCAAAGCTTTTCGCCATCCAAAGCTATGCCACGCTGCATCAGATGGTATCAACGGTCGTGGGCGAGTTGGCGGAACCTGCCAGCCTTGCGCGCCTGATCCCGGCACTGTTCCCCTGCGGCTCGATCACCGGCGCGCCGAAAATCCGCGCGATGCAGATCATCCGCGAGGTGGAACCCTTTGAACGCGGGGCCTATTGCGGGGCCATCGGCTGGATGGGGCCGGACGGGTCGGCGGGGTTTAACGTGGCGATCCGGACGCTGTCTTTGACGGGAAGCGATGTGGTGCTGAATGTCGGCGGCGGGGTGGTGCAGGACAGCACCGAGGATGCGGAATGGGAGGAGGCCTTGTGGAAAGCACGCTTCGCGCGGGGGCTGATGCCGCAGGGCTAAGGCTGATTGAGACCCTTGCCGTGGGCTCGCCGCTTCGGGTGCAGCACCGGGCGCGGATGGCGGCGGGGGCGGCGGCGCTGGGCTGGGGGTTTGATGGGGCGGCGTTTGACGCGGCGCTGAGGGGCGGGACAGGGCGGATGCGGCTGACGCTGGGGGCGGCGGGGGATTTCGCGTTGACCTGCGCGCCCCTGCCGCCTGCACCTGTGGTTTGGCGGATCGGATTGGCCAAGGCGCGATTGGCCTCGGGTGATCCATGGCTCACGGTGAAATCGACCCGGCGCGGCGCCTATGATGCGGCGCGCGCGGGCTTGCCCGAAGGGCTGGACGAGGTGATTTTGCTGAACGAGCGCGGCGAGGTCTGCGACGGGACGATCACCACAGTGTTTTTCGACCGGGGGCAGGGGATGCGCACGCCGCCCTTGACCTGCGGGTTGCTGCCGGGGGTTTTGCGGGCGGAAATGGCCTGCCGCGAGGAGGTGCTGCTTGCGCGCGATCTGGCCTCTGTGCGGCTGTGGGTTGGCAATGCGCTGCGCGGGCTGATCCCGGCGGTTTGGACGGGCGGCGCGACATGGTAAGCGCCGCCGCAAGCGACAGGCGCGGCTTTTGGATATTCGGACCACAATGAAGGCATCTGGACTTGACTTAAACGCCGGTCGGGGGTCTATCGCCACTGACCGAAAATAGCCTCGCCAAAGGGGAAATCCATGCACGCCTACCGCAGCCATACCTGCGCCGATCTGACCAAGGGCCATGTCGGCCAGACCATCCGCCTGTCGGGCTGGGTGCACCGGGTGCGCGATCACGGCGGGGTTTTGTTCATCGACCTGCGCGATCATTACGGCATCACGCAGGTGATTGCGGACAGTGACAGCCCGGCCTTTGCCGATATTGACAAAGTGCGCGCGGAATGGGTGGTGTGTATTGACGGGCGGGTCAAGGCGCGCGATGCGTCCTTGGTGAACCCAAAGATCGCGACCGGCGAGATCGAGGTTTATGCGACCGGGCTGACCGTTCTGGGCGAGGCGGCGGACTTGCCGATGCCGGTGTTCGGCGATGTCGAATACCCCGAGGAAACCCGGTTGACCTACCGGTTTCTGGACCTGCGCCGCGAAAAACTGCACCGCAATATGATGCTGCGGTCCAACGTGGTGCGCAGTTTGCGCAATCGGATGTGGGATCAGGGGTTTAACGAGTTTCAGACCCCGATCATCACCGCGTCCAGCCCCGAAGGCGCGCGCGATTTTCTGGTGCCTTCGCGCCTGCATCCGGGTAAATTCTATGCCCTGCCGCAGGCCCCGCAGCAGTTCAAGCAGCTGATCATGGTCAGCGGTTTCGACCGCTATTTCCAGATCGCGCCTTGTTTTCGCGATGAAGACCCGCGCGCCGACCGCTCGCCGACGGACTTTTACCAGCTGGATGTCGAGATGTCGTTCGTCGAGCAGGCCGATATTTTTGCCGCCGTGCAGCCGGTGATCCAAGGCGTGTTTCAGGAATTCCGCCCCGACATGCAGGTGCCCGCCGATTGGCCGCTGATTGCCTACCGCGACAGTCTGCTGTGGTACGGCAGCGACAAGCCCGACCTGCGCAACCCGATCAGGATGCAAGTGGTCAGCGAGCATTTCGCGGGCTCTGGCTTTGCCGTGTTCGCCAAATTGCTGGAGCAGGAGGGCACCGAAATTCGCGCCATTCCCGCACCCAAGGGGCCTAAGGGTGAGCCGGTGGGCCGCAAGTTCTGCGACCGAATGAACGCTTTTGCCCAGAAGGAAGGCCTGCCGGGCATGGGGTATATCTTCTGGCGGAAGCGTGAGAATCCTATGGAGGCTGATCTGCATCGGCTCGCTAGCGGTTGGATTGAAAGCAAAAGTGTAGACAATGAGCATCTCGCCTACATTTTGAAAACAACGTCGGAATCGGGAGATGACCATATCCATGCGGCATTTAACGGCTTGGACAAACTTGTCGAATCCGGCGATGCGCTTGACTTAATGTCCGCTCGCAAGCGAATTGAAACATTTATTGGCCCAATGGAAGCCGCCGGTCCCCTCGCCAAGAACATCGGGCCAGAGCGGACCGAAGCCATCCGCCTGCAACTTGGCCTTGGCCTTGGCGACGCGGCGTTCTTCCTTGGCGGCAAGCCCGAGAATTTCCAATCCGTCGCGGGCCGCGCGCGCAACGAGATTGGTCGCGAGTTGGGACTTGCGGAAACGGGCACCTTCCGCTTTGCCTGGATCGTCGATTTCCCGATGTTTGAAAAAACCGACGAGGGCAAGATCGATTTTTCGCACAACCCCTTCTCGATGCCGCAAGGCGGGCTGGAAGCGCTGCAGGGTGATCCTTTGGCTGTTTATGCCTATCAATACGATCTGGCCTGCAATGGATACGAGCTGATCTCGGGCGGCATCCGCAACCACAAGCCGGAAATCATGTACAAGGCGTTCGAGCTGGCGGGATACCCGAACTCTGAGGTCGACAAGCGGTTTGGCGGCATGGTCAAGGCGTTCAAATACGGCGCGCCTCCGCACGGCGGCTGCGCGATGGGCATCGACCGTGCGGTGATGCTGCTGGCGGATGAGGCGAACATCCGCGAGGTCATCATGTTCCCGATGAACCAGCGCGCCGAAGACCTGTTGATGGGCGCGCCCAGCGAGCCCTTGAACGAGCAGTTGCGCGAATTGCGCCTGCGCGTTGTGCCGAAAGACGCTTAAGGGGCGGGGGCGGGCCGTCAGAACGGTGCCGCCCCCGAACCGCGTTAAACCACCCTTTCCAGCATGGAATGATCGGCGAGGTCCATCCCGAAACCGGGCGCATCGGTCAGGCGGATTATGCCATCTTGCGGCATCTGCTCGCCGGTAAAAAGCCCGCCGAAAACCGGACGGACCGCGCGGCCATCGGGGCTGGCGGCGACGTATTCGCAAAAGGCCGGGCCGGTCTGGGCGGTGATGAAATGATAAGAATAGGGGCCGGAGCCATGCGGCACGACGGTCATGTCATAGGCCGAGGCATGGGCGGCGATGCGCAGCATTTCGGTCAGCCCGCCCACCCACATCACATCGGGCTGCAAGATATCCAAGGTGCGCTCTTCGATCAGGCGGCGAAAACCGTAGCGGGTGTATTCATGCTCGCCGGTGGTGAATTTGATCGTGGGATGGGCCTGTTTGATCCGCCGATAACCTTCGATATCGTCCGGGTGCAAAACCTCTTCCCACCAATGAATGTTCAGATCCTTGCAGGCTTCGGCCAGCCGAATGGCGTAGGGCACATCGAGCGACATGTAACAATCGACCATCAAAGGATAATCGGGGCCAATCGCGGCGCGCTGGGCCGCGAGGTAGGCGACATTGCGGCGCAGGCCCGGCTCGCCGTCAAAGGGGCCTTCGGGCAGCGGAACCTTGGCGCCGAAAAAGCCAAGCGTCTTGACCGCGTCCGCATGGGGGCTGGTGCAATAAACGCCGATCTCGTCGCGGGTGCGCCCGCCGATCAGGTTGTAAACCGGCTCGCCCCGCACCTTTCCCAACAGGTCCCACAAAGCCAGATCGACGGCGCTGATGGCAAAGATGGTCAGCCCCTTGCGGCCATAGGGCAACGAGGCGCGGTAAAGCTGATCCCAGATCCGGTTGGTGTTGCGCGCATCCTGCCCCCGCAAAAAGCTGTCGAAATGATGGCGGATCAGCCATGCGGCGGGCATGCCGCCCGAGCCTGCGGCAACCCCGATGGTGCCATCCGCCGCCTCAATTTCCACCACCAGGGAGCCAAGGACATTGATCCCCCAGCTGGAGCGTTTGGCACGGTAGTCGGCATAGGCGTGCATGGGATTTGCGATCAGGCTGTCGACCAGCCAATGCCCCTGTCCCGCGTTGAAATAATCGCCGCCGCTGGCGCCGGGTTTCAGAATATAAACGCGGACGTCCTTGATCACAAAGGGATTTGTCATGGCAGATGAAACACTCTTTTCAGCGGGATTTGCACCGGCACATTATCGGCGTCCGTGGCCATGATATCGGCCATAAAGGCCCACCAGCGTTTGACAATTTCAGTGTCCGGCAGCGCATCCATCGCGTGCGTGTCCGTGCGGGTCAGGGTGCCGAACAGATGGTTCGCCTCGGCGTCCAGCCAGATCGAATAGTCCGACACGCCGGCCTCCTTCAGCGCCTGGCAAAGGTCAGGGGGAATCTCGTCATGGCGCTTGCGGTATTCGGCGGCCTGACCGGGAAAAAGGGTCATCCGAAAGGCGATTTGTTCGGGCAATGTCAGGTTCCTTTCAGCGCGGCGCGGCGGCGGCGGCCATGGCCACAATGGTGGTGTCGCGGACATGTTCCAGATGCCGCCGCCCGGCCGCAACCGCGCGTGCAGCGTCGCCTTGCATCACCGCTTCGGCGATCTCGATATGCTGGCCGACCGAGATCTGGATGATCCCCGGCAGGCTGCTGGCCACGCGGCGCACATCCAGCGCGACGTCATAAAGCCCCTGCGCCAGCGCCGACAACAAACGGTTTGCGGCAGCGTCATAGAGCGATTGGTGAAATTCAACGTCCAGCAGGCGAAAGGCGACGGGATCGTCATTGAACGCCCGCCCGTCCACCGCGTGCTGCAAGATTCGGGCGCGCTGGCCCGCGTTTGCGCGTTCAGCGGCCAGTCGGATCAGTTCCAGCTCGACGATCAAACGCGCCTCGAAATGTTCGTGAACGTCATAATCGCCCACACTCAGCATCACGTTGAACGGCGCAACCAGCCGTGAGGGCGACAGATCGGTGACGGTGTAACGCCCACCCTGACGGCTTTCGAGCACGCCCATCAACGTCAGCGCCTTCAGCGCCTCGCGCAGCGGCGGGCGCGAGATACCAAAGGCGATGGTCATCTGCTGTTCGGTCGGCAAACGGTCGCCCGCGCGCAGGTTGCCCGATTTGATCATCGCCAGAAACCGGCTGGCGACCTGTTCGGAAATGGCGCGGCGCGGCGGGGCGGGGCCCACCGTTTCGGGCTTTTGTAACAGCCGTCGCTGGGCCGCGACCAGCTCAGAGAAGGCATCGGGCAGGGGCTGTGGCGCGGTCACGATTGCATCCTCACAGGCCAAGTTGGTAAAAGTCGTTGGCGTTATCGCGGTAGATTTTCCGCGTCTCGCCCGTGCTAAGGCCCAGTTTCGCAAACGCGCGGTCCAACACATCGACCCAGCGCGGCAGGCTGGTCGCGCCCAGGCAGATCGGATAATCCCCGGCATAGATCACCCGGTCCGGGCCAAAGGCGTCAAGTGTGGCCTGAATATACGGGAAAAGATCGGCTTCGGTCCAGTTTTCCGTATCGGCAGCCATCGGCAGATCAGACAGTTTGACCCACAGGTTTTCATGCGCCGCAAGCGCCGTCATATCATCCCGGAACTGCGCGATGGCACCCTGGCGGATCCCCGGCTTGCCGCAATGGTCCAGGATCAGCGGAACGTGGACGCGCGGCACGAAGGCGCGGACGATATCCATCTGGGTGTAATTTACATTGATATCAAAGCTATAGCCGAAGTCGTCCAGCAAGTTGACGCCCGCCACAAAGTCATCCGACAAGGTCAGCGCGCGCGGGTCGGCGTCAAATTCGACGATGCGGCGGATGCCTTTGACGGTTGGGTGATTGGCCCGCATCTGCACCAGCAAAGGGCGCACCCGCGCCCCCCATTCCATCGGCGCCATCGCCACGATGCCCTTGATCCGCGGATCGCGCGCCGCCTCGTCCTGGACGAACTCTATTTCTTCAAGATACTGCCCGCCGCCGTCCCAAAAATCGCAATAGCACTCCAAAAACACCATCGCCTCGACCTGAAGCGCGCCGCAGTCGCGCTGAAAATCCTCGACGTGATAGGGATGGCCAAACAAAGGATGGCCGTCAAATGCCGAATACTTCAGCCAGGTCTGGTCCCAGACATGCAGGTGCGCGTCGATGATGGGAAAGGCGGGCATTGTGCTCCTTAGCGGGTCAGTTTGAAGTTTTCATCGGGGGTTTTCAGGGTCAGGCCAAAGCCCGGCGTCGTGTCGGACAGGTTGATATAGCCACCTTCGGCCACAGGTTCACCATCGAAAATGTACCAGAACAGCTCATTTCCAACTTCGACCGGAACCTTCGGAAAGTATTCCGAAATCGGCGCGCCATAGCTGGACATGGTGAGGTGATAGTTGTGCATCTGCCCGGCATGCGGGATCACCAGCACGTCATGCGCTTCGCACAAATCGGCAATTTTCTTGGCCGCCGTGATGCCGCCCACGCGGTTCACATCATATTGGGCAATGTCATAGGCCCCAAGGTCCAGCGCTTGGCGGAATCCCGGCAGGGCATATTCATGCTCGCCGCCCGAGATTGACACAAGGTTCATCGCCTTAAGCTCGGCATAGCCGTGCAGGTCGTCCGAAATCACCGGCTCTTCGACCCAGCGCAGGTTGAACGGCGTCAGCATCCGCAGCATCCGCTTGGCGTATTCGACGTTCCAGCCCATATAGGCGTCGGCCATGATATCGACGTTTTCGCCCACCGCCTCGCGCGTGGTGCGCACCAGATCAACGTTTCGGTGCAGGCCCTCAAGCCCGTCCTTCGGACCCCAGCCAAAGCGGATCTTGACCGACTTGAACCCCTGATCGGCATAGGATTTCGCTTCGGTAAACAGCGTGTCCAAGGGCTGCGAATACAGGCGGCTGGCGTAAACCTCGATCTTGGGTTTGGTGCGCCCGCCCAGCAGTTTGAACACCGGCTGGTTCAGGATCTTGCCCTTGGCATCCCAGATCGCCAGATCGACCGCGCTGATCGCGACCATGCCAATGCCCTTGCGGCCCCAAGGCAGGGTGCGGCGGTACATCGACTGCCAGATATACTCGCTGTCCATCGGATCGGTGCCGATCAGCAGCGGCTTCAGATAGGTGTCGATCGTCGCCTTGGTCGCATGCGGGGCCAGCGCCGCGTTGCCGATGCCAACTGTGCCGTCGTCACATTCGATTTCAACCACCAGCCAGCCCAAAAACCGAAAGCCCGAGATCGAGCCGGTAACATCGGCCACAAGGTCGCTTGCGGTCGTGCAAAAATGCGGAGGCATCGGGGCGACGGGGCCGATCCATTCATAGATCGTGGTGCGGACATCGGTAATGCGGGTCATCGGATGGCTCCAGTCATCGGGTCAGACCGCGCATCAAGCGCGGAAACAGGACGTTGTGGGAAGATGTTTATCGAAAAGTTCGGACCGCGAACAGGCGGCGGCCGATGGAGGGCAGAGCGGAACAACGCCGCGCCCAATGCGCCAAAAGGGGCGCAAGGCACGGCAGTGGCGCTGTTCAATCCTGTCGTCACTTCTGCCCCCAAGCAGCAACGGTCCATCCGTTCAATGGACGCCCAATACAAAACTTGTCAAACAAATCTTTACAACTTGTCAAACTAATTTTTGTCTGACAAGTTGGGTGCTGCGGCCCGAACCCGGGTTCGCCGTTCTAGGGGGGCGTTACGTTGACACGCGCAGATTTGCCGTATCGGGCGATTGGCCAGACGCATCTTCGGGTGCCAGTGTTTGGCTTTGGCGCTGCGCATCTGGGCGAGCTGTACACATTGGTTCCCGAAGCGCAGTCGCAGGCGACGCTGGATGCGGCTTGGGAGGCTGGGGTGCGGTTTTATGACACCGCCCCATGGTATGGCCGGGGGTTGGCCGAGCATCGGTTGGGCGCGTTTTTGCGCACCAAGCCGCGCGGCGAATTTCAGATCACCACAAAGGTTGGCCGCACCCTGCACCGGCCCCGCGATCCGGCCAGCTTTGACCGGGCCCCATGGACCGGCGGTTTGCGGTTCGAGGTTCGGTTCGATTATACCTATGACGGGATCATGCGATCCTATGAGCAAGCTTTGCAGCGCATCGCGCTTGATACCGTGGACGCGCTGGTGATCCACGATCTGGACGCCGATTTTCATGGCGAGGATCAGGCGAAATACGTCGCGCAGTTGGTGTCTTCGGGCATCAAGGCGCTCGAAGAGTTGAAACAGTCGGGCGACATCAAGGCCTTTGGCATGGGGATCAACAACACCCTTGCGCTTGATACCGTGGCGCCGCTGGTGCCGTTGGATTTCTGCCTGGTGGCCATGCCCTATACCCTGCTCGATCACGCCAGCCTGCACAGCGGCATGGCGGCGCTGCAAAAGCGCGGGGTTTCGGCGATTATCGGCGCGCCTTTTGCCTCGGGCATTCTGGTGACCGGCTCCGGGGGGCCGCAGCATTATGCTTACGGCCAAGCTTCGGCGGAGATTCAGGCGCGGGTGCGCGGGCTGGAAGCGGTCTGCGCCGCGCACAAGGTGGCGCTGCCCGCCGCCGCGTTGCAGTTTTTGCTGGCCCATCCGATTGTCGCCTCGGTCATTCCGGGCGGGGTGCGGGCCGAGGAGGTTCGGCAAAATCTGGCCTCGGTGCAGGTTCCAATTCCCGCTGGCTTCTGGGCCGACCTGAAATTGCGCGGTCTGGTCGACCCGCTGGCCCCGGTGCCGGCATGACCGTGCCCGTCATTTCAGCAAAGGGCATTTCCAAGTCGTTTGCGATGGTCGAGGTGCTGCGCGATGTTGATCTGGATCTGATGGCGGGCGAAATTCATGCGCTGATTGGCGAGAATGGCGCGGGCAAATCGACCTTTGCCAAGATCCTTGCCGGGGTTCATCAGCCGACCAAAGGCAGCCTGTCCATCAACGGCGCGCGCGCGGAAATCAGCAGCCCGAATGCCGCGCAAAAGCTTGGCATCACCCTGATCCATCAGGAACCGCTGTCGTTTCCCGATCTTTCCGTGGCCGAAAACCTGGTGCTGGGGCGGCACGAGGGCGGTTGGCTGTCCCGCGTGCCCTGGGCGCGGATGATGCAGGACGCGCAGGCCATCATGGACCTTTTGGGCGTGCGGATTGATGTGGCGCGCCCGATGCGGGGGCTGTCGATTGCCGATCAGCAGATGGTTGAAATTGCCCGTGCTTTGGCCTCGAACGCCCGCGTGATCATCATGGACGAGCCGACCGCGCCTTTGACGCCCAAAGAGGCCGAGACGCTTTTTGTCATCGCCCGGCGCCTGCGCGATGAGGGGCGCACGATCATCTTTATCAGCCACCGTTTGGAGGAGGTGCGCGCGCTGTGCGACCGGGTCACGGTGTTTCGCGATGGGGCCAAGGTGGTCACCGGCAAGATTGCCGATCTAAGCAATGCCGACATCATCCGCCATATGATCGGCAGGCCACTGAAGGAATACATGCACAAGCAAGGCACCGAGATCGGCGAGATCGCGTTGGATGTTCAAGGGCTTAGCCTGCCGGGCGTGTTCCATGACATCAGCTTTACCGTCCGCAAGGGCGAGATTGTGGGCTTGGGCGGGCTGGTCGGCGCGGGGCGGACCGACGTTGCCCGCGCGCTTTTTGGCGTCGCGCCCGCCGCGTCGGGCTCCATTTCGGTGAACGGGCAACGCGTGGCAATCACCGACCCGTCGCAGGCCATCGGTCTGGGGCTGGCTTTTGTGCCCGAAGACCGTGCGGTTGCGGGGATTTTCCGATCGCTGAGCGTGGAGAGTAACATCACGGCGGCGGCGCCGGGCAAAATTTCGCGCCTTGGGGTGATCCGGCGCGGGGCGGAAAAGGCCATGGCGGCGCGTGCGATCACGGATCTCAGCATCCGCCTCGCCTCCCCCCGCCAACCGATTGGCGAGTTGTCGGGCGGCAATCAGCAAAAGGCCATTCTGGCGCGCTGGCTTTTGACCGATCCGAAGGTTTTGATCCTCGACGAACCGACGCGCGGCATCGACATCGGGGTGAAGGCCGAGTTTTACGACATGATCGGCGCGCTGGCCGTCAAGGGCTGCGCGATCTTGCTGATATCGTCCGAATTGCCAGAGCTTCTGGCGCTGTGCGACCGGGTTCTTGTCATGTCCGAGGGGCGGCTGACGGCCGATCTTGCGCGCGGCGAGGCAAGCCAGGAATCGATCATGCACGCGGCCGTGCCGCGCAGCGGGGTCGCGGCATGAATCTGCTTCGCACGCTTTTGATCCGCCGCGAGGCCGGGATTTTCGTGATGATCGTGCTGTTCTGTCTGGCCGTCGGCGTCGTCAAACCGCAGTTCCTGTCCCTGAACAGCCTGCGCATCATCCTGCTGCTGGTGCCCTTGATCCTGATCGGGGCCATGGGCCAGATGTTGGTTCTGGTCGCGCGCCATGTTGATCTGAGCATCGGCTCGATCCTTGGTCTGTCGGCCATGTTGACCGGCATGATGTTCAAGTTCTACCCTGAAATCTGGTGGCCGCTTGGCTTTGCCCTCGCCATCGGCACTGGCACGGCTTTGGGCCTGTTCAACGGCGTTCTTGTCACCTATTTCCGCCTGCCCGCCATCATCGTGACACTTGGCACGCTGAACCTATACCGGGGTCTGACCTATATCGTATCCGACGCCAAACAGATCGACCGGCAGTTCGTGCCCTCGGCGTTGAAATCCATGTCGCAAACCTCGCCCATGTTCGGCATTCCGTGGATCATTTTCATGAGCCTAGGCATCGCCGCGCTGACCTATGTTTTCGTGCGCCATTCGCAGGTGGGCCGGCAGATCTTCGCGCTTGGTTCCAACCCCGTGGCCGCCCCCCTGCGCGGCATCAACGCCGCGCGCGTCACGCTTTTGGTGTTCGCGTTGTCCGGCGCTTTGGCGGGTCTTGCGGGCATCATGTATGCCAGCCGCTGGGGCTTTGTGAACCCGTCCAACACCGGCAACGGGTTTGAATTTCAGGTGATTGCGGCGGTTGTGATCGGCGGGGTGTCGATAAACGGCGGCTCGGGGTCGGTGCTGGGCACGGTTCTGGGGGTGCTGCTTTTGGGCTGCGTTGCCGCTGCTTTGCCGCTGCTTGGTATCCCCGGCACCACGCAAAGCGCGATTTACGGGGCGGTGATCCTGATCGCGCTGCTGATCGACCGCTCGGTCCGCCAGCAAGGGATCAAAAGCCTGACCGGGCGCGGGGTGCCAGCATGAGCGCGCGCGAAACCGCTGTCAGGCCCGCATGGAAGATTGCGCTGTACCGGCCTGAAACCATGACATTCATGCTCTTGGTGCTCGCCATGTTCGGCGCAAGCGCGCTGTCGCCCTATTTCCTTGATATCGCTTACATATTAGACAGCTTCACCCTGTCGGCCGAGTTTGCCATGGTCGCGCTTGTGCTGACCATGGTGATCATCTGCGGTGAGATCGATCTGTCCCCCGCCTCCAACATGGCGCTGTCGGCCTGCCTTTTCGCCTGGGCGCAATCTTCGGGCATTCCGATGCCGATTGCCATTGGGATCGGCCTTTGCGCTGGGGTGGTGATGGGGTTGATCAACGGGCTGATGGTGATCACGCTGCAGCTGCCATCGATCATCGTGACCATCGGCACGCTGACGCTGTACCGGGGCCTTGCGCAGGTGATTGCGGGCGACAAATCGATCCGGGTGCCCGATTGGTTTATCGGGATCAACAACTGGATCGTCCTTGGCACCCCTTTCACGGTGCTGCTGTTCGCGGCCCTGTCGCTGGCGCTGGGATTGGTCCTTGGGACCACGGTTTTCGGGCGGCAGATCTATTTGATCGGCACCAATGAGATCGCGGCCACCCACGCCGGGATTCGCACGAAACGCATAAAGATGAGCCTTTTTGTGGCCATGGGGCTGGCCAGTTCCATCGCCGGCCTGTTGACCGCCTCGCGGCTGGGATCGGTGCGCTATGACCTTGGCCTCGGCGGCGAGTTGCAGATGGTTTTAATGGCCATGCTGGGCGGAACCTATATCTTTGGCGGTCGCGGCACGATTTTGGGCACCTTTCTGGCGGCGTGGCTGCTGGTTGTGGCCTCCACCGGCATGACCGTCGCCAACCTGCTTCCGGCGGTGCAACTGACCGTGCTTGGCATTTTGCTGATCGTGTCGATCATCGCGACCAACTTCATCTATTCCCGCACCCAACGGTAGCGGGGTCTGCGCCGGACACCCGGCATCCTATTAACCGCCGGAAAACCGGCACCCAACGAGGAGGATACGACGTGAAGAAATCTATTCTGACCAGTCTCGCCCTTGGCGTGACCTTTGCCGCCACCATGGCGTTTGCCGAGCCGATCAAGATTGTCTACATCGGCAAAAACACCGGCAACCCCTATTTCGACAGCATCACCGGCGGCTTTCAGGATGCCTGCGCTGCCAATGGCTGCGAGTTTGAATTCGTCGCCCCGGCAACGGCGGAAGCCACCAGCCAGATTCCGATCATCGAAGCGCAGATTCAGCGCGGCGTGAATGTGATCGGCATTGCGCCCAACAGTCCCGACGCTCTTAATCAGGTGCTGGATGACGCGCGCGCCAAGGGCATTCTGGTGCTGACGGTCAACGGCGATCTGACCGGCAACGAAAGCCACCGCGACGCCACCATCCTGCCGGTAAACTTTGACATCGTTGGCCGTGATCAGGTCGAAATGGTCGGCTCTTTGATCGGCTATGAGGGCGAGATTGCGATTCTGTCGGCCACAACCGAAGCTCCGGACCAGAACAAGTGGATCGTGGGCATGAACGAGACGCTGAAAAGCGATCCAAAATACGCCAAGATGACGCTTGTTGCCACGGTCTACGGCGACGATCAGCCTGAAAAGTCGACGACCGAGATGGAGGCCCTTCTGGCCAACTTCCCCAACCTCAAAGGCGTGATTGCGCCAACGACGGTTGGCATCGCGGCGGGGGCGCAGGTTGTGCAATCGCGCGGTATCGCGGAAACG
Organism: Paracoccaceae bacterium; assembly: GCA_031385445.1. Taxonomy (GTDB): domain Bacteria; phylum Pseudomonadota; class Alphaproteobacteria; order Rhodobacterales; family Rhodobacteraceae; genus CAIYZT01. The sequence continues at coordinate 33,563 of JANNBM010000014.1, read as the reverse complement.
GTACATGTGACGGGCCTCGGCCTGCCGTCCGAAATGCGCGATTTCGTCAAGGATGGCACGGTCACCGCGTTCCAGTTGTGGTCGCCCTATAACGAAGGCTGGCTGGCGGTGCATTTCGCGCTGGGTCTGCTGGATGGGTCGATCAAGAACGAAGTCGGCGGCACGTTCGAGGTGCCAAACCTTGGCACCATCACCATCAATGCCAATAATTCGATGAACACCCAAGCTGAGTTGACAACCTTCAACGCAGCGAACATCGACGACTTCAACTTCTGATCCAAAACGCCGGGGCGACCGTTTGGCCGCCCCGGCCCCTTTTTTTTCAACACTGCCTGCCGCTGGATGGACCCCATGAACACATACGATTTTGACGAGCGCACCGCGATTATCACTGGCGGAGGGCAGGGCATCGGGCTGACGGTTGCCGAACTGATGCTGTCAAATGGCGGATCGGTATCGATCTGGGACCGGGACCAAAAGCTGCTCGACGCGCTTGCGCAGAAATACGCGGGCTCGGGCAAGGTGCAGTGTCTGAATGTCGATATCGGCACGCTGGACGCGGTTGAAACCGCGACGGCGGCGGTTCTGGCGAAATTCGGCAAGATTGACGTGCTGATCAACAACGCCGCCATCGTTGGCCCCAACGCCACGACCTGGGAATATCCGCCGGACGCCTTCATGGATGTGGTCCATATCGGCCTGATCGGCACATTTTTCGTCAGCCGCAGCGTGGTGCCGCATATGATCGCGCGCAATTACGGGCGCATTGTGAACGTGGCGTCGGTCGCAGGTAAAGAAGGCAACCCCGGCGCGCCGGCCTATTCGTCGATGAAGGCGGGGGTGATTGCGTTGACCAAATCGCTGGGCAAAGAGCTGGCCAGGCATGACATCGCGGTGAACGCCGTGACGCCCGCGGTTGCGAAAACCGCGATGGCGCTCAGTCAGGACCCGGAGTTTTTGAAGATGATCCTGTCCAAAGTGCCGCGCGGCCGGATGTTGGAACTTAGCGAGGCGGCGTCGATGATCTGCTTTCTGGCCACCGCCGAAAACTCTTTTACCACGGCTGCGGTCTTCGATCTGTCCGGCGGGCGCGCTACCTATTGAGGGACTGCCCACCGCCTATCTTTACGCCCATTTACACAGAGTTCGGGGCCGGCGCGCCGCCTTCAAACCGGTTGCCGTGGCGATAATCGCAGGGCGCTTCCTGCATCTGCAAATGCAGGCCCGTGCCGGTAAAAGGATGCGCCCGCGCCAGATCCTCGTCGAAATCAATCCCCAGACCGGGCGCTTCGGGCGGAAGGATATAGCCGTCTTCCCATTTCAAAGTGTTCTTGATCAGTGCCAGATGAAAGCTGCCGCCGGTCTGGATTGTCTCGGCGATCAGAAGGTTCGGGATCGACACCGACAGATGCACATTGGCCGCCCATTCCACCGGCCCGGCATAAAGATGCGGCGCGATTTCGGCGTTGAAAACCTCGGCGATGGCGGCCAGTTTGCGCGCCTCAAGAATGCCGCCCAGCCGGCCAAGCGCCGGTTGCAAAATCTTCACCCCGCCCGCGCGCAACAGCGTGCCAAACTCGGTTTTGGTGGTCAGACGTTCACCGGTGGCGAGCGGAATGCGCACCTGCCGCGCCACCTCGGCAAACTCCAGCAGGTTGTCTGGCGGGATCGGCTCTTCGTACCACAAGGGGTTATACGGTTCCAACTCGCGCCCCAGACGGATCGCGCCTGCGGTGGTGAACTGGCCATGGGTGCCGAACAAAAGATCGGCTTTGTCGCCCACCGCCGCGCGGATTTTGGCGCAAAATTCGACACTGCGCGAGATATCCGACATCGCCGGCTGATGCCCGCCGCGAATGGTATAGGGGCCGGCGGGGTCGAATTTAACGGCCGTAAAGCCCTGTTCGACCGCCCGCGCGGCGGCTTCGGCGTTCATGTCGGCGTTCACGTAAAACTCTGCCGCGTCGACGCCCGGCTCGGGGTAAAGATAGGTGTAACTGCGCACGCGCTGGTTCATCCGCCCGCCGATCAGCGCCCATACCGGGCGATTGCGCGCCTTGCCAAGGATGTCCCAACAGGCAATTTCCAAGCCCGCAAAGGCCCCCATCACGGTCAAATCGGGGCGCTGGGTAAAGCCCGACGAATAGACCCGGCGGAACATCAGTTCCAGGTTCTCGGGGTTTTCGCCCAGCATGTGGCGGTCAAAAACATCCTCGATCACCGCAATCATCGCCTTTGGTCCCACGGTCGAGGCATAGCATTCGCCGTAACCGACGATGCCATCATCGGTGGTGATCTTTGGGAAAATCCAGTACCGCCCGCCCCAACCGGGGGCAGGGGGGGCCACAACGAAGATTTCAAGGTCTTTGATTTTCATGACACCCCCCGGGACTTTTGCGGAAAAGATCGCCTCAGGGCGCGGATTTCTCGCGCGATCCGGCGACAAAGATTAGCACGGCAGCGACCATGCCCGCAGCCGACAACAGGAACGGCGCGCCGGGGAAATAGACCGGGGCATCGGGGCCGGAAAAGTAGCCGAACACCCATGTCATCACCAGGGGCGCCAGGATCATCGCGAGGGCATTGATCGAGGTCAGAATGCCCTGCAGTTCGCCCTGCTGATCCTCGGGCGTGGCGCGGCTGCCAAGCGCCTGCAGCGCCGGGCCGGTGATCCCGCCCATGGCCGAGACAGGCGTTGTGACCAGGGCCAGAAAGCCAGAGGTGTTGAAGGCCAGAAAACTATAAGTGACTGTTTCAACAGTGAAACCTGCCAAAACGGTACGCCGCTCGCCCAGTTTTCGGATCACCGGGCCGACCAGCAGGCCCTGAACCAAAGCCATGAACAGCCCAAAGCTGGCCAGCGAAATGCCGATCCAGGCGGCGTTCCAGCCATAGGCTTCCTTGCCGAAATAGGACCAGACGGCAGGCCAGACGTTGAAGGTCAGCGCATAGATAAAGGTGACGGTCAGCAAGATTCTCAACCCCGGCAAGCGCCGGATCGCAGCAAAAGACGACAGCGGATTGGCCCGCGCCCAGGCAAACGGGCGGCGCTTTTCGGGCGCGAGGCTTTCCGGAACAACGAAATACCCAAAAGCAAAGTTCGCCGCCGCCAGCCCCGCCGCAACCCAGAACGGCGCGCGCGGATCGATCGTGGCCACCAGCCCGCCCAGCATCGGCCCCGCGATAAAGCCAATCCCGAACCCTGCCCCCATCAGACCAAACCGCTTTGCCCGCTCGTCCGGGGTCGAGATGTCGGCGATATAGGCGTTGGCGGTGGAATGGGTTGCGGAAGCAATGCCCGCAATGCTGCGTGCGACCAGCAGAACGGCAACGGACCCGGTCAGCGCCATCACAACATAATCACCGGCCATCACCGCCAGCGAGATCAGCAAGATCGGACGGCGGCCAAAACGGTCGGACAGATTGCCGACAATCGGGCCGAACAAGAACTGCATCACCGCGAACGACGCCGTGATGATCCCGCCCCAAAGTGCGGCCTTGCCGATGCCTTCATGGGTCACGGACATCATCAGATCGGGCATGACCGGAAAAATCAGCCCGATGCCGATGGCGTCCAGCGTCACCGTCATCAGGATGAACATGAGGGCAAGGTTGGGGGTGCGGGTGGTCATGAAAACCTCAAAGTTTGGAGGGGCGACTGTAGGCTTGCGCCGCGAGGGGTTCAAGGCGCAAAAGGCGCCTAAACATGCCCAATCGCAGTCAGAAAATCCTGCACCATCGCGGCAAATTCAAGCGGCCGCTCGGCCATCGGCACATGGCCAACCCCGCGCATCAGCGCGTATGTGTGGCCCGCGATCAGCTCTGCCGTTTCGCGAACAAGGTCCGGCGGGGTCGAGCCATCATTGGCCCCCGCGATCACCAGTGCCGGCAGGCGCAGGGCCGCCGTCGTGGTGTAAAAATCAGCGCCCGCGATGGCGGCGGCGCAGCCGTTCCAGCCTTGCGGATCGGTGGCCAGCAGCATCTGCCGCAGCTTTGGCATCGCAGGATGATCCCGCCAGCCGCGCCCCAGCAACCGCTGCATCGCGCCGTCCGCATAGGGGCCAAGCCCGCCCGCCGCGACCTCGGCGCTGCGGGCGGCCCAAAGCGCCGGGTTGCCGATCTTGGCCGCGGTGTTCGACAGAACCACCCCGCGCACCAGATCCGGCCGCTTGGTCGCCAGTCCCAGCGCGATCAGCCCGCCCAAGGACACACCCACAACCACCGCCTCCTTCACCGCGAAATGGTCCATCAGCCGCTCCGTATCGCGGATCAGCGCGCCCATGGCATAGGGCGGCCTTGGCACGTCCGACGCGCCATGGCCGCGAATATCAAAGCGCAAAATGCGGTGCCGGGGCAGGGCGGCGGCCACCTCGTTCCACAGGGAAAGGTTGGTGCCCAAGGCGTGGATCAGAACAATCGGCGGTGCGCCGGGCGGCCCCGAGATTTCGGCGTTCAGGCGCAGTTCATCGAGGTACACGAGGGGCATGTTGGAAAATCTCAAAAATTATTGATTTGGCAGCGGATTTGGGGGTGCAGATGTTGGAAAATGTCAGGACGCAAATCGCAGGAGCGCCTGCTGAAACACCGCCGGGTCCACATTTCCGCCAGAGCCAACCGCGATAACGCAATCCGGCAAATCCTTGTGGAACAGCGCAGCGGCCAGCGCCACAGCGCCCCCCGGCTCCAGCACGATGCGCAGATGGGCAAAGGCCAGCGCCATGGCGTGCAGAGCGGCGTCTTCGCTGACCACCAGCCCGCGCGCGCAGTGGCGCTGCAAGATCGGAAAGGTCAGATTTCCCGGCTGCGGCGTGACAATCGCGTCGCACACAGACCCCGAAAGCCGGGTATTGCGCAGGATCCGCCCGGCTGCAAGAGAGCGCGCCGTGTCGTCAAACCCCTCCGGCTCCACCGGATAAACCGCAAAGTCCGGGGCCTGCGCCGCCAATGCCAAAGCGATGCCCGCGGTCATCCCGCCCCCGCCGCAGCAGGTCAGCACCGCAGCCGAACCCACGCCCGCCGCCTTGGCCTGCGCCGCGATTTCCAGCCCGATGGAGCCTTGCCCCGCAATCACCTGCGCGTCGTCAAAGGGTTTGATCACCGTCATCCCCCTTTGCTGCGCCAATGCAGCGCCAAGCGCGTCGCGGTCTTCGGCGGCACGGTCGTAAAGGATCACCTCGGCCCCATAAGCGCTTGTGTTTGCGATCTTAACCTGCGGGGCATCGGCCGGCATCAGCACTGCCGCCGGCACGCCGTGTTGCCGCGCGGCCAGGGCCACCCCCTGCCCATGATTGCCTGACGAATACGCCAGCACCCCCTTGGCCCGCACCTCGGGCGCCAGCGCCGATACCGCGGCCCAAGCCCCGCGATATTTGAAACTTCCGGTCCATTGCAGACATTCCGCCTTCACAAACACCCGCCGACCCGCGATCTGGTCCAGCAGCGGCGCGTTTAACAGCGGGGTCAGGCGGGCGTGACCGGCAAGCCGGTCTGCGGCGGCGCGGATCAGGGTGATGTCGGTCAAATGGCCCTCATAAAAGTGCGGATTGCGGCCAGGCTTTCGGCCTCGTCCAGAAACGGCACATGCGCGCGGTCCGGCACCTCGGCAAAGATCATGTCGGGGCGGCGGCGGCGCATTTTTGCTGCGGTTTCCAGCGACAGCAGATCCGAATTCGCCCCCCGGATCAGGGCCACCGGCAGGCCCTTCAAAGCGTCAAACAGCGGCCAGGCATCGACAGCCGGCCCTTCGAAGGCGGCTAGAAACGCCTCGCGCAGCGCCGGATCATAGTTTATTTTCAACCCCTTATCCGTTTCGAGATAGTGTTTTTCCACCTCCGCCCGCCAGCGCCCCGCGGGCATATTGGCAAAACCCGGCATCAGCCCAGGCAGCCGCGCCGCCATCTCGTCAAAACTGCCCGCCGCCGGGTTCCGCCCGACATAGGCCTTGATCCGCTCCAGCCCGGCGCGGCCAATCTCGGGGCCGACATCGTTCAGGCACAGCCCCAAAAGCCGGTCCTTCGCCACAGCCGCCAGAAACATCCCGATCAGCCCCCCGCGCGAGGTGCCCAAGATCGCAGCCTTGCCGACGCCCAAATGGTCCAGCAATTCCAGCGCATCCCTGCCCTCTTGCGGCACGCTATAGCTGGCCGCGCCCGTCCACGCGCTGCCGCCCCTGCCGCGATAATCCATCCGGATCATCCGAACACCGCGCATATGCGGCGCAACATAGTCGAAATCGGCCATCGTCCGGGTTAGCCCCGCCAGACACAACAGCGGCGCACCCTCGCCTTCGTCCTGAAAGGTAATGCGCGTGCCGTCCTTTGCCGTGAAGAGATCGAACATATCAGCCCCCCTTTGCGGCAACTTGGCAGAGGTGGGCGCAAAGTGAAAGGGCGCGGTGTGCCCTTGCGGGACCACGCGGCCAGGCATAAATGGAACGGGCATTGCGCAAGGACGAACCAAATGGCCGAACAAACCGATGAGCGGGCGAAATCCAAACGTGTGGGGGCGCTGCGCGGGCTTTGGCCCTTTGTCCGCCCCTACAGCAGGATGCTGGTGCTGGCGCTGGTCGCGCTGGTGATCACGGCTTCGGTCAGTCTGGTGATGCCGCTTGCCGTGCGCCGGGTGGTGGACGGGTTCGGCACCGGTGATCTTTCGCTTCTGGATCAATACTTTGGCGCGGCTTTGGGCGTGGCCGCCTTGCTCGCCGTCGGCACCGGCGTGCGGTATTATTACGTCACCCGGTTGGGCGAGCGGGTCGTTGCCGACATTCGCCGTGCGCTGTTTGACCGCGCGATGGGGATGAGCCCGGCCTATTTCGAAAAACTGATGACCGGAGAGGTGCTGAGCCGGATCACCACCGACACAACACTGATCCTGTCGGTGATCGGATCATCGGTTTCGGTGGCCTTGCGCAACGTTTTGACGCTGGTGGGGGGGCTGGTGCTTTTGGCGCTGACCTCGTGGAAATTGACGGGGCTGGTGCTGCTGATCGTGCCTGCGATCATCGTTCCGATCGTGGTGATGGGGCGCCGTTTGCGCGATCTGGGCCGTGAAAATCAGGATTGGATTGCCAATTCCTCGGGCAAGGCTGCCGAGGCGCTGAGCGCGGTGCAAACCGTGCAGGCGTTCACGCACGAAGGTCTGACGCGCGCGGATTTCGGGGAGGTCACGGAAAAGGCGTATCAAAGTGCGCGCACGCGGATTCGCACAAGGTCGGCCATGACAATGATCGTGATCTTTTTGGCGTTTTCGGGCGTGGTGGGCGTGCTTTGGCTTGGCGCGCGCGATGTTCAGGGCGGCACAATGTCGCCGGGCGCGTTGGTGCAGTTCCTGATTTATGCGGTGCTGGTGGCGGGGGCGGTTGGCGCGCTGTCCGAGATTTGGGGCGAATTGCAGCGCGCGGCGGGAGCAACCGAACGGCTGGTCGAGATGCTGCAGGCCGATGATACGGTGCAGGATCCGGGCGCGCCAAAGACGCTGGCCCGTCCGATCCGGGGCGAGATCAGCTTTGATGATGTGCAGTTCAATTACCCCTCGCGCCCCGGCCACCGCGCGCTGAACGGCGTGTCGATGACGATTTTGCCGGGTGAAACCGTGGCCCTTGTTGGCCCGTCGGGGGCGGGCAAATCCACCATTTTGCAGCTTTTAATGCGGTTTTATGATCCGCAGGCGGGCGCTGTACGGCTGGACGGGATGGACCTGCGCGATCTGGACCGCGCCGATTTTCGCGGCGCGATGGCCTTGGTGCCGCAAGATCCGGTCATCTTTGCCGCCTCGGCGCGCGAAAACATCCGCTTTGGCCGCCCCGATGCCAGCGCCGCCGAGGTAGGCTCCGCCGCTGCCGCCGCCGCCGCGCATGATTTCATCTCCGATCTGCCCGAAGGGTACGACACCTATCTGGGCGAGCGCGGAGTCATGCTGTCGGGTGGTCAAAAGCAGCGCATCGCCATCGCCCGGGCCATTCTGCGCGACGCCAAGGTGCTGGTTCTGGACGAGGCGACAAGCGCCCTTGATGCCGAAAGCGAGCGCCTTGTGCAGCAGGCCGTCGAAAAGCTGGGGCAGGGGCGGACCTTGCTGGTGGTCGCGCACCGGCTTGCGACGGTGAAAAAGGCTGACCGGATCGTGGTGTTCGATCAGGGCCGCATCGTGGCCACCGGCACGCATGACGCGCTTGTGGCCGAGGGCGGGCTTTACGCGCGGCTGGCCGAATTGCAGTTCATGCAATAACCCGGCGAAAATAACGCAGCGTTCGTATGGCGGACCTCGAAATTTCCTTCCCCAAACCGCATAACTTCATGGCATAAAGCTTAAAAAAGCAAATAATGTCACGGGGAGGTGGCCATGTGGAACTTTCAGTCATTGGCGGACGTTCGCGCGATAGAGGCGGAAATGCCGTTTTCAGCGCGCGGTTTGCCCAAGTCGATGTACGGTTTTTTGGCAAAAACGCGCAATGCCCATGGCGCGCGGCCCGCGATCACCTATCAGCTGCTTTCGGACCCGCAGTCGAAATCTGAAACCCTGTCATGGGACGCGCTGTTTGCCCGCGTGACCCAAACCGCCAACCTGTTTCGCAGCCTTGGCATCGGCGAGACGGACGTGGTCGCCTATATCCTGCCAAACACCATGGAAACCGCTGTTACGCTGTTGGCGGGCGCCGTGGCGGGGATTGTGAACCCGATCAACCCGCTGTTGGAGCCAGACCAAATCGCCGCGATCCTGCGCGAAACCGGGGCGAAGGTGGTCGTCACCCTGCGGGCCTTTCCCAAAACCGATCTGCCGCAAAAGGTGGCCGAGGCTTTGCGCCACGCGCCAGAGGTCAAAACCGTGCTGGAGGTGGATCTGGTCCGCAGCCTTGGCGGGGCCAAACGGTTTATCGTGCCGCTGATCCGGCCGAAAAACCCGGTGCGACATGCGGCCAAAGTGCTTGATTTCAATCGCGAATGTGACCGGATGCCATCGGATGCGCTGACCTTTGCCGACAGCGCCGAAGACCGCGTTGCGGCCTATTTCCACACTGGCGGCACCACGGGCATGCCAAAGGTGGCGCAGCACAAAGTGTCGGGGATGATTTATAACGGCTGGCTTGGCGCCGGGCTTTTGTTCCGCGAAACCGATGTCATCATGTGCCCCTTGCCGATGTTTCACGTCTTTGCCGCCTATCCGGTGCTGATGTCGGTCATCGCATCGGGCGCACACGCGCATTTCCCCACCCCCCAAGGCTATCGCGGCGAGGGGGTATTCGACAATCTGTGGAAGCTGGTGGAGCGTTGGAACGTCACCTATCTGATCACCGTGCCAACCGCGCTTTCGGCGCTGATGCAGCGGCCGATCAACGCCAATGTCAGCACCCTGCGCGGCGCGTTTTCCGGCTCTGCCCCGCTGCCGCTGGAACTGTACGCCCGGTTTGAAAAGGCCACCGGCGTGCAGATCATCGAAGGCTACGGCATGACCGAAGCCACCTGCCTTGTGTCGATCAACCCGCCCGATGGTAACAAGAAGATCGGTTCGGTCGGCTTGCCGTTTCCCTATACCGGGGTGCGGATCCTGACTGCGGACGGGCAGGGGGGCATGCGCGATTGCCAGGTTGACGAGGTGGGCGAGATTTGCGTCGATAATCCGGGCGTTTTTACCGGCCACACCTATACCGAGGCGGACAAAAACAAGGACCTTTACGCCATGGATAGGTTCCTGCGCACCGGCGATCTGGGGCGGCTGGACGCGGACGGCTATCTTTACATCACCGGCCGCGCCAAGGATCTGATTATTCGCGGCGGCCACAACATCGACCCGGCCTTGATCGAAGAGGCGCTGATGGGCCACCCCGCCGTGGCCTTCGTCGGCGCCATCGGCCAACCCGACGCCCATGCGGGCGAGCTTCCCTGCGCCTATGTGGAGCTGGTGAAGGGCAAGACCGCGTCGATTGACGAGCTGATGGCCTTTGCAGGCGCGCATATTGCCGAACGCGCGGCCCAGCCCAAACATATCGAGATTTTGGACGAATTGCCAAAGACCGCCGTGGGCAAGGTGTTCAAACCCGATCTGCGCAAACGGGCGATCATCCGCACCTATAACGCTGCGCTGGCGAGCGCCGGCCTGCCCGCCCGCGTCACCGATGTGGTTGACGACAAAAAGCGCGGACTTGTCGCCCGCCTGACCCCGGAGCCGCAAATGGCGGATTCGCAGGTGCAGGCCGTCCTGGGACAGTTTTCGCAAGCCTGGGAGTGGCTGCGCAAGTAGCGGGTCATCCAACCCGAATGACGCCATTTTTTTGCTTGGCGAAAGGGCCAAGTTCAAGCAGTCTTGCCTCATTCGAATGACGGTGGAGGATGGGATGAATCTGTTTGCAAAAGGGCTCTGCGGGGTGGTGTTGGCCGGTTCGGCAACCATGACGCTCGCGGAGACCAGTTCTTCGACGCTCTACCAGTATAAAAACTGGGAGGTTGAGTTTGTGACCTATGATGATGGCACTGTGGCCTGTCTGGCAGAGGTGGATGACACCACCGACAGCTTTACCGTCTGGGTCCATCCGGATGCGTCGGTGAGCCTGCAGTTCTATTCAACCTCGTGGGATTTTGGCGATACCGGCGAGACGGCAAATCTGGGCGTTCAGATCGATCGCCGCGCAGGATGGACGCTGAACGATGCAGAGCTGTATCTGAATTCGGTGCTGTTCAACCTGCCCGACGACAACAGCGCGGTGGAGTTTCTGGGCGAGGTTGCGGCGGGAACGCGGCTGTACCTGCGGGCGGAAAATGGCGACGATGTGATCAACTATTCGCTGTCCGGCTCGCGCGCGTCGATGAATGCGCTGATTGAATGCGCGAACACCATCACCGCGGACGGCAATCCGTTTCAATAGGCGCTTGTGCTGCGGTTATAACGCGTCGGTGTCCATCCAGATGGTCACCGGCCCGTCGTTGTTCAGGCCAAGATCCATATCGGCGCCGAAAATGCCGGTCGCGGTGGCAATGCCTTCGGCTGCGATTCGGGCGATGAAATGATCATACAGGGCTTGACCCGTCTGCGGCGGTGCTGCGGTTGAAAACCCCGGACGGTTGCCGCGCAGATCAGCGGCCAGCGTGAACTGACTGACGATCAGCGCCGCGCCGCCGGTGTCTTTGACCGACAGGTTCATCTTTCCCGCCGCATCCTTGAACACCCGCAGTTTGGCGATTTTGGCCGCCAGCCGTTCGGCCTGCGCCTCGGTGTCGCCTTGCATCGCGCAGATCAGGATGGCAAAACCCGCCCCGATCTCGCCCACAACCGTGCCGCCAACCGACACCTGCGCGCGCGAGACGCGCTGCAGCAGCGCCCTCACAATTCGCTGCGCCAGGGCGGGTTTGCGCCCGCCCGAGACACGGTCACGGCGGCGGCGCGCCCGCCCAGCGACAAGGCCGCGTCCAGCTCGGCATCGGTGATCGCCGCCAGCCGCGCCTTGGTCAGCGCGCCCGCCTCGTGCAGTGCGCAAAGAGCCCCGGCATTAAACGTATCGCCCGCGCCGACGGTATCGGCAACCACAACCTTTTGCGAGGCGACGAACCGCGACTGCGTGGCGGTGATGGCCCGTGCGCCGGCCGCGCCTTCGGTGATGAAAACGATTTTAGGGCCCATTTTCAATATCTTGCGCGCCAGCTCCACCACATCGCCCGGCCCCATGACCCAGTGCAAATCTTCGTCGGACAGCTTGACGATATCCGCCCGCGCCATCATCGCCTCGATCCGTGCGCGGTAAGGGCCCTCTTTGCCCGCGATGAACCCAAGCCGGATATTGGGGTCGATCATCGTGACCCGCGCCGCAGATTCGCGCGCCTGCAGCGCGGCATAGGTGCTGGCCGCCGGATCATTGACCAGCGATATCCCCCCGAAAAACAGCGTATCCACCTCCGCTGGCACGGCCGGAAGCTGATCCTGCGTCAGCATCAGCCCGGCCGTGTTTTCGTCATAAAAGGCATAGGTGGCTTGACCGTCGACCAGTTTGACGAAGGCCACCGTTGTCGGCTGGGCCGAGCGTGCGCAAGGGGTGATGTCAACTTTGGCGCTTTCCAGCGTCTCGGCCAGAATCTCGCCCAGCATGTCGGTGGACAGGCCCGAAAAGAACGCCGAAGGCGCGCCGAGGCGGCCCAAAGCGATGGCCGTATTGAACACAGCGCCGCCGGCATAGGGGGCAAAGGCGCGCTCGCCCAAGGTCGAGGTGCGCGGCAACATATCAATCAGCGCTTCGCCACAGCTAAGAATCATCTGGTCCCCCCGGAAAGTTTGCGCGACCCTATCCCAATCACCGATGTTAGCGCAAACAGTGCGCCCTCAAGCCGTGAAGTAGGGCGCAAGATTGGCCCGAACCCGGTCAAGCGGGCTGGCCCCGGTCACGTCGGGCTGAAACGTCTCGCCGGTGATCGCCTCATAGGCTTGAACGTAAACCTGCGCGGTCGCCTCGATCATCGCGGCGGGAATCTGCGGGATCGCATCGCGGTAAGGATCGCAGCGCGCCACGACCCAGGACCGGATCACGTCCTTGTCAAAACTGGGCGGACGCGCACCCGTTTCCAACGCTGACTGATAGCCGGACGCAATCCAATAGCGGCTGCTGTCGGGGGTGTGAATTTCGTCCGCGAGCAGGATATTGCCCGCCGCATCGGTGCCAAATTCATACTTTGTATCGACCAGAATAAGCCCCCGCTCTGCCGCGATGCATTGCCCGCGCGCAAACAGCGCCAGCGCCTTGGCCGAAACCTCGTCCCATTGCGCCCCGGTCAACAGCCCCTTCGCCACGATCTCGGCTGCGGTCAACGGCTCGTCATGGCCGCCATCAAACGCCTTGGATGTCGGGGTGATGATCGCCGCCGCAAGCGCCTCATTGTCGCGCATTCCGTCGGGCAAAACATGCCCATACATCGCCCGTTTACCCGCCCGGTACTGCGTCAGCACCGAGGTAGATGTGCTGCCCGCCAGATACCCCCGCACCACGATTTCGACAGGCAGAATATTCACCCGGCTTCCGATCACCACATTGGGATCGGGATAGGCGAGCACATGATTGGCGCAGATATCGCCCGTGCGGTCAAACCACCACCGCGCCAATTGCGTCAACACCTGCCCCTTACAGGGGATCGCGGCAAGGATGCGGTCAAACGCCGAAATCCGGTCAGACGAAATCAGAATCCGCCGCCCGAAAGGGTGATCGGCATCCGCTGGCAGATCATAGCAATCGCGCACCTTGCCGAAATAGGGGTTCGGCAGTTCGGCAATCCGGGCATGGTCAAGAACGCGCATCATGGCCCCGCCTTAATTCATCCAGCTGGGTTCTGGCAGCCCAAAAGTGGCCGGATCGTTCAGATAAATCGCCCCGGCAATGACAATCGCCACCGCCAGCACCGCAAACCCGATCTTCCACCAGCTGTAAGGCCGCTCACCCTGCACTTCGCCGGTCTGCCCGTTCACCAAAAACTGAAAGCTTTTGCCCGAATATTTATAGGCCGCGGTCCAGACCGGCAGCAGGATATGCTTGAATGTCTCGTCGTTCCAATCGGTATCGACCGAGCTGACCTGCTGCTCGTCGCCGCCGATATCGCTGCGCACGTCGCTTTCGATGGTCCGTTCCATCCGGCTGCGCGCCTCGGCATGACCTTCTGGCAACAGCACGGTATAGCCTTCGGCCTGAAACCCGGCGAGGTAGTCGGGCGTGTAAGCTTCCAGTTTGCCAAGGTCCCATGGCGTCAGATCATTGCCCAACCGCGCGGGCAGGCTTTTGGACGCCATCACCAGCAAATCATCAAAGAACCGCGACACCCGGCCCGACGCCGGATACCAGCGCGTCTTTTGCACCCGTTCTTCGCGGTTCTCGCGTTTGCCGTTCACCATCACTGAAACCGTACGCGTCTCGTAATAATGCTCGCCCCGCTGCCCGGTGTAGCGGCTTGCGGTATCGGCATCAAAGCTCCAGAACGGCACGTAGATGCCGGCCATGGTGCGGCCTTTGCGGGTGTATTCCAGCAGGCCGTTCGGCGCGAACCACAAAGAGCCGAGCCATTTGGACAGCTCATCGCGCGCGGTGTTTTCGGTCAGCGCGAAGGGCACCAATGCCTGCGGTTTCAGGCGGCGGTGCGTGCCGGTATCGACGACAACAGGGGTTGCACAGAACGGGCAATTGGCCGCGTGACTTGCGCCGGAAAATTCAACCACCGCGCCGCAGGACGGGCAAGTTGCGCTGCGTACCTCGTCGGTAACAGCGGTATCCTCAGCCTCCGCCAGCCCGCGCGCCAAGGGAATTTCCCCCAAAGCGCGCGCCTTTTTGCCCGCCGGGGCGGCGCTGATCGTCTGCGCGTGGCCGCAATGCTGGCACACCAGTTCGGTCTGCCCCGGCGCATAGGTCAGGTCGGCCCCGCAAGAGGTGCAGGGCCAACGATATTGCTCAGTCACGGTTTCCAAAGGTCACACTCCGGGTGGGGGCGGCGGAACTTGGGCCAAAAGCCGCGCCAATTCGGTATCCCCGGCGGCCTTCCAGCCATCTTGCCCGGCAGTCCAGACTTGCGAGGCGCGGCCAAGCTTGCCCGAAGCTGCCATCGCGGCCAGATCAGCCTCGGCAAAGGGACCGCTCGACACGCCGTTTTCGGCCAGATGCCACGCTTTTGCGGCAGCGGGCGGCGGCGGCGGCGCCATAGGGGCGGCAGCGCCGCCCCAGGGCCCAGCCCCCCCTGCCATAGTCATCCCCATCCCGGCCGCCATGCCCGCGCCCACAACCGCGCCCATGCCAGACGCGGGATTCGCCATGCCCTCGGCGGCATTGAACTGCATGTATTTGTTCAGATCGCCCGCGATCCCGATCGAGGTGCGCTTGTCCAGCACCTTCTCGACCTCTTCAGGAAGCGAGACGTTCTCGATGTAAAACTCCGGAATCGAAATCCCATATTCCGCGATTTTCGGGCTGATGGCGGTGGTGATAATCTTGCCCAGATCGGCAGTATTGGCCGCCATATCCAGCACCGGGATCCCCGATTTCGCCAGCACCGTGGAAACCTCTTGCAAGATCACGTTGCGAATTTGAAAGCTGATCTCGTCGGCGGTAAATTCGCCGTCCGTGCCGACAATCTCGGTCAGGAATTTGCCCGGATCGGACACGCGCATCGAATAGGTGCCAAAGGCGCGCAGGCGCACCGGGCCGAATTCGGGATCGCGCGCCATGATCGGATTCTTGGTGCCCCATTTTTGGTCATTAAAGCGCGTTGTGTTGACGAAATACACCTCGGATTTGAACGGGCTGTCAAAGCCGTGATCCCAGTGCTGCAGGGTCGTCATGATCGGCATGTTATTGGTTTCAAGCATATAAAGCCCCGGCCCGAACACATCGGCCAGCTGCCCTTCGTGAATGAAAACCGCCGCCTGCCCCTCACGCACGGTCAGCTTGGCGCCGTATTTGATGGCATTGCCGCTGCGTTCAAACCGCCAGACCATCGTGTCGCGCGTGTCATCCAAATAGCTGATGACGTCAATGAATTCGCCCTTTAGGAAATCGAAAACCATGGCCTTACTCCTTCGGTGCGCAGCTTGCGCGGGGTCAAGTTTCGCCGCCCAGAAGGCGGCTTGCAAGAGATTCCACAATGGGCCGCGCTTCTGCCTCGGTCATGCCGGGGCGAAGGTCGGGTGAATAGAGCATTCGCAGCATCCATTCATCCTGCGCGGTCAGGGTGGCAAATTCGTTATCATCGTTGAAAATCGATGGCCGCGCGGCGCGGCTGTCATTGCCAAGGCCAAGCCCCTGCGCCAGTTCCTCGTGCAGGCACATCAGGCGCATCAGGTCGGGCAATTCGGATGGGATCACCGCCATCGCGCTTTGTTTCACTACGCCGGACGGGTCGGTATTGACATAGACCAGACAGAAATTCGCGTGCCCCATCTGCGTGACGCCGCGTACCAGATCGCCCGAAAGGCCCGGCAAAACTTCGGCGATACGCGGCCCAAGCGCGCGGCGCTCGTCGATGCTGCCGATGAACAGCACGAAATTCGCCCGCCGGTCCACCATTGAAATCGGATGCCCGGTCAAAGCCTGCAACCGCCCCAGATACGAGCCGACGCGCGCCCGCTCGGTCGCTTGCTGGGCGTCCGTGACCGATGCGCCGAATTCGACCGACAGGCGCACCGGCTGCTGCCAGCGGCCCAGCGTCGAAGCCGCCTCTTTCTGCACCAAGCCGTTCAGCGCGGGATCATATTCGTCGTAAAACGCGATTTTCAGGAAATTCTGCGTCAGCCGCGCCGCGTCAAACGGCGCATCCGGGCCACCGCCATCGGTGCGCAGCAGCCCCGACGACAAAAGCGTTTGCTGCGTTTGGGCATAATAGGCTCGCTCGCTGCGGCTGGCTGCGGTTTCAACCGGGATCGGGGCCGCAACAATGACGGGCGGCGGGCGCGCCACGGGGGGCGCAGGATCACAGCCCGCAAGCCCCAACAGCACCGCCAAAGCGATGCAAAACCGGGGCCTGCGAGCGGGAAGAATGGGCATAAGAGACGGTCAGCTGCCCAAAGATTCGCCGATATTGCCACCGGACGCTGTGCCGCGCGCTTTGGCCGAAGACAGCGTGTCGCGCAGATCATGCTCCATCTTGACCAGTTCCACCTCTGCCGCCGCCCGCTTGGCCTTGCCCTCATCCGCGATCGAGAGGCTTTCCTCGATGGTGGCGATCAGGCTGGCATTCGCCGATTTCACCGCCTCGATGTCAAAAACGCCGCGCTCCATCTCGGTGCGCACCACGCGGTTGGCCTCTTGCAGGTTTTCGGCGTTCTTGGTCAACAGCTCGTTGGTCAGATCATTGGCATCCTTGATCGATTCCGCTGCCTCTTTGGACCGCTGGATCGTCACCGCCTGCGCCAGCTGCGTTTCCCACAACGGCACCGTGTTCACGAGGGTGGAGTTGATCTTGCCGACCAGAGACTTGTCGTTTTCCTGCACCAGCCGGATCGACGGCAGCGATTGCATCGTCACCTGACGGGTCAGCTTCAGATCATGCACCCGGCGTTCCAGATCGTCGCGCGCGGCGCGCAGATCGCGCAATTCCTGCGCAATTTTCACTTGCTCGGCCTCAGGGGCGGCCTTGACGGCGGCATCCTTGGCCGGGATGTCTTTGGCATCAAGGCTGGCAATCTTCGCCCCGCCCGCCGCGATATACAGCGCCAGCTCGTCATAGAAATCCAGCGTCTTTTCATACAGGATATCAAGGCTTTTGATGTCCTTCAGCAGCACTTGCTCGTGGGTCAGAAGGTTGGTGGTGATTTTGTCGATCTGGCTTTGAACCTCTTCATATCGCGCGAGAAATTTCGCAATCGGCGTTGCCGCTCCGGTCAACTTTTCCCACCAGGATTGCCCGCGCGACAGGTCCATCTCTTCGCTTGAAAACCCGCGAATAGTGGTGACGATATCGCGCAGACTGTCGCCCGCGGGCCCCACATCCTTGTTCTTCACGCCTTCCAGCATCTGCTGGCTGATCACTTGCAATTCGGCCTGCGCGCCGGCCCCGAACGAGATGATCGACTGAGTGTTGCCCATGTCGATCTCGGCGATCCGCTTGTTGATCTCATCGGCCTGCGCGGGCGTCGCGTCGGCGAGCGTCATGATCGCCGTGCCGGGTTCGGGCAGAAGTTTCGCCGTCACTTTCGCAACATCGTCAAGGGTGGCTTGCGCCTGAGCTTGGATTTCAGTGGCCATGGTGGTCCTCGTTGCTAGGGTCAGGTTTCCAGCTTCAGCCGGTCACGCAGCACCGCGATTTCAATATCCAGATCGGTGTGATTGTTGGCGAGAAACGCCTTGGATTTCTCGGCAAAGGTGGTTTCAAGGTCGCCGAGCAGCGCCTCATAGTCGGCGCGGGCGCGGGCATCGCGGTTTTGCCGGTACAGATCGGCAAATTTCACGGTCGCATCGCGCGCGCCCATCAAATAGACCGACATATACTTGCGCGCGGCGGTCAGATCGCCCGGATCGGCCTCAATCGCGCGGAACAGGTTGCGGGCCGAGGCGGCAAAAGCGTTGACCCGCGCTTCGATTTGACGGTCGCCGGCGCGCAGGATCGCATCCGACATCCCCTTCAAATAGGCTTCGCCCTCGTCCACGGCCTTGGCAACGCGCTCTGATTGGAACGGATCGATGCCCTCGGTGCCCTTGTCGCGCAGCGGATCGGGACCAAAAGCGCCTAGATGCAAGCCGGCGCCGAACAGCCCGAACAGCACGGGATAAAGCAGCCCATCCGCCCACACCATCGCCCCCGCGACCAGCGCGCACCCGGCCAGAACCGAGGCAAACATCTTGCGCGGAATGGCCGGACGCCGCGCGGTGCTGCGCGCGTCAAAGGCTTGCTGCGCCTTGATCCCCTCACGCGTCAAAAGCGCCGCCGCCAGCATCAATCCGGCCGCAATCAAAGACAGAACCAGGCTGGCCGGATTGCCGCCCAAAAGCGGGCCGAGAAAAAGCAAAGGCAACGCGAACATCACAGCCGCGCGCAGGCCGGTTTTCACAGGCACTTGCGGCGGGTTGAAACCGGGTTTCGGCCCTTGCGGGGGGGCCGTGTCGTTCGGGCTGAACTGGCCACCAAATCTTTGTGCCATCACATGCCCCCGCCAAAAGCGACATAGGCGGTCAGGCCTGCGAAAAGCACGAAAAGCAGGTTTTGCAGCGCTTTGCTCGACATTCCCACCTCTTAAGCCAAAAACAGCCTTCTTGACTATAGGCGTGCCGTTTCACGATTGCCAATGGAGACGGGGGAGAATTTGGCGGTTTTTTCCCCCTTTGGCACCCGAAAGATCAGCGCTGCGGCTTTGCCCCGCCCGGTTTGCGCGGCGCGGCAGGGCGCGGGGCGGCGGGTTTGCGTGGGCTGGCGGCCTTGGGTTTGGCCGCCTTGGCCGCCGCTTTGCGGAACACCTCACCGTCCATCGCGCGCCCTGCGGCGGGTTTCGCGGGGGCCGCGCGCCGCGCCGGGCTGCGGCTTTCGCTGTCCTCCGCGCTATAAGGTTTCGCGGTTGAACGTTTGACGACCGGACGCGCCCGCGCTTCCCCCTCGGGCTTCAGCGCTTTTTGATAGGTTTCCGACAACCGCCGCAATCCTTCGCCCGCTGGCAGCTTGCGCCCGCTGGCCGCTGGTTTGCCCGCCGCCGTGCGCGGGCGGGGGCGGTCTTCTTCCGGCTCGCTGGGCCCTTCATCGCCCAGCTGGTCGCGCAGCACCTTGGCGCGCACCTCTTCAACCTGACCCGGCTCCAGATCGCCCAGACGGAACGGGCCATAAGACACCCGGATCAGCCGGTTCACATACAGCTCGATCGCGTTCATCGCCCGGCGGATCTCGCGGTTCTTGCCCTCGCGCAGACCCACCGTGATCCAGGCATTCGCGCCCTGAATCCGGTCCAGCGTCACCACCATCGGCTGAAACCGCTCGCCGTCCACCGTGATGCCCTTGCGCAGCGGTTCCAGATCCACATCGGTCGGATTGCCGTTCACCCGCACCCGGTATTTGCGCAGCCAACCGGTTGACGGCAGCTCCAGCTTTCGTTTCAGCGCGCCGTCGTTGGTCAGCAGCAAAAGCCCTTCCGAGTTCAGATCGAGCCGCCCGATGGACATCACCCGCGGCATATCCTCGGGCAGGTTTTCAAACACCGTGCCGCGGCCCTTTTCATCGGCCTCAGACGTGACCAGCCCCTCGGGTTTGTAATAAAGCCACAGCCGCGCCGGTTCCTCATGGGGCAGGGGATGGCCCGAAATGGTGATCTTGTCGCGCGCCGTCACGTTCAGTGCGGGCGAGGTGATCACCTTGCCGTTCACCGTCACTTCGCCTGCTTCAATCAGCCGCTCGGCCTCGCGGCGCGAGGCGACACCCCGGCGCGACAGAACTTTGGCGATCCGCTCGCCCTCGGGGGTGCCGGCATCGGGCGCGCGCTGCGGGGCGGTTGTGGGCTTTTCCTGCGGCTTGGGGCCGCTGTGCTTTGGCGGGGCCACGCGGCTGGTCCGGACCTTCGGCGCGCTTGGGTTTTCATTTCCGGCCATTGCTGTCATCCTTTGGCGCGGGGCGCGGCCAACCCCGGGGGCCTTTGCCCTCGGAATGCCAAGGATATTTGGGATCAGATGAAAGAGCAACGCGGGTTCCGGTCTTTCATGGATGTGGCGCTTGAAGAGGCGCGGGCGGCGGGCGCGCGGGGCGAGGTTCCGGTGGGCGCGGTGATTGTGCGCGATGGGAAGATTGTCGCACAGGCGGGAAACCGCACGCGCGAGCTGAGCGATCCGACCGCCCATGCCGAGGTTCTGGCCATCCGGGCGGCCTGCGCCGCTTTGCGCAGTGATCGGCTGGGCGGACATGATCTTTATGTGACGCTGGAGCCTTGCCCGATCTGTGCGGGCGCGATTTCGGCGGCGCGGATTGCCCGGCTTTATTTCGGCGCGAGCGATCCCAAATCAGGCGGTGTTCTGATGGGCGCGCGGGTGTTTTCCCACCCGCAATGCCACCACGTCCCCGAGGTTTACGACGGCATTTCGGCCCCGCAGGCCGAAGCATTGCTGCGCGCGTTCTTTGCGGCACGGCGGAATTAGTCGGGGCCAAAACCCGTCCGGAAGTGGGCGTTTTGAAAACGTATGGGACTCAACAGCTTGAATTTCGAAAATGAACCAATTGGTTACAGCGTGGCCCAAACCTGTTGCCAATCCGGCACGGAAGGGGCGCTTTGCAAAACCTCAAAGAATTTTGCTTGGCTTTTGCCAATCTTGCGCTAGGGTGTCACCACAGCTTCACCCCTAACACCGGAGGTTCGCCATGTTTACAATTGCAAATATCGCCGCCCGCCGTTGCTTTTGGGATGGGGCTTATCGTCTGGGCGCAACCGCCGTTTAAGCGTTTGACCGCAGACACCCGGTCGGGCCGCGGCCTGGCCTTCCCCTTCAAACCCTAACGCATCCGCCGCCCTTCGCGATCATTGGTCATTTTTGGGCGGCTCATCATCAACAAACCACCGGTCACGGGCGCCGCCCCGCCGGTATTGGAGCCTGAAATGAACGCCCTGAAACACGACCTGACCCCGTTTGACGCGCTGGAAGACCTGGTTGCGCGCTACGGTATTTTTGCCATCCTGCGCGCCCTTGTTGCCCACCGGATCGGGCGGCGAAGGCGCAAACACGCGCTGAGGCCGGTGGATATCCCGGCCTATCTGCACCGCGATCTGGGGCTGAACGGCACCCATATGGACCGCGCGCGGTCGATGGACGTGGTGAATTATCGCTAAGGAAAGGGGCGGCATTCCATGGCCGCCCCTTCCCCGCCTTAAAATGTGATCGGCTGCATCACTTGCGGTTCAATCACCTCAACCCCGGGCAATCCTGCGACCAAAACGCTCGCATCCTGCGCCAAAAGGCCAAAGGTGCGATAATGGCAGGGGATCACGGTCTTGAAATTGAAATAACGCCGCGCAGCATAGGCGGCGCGGGCCATATCCATGGTGAAATGCCCGCCCGCGCATAAAATCCCGATGTCCGGTTTATGAATATCGCCCATCCAGTCCATGTCGGCCATCACGTCGGTATCGCCCGAGACATAAATCACATGACCCTCGCCCGCGATCATGAAGCCGGCTTCGGATCCGACCGGAACATCGCCCTGCGCCGAGGCGGAATGGCACGCATTCACCAGCGTCACCTTCGCGCCGTTCAGATCAACCGTGCCGCCCTTGCCAAACCCGATGATCTTGACGCTTTCGCGCGCTTCGACAAAGGACATCAGATCGTAAATGCCAACCACAGGCACATCCAGTTCCCGCGCGATGGCCGCGCTGTCGCCAAGATGGTCGCCGTGCCCATGCGTAACCAGAACATGCGTGACGCCCGCGATCAGCTTTGCCCTTTGGTCCGCCGGAAACATCGGGTTTCCCGTAAGCCACGGGTCGATCAACAAAACCGCTGCTTCGATTTCGATGCGAAAGGCCGAATGGCCCGCCCAAGTGATATTCATGTTTGTGTCCTCGCTTTAAGCTTTCAGGTTTAATCCAGGCGGCCCACAAGGAAAGGGGCAAAGGCACCCGGGGCAATTTGCACGGCGGGAACCTGCGCCACAGGAACTTGCGCCTAGGCCCCCGTGGTTATAAACGAAGCCGCAACACCGATTGGAGAGCCAAGCCCCATGTCCATCGATATCGACACCGCCCGCAAGGTGGCCAAACTTGCCCGGATCCGGGTGGAAGAGGCGGACCTGCCCAAGTTGGCGGGGCAGCTTTCGGGGATTTTGGGGTTCATGGAACAGTTGAACGAGGTCGATGTCACCGGGATCGAGCCGATGGTTTCGGTCACGCCGATGCGGCTGAAACGGCGGGCCGATGTGGTCACGGACGGCAATATTCAGGCGCAGATCCTGAAAAACGCCCCCGATGCCCGCGAGGGGTTTTTTGCCGTGCCGAAGGTGGTGGAATGAGCGCGAATACCTGGACCATTGCCGCGGCGCGAGATGCGCTGCGCGCAGGGCAGATCACGGCGGTTGATCTGACGATGTCTTGTCTGACGGCGATTGATGCCGCGGACGGGCTGAACGCTTTTGTGCACAAAACGCCCGATATCGCGCTGGAACAGGCCCGCGTGGCGGATTTGCGGCTGGCCAAAGGGGACGCGCCCGCGATGTGCGGAATTCCCTTGGGAATCAAGGATGTGTTCTGCACCAAGGGCGTGGCCTCACAGGCCGGATCGAACATCCTGAAGGGATTCAAGCCGGAATACGAATCGAGCGTGACGCGCAAGCTGTTCGGTGACGGCGCAGTGATGTTGGGCAAGCTGAACATGGACGAATTTGCCATGGGATCGTCCAACGAATCCTCGTGCTATGGCCCCGTGGTCAACCCGTGGAAAGTGGACGAGCTGCGCCGCACACCGGGCGGATCCTCGGGCGGTTCTGCCGCTGCGGTTGCCGCCGATCTGTGCCTTGCCGCGACCGGCACCGACACCGGCGGATCAATCCGCCAACCCGCCGCCTTTACCGGCATCACCGGCATCAAGCCGACCTATGGCCGCGTCAGCCGCTGGGGCGTGATCGCCTATGCCTCCAGCCTTGATCAGGCGGGGCCAATGACCAAATCGGTGCGCGATGCGGCGATCATGCTGCAATCCATGGCCGGGCATGACCCGATGGACAGCACCTCGGCCGACCTGCCAGTGCCCGATTTCGAGGCGGCTTTGACCGGCGATATCCGGGGCAAGAAGATCGGCATTCCGCGCGAATACCGCATCGACGGCATTCCGGCCGCGCTGGACCGTTTGTGGCAGGACGGCACCGCGATGCTGAAAGACGCGGGCGCGGAGATTGTCGATATCTCGCTGCCCCACACCAAATACGCGCTGCCGGCCTATTACGTGATCGCGCCCGCTGAGGCGTCGTCGAACCTCGCGCGCTATGACGGGGTCCGTTATGGGCACCGCGCCGGGCTGGCGGGCGGCGACGGCATCACCGAGATGTACGAAAAAACCCGTGCAGAGGGCTTTGGCCCCGAGGCGCAGCGCCGGATCATGGTGGGAACCTACGTGCTGTCGGCGGGGTTTTATGACGCCTATTACAACCGCGCCCGCAAGGTGCGCAGCCTGATCAAGCGCGACTTTGAACAGGCCTTCGCCGCCGGGATCGACGCCATCCTCGCCCCGATCGCCCCGTCCAGCGCCTTTGGTCTGGGCGAGGTGGGGTCGGCTGATCCGGTCGAGATGTACCTGAACGATGTGTTCACCGTCACGCTGAACCTTGCCGGACTGCCCGGTGTCGCGGTTCCGGTCGGGCTGGACCAAAAGGGTCTGCCCGTCGGATTGCAGCTGATTGGCCGTCCTTGGGAAGAGGGCGCGCTGCTCAATCATGCTTATGTGCTGGAACGCGCGGCAGGATTTGTTTCCAAACCGCAAAAATGGTGGTAATGGCCAAGAATCTGAAGAATTCAAGGCAGATTTGCATATGCGTGGTTCGGTTTTTCTTCTTGCCCTGATGGGTCTTGCCGCTTGCGGCTCGTCGTCTTCGCAGGAGTCCTCGGGGCCCGGCTTCACCGATTATAACTCTTATCTGGATGAACGCGCGGCCGCTGCCGCCGCTGCCGCCACCCCGGTGCCGCAGGCCCCCGCCCCTGGGTTTTCCACCGACGTCATCGCCGGTGCGATAGATGCCGCCGATGGCACCGCGCCCGCTGTGCCCTTGGATCCGATGCAGACCGGCGTGATCACGCCCGATCCCTTGCCCCTGCCGCAAGCCGGCGCGGTGATCGGGCAAACCGCCCGCCCGCGCGGCGATGCGCCCGGCACCATTCAGGCGGAATCCGGCGAGGTGCAAAACTATGTCACCGCTGGCGTGTCGGATGAGCAGGATTTCGAAGCGGTGAAATCGCGCGAAACCATCGAATCCGACAAGGCCCGCATTGAAGCGAACCGCGCGCAATACGTGGTGATCCAGCCTGGCGGCCTGCCCACCCGTCCGGGTGACGCCGGCCCCAATATCGTCGATTTCGCGCTGGCCACCACCAATCCCCTGGGCGTGTCCTTGTATGATCGCGGCGGCATTGCCCTGACCAGTTCGGACCGCGCCTGCCTGAAATTCCCCTCGTCCGATCTGGCGCAACAGGAATTTCTTGCCAATGGCGGGCCAGAGACGGATCGCAAGAACCTCGACCCTGACGGCGACGGGTTCGCTTGCGCCTGGGATCCGACCGCTTTTCGCATCGCTCTGCAGTGACGGCTTTGCCCTCGCCAAACTTTGGCGAGCGGCGGGGTGGCGCGCGGCCCAGCCTGATCGTTTTGCATTACACCGCCATGGCCAGTTGCGCCGAGGCGCGCGCGCGGCTTTGTGCGCCCGAACATGAAGTTTCGGCCCATTGGCTGATCAGCGAGACGGGTCAGAGCGAACAACTGGTGGACGAGGCGATGCGCGCCTGGCACGCCGGGGCAGGGGGCTGGGCCGGGTTGACCGACATCAACAGCCATTCCATCGGCATCGAGCTGGCCAACACCGGCCAGCATCCGTTCCCCGAGCCGCAAATGGCCGCGCTGGAAACCCTGCTGCGCGATGAGATGGCGCGGTGGTCCATCGCGCCCGCCGGCGTGATCGCCCATTCCGACATGGCCCCGGGGCGGAAATCCGACCCCGGCCCCCGGTTCGACTGGCGCAGGCTTGCCGCATCCGGCCTGTCGCTTTGGCCCCAAACCCCCGGCAACCCCGCGCGCGCCCTGACCGAAAGCCTGACCGCCATCGGCTATCCCGCCGCCCCCGATCCCGCCCGCCTGACCGCCTTTCGCCTGCGCTTTCGCCCCTTCGCCAGCGGCCCGCAGACGCCCGCTGACCGCGCCGCCGCCGACGCCGTATCGCGCCTCTTTCCCCCTTCAATTTGGTCCAAAAATCCCGGGGGAAAGGTCTGATTTTCCCATGGAAAATCGGGCCGATGGCGGGCCGCGCCCCCGGCCTTTTCGCCCCCGCCGGGTAGGCCCTTGCACGCGGCCTGAACCTGCCCTAAACCAGCCCCCGCGCGGAAGGTTGGATGATCGCGGCACCAGGGCTCGAAAGGGCGGCGCCGAGGAAAGTCCGGACTCCATGAAGAAAGGGTGCCGGGTAACGCCCGGCGGGGGCAACCCCAGGGAAAGCGCCACAGAGAAGAGTCTGCTTTGGTGCCAGCGGTTTACTGTTGGCGGATCCAGAGTGATGGTGAAACGGTGGGGTAAGAGCCCACCACGGACCTGGCAACAGGGACGGTATGGCAAGCCCCACCCGGAGCAATGCCGAATAGGGGCCTCGCCTCGGAAAGGTCCGGACCACCAGTTTGGCAACAAACTGCCGGAAACCTCCGCGAGGGATCTTCAGCCCAGAGGCCCGGGTAGGCAGCTTGACCACGTCGGTAACGGCGCTGGCAGAGGAATGATCATCCATGGAGGCAACTCCGGGACAGAATCCGGCTTACAGACCTTCCGCGCATATTATCCTTCAAACGGCCGCCGCAAAGGGGCTGGACCTTGCCCGGTCTTGCGCCAATGCTGGTTCTGATCGTCAAATGGAGCGGACAAGCAATGCAGGCTTTGGTGCTGGAAGAAAAGGGCAGGCTGGCCCTGCGCGACATCGCATTGAACGAAATCATGGGCCCGCAAGACTTGCGCATCGCGGTGCGCCGGGTCGGCATTTGCGGATCGGATGTGCATTATTACACGCACGGCAAGATCGGCCCCTTCGTCGTCAGCGCGCCGATGGTTCTGGGCCACGAAGCGGCGGGCGAAGTGATCGAAGTGGGCGCGGATGTGCAAGGCCTGCGCATTGGCGATCGGGTGTGTATGGAGCCGGGCCTGCCCGACCCCACCTCACGCGCGGCGCGTTTGGGGATGTACAACGTCGATCCAGCGGTGCGGTTCTGGGCGACGCCGCCGGTGCATGGCTGTCTGCGGCCCGAGATCGTGCATCCCGCCGCCTTCACCTTCAAGCTGCCCGATCACGTCAGCGACGGTGAGGGTGCGATGGTGGAACCCTTTGCCATCGGCATGCAGGCCGCGATGAAGGCGCGGATCCGGCCCGGCGATCTGGTGGTGGTTTGCGGCGCGGGTCCGATCGGGATGATGGTCGCCCTTGCGGCGCTGGGCGCCGGGGCCGCGCGGGTGCTGATCTCGGATTTCGCCCGGCCAAAGCTGGATATTATCGGCGCGTATGAAGGGATCACCCCGGTTGATCTGGGCGCGCAAAGCCTTGCGGAGGCCGTGCGGCAGGCAAGCGCGGGCTGGGGCGCGGATGTGGTCTTTGAATGCTCGGGCGCGGCCCGCGCGATCTTTGAGCTGCCGCAGATCGTCTGCCCCGGCGGCACGGTGGTGCTCGTCGGCATGCCGGTGGACCCGGTCCCGGTCGACATCGTCGGCCTGCAATCCCGCGAGGCGAGGATCGAGACGATCTTCCGCTACGCCAACGTCTACGACCGCGCCATCGCGCTGATTGGGGCCGGGAAGGTCGATCTGAAACCGCTGATCACGCAGACCTTTCCCTTCGCGAGGTCGATTGAAGCGTTTGACCGCGCGGTGGAGGCAAGGCCGGGCGATGTCAAATTGCAGATTGTGATGGGGTAGGGGGCGGTTTTCGCTTTGTGGAATCACGGGGCATTCCGGCCCTTGTTCTGAGGCACGAAAAATTCGGACTCGCTTACCAAAACGGCGATCTGCCTAAAAAATTGGCGATTTTTCCCCAATGGCGGTTTGGTTGGGGCGCATGTCCAGTCCCCTGATGCTCCTCGTCTGATCTTGGTTCAACCTTGTTTCACTTGGCGGAGGTGTCACGATTCAACGTTCCATCGCAGCGATGCAGCGCTCAAAGGGGGCTGCGGCCTTGACCTTTGGCCTGCGCAATGGGCGGGCTGTGCTGACGGATCTTGCGCAAGCAGGGTCCGCGCGGGCCATGCTGCCGCGCACTTTTTCCGCCCGCCCGGAGGTGGTTTTTCTGAACACTTCTGGGGGGTTGGCATCTGGGGATCGCCTGTCTTATGGGCTGACGCTGGACGGCGGCGCTGTCACCGCCACCACGCAAACCGCCGAGCGGGCCTATTTGTGCCGCGACGGGGCCGCCGTTGTTCAGGTGCGCGCGTCGGTTGGGGGGGGTGGGCACCTCGACTGGTTGCCGCAGGAAACCATCCTGTTCGAAGACTGCTTTTTGGAACGCGGCACGCAGATTGATCTGGCTACGGGGGCCTCGTGCCTGATGTGCGAAATCACCGTGCTCGGCCGCCGCGCCATGGGCGAGAGGCCCGCCCGCGCCCGCCTGCTTGACCGCCGCATCGTCACCCTTGGCGGGCGTCCCCTGTGGGCCGAAACGGTGTCTTTGACCGCCGAAACGATCAGCGCTCTGGATCAGCCCGCCATGCTGGGCGACCATGTTGCCTTTGCCGTTCTGGCGCTTTTGGGGGCAGGCTCCGAAGCTGCTGTTGACGGCCTGCGCCAGCTTTCGGCCATCCCCGGCGTCAGGACCGCCGCGTCGGGTTGGAACGGCCGCACGATTTTGCGTCTGAGCGCCGCCGATCTTTGGCCCCTCAAACAAGCCCTTGGGGCCGCCATCGTTCACCTCACGGCCAGAGCGTTGCCGCGCGTCTGG
Organism: Paracoccaceae bacterium; assembly: GCA_031385445.1. Lineage (GTDB taxonomy): Bacteria > Pseudomonadota > Alphaproteobacteria > Rhodobacterales > Rhodobacteraceae > CAIYZT01. The sequence continues at coordinate 5,493 of JANNBM010000014.1, read as the reverse complement.
CAAATGCAAGGGATAACCCCATGAACCTGACCCCCCGCGAGCGCGAGAAACTGCTGATCAGCCTGGCCGCGATGGTTGCGCGCGGCCGCCTTGCGCGCGGGGTCAAGCTGAACCACCCCGAGGCGATCGCCCTGATCACCGATTTCGTCGTCGAGGGCGCGCGCGATGGCCGTTCCGTTTCCGATCTGATGCAGACGGGCGGGCATGTGATCACCGCCGATCAATGCATGCAAGGCGTGCCCGAGATGATTGCCTCGGTGCAAATCGAAGCCACCTTTCCTGACGGCACCAAACTGGTCACCGTCCACCACCCCATCCGCTAAGAGGTTTTTCATGAAACACGTTCTCACCCTTCTGGCCGTTTTGCTGCCCACCGCGGCGCTGGCCCATTCTGGGCACGAAATCGGGTTTGGCGCGGGCGTTCTGCATCCGCTTGGCGGCGCCGATCACGTCGTGGCAATGGTGGGATTGGGCCTTTGGGCGGCCTCGCCCAGCGCCGCTGGCCGCTGGGCAATGCCCGTCACCTTTGTGACCGCGATGGCGGCGGCCTTTGCGCTGGTCTTGCCCATGCCATTCGTGGAGCCTTTGATCCTCGCATCCGTCATCCTGCTGGGCGCCGCCGTCGGCTTTGCTTTTCGCGCGCCCTTGGCGGTTGCCCTTCCGCTCGTCGCGGTGATGGGTTTTGCGCATGGCACGGCGCATGCGGATGCGGCTTCGGGCCTGACCTTCGCGGTTGGCATGATTGTCGCCACAGCCGCGCTGCATGGTTTGGGGGCGCTGCTTGGCCTTATGCTGCACCGCAATGCGCGGCGGGCCGCCGGGGCGCTGACCCTTTTTGCGGGCGCCTGGCTTGCCATGGCGGGGGTCACCCCATGATCCCCGGCGAAATCTTCCCCGCCCCCGGCGCGATTGAGATCAATCAGGGCCTGCCCGTCACCGTGTTGATGGTGTCCAATACCGGTGATCGCCCGGTGCAGGTCGGCAGCCATTGTCACTTTGCCGAAACCAATCCCGGCCTGTCCTTCGACCGCGCGGCCGCGCGCGGCCAGCGTCTGGACATCGCGGCCGGCACCGCCGTGCGATTCGAACCGGGCCAAAGCCGCGAGGTGCGCCTTGTGCCCTTCGGCGGCGCGCGGCGGATTTATGGCTTCAACGGCCTCGTGATGGGAGATCTGTAAATGTCCACCCGCATCGCCCGCCCCGACTATGCCGCCATGTATGGCCCCACCACCGGCGACCGCGTGCGGCTGGGGGATACCGATCTGATCATCGAGGTGGAGCGGGACCTGACCACCTACGGCGATGAGGTGAAGTTCGGCGGCGGCAAGGTGATCCGCGACGGGATGGGTCAATCCCAGATCCCGCGCTCGGACGGCGCGGTGGATACCGTGATCACCAACGCGCTGATCCTTGACCACTGTGGCATCTACAAGGCCGATGTCGGCCTGCGCGGCGGGATGATCCACGCCATCGGCAAGGCGGGCAACCCCGATACCCAGACCGGCGTGACCATCATCATCGGCCCCGGCACCGAGGTGATCGCGGGGGAGGGGAAAATCCTGACCGCGGGCGGCTTTGACGCCCATATCCATTTCATCGCCCCCGACCAGATCGAAGACGCGCTGCATTCGGGCATCACCACGATGCTGGGCGGCGGCACGGGCCCGGCGCATGGCACGCTTGCCACCACCTGCACGCCGGGGCCGTGGCATATGGGGCGGATGCTTCAGGCGCTTGACGCCTTTCCGATCAACTTTGGCCTGTCCGGCAAGGGAAATGCCTCGCGCCCCGATGCTTTGGTGGAAATGGTGGGCGCCGGGGCCTGCGCGCTGAAACTGCACGAAGACTGGGGCACCACCCCGGCCGCGATCGATTGCTGCCTGAAAGTGGCGGACGCGATGGATGTGCAGGTGATGATCCACACCGATACGCTGAACGAGTCCGGCTTTGTCGAGAATACGTTGAAAGCCATCGCCGGCCGCACCATCCACGCCTTTCACACCGAAGGGGCGGGCGGCGGCCATGCCCCCGACATCATGCGTGTGGTCTCGCAGCCTCACGTCATTCCGTCTTCAACCAACCCCACCATGCCCTACACCGTCAACACCATCGAAGAACACCTTGATATGCTGATGGTCTGCCACCACCTTGACCGCGCCATCCCCGAAGACGTCGCCTTTGCCGAAAGCCGCATCCGTCGCGAGACGATTGCAGCCGAGGATATCCTGCACGACATGGGCGCGTTTTCGATCCTGTCGTCGGACAGTCAGGCGATGGGCCGCGTGGGCGAGGTCATCACCCGCACCTGGCAAACCGCGCACAAGATGAAGCTGCAGCGCGGGCGGCTGGACGAGGAACAGGGCGACAACGACAACATCCGCGTCCGCCGTTATGTCGCGAAATACACCATCAACCCGGCAATTGCCCAAGGGATGAGCCGCCACATCGGGTCGGTCGAGGTTGGCAAGCGCGCCGATCTGGTGCTGTGGTGGCCCGCGTTTTTCGGGGCCAAGCCGGAAATGGTGCTGGTCGGCGGCACCATCGCGATGGCCCAGATGGGCGACACCAATGCCTCGATCCCGACCCCGCAGCCGGTCTATTCCCGCCCGATGTTCGGCGCCTTTGGCCGCTCGGTCGAACAAGGCGCGGTGCTGTTTGTCTCTGGCGCGGCCGCCTCCGGCCCCCTGCGCGCCGACCTCGGCCTGCGCAAATCCCTTGTCGCCGTGGAAAACACCCGGAACATCGGTAAGGCCGACATGGTGCTGAATGATGCCATGCCGATGATAGAGGTCCACCCCGAAACCTATGAGGTCCGCGCCAACGGCGAGCTGCTCACCTGCGAACCCGCCACCGAGCTGCCCTTGGCGCAGCGGTATTTCCTGTATTGAAATGAGCGAGCGCGACCAACAACTTGACGAGGTTTGGCGGGTGGCAAAACTACGTCATCAGGGAACAGCATCTGCGGATCTGACCCAATTCACGGGGCCGCTAAGTCTGGGCTCACTTCGCATTTATCTGCAATCCATCAAGGAAATGCTGCGAGGGGCGCAGTACACAAGGGCAATGAAGAACGACGACACTGACTATTTTCTGACACGGATCGCGAACGAATTTGGCAAACCTGCGTTGGCTCTCGCTTTGCACGCAATGGATCAACACATCTCTTATTATGGCGCTCAGGGAAAAGGCGAACTCAGGGGGGCCCGCTCGCTGCTGGACCGGTGGCTTATCAAATCGGCGCAGACATCAAACAGTCCTGAATCCGCGACCATTCTTGATACGGCACAGTCTCGTCCACTTGGCGACGTTCGCCTAAGGGATACCGGATCAGTCGCCGCCTCTGAAAACCTGCCCACCCTTGCCGCCCACCTCGTCCAATCCGCCGACGACCTGCGCCTCGCCCTCGCCCGCTCCCCCACCGCGCGCGCCGCCCGGCTTGCCGCCGCCGACCCGGTCCCGCAAACCAGAACCGTCACCACCACCATCCACCTGCGCAACATGGATGTCGTGGCCGAGGTTCTGCACCGGTCCCGCGGCCTCTGCGAGGCTTGCGCCAAACCCGCCCCCTTCGCGCGCCGCACCGATGGCACCCCCTATCTTGAGGTGCACCACCGCATCCCCCTTGCCGAAAACGGCCCCGACACCACCCAAAACGCCGTCGCCCTGTGCCCCAATTGCCACCGCAAGGCGCATCACGGTCCGCTCTGACGCCTACAATAAGGTCCGAATATCCTCGCCGGAGGCTCTTGCCTTCCTTTTGAAAGTTCCCGCCCATGGCCTTCCCCTTGCCCGCTCGCACCCGTCTGCCCAAGGGCACATGGACCGGCCCCGCCGCCGCCCTTGTCACGCTCAGCTATGACGAGCGTTTGATGCGCCGCAAACGGGTCGATACCAACGCTGGCCCCTTGATGGTGGACCTCGCCGAAACCATCAGCCTGAACCCCGGAGACGCCCTGCAAACCGATGATGGGCGGCTGGTTGAGATCGCCGCCGCAGATGAGCCGGTGGTGCAGATCACCGGCGATCTGCCCCGCCTCGCCTGGCATATCGGAAACCGGCACACGCCCTGCCAGATCGCGGCCACCCACCTGACCATCCGTCAGGATCATGTGCTGGAGGCGATGTTGGCCCAGCTTGGCGGGGCGTTGACCCATATCTTCGCCCCGTTCCGCCCCGAAGGCGGGGCTTACGGCCATGGCCGCACCTTTGGCCATGATCACGGCCCCAACGGTTTGCCCGTCCATGGCTGATCTTGCTGCTGACCGTCTGACCTTGACACAACTGCTGTCGCCCGCTTTTCCGATCGGCAGCTTTGCCCATTCCCAAGGTCTGGAAACCGCGCTTGACGAAAGGCTGGTGCCCGATGCCGGCACTTTGCAAAGCTGGATCGTGGCGGTCCTGACCCATGGCTCCGGGCATCTGGATGCGGTGTTCTTGTCTTTGACCCACCGAAATGCCGCCGATCTGGCCGATCTGACCGATCTTTATCACGCGATGGCGTCGTCGGCTGAACGTGCGCAAGAGGCGTCCGAACTCGGTCAAGGCTTTGCGTCCCTTCTGGCCGCGATGGGCCGCCCGCAACCCCCTTTGCCCTATGTCCTCGGCCTTGGCCTTGCCACCCGCCCCTTGGCGCCGCCCACCGCCGAGGTTCTTGGCCTCTATCTGCAAACACTCTGCGCGCAGTTGATCTTTGTTGCGGTGCGGTTCATGCCGATGGGGCAGGCGCAGGGCCAGATCGTTCTGGCCGCCCTGACCCCGCAGATCACGGCAATCGCCGCGCGGCTGGCCAGCGCGACGATGGCCGATCTGCACAGCTTTTCCCCCGGCGCCGATATGGCCTCGATGCGCCACGAAACCCAAACCGTCAGGATCTTTCGCACATGACCTCCTCTCCTCACGGCCCGTTGCGCGTTGGCATTGGCGGTCCGGTTGGCGCCGGTAAGACCACCCTGACCGAGCATCTGTGCCGCGCCCTCGCGCACCGCTGTTCGATGGCGGTGATCACCAATGACATCTACACCCGCGAAGACGCCGAATACCTGATGCGCGCGCAGGTTCTGCCGATAGACCGCATCCTGGGCGTGGAAACCGGCGGCTGCCCGCATACCGCCATCCGCGAAGACGCCTCGATCAATCTGGCGGCGGTGGCCGATCTGCGCCGCGTGCATCGCGATCTTGACCTGATCCTGATCGAATCCGGCGGCGATAACCTTGCCGCCACCTTTTCGCCCGAGCTGGCCGACATCACGATCTATGTCATCGACACCGCCGCCGGACAGGACATCCCGCGCAAAAAAGGACCGGGATTGACGCGTTCTGATCTTCTGATCGTGAACAAAACCGACCTTGCGCCCTATGTCGGCGTCGATCTGGCCATGCTGGAAACGGATGCAAAGACCGCTCGCGGCCCACGCCCCTATGTCATGGCCCAACTTCGCACGGGCAAAGGCATGGCGGAGGTCATTGATTTTCTGGTCCGAAGCGGCGGGCTTG